>NZ_CALUWS010000013.1 GCF_944324525.1 uncultured Desulfovibrio sp.
GCTGTCGATGTCCGTAAGGCTCCTTTGTCGCCTAACGGACACGGCCCTTTGGGCCGCCTTTCGGTCGCCGCCGGCGCTGGAGGGGTTCCCCTTCCCCCCAAGCCCCCCATCCCTTCCCCAGCGCGCTTTTGCCGCTCACTTTTGGCCGGGTGGCGCTATGTTGCCGCCTCGTTGCCAGCCTGTCTGCGAAAAAAACTGCCGCCGTCACGGAAAGTCCATGATGGCGGCAGGTATCCGCACGGGGGGACGCAGGGGGGAAGAAGGCGGCCGGCCATGCGTCCGTCCGGGCCGCGGGGGCATGCGACTGCGGCGGAAAAGCGGGGCCTCAGATGAGCCCCAGCTCCGACAGCCAGGCTTTCACGGACGGCTCCGCGCCGTCCACGCGCGAGCCGCGCACCTCAAATCCTTTCAAAAGGCGGGCCTGCGGGCAGAGACGCCGAAGATCCTGTTCGCTCTTGCCCAGGCGGCTGCCTTCATGCGTGCAGAAGGGGACGAGCGTCCTGCCGCCCACCGGATGGCTTTCCAGAAAGGTGAACACCGGCATGGGAAAGGTCCCCCACCAGTTGGGATAGCCGAGAAACAGGGTGTCGTAATCCGCCGGGTCCGGCTGCATGGGCGCGATGGCCGGACGGGCGTTGCGCCGCTGCTCCTGTTTGGCCATCTCCACCACGGCGTCGTAGTCCTGCGGATAGGGGGCGAGGGGCCGGATCTCCGCCAGGTCGCCGCCCGTCAGCCGCTGGATGCAGGACGCGAGCCGGCGGGTATGGCCGGAATGGGAAAAATAGACGATCAGCATATTTTTTCCTCCTGTAGTGGCCGCATGGGCCGTATGTCCCCGCAGCAGCGGAACAGTCGCAACGGCGACCGCGCCAAGGGCGGCGCTCCGCAGGAACTCCCGCCGCGAGCAACGGCCGTTGCGCTGTGGCGTGATGAGGTGGGCGAGCATGGTGGGGGGCGATTTTTGGGACATGATATCCTCCTTGTGCGGTAAAGCGGCGGCAGAGACGGCGTGAGGCGGCGACAAACGTGGGCGAGGCGCGGCCTGCGCGCCTGTGCCGCGTGTCGCGGGAGATCCTCGGCGGCTACTTGCTCTCCACGTTGCCCGCGTACTGCTCATCCGTCACCGGTTCCAGCCACTCGACGACCTTCCCCGGCTCCTTCTCCTCGCAGATGGAAATGTGCGTCATGGCGCTCCCGGGAGCGGCTCCGTGCCAGTGCTTGACGCCCACGGGGCAAATGATGACGTCCCCGGCGCGGACCTCCTGGATGGGCTTGCCCCATTCCTGCGTCCTGCCCACGCCGGAGATGACGATGAGCGCCTGTCCCACCGGATGGACATGCCAGTGCGAGCGGGCCCCGGGCTCAAAGGTCACGCTGCCGCCGCTGGAACGCATCTCATTATTGGCCGGATAGAGCGGGTCGATGCGGACGCTGCCGGTGAAGTACTTGGGCGAGCCCTTGACGGCGGCCTGTTCGCCGCAGCGGATGATGACCTGCTCTCTGGCGTTCTCCGCCGCGGCGGGCTGGCTCATGCTCATGGTGGCGGCGGCGGAAAGGGAAAGCAGGCTGGCGAGTACGGTCTTCTTCATCACATCTTCCTCCTGAAATTGTCCGTGGTGATGAAGAGAGCATACGCTTTGGCTGCGGGCAGGCCATTCACGATACTTGCAACTTTTTGCCTGATCCTCGCACGCGCCCGCCGGATCCGGCAAAGCGGCCAGTGTCGGGAAGCGGAAGGCATGTCAGGCGGTGGTGGCGGAACGGGAGAGGGCGCTTTGCCTTTTCAACGGCCAACCGTTTTCAAGGGGGAGGGCTGGTACGGACGGCGTGGCGCAAGGGCTTGCGTGCGGCGGCCGCCGGACGGGGCAGGGCGGGAAACGGGGACACGCCGGCGGGGCGACCTCTCCACCGCCGGCGCGCAAGGGAGAACAAGAGCGTGGGCGGTACGGCGGGAAAGAGCGCCGCTCGGGACAGGTTGCGGACTCCGGGCCTAATCGCCGCCAGCGGGCGCAAGGGCGTCGGTCTGCCCGAGGGTATGGAAGGTCCTCTTATCGGAATACATGGCCTTGTCCACCTTTTCCACGAAGAACTCACCCAGGGTCAGATGGCCCCGCTCTTCCGCGAGCATGTCGCTTTGCGGGGAAATGGCCCCAAAGCCAAAGGAGATATGGAGCTTGTTGCCGTTTATTTCATATTCCTCCTCAAGTCGCAGCTTGATGTGCTCAAGCTTCTCCGGGAGGAGCCATTCCTTGTTTGGCGTGCAGTAAAAGACGGCGACGAATTCGTCTCCGCCAAAGCGCGAGGCGAAATCATGGGACGAGAGGCCGTCCGAAAGTCTGCGTGCGAACTCGACAAGCACCTTGTCCCCGATGATGTGGCCGTAGTCGTCGTTTATCTTCTTGAAATCGTTCAGGTCGAATACGCACAGGAAAAGGCGCGGATCGCCGCTCGCATAGATATGCTTGAGATGCCGTTCAATGGCTGGCTCGAGCAGCTCCCAGAAGGAGCTTTTATTGTAGAGATTGGTGAGGGAGTCCGTCCTTGCCTGTCGGGATATTTCCCTGTTCTTGTTGAGAAGCACGGCAAACTGCGTCACCACAAGGGAAAAGAGAAGGCAAAGGGAGAACGCGGTGGCGGCATACAGCATGACTTTCCGGGAATCGATCCAGCCGTGCACGGGGCTGATGTCGAGGTACCAGGTCACGTTTTGCAGTGTAATGGCTTTTTGCCGGACAGCTGCGCCGTCCAGCGGCGTGCCGGAGGCCAGCAGGACGGATCGCTCGCCGCTGGCGGGGTCCTTGCGCCAGAGCGCCCAGGAAAAGCCGGCGGCGGCCAGGATGCCGAAATCGACCCGTGTGGTGAGGATCTGGGGAAAACGATAGGTGACGATGCAAAAGCCCCAGAAGGTCTTTTCCCGCTCCCCGGGGCTGCGCGGCAGGAAGATGGGCTGCCGGAAGGCGAGTCCCGTGCCGCCCTGCGGCAGGTCGAACGGGCCTGAAAGGGTCATTTTCCTCGATTCCTTGGCAAGGATGGCTTCCTGTTTCCTGTCCTCCGCCCGCAGGAGATTGTGTCCGAGGGCCTGACTGTTGGTCACATAGGGAAAAACATTGCTGACGATGCCGTCTTTCGCAAGATTGATGTTTATGATCTCCGCATTCGCCTTGATGATACCCTCCGCGAGCTGCTCGAATTTGTCCGTCTTGCCGTCCTGCAGGACAAGCATGGTGTAAATGGGGCTGAGGTTTTGCGCCAGAGACTGGAAAAGCAGAGAGATCTTTTGCGAAATGTTGTGACTGTAAAACTGTGACGCCTGCTGCAGATCGCGTTTTTCATGCTGAACGGCATAAATGATCCATGCCGCCGCGACAAGGAGAGAGAGAGAGAGAGCGTGAACGACGCGCAAAATATGGTATATATGTTCAGCTTTTTCGTGTTGTGCGCTAAATGATCATGTTCCATATGCATTCTCGAATGGACGACAAAAGGGAGCAGACTTCCGCAGCGGCACAAACGCCGTGACAGGCAACGGAAAGGATCTTCCGAAAAGGGACAGCAGGCGGGAGACAGACCCGAAAGCGATGAGAACGTCTGCGGGGCAGTAGGCAGTGGGGAAAGGAAGCTGAGCGGGGTGACACATGACGGCTTCCTGCGGAGGGCTGGCGTCCCTCCCTGCCGCCGCGGCAGGGCAGGCGACGCCCCCTTCCCTTCATGCTGGGGAACGATCAGTGGTAACGCAGCGTTTTCACAAGGACTGGCATAGGTATTTTCCCTGGGCAAGAAGAACGTATGCGCAGGCTATATGCAAAAAATACGAACTCATACGACTAATTTGCGTAATCCACGAAAATATTTCCGTCAAGGGATTTGTGCGGGCGCGGGCATATTTTTTGCGTTGCCGCTGCGTCGAAGCGTTCCCGGCAGCGGGAGGGCGTATGTTCCCTCCGCGTCATCGCGCATGCGGCCGGCGGAGGCAGGCGCGTTGCCGTGCGCGCAACGGCAAGACGAAAGGGGCCGCCGGGCGGCGGACAAGGAGGAAGGGCGCTCCGCCGTCTGCCGTGGATCGCCGGAGCGGCAGGGGTAGGCGGGGGCACGGCGCTCCCGGGGCGGCAGGCGGCGGGATCGCCATAAAGCAGGACGCCCCGCGTCCGTGCCGCGTATCAGCGGTCGGAACGGCGGGGCGGGCGTAGCAAGAGCGCTTTCCGGATGCAACGCTTGGCGCTTCACGCCAGGCGGTCTATCGTTTCGCGCGGAACGCGCTCTTCCGCTTGGTTCTGGACGGGCGGCCTCGTGTCGTCGCTCTGCATGTTGCCTTTTTCAACGGCAACACGCTTGAACCGTCCACGGCGCGGTGGGCTGGCGTGTGTCGTTCACAGGGAAGCGCCGAGCGTGCGGGCTTCCCGCAGGGCGGGATGCCCGGCCACCGCGCCCGCCTCAAAGACGCCCCCGGCCAGCACTTGTCCGCGGTCCCGCCAGTGGAGGAAGCCGAGCAGGGCGTGGTAATAGTCCAGCACAGGTTTCCAGTTTTCCGGGCTGTTGCCTTCCGCCGCCATGAGGAGCGCGCAATCCTTGCGCGGATTGGCATAGCCGGGCCGGCATTCGGCCACGGCAAACAGGCGGTCAAAGGCGGTCTTGAGCTGGCCGGAGAAGCCCCAGTAGTACATGGGCGAGGCCAGCACGACCACGTCCGCCGCCGTATAGGCCGGATAGATGGCCGCCATGTCGTCCCATTGCACGCAGGGATGCGCGGCATCCTTGCCGCCCTTCACGCAGCCGAGACAGCCGCGTATGTCCATCCGTTGCAGGTCGAAGCGGGTGACCGTGTGTCCGGCCTCGGCAGCGCCTTCTGCGAAGGCGTCACAGAGCAGAGCCGTATTGCCGTGGAGTCGGGGACTGCCGTTCAGGATGACGATGTGCTTGCTCATGATCTTTTCTCCTTGAGAGCATTTTTACCTGCGGTCTGTCGTTTTGCGGAAAAAACGCGGCTTTTCGTTCACGTTGGGCCGGGTGACGCTGTGCCGCCTCGCCTTTTGCCTTTTTCACAGGCAAACGCTTCATGCGCGGACAAAGGCGGCGCGGCCGCGAGCGAGAACGTCGCCGGCGCGAGGGGGGATCCCTGCCGTACCGCGTATGACATTTTTTTAATGACTACTAAAAAAATGTCAATGGCCAAAGAAGGGCGGATACAGGGCACGCGTGCCCGGCGCGGGCGTGAGCGCATGCTCAGTTTGAAAGGCGTGGCCACAGGGCTTGGCGTTTCGGGGAAAAAACGCGGTTTTCCCGCCTGGTTTTGGCCTGACGGAGCTATGCCGCCGCGCACATGTCGCCTTTGTCAACGGCAACATGCGGGAATGGTCATCAGGGGCGTTAGCGGCCGGAAGCGGGGCGGGGCGGGGGGAGCAGGCGGACGGCAAGGCCCGCAATGGCGGAAAGTTCAGACAGGGACAGACCGTCCCGTGCCTGCAGGGAGAGGCCCTCAAGCAGGGTGTTCAGCGCGCCGGCCAGCGGCCCGACGGGCGTATCCGGGGGGAGCTGCCCCTCCCGGACGGCCCGGCGCAGGCGGTCGGCAAACAGCGTCTCGGTAGCCTGCCGCAGCTCGCGCACGGCGGCGATGATCTCCGTCTCGTCGTCAGCGATGTTGACGGCGGCCAGCACCACCATGCAGCCGCAGGGCGTGTGCGGGGAAAGCAGGATGCGGGCCGCGTCCCGAAAGAAATGCGCCACGGCCGTATGCACGTCGGGCTCTTCCTGAAAGCGGCGGGACGGGGCGTCCCAGTAGGTATGCTCATAATGGCGGAGCGCCTCAAGGAAGAGGGCGGCCTTGTTGCCGAACGTGGCATACAGGCTGGGGGGATTGATGCGCATGGCCGCGCACAGCTCCGCCACGGAAGCGGGCGCGTAGCCCCGCCGCCAGAAGACTTCCAGCGCGCTGTGCAGGGCCTGCGCCCGGTCAAAGGCGCGAGGGCGGCCCTTGCCGCGGCTGGGGGAGGACTGGGGGGCGCGAGACTGAGCGGACATGACGTTCCTGAAGGTAGGGGAAGGGCGACGGCTCAGGGACGGGACGGACAGTCCGCCCGGCCCAGCTCGCCCCGGAAGGCGCGGGCAAGGATGGCCTTTTTCATGCGCTCGATGTGCGCCACGACGGCATCGGCGGCCTCCCTGAGGCGCTGCTCCCTGCCGAGGAGATCGTCGAGGATGCGGACGATTTCCCGCTGTTCGGGAAGCGTGGGGAGAGGAATGGTTAGGCCTAATAATTTTTTTTGAGAAATATTCCTCATTCCATCCTGATTTCCTGATGCGGCATTTTCAATTTGTCTTCTATATTGTTCTGACATAGAAAAAAACAGAAGGTAGTTTTTTAGTGTGCATCTATCAATAGAAAATCTAAGAATTTTATCTGATAACATCAATTTTTTTGTAATGTTTTCGACGATGACACAATTTCCAACCAGCTGGATAGTATTTGCCCGGCTAAATAAAAAGTCTCCTCTTTTTATCTGAATATTTTCATTATATAATGATGCGTCTGGACACGTTTTGCTCTCCATTTCATTAAAAAAACCCCACGTTACAGCACTGACCTTGATAATGCCTACTTCATTTTCGTGTGGAGGCCTTTCCTCACACCGTATATTTTTCCCAGCCTCAATGTTCGTAATAATGTGGGCAAAGTCTTTTTCTTCCCAACTCTCCTTGCTTATCCCCTGTTCCTCCCGCCATTTGGCCGTCAGTTCTCCCGTGAACGCCTTGTGCAGGATGGCAGCCCTGCGGAGGGCCACACTGTCCCGCACTGCTTCCGCCTTTTGCCGGGCCTCGTCCAGCCGGGCAAAGAGGGATTCGATATGTCCGACGATGCGTTCTTGCTCCTCTCGCGGAGGGAGGGGGATGGGGTAGCGCCGTACATGCTTGGGCTGTGCTCGCATTAGTGAGCCACCAACACCTGAGACATTGGAAAGCATGTATTCTCTAAAGTATGCTGATTGCATACATAGCATTATATATTTTGATGAAATATCTTTGTTTCGGAAAACTATCCATTCCGAAGACGCAGCAAGACGATTAGCTGTGTATCCGACAACACGCCAAACACGATTTATACGTGGATTTATTTTACATAATAAGACATCACCTAGCTCGACAGATTGCTTTGAAGAACCGATTTCCTTACCTGAAAGAATTTCCGGATAACCGGTGATACAGCTGGGAACGCTGTAAAGTTCAAAGATATCTTCTTGAAAAAGTGCTGGATTGATGGTTTCGCCCGCATAATGATTGCAATCTCCCAACCGCACCCATTTCCAGCCCTCGGGCAGAGGGTAGGGCTGTTCCTGCACGGGGATCTCCGGCAGGGGGGCGCTTTCCGGCAGCAGAGAGGCGCGGGACGCGGCGGCATTCTTGCGGGGGCGGGCCATCATTCCGCCTCCTTGCCGGTCAGGCGTTGCAGCTCACGCACTACGCCCTGCATCAGGTCCATCGCCTCGTCGAGCAGGGCAAGGCATTCCTCGCCGCTCTCGACGGGGTCGGGCAGCTCGGTGGCGTCCACCAGCGCGGCGTCCCGGATCAGACCGAGGTCCAGACTGTCCCCCCGCGCCGCGATGGCCTCCCGGCTGAAGGCGCTCCAGCGTTCATCCCGCACGGCGTGGCGGTCCGGCGCGGCATAGGCCGCCTCAAAGGCGGCGAAGTGCTCCGGCCGGAGCGGGTTGGTCTTGCCGAACGAGGGCATATTGGTGCGCAGGTCATAAAACCAGACCTCGGCGGTATTGCCCCTGTCGCTCTGGCCGCGCGCAAAAAACAGCACATTGGTCTTGACGCCCTGGGCATAAAAGATGCCCGTGGGCAGGCGCAGGATGGTGTGCAGGTCGCATTTGTCCATGAGGTCCGCCCGGATGCGCGCGCCGTCGCCGTCGGCAAAGAGCACATTGTCCGGCAGCACCACGGCGGCCCGACCGCCGCGCCTGAGGCTGCGGTAGATATGTTGCAGGAAATTCAGCTGCTTGTTGCCGGTGGGAAAGGAAAAGTCGTCCCGGCTGGCCCGCTCGCCGCCCTTCTTGGTGCCGAAAGGCGGATTGGTCAGCACGAGGTCGTAGTCCTTGAGGTCCTTGCCCGCCGTGGACAGGGTGTCGGCAAGGCGTATCTCCCCTTGCAGGCCGTGCAGCATGGCATTCATGAGGGCAAGGCGGTGGGTGTCGTGCACCAGTTCGCAGCCGGTGAAGGCCTGCGTTTTCTGGAAAACGGCCTGCTCCTCGTCCAGATCGAAATAGTCGTCGGTACGCGCCTTGAGGTATCTGTCCGCGGCGATCATGAAACCGAAGGTGCCGCAGGCCGGGTCATTGCAGCGCTCCCCGACTCGCGGCTCCATAAGGCGCACCATCACGTCGATGAGCACGCGCGGGGTGAAATACTGGCCCGCGCCGGACTTCTTTTCATTGGCGTTCTTTTCCAGCAGGCCTTCATAAAGGTTGCCGAGGCCTTCCTCCTGCGCGGAATACCAGTCCAGCGCATCGATGCTGGTGATGATCTTTTCCAGATTCTTCGGCTCGTCGATGTTGGACACCGCGCCCTGATAGATCTCCCGCACGCGGCCCGTGCCGGTCTCGCCCAGCTCGGCAAGCGCCCGCTTGTACACATGCTTGAGCTCGACGCCGCTGCAGGCGGTCAGCGCATCCCAGCGGCAGGCGGCGGGGATGTCGTCTTCCCTGCCGGTCTCCTTGGCCATTTTCAGGAAGAGGAGATAGGTCAGCTCGGTAACGTACTGGTGGTAGGTAATGCCGTCATCCCGCAAAACATTGCAGAGGGTCCAGAGTTTGGCGACGATCTCCTGAGTGGTCATGCGGCAAGGCCTCCATCATCGTACAGATAGGCATTCAACTCGTTCACAAGGTTTTCCAGCTCATTGCGGAACAGCTTGTTCAGCGCCGCAAAGCCGCCCCTGTCGCGAAAGACGACGCTCTCGTCAAAGGTGCGCACGGACAGCACGGACTCGTTGAGCAGATATTTTTCCATGCGGTCGATCCATTTTTTTTCGGCGGCGGAAAATTCGTGGGCCTGCTTCAGCCGGGCCACGGCGCGGCGGACGCGCTCCTCGTGGCCGAGCAGCTCCGCATTGACGCCGTAACAGCGCACAAGGCCGATGATGTCCGCCGCAATGTCCGTATTGCTCATGCGGGACAGGGCGGAATTGAGCTGCCGGACGGTGAAGCCCTCCCGCCCCAGGGTCAGGCGCAGGCTCTTAAGGCTCTCGCGCGTGAGGTCGGCCGGGCGCGTGCAGATGAGGTTCATGGCCGCGATCTCGTCGCGGTGCTCCCGCACGAAACGGGCAAAGGATTCCAGATAGTCGGCGGGGCGCAGATGATCCTTGCCGTAGCCCTGCGTATGGCTGGTGAGCGCGTCCGGCGTATCGGAAAGGACGATGGGGCGGCTGCCCGTCCCGTCCGACGCCCGCAGAAGGGCCAGCGCATCCCGCCGGGCCAGCAGAAGGTCTCTGGCCTCCAGGGGCTGCGCCGTCCGCACGCGCCGGATGAGGGACTCCGGCGTGTCGCCGCAGAGGTCGGCAAACTGCTGCCGGGCCTCCTCCGGCAGGCGGCGCCTGCGGCGTTGCAGCAGGCCGAGGATCTGGCTGACCTGGCTCTGGATGTGTTCCGGCTCGTCCATGACCTCCAGCCCGTCCAGCAGCAGATCAAGGCTCGCCGAGGGATTGCTGACCACCGGCCGCATGCTGGTGAGCGGCTCAAGGGCGCTGAACTGGCCTACGGCGTCGTAGACCTCGAAATGCGTTTTGCCGATGGCCGGGCACAGGCGGGTGGCGCGGCCGAGCATCTGCTCGAAGAGGATGCGCGACTTGACCCGCCGCAGGAAGACGAGGCGGGTGATCTCCGGCACGTCGATGCCGGTAGTGAGCAGGTCCACCGTGACGGCGATGCTGGGAAAGCTCTCGTTCCTGAAACGGCGGATGGCCGCATCGATGTTCTTGCGGTTGCCGATGCTGCCGGTGATCTTCATGACGGCATCCGTATCCACCAGCTCCTCGGCATAGATCTCCTTGAGGATGCGGACGATCATGTCCGCGTGACGGTCGTTGACGGCGTAAATGAGCGTCTTGCCGGAGGAGGCGTCCTCCGGGTCGATGCCCTTGGCGATCTCTTGCAGGATCTCCCGGTTGAAATGCTCGTTGATGACGGTGCGGTTGAACTCGTCCACCTCGAAGTCGAGTTCATCGTCCAGAAGGGCGGCGTTGGTGATCTCGCCGGTGGCGGGGTCGAAGAGGGCCACGGTATCGCCGGGCTTGTAGTGTATGCCCTGCTCGCTGAGGCGCGTGCTCAGCTGGTGCGGGGCGTCGTAATCCGCCAGAAAGCCGTCGATGACCGCCTCACGGTACGAGTAGGTGAACACGGGCGGCCCGAAAATCTGCGTGGTCTGGAGCGCTGGCGTGGCCGTCAGGCCGATCTTGACCGCCTGGAAATAGTCGATGACCTCGCGGTATTTGCTCTGGTAGTCGCGCTGGTCGCGGTAGAGCTGCTCGCCGTCGGTCATTTCCCGGTCGAGGATGTAGCCCCGGTGGGCCTCATCGACGATGACAAGGTCGTAGTCGCTGACCGAGGGCATGCTGTCGCTGCCTTCGCCGTAGAGGATGCGCCTGACCATGCTCTGCACGGTGGCCACATGCACGCGGGTCTCCGTATCTATGCCCGTGTCCGTCAGGCCGCATACGGAATAGATGCCGCTCAGCGGCTGGAGTTCCTCCAGCTTCACGTCCTTGAAGACGTCCAGCGCCTGCGTGCCCAGCGCGGTACGGTCCACAAGAAAAAGGATGCGCCGGAAACGTCCGCTCTTCAAAAAGCGGTACATCAGGCCCAGCACCGTCCGGGTCTTGCCCGTGCCCGTCGCCATGGCCAGCAGCAGCGCCTGCGCGCCCTCCATCACGGCCCGTTCGGCCGCCGCAATGGCGCGAAGCTGGTATTCACGCAGATTGAGGCCGTCTTTGTCGGTCAGGAAATCGGCGGGCAGGGCGGCAAGACGCTGGTTGCCCCGCTCGTCGTCCCGCGTGAGCAGCGCCTCCAGCCCGGCGGGGCTCATCCAGCCGTGCAGGGCACGCGGCACGCCGGCGGCCTGCCGCACGTCCTGAAACCAGATGCCGGACGTTTCCGCATACTGCCGGATATAGGGCCTGCCGTTGGCGGCAAAGAGGAAGGGAACGCGGAAACCCCGCCATTCCCCGATGACATGGGCCGCGTGTTCCGCGCGGATATGGCGGGCGTAGTCCTTGCACTGGTGGTCGAGCACGGCGGGGATGTCCTTGTGGCGGGCTTTGGCCTCGATGATCCCCACAAGGCGCGTCCCCACAAAGAGGGCGTAATCGGCATAGCCCCTGCCGCCCGCCTCGGCATCCGTGGGCCATTCGGCTATGGCCAGATTGCGCCCGGCCTGCGGCCGCGCGCCGAGCGCGTAGCGCAGGCTCTCGGAATCGGCCTCCCAGCCCACCTTTCTGAGCTGCTCGTCGATGAGATAGCGCGTTTCGGCCTCGGATATGCGGCGAGCGCCCGCGGCAGCGGCGGCACGTCGGCGGCGCACGTCTTCCGGCTCGGCGGCGTTGCGCGCGGCATGGGCGACGGCCTGTTCCGCCAGTTCCGCATCCTGCCCGGCTTTGCCGCCGTCTTCCTGCCGGGCGTCGTCCGTCGCGGCGGGCGCTACAAAAGCTTCCGGCCGGGAGGTCTCGTCGCCGTAGGTCTGGGAGAACCAGCCGCACAGGCTGTGCGCGATCTGCAGGAGGACGCGCGTCTTTTCCGGGGAAAAGGGGCCGCCCTCATGCGCCGCCCTGTTGCGCTCCTTGCGCAGCAGATGAAAGGCCGCGGCCACGTCGGAGGGCAGCACGTCCCGTTGCTGCAAAATAGCGATGCGCGTCGCCGCGTCGCAGCGTTCGGGCAAGGGAATATGATCCTGCGCGCACATGACCCGGATCATGCCCTCACACAGCAGGCCCGTCTTCATCAGGCAGGATTGCGGGTCCGAATGCAGATAGCGTTCGGCCAGCATGCCGAGCTCGGCCAGCTCGGGAAAGCGTGCCCGCAAAAAGGCGAAATTGGATGCCATATCCTCTCCCTCGGAAAAAAGCTCTGCCGGGCAGGCGCGAACGCGCGGCGCAGCTTCCCGCCCGCCGTGCGGCATGACCGCGCAAAAACCGATGCTGTCAGTCTATATCGTTTCCGGCAAAAAGGCAAAGCGGGCCGCCTCCCCCGACGTTGCGGCGCGGCGCGGAAAGGCATACGCTGGACGACGGGAGGCATGCCATGACTGATGACGGACAGGCGCTCATCAACGAGCTCAACGAACGGCTGAAAGAGATCCTGCTACGGCATGTGCCGCGTCCCGCGGTGCTGCCCGGGCCTGTTGACGGGGTGTTCCTCGTCCGGCGGGAAGCCGTCAACTGTTCGGAAAGCTGCTTCACGCGGCCGCTGGCCTCGCTGATCGTGCAGGGCGGCAAGAAAGCCGTGCTCGGGTCGCGGGAATACACGATCCACGCCAATCAGTGTCTGCTTGCCGCGGTGGACATGCCGAGCCTCTCCCATGCCGTGGACCCCACGCCGGAACGGCCCTTCCTTTCCCTCTTCTTTTATCTGGACAGGCAGATGCTCGGGGAGCTCATCATGGCGATGACGCCGGAAGAGCGCGCGGCGGGCGTGGACGACAGCGGGGTGGCCGTGGCCGATGCCGACCCGGATCTCATGGAAAGCGTGCTGCGGCTCGCCGAACTGCTGGACAAGCCCCGGCAGATCGCCGTGCGGGCCCCGCTCATCCTGCGCGAGCTGCACTACCTGCTGCTGGCCGGGCCGCAGGGCGGCATTTTGCGGGGACTGTACGCGCATGGCGCGCAGAACGGCCAGATCCTGCAGGCCATCGCCCTCATGCGGCGGAACATGACGAGGCCCCTGCGCATGGACGCGCTGGCACGGCAGGTCTGCATGTCCGTCTCAAGCCTGCACCGGCATTTCAAGAGCATCACCGGCCTGAGCCCCCTGCAATATCACAAGCAGCTCCGCCTTTACGAGGCGCAGCGCCTGATGCTGGTGGAAAACGAACGCGCGGCCAGCGCGGCCCTCTCGGTGGGTTACGAAAGCGTGACCCAGTTCACCCGCGAATACAAGCGCATGTTTGGCGAGCCGCCGCACCGGGACATCAGCAGACGGCGCTGTCCGGCGTAGGGGGTATTGACGCTATTCGCTGCCTGTTTGGGGGGAAGGGGAACCCCATCCCTTCCCCAGCGCGCTTTTACCGAGAGAAGCGTCGGAGATATGCGGCGCCCCGCCCCAAAGGCAAGCGGGGTGGCATCTTATCCATGAGAGCATTTTCTCTCTGATACGCTTGGCGTTTACAGCCATACGGCCTGTCGCTTCGCGGAAAAACGTGCTTTTTCCCCCTGGTTTGGGCCGGGCGGCGCTGTGCCGCCTTGCGTGCTGTCTTTCTTAAAGACAACATGTTAAAATAATTTGTAAAATTGTGAAAGTGCGTCCTGGAGAGGCTTCTCCCGCCAACATGCGCTCAGAAAAAAGGCGGACCTGCGGACAGGTTCGCCTTTTGCTACGTTTGCGGCCTTTACTGGCCTTCTCCCTGCCGGGGGATCGGCTCCATCTGGACGGGGACATCGTCAGGGATGCCCGCAAGGTGCTGCATCCCGCTGATTATCCGACCCAGCGGCACAAGCCCTTCGGAGTGCCGGAAGTCCCGGTAAAAAATGGCCAGATTGCCCCACGGGGCATAATAGGCGAACGTGCCGGCCGCCGGGTCGCAACTGGACGGGGAGCCTTTCGTTTGCAGCTTTTTCGGCAGATAGCCTATCTTTTCCGTCTTGTTGTAGTCCTCCAGCGTCAGCCGCAGGGGCAGCATGGCGTAAAAATCCCGGCTGGCGGGATGATCGTCCAGCTGGACGATGGCCTCCCCGCCGTCGAAGCTCAGACGCACGCGCAGACTCTCGCCGTCCTGATGCGCTGCGGCGGGCGAGGCGGAGAGCCGTTCGTTCGGCGTGCCCGCCGTGGCCACGGCGGCAAGGCTGAGAAGGAGCAGGGCGGTAGGAAGGATGTGCTTCAGGGTGTTCATGGCGTTTTCCGGGGTTGTGGTTGGGGATGAGGGCCGGTCTGTCCTCAGAGCGTTTCACCTTTGAAAAAAGGTGAAACACGAGGCAGCGGCACAGCGCAGCCCGGCCAAAAGTGAGCGGAAAAACCGCGTTTTTTCCGCGAAACGCCAGGCCGTATGGTTTGAAAGGCCAAGCGTTTCAAACGGAAAATACTCTCAGGTTCAGAGGCGCAGCTCGCGCCGCACACGCTTCAGCTCCGCGGGGATGTCGATCCCCTGCGGGCACTTGGGCAGGCACTGCCCGCACTGGTCGCAGGCCTGCGGCCCATCGCCGCGCTGGATGGGCGACATGGAATAGCGTATCAGGCGATGGGCGCGGGCCATGTCGCCATCGGCCTTGTACTGGTTGAAGACCATGTTGAACAGGTAGCCTATGGCCACATTGCGGGGACAGGGGATACAGTTGTAGCAGCCGGTGCAGGGGATGGCTCCGTCAAAGGAACGGTACCGCCGCGCGGCGCGTCCGATGACGGCCACCTCTTCCGCGCTCAGCATGCCCGGCGCGGAACGGGACGCATAGGCCAGATTATCCATCACGTTCTGCATGCTGCCCATGCCGCTGAGCACCACGCTCACTTCAGGCATGTTCCACAGATAATCCAGCGCCCATTCCACCGGGGAACGCTTGCGCTCCGCCGCGTCGAAGATTTGCTGGACTTCCGGCGGCGGCGTGACGAGGAAGCCGTTACGCAGAGGCTCCATGATGGAAACGCCCATGCCGTGCGCGGCGGCGTACTTGAGGCTGACGAGCCCCGCCTCGTGTTCCGTGTCCAGATAGTTCTGCTGGATGAGGCAGAAATCCCAGTCCGCATTGGCGTCCACGATCTTTTTGAACAGGGTGACGTTGTCGTGGAAGGAAAAGCCGGAAAAGCGTATCTTGCCCTGCGCCTTGAGACGTTCCATCTTCTCGATGAGCCGGAACGGGACGACCTTTTCTTTCCATCCCCGGTGCATGATCATATGGATGTGATAAAAGTCGATGACGTCCGTTTGCAGGCGGCGGCGCGATTCATCGAAAAAACGTTCAAAGTCTTCCGGGCGTTCCATGATCCACCAGGGCGACTTGGAAGTAAGATAGACCCTGTCCCGATAGCCTCCGGCCAGCGCCTTGCCGGTGACGGTCTCGCTCTGCCCGTCAAGATAGACGTAGCCGGTATCCACATAGTTCAGGCCCTGATCGACGGCATGGCGCACCATGCGGATGACCTGCGCTTCGTCCACGGTCTTGCCGTCGGCAAGCATGGGCAGGCGCAGCATGCCGAAGCCCAGTGCCGAGACGCTGACGCCGGTCAGTCCGTGCGGACGGTAGCGCATGCCGGGCTGATGATTGCGGATATCCGCCGGTTGCTGGGCCGCCGCCCAAACAGCCGAGAGCGGGGCTGACGCGCCGATCACGCCCCCGCCTGCCGCCAGAGTCGCCGTCCCCTTGAGGAATGTGCGTCGATCCATGTGTCGCCTCCGTATGAGCGCATTTTGCGTTTGAAACGCTCTGTGTTTCAAAGCTACGGCCTGGCGTTTCGCGGAAAAAAACGCGGTTTTTCCGCTTACTTTTGGCCGGGCGGCACTGTACCGCCTCGTGTTTTGCCTTTTTTCAAAGGCAAAACGCTCTATTGCAGTCCCACGAGTCGTGCGGGAAGGACCTTGACCATATGTTCCACCTGGGCTCGTGGCAGGCCGCCCGCCAGCAGAAAGCCGATGGCATCCCGCATGCCGGTCAGCGGGTCGGGCAGACCCGCCTGTCCCATGTCCGTGGAAAGGAAGGTGCGCTCCGGCGCGATGCGGGCGAATTCCACAAGCTTTGCCGGGGACATGGGCGGGAAGGGCAGCGGCGTTTCCGGCCCCCAGAAGCAGGGCAGGCAGCACAGTTCCACATAGCCGCCCAGTTCGACGATGCGGTCTATCTGCGCCGGAGTCATGGTCCAGATAAGGGAATTGACGTGGGTCGCCACGAACTTGCGCACGCCGACCTCCCGCGCCGTGCGGGCCAGGAGGCAGCTTTCTTCCGGCGAACTGTGGCCGGTGGCAAAGATGATGTCCGCCTCGGCACAGATCTCCATGACCCGCACCACCTCCGGGAGCACCCGGCGCGCGGCGTCCAGCACCGGGATGCCGGGCCCGCGCCGTTCATGCGCGCACTGATAGGCGGCGTCCTGCGTCGGCATCCAGATGCAGCGGCAGAGATTGCCGGTGGTTTTGAGCGCCTGCCGGGCCGCATGGACGTTCACCTTTTCGCCCAGCAGACGGTTCATGATGATGCTGCCGAAGACCTCGATACCGGGGAGCGCCTCTCGCACGAGGAAGGCCCGGTCATGACAGCTCCAGTCATTGGACTTGTACATGATGGCGCGGTACCCGGCCTGTTTGGCAGCACGAGCAAAGGCCAGTTCGTTGATGGCGCGCGGGCGGGAGTCCGGCGCGGCATGGATGTGGATGTCGCTCACCCCGGCAAGCAGGTTGTCGTCGCCGGCAGCCGTGCCCCCGTTCGCCCTCGCCGCTTCCGTCAGCAGGGCGCATCCCGCGGCAAAGCCGGTGGCCATGATGAATTCCCGCCGGGAGAGACTGTGTCTTTCCTGTTGCATACGCTTTCTCCATGATGTCGCGTTCTGCGCTCTTGGGCGGCATGGCCTACTGTTGCGGGGGAGTTTCACCGGAGGTATGCTTGTCTCGCAGCTCCACGGGAACAGCCTCCAGCAGGACGCGCCGGGCGATCATGTCCTTTGTGGTCTGGAAATACTTCTGGAAATGCGGCGTGTTGCGATGCCGCTCATAGGCGGCATCATCGACATACATCTCAAAGAACGTCAGCTTCGTCGGGTCCTGTTTGTCGGCAACGGCATACAGGGCGATGACGCCCGGCTCGACGCGCAGCGATGCGGCCATTTCCTCTCTGACGGCGATCAGGAAGGATTCCAGGCATTCCGGCTTGATGTCCAGCCGGGCGATGCGGACGGATGTGGCCTCCGCCGCATGGATGATAGGTGATCCTGTCAGCATGAAACAAACTCCCATAAGCAGGGAAAGCGCCTTTTTCCTCATGATCCAGCCTCCCCACGGCGTGTATGTACTAAACGATGCGGGCCGCCTGCGGCATGGTTAGCGTGTGGGCGGGGCCTGTTCCAGCCGCCGCCCGCACGGCTTACTGCGCCGTATAGCCGCCGTCCACCGCGATGCCCTGACCGGTGACGAAGCCCGCTTCCTGACACGACAGCCAGACGACGCAGGCGGCCACTTCATCCGGAGTCCCCACGCGCCGCATGGGCTCGATGACGTCGGTGATGGCCCCTGTCCGCATCATGTGTTCCACCATAGGCGTCATGATGGTGGCGGGGCAGACGGCATTGATGCGGATGCCGCGCGCGGCGTATTCCAGCGCCGCGCACTTGGTCATGCCGAGCACGGCATGCTTGGAGGCGTGGTAGGCGACACGCCCGGGCATGCCGATCAGGCCGCCGATGGAAGAGCAGTTGACGATGGAATAGCCGTCCCCGCCCTGCGCGAGCATCTGCCGCAGTTCATATTTCATGCAGAGGAACATGCTGCGGAGGTTGACGTTGATGACCCTGTCGAACTCGTCGGAGCTGACTTCCGCCGTTTCCACGTCGTCGCTCATGATGCCGGCGTTATTGTAGGCATAATCCAGCCGTCCGAAGGTCCGGCATGTCGCCTCGATCATCCGTTTCACCTGCTCCTCGTCCGTGACGTCGCAGGTCACGCAGGCGGCGGCATGTCCCTCGCCGCGCAGTTTCTCCACGATGGCGCGCAGCAGCTCCTCCCGTCTGCCGGCCAGCATGACGGACGCGCCCCTGCGGGCAAACATGATCGCCGTCGCCTCGCCTATGCCGCTGCTGGCTCCGGCCACCAGCACGACCTTGCCGTGAATGTCCATGTCTCCTCCCTGAAAGCTGGGCTTGGGGTATGTGTTTCTGTTCGCTTGAACGGGCTGTCGCATCAGGAGTCCTGCAGGACGGCATTGACGCAGGCAAGGGCGTTCAGCGTCCGCGGGAAGCCGATATACGGCAACATCATGGCCAGCGCGTCGATGAGGTTCTGCTTGCTGTTGCCCACATTGGCGTTGCCCTGCACATGGGCCTTGACCTGCGCCTCGCAGCCGCCCAGCGCGCTGATGACGGTAAAGGTCAGCAGTTCGCGCATCTTCAGATCGAGCCCCTTGCGGGTATACACGTCGCCAAAGCAGAAGGCGGAAAGGAAGTTGACCATGATGTCCTTCTGGCCCTGCGGGGTCGCGGCGTGCATCTTGTCGATGGCCTCGCCGAAAATGCCCTTCTGTACCGCCAGACCGTCCGCAAAGCGGCTGTCTTCCGTCACCGTGCCCTGATTTTCCAGCGGCAGGGCGATGCCGTGGGCGGCAAAGACCTCATTGACCAGGCGCAGGGCGCTTTCCGTGCGGGGAAAGCCGATATACGGCGCACACTGATACAGCGCCTCGCGGATCTCCACGGGGCTGACGCCGCAGCGCAGGGCCGCTTCCGTATGTTCCTTCACCTCATCCAGCGTCTGGATGGCGGCAAGGGTCACCAGCGCCACAAGGCTCTTCTGGCGCTTGTCGAGCGTGCCGCCGTCCACGATCTCGCCGTACACGAGGCGGTCACGCATGGCGGCGAGTTCGGGGTCCGTCTTTGCCAGAGACGAGCCGGCCTCGCCCATGAGGGCCTGCCGGTTTTGGGCCGCCGTGCTGATCCTGTCCATGTTCTTTGCTCCCTTGTCGTGTGTTGTCGCCGCCCATGCCGGCGGCAGGTTGCCCAGCAGGAGGGTCATCCCGCAGAGAATGGAAAAAAGATGCCGGGCCGGTGAGATGCCGAAAACCTTCATGCTGTCCTCCTGTGTGGCGTGCCGGGCGGCACTGCGCTGTCCGGGGTATCCTGTTTGCTGTAATGGAGAGTAGGCCAGTCCCGCAGGCGGCGGAAGGAACGATCTTCGCAAAAACTTGCCTGATCTTCTCAGACGGCCAGCCTCGCCACAGCCAGGCAATATAACTTTGCACATAATTTCAATAAATAAACGAGCCGTACACGCTCCTCTTGCCTTTGGGGAGAGGCTGCCTCGTGTCCCCGACGCTTCCCACGATAAAAGCGCGCTGGGGAAGCGATGGGGGCCTGGGGGGAAGAATGACGGGAAGGCCTTTTCTCGTTTCGCTACGAAAAGACTGGGCCCTCCCGCGCTACGGGGTTCCCCTTCCCCCCAAAACACGCAGCATATAGCGTTGACAGGCCCTACGGGGCGATGACCACGGGATAGGTCCGCTCCGTCACCGTCTGCGGATCGTCGCCGCCGCGCCTGCCGGTATCCAGCCCGTCGATGGCGGCCATATCGGCAGGGGAGAGGGCAAAGTCGAATATCGCCAGATTTTCCGCCATGCGCTGCGGATGCACGGATTTGGGGATGGCCGAATGTCCCCGCTGGATATGCCAGCGCAGGACGATCTGCGCCGGGGTCCTGCCCAGCCGCCGGGCCAGGGACACGATGACCGGGTGGTCGAGCACATGGCGCGCCTTGCCCGGCGCGGCGTCATAGATGTTGACCCCGCCGAGGGGAGACCAGGCCTGCGTCACGATCCCCAGACGCGCGTGGGCCTGCGCCAGCTCTTTCTGCGGGAAGAAAGGATGGAGTTCGACCTGATTCACGGCCGGGGCAAGCGAGGTCTCGGCCATGAGGGCTTGCAGATTGGCCGCATCGTGATTGCAGACCCCGATGGCGCGGATGCGTCCCGCCGCAAGGTGCTGCTCCAGCACCCGGTAAGAGGCGACGGTCTGCGAAAAGCGGGAGGGGAGCGGCCAGTGCAGGAGGAACATGTCCACATAGTCCAGGCCCAACTTGCCGAGGCTCCTGCCCAGTGCGCGCGCCGCGGCGTCCTGACCGTAGTCCGTCGGCCACAGCTTGCTGGTCACGAAGATGTCGGCGCGGGGTATGCCGCTCTGTCGGACGGCTTCGCCGACCTCCCGTTCATTATTGTAGGCGGCCGCCGTATCGATGAGGCGGTACCCGGCCCGCAGGGCCGCCAGAACGGCTTCCGTCGTCATTTCCGGGGCGATGCGGTACACGCCGAAACCGAGGGACGGCATCATGACGCCGTTATTCAGCCGCAGCCGGCCTTCGTTTGGCAAGGCTTCGTTCATATGCTGCTCCTTTCCGGCAAGAGTCATTTGTCGATCTGGCTTTCCGTGAAGGCGTCCGCACGATGCCCCACAAGATGGATGCGGGAAAGGTCGGACGCGAATTCCTTGAGTTCCGCGGGCGACAGACTGACGGCGACGGCTCCGGTCAGCTCGTCAAGATGGGCCGGGTTGGTGGTGCCGGGGATGGGGGCTATCCAGGGGGCTTGCGCCAGCAGCCAGGCCAGGGCGAACTGGGCCATGGTGCAGCCCTTACGCTGGGCCCATTCGCGGACCAGATGCGGCAGGGGCATATTCCGCTTCAGGGCTTCGGGCGTGAACTGCGGCAGCGTGGACAGCCGCCCGCTGGGGAAGCGGCTGTTCTCGTCGATGGCCCCGGTCAGGAAGCCGCGGCCCAGCGGGCAGTAAGGCACAAGACCGATGCCGAGTTCCCGCAGGGTTGAGAAGATCTTGGTTTCCGGTTCGCGCCAGAGGAGGGAATACTCGCTCTGCACGGCGCTCACGGGCTGGACGGCGTGCGCCCTGCGGATGGAACGGGCGCTGGCTTCGGACAGGCCGAAGTGCAGGACCTTGCCTTCCTGTATGAGGTCCTTCACCGTCCCGGCGACGTCTTCCATAGGCACGGCGGGATCGACGCGATGTTGATAGAGCAGGTCGATGCGGTCGGTACGCAGACGCCGCAACGAGCCTTCCACCGCGCGGCGGATATGGTCCGGCCTGCTGTTCAGGGCGGTCGGCTTTCCTTCCTCGACGCCGAAACCGAATTTGGTGGCGATGACGACCTTGTCCCGGACCGGCGCGAGCGCCTCCCCGACCCATTCCTCACTGGTATGGGGGCCGTAGACCTCCGCCGTGTCGAAAAAGGTCACGCCCCTGTCGAAGGCCCGCCGGATCAGGGCGATCATGTCCTTTTTTTCGTATGTGCCGCCGTAATAGCCCACCATAGGCAGACAGCCCAGCCCGATGGCGGAGACCTCCAGCGTCCCCAGCCTGCGGGACGGCATGGGAGCGGGCTGCCGTCCGATCTTCGGCTGTGCGTCCTCTCCGGCGGCCCATGCCGCGCGGGGCAGGGCGTGGGCAAGGAGCGTCATCGTGCCGAGGGCCAGCCCCCCGGCCAGAAAACCACGGCGACCCGACAGGGAAAGTTCCTTTGCAGCGTCCATGATTGCCTCCATTGCAAAAGTTCACTGTTGCTTTTCCGTATAGCCGGGAAAACGGCGGCAAAAAACGTGCGTTTTTGGCAAAAACTTGCCTGATCCTGTCACAGGGAGAAGGGCGGAGGGCGGCGGACAGGCGGAACGGGCAGGACAGCGGAGGAGGGTGGACAGCCTGCCGTGGCCGGAGAGAAGGGCAAGGCGAGGCGGCCGCCCCGCGTATTGCCGTTTTCAGAGGCAAAATGCCCCGGGCCATGGAAAAATGATCTATTGAAATTATGTGTAAAATTTGTGTCGACAGGTCCGGGGTGGTGGCTTCACGGTATCCGCAAAAGCGATTTTTTTCTAAAAAACAATATTATTTCAATATATTATATCGTTATTTTTTGAATTGTCCGTGCGCATTGACAAGAAAAAAAATTATGGCTATTTTTCATATGCAGCATTAATGATGCTGCAAAAAAAGAGATGGAACGCCGTGAGCGCACCGCACGGATCCGCCCAAAGGAGCAGGGCGGCCCCGGCGCGCGGCAGCCTGGCAGGCGATGCTCGAACCGCCCCGGTCCCTGAACCGCTCCGCATCCGCAGGGAGTAAATATGGTTTTCAACGTTAACATGAAGACTCAGAAGGTCAAAGTTGACAGGACGGACGTGATCTTCACTGTTCGTGAAGATCGCTCGAAGCTGGGTGACCTGCATATCTCCAAGGGGGCTGTCGTCTGGTTTCCCGCCAATGCCCAGAGGGGCCACAGGGTCAGTTGGCGCGAGCTGGCCGCATTCATGGAAGAGGATGGAGAAAGATGTGAGACCCGCTGAGCAGCCATGATCCTTCAGCTTTCACAGATCGCCGAGGTCCGGCCGGGCTTTCCCTTTCGTAGCAGCGTCGAGTCGGACCCGGCGGGCGACGCGCTTGTCGTCCAGCTCAGGGACGTCTCCCGCGAGGGCGGGCCGAACTGGCCCGCCCTGCTGCGCACCCGGCTTTCCGGGCGCAAGCCCTTTCCTTTTTTGCAGGATGACGACATCCTGCTGTCCATACGGGGCGGCAAGTATTTTGCCGTCCATCTGGCACAGGTGCCGGAACCGGCGGTAGCGGCCCCGCATTTTTTTGTGTTGCGGGCCGGCCCGGCGGTTTTGCCCGCCTTTCTGGCCTGGCAGCTCAACTACGGCCCTGTCCAAACCTATTTCCAGCAGGTACAGGCCGGGAGTCTGCAATTGGGCCTGCGCCGCCAGGATGTGGAAGAGGCCCCCGTGGCCGTGCCGCCGCGTGAGCGGCAGGCCTGCCTTGCGGCGCTTGCCGGCAACATCCGCCGCCAGCAGGATATTTTTCGTCAACAGATCGCCAACGCGGACCGCCTGCTGCACGGGCTGGCCGCATCCCTGCACGATCAGGAAAGGAAGGACGCATGAGCGAGACCGTTACCGCCATCGAACAGGATACCATCAACAAGGCCGTGTGGGCGGCCTGCGATACCTTTCGCGGCACCATCGACGCCAGCGTGTATAAGGACTTCATCCTTGTCATGCTCTTTCTGAAATTCGTTTCCGACGTCTACAACGACGAGCACACCCGGCTCATGCAGCAGTACGACAACGAGAAACTGGTCACGGCCATGATGCGGCAGCAGCGTTTCACACTGCCCCACGAAGCGAACTTCTGGACGCTCCACGCCCAGCGGCACGCGCCGGGCAACGGCCAGCGCATCAATGAGGCGCTGGCGGCGCTGGAAGAGGCCAACGGCAGCAAGCTGCGCAACGTTTTTCAGGACATCAGCTTCAATACCGACAAACTGGGCGAGGAGAAGCAGAAGAATACGCTTCTGCGTACCCTGCTGGAGGACTTCGCCAAGCCGGAACTGGATCTTTCGCTCTCGCGCGTGGGCTCGCTGGACATCATCGGCAATGCCTACGAGTTTCTCATCGGCAAGTTCGCGGCCGATGCGGGGCGCAAGGCCGGGGAGTACTACACGCCGCCGGAAGTGTCCGACCTGCTGGCCCGCCTGCTGGACCCGCGACCCGGCGAGAGCATCTGCGATCCGGCCTGCGGCTCCGCCTCCCTGCTCATGAAGTGCGGCCGCCGCATCTTCCAGAAGACCGGCCAGCGCGATTATGCCCTGTACGGGCAGGAGTCCATCGGCGCGACCTGGGCCCTGGCCCGAATGAACCTCTTCCTGCACGGGGAGGACAACCACCGTCTCGAATGGGGCGACACCCTGCGCAATCCCAAGCTGCTGGACACGGACGGACGCCTGCTGCACTTTGATGTGGTGACGGCCAATCCGCCGTTCTCGCTGGACAAGTGGGGCATCGAAGAGGCGGAGCACGACCCGTTCGGGCGCTTCCGCCGGGGGCTGCCGCCGCGCACCAAGGGGGATTATGCCTTCATCCTGCACATGATAGAGACCCTCAAGCCCGGTTCGGGCCGCATGGGGGTGGTGGTGCCGCACGGGGTGCTGTTCCGTGGCGCGGCGGAAGGCCGCATCCGCAACCAGCTCTTGCGGGAAAACCTGCTCTCCGCCGTTATCGGTCTGCCGGAAAAGCTCTTTTTCGGCACGGGCATACCGGCGGCCATCCTCATTTTCCAGAAGCGCAAGACGGACGAGGATGTCCTGTTCATCGACGCATCCCGCGACTTCCGCCCCGGCAAGAATCAGAACCAGCTTGCGCCGGAGCATATCGAGCGCATCGTGGAGACCTTCACGGCCCGCCGGCCCGTGGAGAAGTACGCGGCCCTCGTGCCCATAGCGGACATCCTCAGCGAGCATGACGGCAACCTCAATATCCCCCGCTATGTGGATACTTTCGAGGAAGAGGAGGAGATAGACCTGCTGGCCGTGCGCGCCGAGCGCCGCAAGCTGGATGCCGAGCTGGCCGCGCTGGAAACGCAAATGGCCGCCTACCTCAGGGAGCTGGGCTATGGCGATGCGTAGGCTCCCCCCCATGCCGGAGATCCTGCCGCCGGAAACGCCGCCCCCGCCGGACGCCGCGCCGGGCGTGGCCGTCTTTGCCACGGCGGACGGCAGCGTGCGGGTGGAGGTGCGCCTGCAGGGCGGGACGGTCTGGCTGTCCCAAAAGCAGCTTGCCCAGCTCTACGGCGTCACGGTGTCCAATATCAATAAGCATCTCAAGGCTATTTTCGAGGATGGCGAGCTTGAACCAGCGCGAACTATTGAGCATTACTCAATAGTTGCAACTAATGGAAAACATTACACAACAAAACATTACAACCTGGATGCCGTCCTGCATGTGGGCTACCGGGTACGCTCCACGGTGGGGGCGCTGTTCCGGGCCTGGGCCACGGAACGGCTGACGGAATACATGGTGAAGGGCTTCACCATGAACGATGATCAGCTCAAATACGGCGACGGCTACGAGGAGCACTTCCGCGAGCTGCTGGCCCGCATTCGGGACATTCGCGCCTCGGAGAAACTCTTTTACCAACAGGTGCGGGATCTCATTGCCGCTACCAGCGTGGACTATGCCAGGAACAAGAACGAGGAACCGGTGCGCAACTTCTTTGCCCATTTGCAGGATTGCATGCTCTATGCGGTCAGCGGGCATACGGCGGCGGAACTCAAGTTCCTGCGGGCGGATGGCACAAAACCCCATATGGGGCTGACCTGCTTCCGGGGCGGCATGCCGTGTCTGACGGATGCGGATGTGGCCAAGAATTATCTGACCGCCGCCGAACTCGCCGACATGAACCAACTGGTAACCATGTTTCTGGACCATGCGGAAATGCGCGCCCGGCGTCATCAGGACATGACGCTGGCGGACTGGCAGGAGCAGGCCCGGCGCTTTCTGGAATTCAACGAACGCAGCATGCTTTCCGGCTACGGCACACGCCGCAGCGAGGATGCAAAGCAGTATGTGCGCACGCAGTACGCCATCTATCGGCAGCGTTGCGCGCTGGAGGAAGCACAGGCCGACGCGGCGCAGGATGCCGAGGACGCGGCCCGCCTTGCCGCGCTGGAATGTCGTCAGGGTGGATAGGGGCGGTTTTATATATTGAGGGGGGAAGGGAAAGCCCTCGCTCTGCTGTCGATGCCCGTAAGGCTCCTGCGTCGCCTAACGGACACGGCCTGCGGCCGCCCGTCGGGTCGCTGCTAGCGCGAGAGGGGTTTCCCTTCCCCCCTCAAACTCCCCCTATCCCTTCCCCAGCGCGCTTTAATCAGGTTAATCAGGCGCTGCGATAACGCCGCCGCTTTCCTGATGCACAACGTCCCCGCAGGAGGCGTACCACAGCGAAAAACCGTAAGCCCCCAAAGGTGAGGGCCTGCCTTGCCTGAGCCTTGCCGTTTTTGTTACTGTTCAATCAGCCGCCCCGACAGCCTGCGCGGGCGAAACAGAGTGTGAGGATGACGCTATGCTGCCGGAAGGGTGGAAAGAGACTACGCTTGGTAAATGTGTAAAAATATATTCTGGATACGCACCTCAAATTGTCGATCCCAAGGATGACGGGACTTATCCGTATGTCAAGGTTGATGATTTAAATAATTGTGATAAATATCAAAAAAATAGTAAGCAGTATTTTTTTGATGAAAAATACTGTATTCCTCTTATGTCTGTTATTTTCCCAAAACGTGGGGCGGCAATAATGAATAATAAGGTTCGTATTGCGGCAACCCATATCGGATTGGATACAAACATGATGGCTGTTTATCCAATTGGTTCTGTATGTCATACAGAATTTATTTATTATTTTATAAAATATTCTGGGTTATATCGAATTGCTGACATATCGTCTATTCCTCAAATTAATAATAAGCATATACTTCCGTATAAAATTAATTTGCCTCCTCTTTCTGAACAAAAAAAGATAGCCGCCATCCTTTCCACATGGGATAAGGCCATCAGCACGGCCGATGCCATGCTGGAAAACAGCCACCAGCAGAAAAAAGCCCTCATGCAGCAGCTTTTGACAGGCAAGCGCAGATTGCCGGGATTCAGTGGGGAGTGGGAACTAGTAAAATTAAAAAAAATTGGAACTACGTATGCAGGCTTGACTGGAAAATCAAAAGAGGATTTTGGTCAAGGAACCCTTTTTATACCTTACTTGAATGTATTTAAGAATTCATTTGTAGATAATACAAATTTTGAAAAAGTTATAATTTATGATAATGAAAAACAAAATTGTGTCAAATATGGCGACATATTATTTACGATTTCATCAGAAACCCCACATGAAGTAGGAATGTCATCTGTTTTTCTTGATCATATTGAAAATGTTTATTTAAATTCTTTCTGCTTTGGTTTTAGAATGAAAAATTTTTCAATACTCTTACCTCAGTATGCTCGCTTTTTGTTTAGAGGTAACAAATTTAGAGGAAACATAGCATCTCTTGCTCAAGGAGCTACTCGATATAACCTTTCAAAAACACAATTTCTTGAAATTGCTGTTTTACTCCCTCCCCTCGACGAACAACGCGCCATTGCCGCCGTGCTGGATGCGGCGGACAGGGAAATAGCCCTGCTGGAACAGAAGGCCGCCCGCCTGCGGGAAGAAAAGAAAGCCCTCATGCAACAACTGCTCACCGGCAAGCGCCGGGTGCGGGTCTAGAGCGTTTTTTCTTTGAAAAAGATAAAACGTGAGGCGACAGCAAAGCCGCCCGGCCAAAGCAGGCGGAAAGACAGCGATTTTTCCGCGAAGCGCCAGGATGGTGTGAATCGCGAAGCCTTTCAAACGGAGAATGCTTTAGAAGATGCGTATGGACGCTTCGGTTTCTCTTGAAAACATAACGTTTGCAGACCGTGATGAATTCAATCGCAAGGCCATTGCCGAAAACATCATCAAGCTGCTGGATGCGGATGTGGACTTCTGCCCGATGGTCATCGACGGCGGTTGGGGCACGGGCAAGACGGAGTTCTGCCGCAAGCTCATCAATCTGATAAAGGAGCAGGACGCCCAGCGCCAGGCGAGCGCCCAAGAGGTTACTGCCCGTGCGGATCGGACAGCGGCAGGCGCGGCCGGTGGCGCCATGCCGGGGGACACCGCATCCCAGCCCGCAGCGGACGAGAGTCGCCCCGCGGCCGTGCAGGCTGCGGCCCTGCCGCCGGAACGGGCCATCATCTATCTGGATGCCTTCGCTTCCGAGACCGTGGACGATCCGCTGCTCTGCATCCTGGCCGCCATCCGGGCCGAGTTCCCCGAAGAAAAGAAAAAAGAAATCAGCCGAAAAGCTTTGCCCGTGGTGAAGACGCTGGGCAAGGTCGCGGGCAAGGCCGCGTTTGCGCATCTTTTCAAGCAGGATCTGGAAGAAGTTTCCGAAGAGCTGGCCGAGGCCGCCAGTGAGGGCGCTGATGCGCTTGTCGAGCAGACCGTGGACAAGCTGCTGGATCAGTATGCCAATGCACAAGGAAATATTGATGCCCTGAAAAACGTCATGGCCAAGGCCGCCGAAGAACGGCCCATCCTCTTCTTTATCGATGAGCTGGACCGCTGCCGGCCGGACGTTGCCCTCAGCATTCTGGAACTTGTCAAACATGTATTTGACGTCCCCGGCATCAAATTTGTTTTTATCGCCAATATGCAACAGCTCAAGGCTGTGATCCGCAAGCGCTACGGACAAGACGTGGACGCGGACGTGTATCTGGAGAAGTTTGTCAATTTATCTATCAACATCCCTTCTGTGCACATAATAAACCATCAAAGTGCTGCCAGTATTTTGCTTAAAAATGAATTCAATGATATAGAAGTGCTCAGAAAAGAAGAAAGTTTTTGTAAAAGAATTTCTGACCATATCATTGTGAAGCACAATATAAGCTTGCGAGGTATTGAAAAATTTGTTAAAAATATAAAAATATATAAAACCATCGCAGATGATTTCTCATTACAGGACGATAATATAGATAGCTTTATATTTCTATTGTCAATGTTTATTTTTTCATTTGACAGAGATATTACCAATAAAGTTCTGAATGACAATATTGACGACAGTATTGTAAAGTTTGTTGGAGAGTCTCAAGATGCTGAACTTGCCAGATGGATATTTTGCTCTGTAAATGTTATACAACATGGAATTCATATTTTAGATAATAAAATAGGGCTGACTAATTCTGATATGTATATAATTAGAGATATACTAAACACATCTGATAAAACTTTCAATGAGTCTAATTTTAAAAATAAATGTTTTTATTTGAAAGCAAATTTTATTAATTATATACGGAAAATGAACATGATTTCAATTAAATGGTGATACTACATCCGAGGTCTATATCTGGTCGAGGGACAGCGACCTGGCCGCGTATGGGCGTTGCTGCTGAACTTTTGCTTTTTCGCCTCGTCCATGCTGCCGGGGGACGGTTGCCGAAGGGAAAGCGACCGCGTTACCGTACCTCTGATCGACCTGAATAAAGCGCGTTGGGGGAAGGATGGGGGGCGCGGGGGGAAGGAAACCCCCTTGCGCGCCAGCCAAGGGGGTTTCCTTCCCCCCGCAACATGCCCCCAGAGGACAGACTCACATGCACCTCACACCGGAAGACCGCCTTTCCAAGCTGCCCGCGCTGGCATTGCTGTGCGGCATGGGCTATCGTTATCTTTCGCCGGAGCAGGCCAATGCGTTGCGCGGGGCGGCCGATGGCCGGGGCGGCGCGGTGGTGCTGGTTCCTGTCCTGCGGCGCTGGCTGGAGGAGCGCACCTTTCAGGTGGGGGGCGCGGCCTTTTCCCTGTCCCCGGCCAATGTGGACAAGATCGTCGCCGCCCTGTGTCCTCCTCTGCGGGACGGGCTCGTGCCCACCAATGAACATATCTACGACCTGCTGCGCCTCGGGATCACGGTCACGGAAGAGATCGACGGCAGGAGCACGGACTGCACCATCTCCGTGCTGGACTGGGAACAGCCGGAAAACAACGTCTGGCACGTCACGGAAGAGCTGGCCGTGCTGGATGCGGCGGGCTTGCACAAGGTCGTGCCGGACATCGTCTGTTATGTGAACGGCCTGCCGCTGGCGGTGGTGGAGTGCAAGCGGCCGGATCTGCCCGGCTGCGACGGCAAACCGCCGTACACGCAGGCCATTTCCCAGATGATCCGCAATCAGGGGCGCGAATACATCCCGCAGCTTTTCATCTATACGCAGATGGCCCTTGCCGTGGACGGCGCGGACGGCAAATACGGGACGTGCGGCACGCCTGCGCGCTTCTGGGCGAGCTGGCGGGAGGAGGAGACGCCGGATGCCGCCATAGCCGCCTGGAAGCGGGGCGCGAACGCGGACGATGCCGCCGCCATCCTGACGCGGCGGCCCGCGGACGCCGGGGAGGCCTGGCGCGTGGCGCGGCAGGGCGTGCTCACCGGGCAGGATCGCTGCATAGCGGGCCTGCTGCATCCGCGGCGTCTGCTCGACGGCATGCGCTACTTTACCTTGTTCGAGACCGGGCGCGACGGCCTGCACCGGCTGGCGGCCCGCTATCAGCAGGTCTTCGGCCTGCGGGCCATGCTGCGCCGCTTGCAAAACGTGGAGAACGGCAAGCGCGGCGGCGGGGTCATCTGGCACACCACGGGCAGCGGCAAATCGTATACTATGGTCATGCTGGCGCAGGCCCTCGTCCTGCTGCCGGAGCTGAAGCAATGCCGCATCGTGGTGGTCACGGACCGTGTGGATCTGGAAAGGCAGATCCTGAAAAATTTCCTGAAGAGCGGCATCCTCGGCAAGAAGGAGGCGGCCGAAGCCCGCGTGCGCACGGGCCGCAAGCTGGCCGAAAAGCTGGGCGGGGGAAAGGAGCGCATCCTCTTCACCATCATCGACAAGTTCCACAGCGCGGCCCAGCGCGCGGAATGCCGCAACGACAGCCCGGACATCATCGTGCTGGTGGATGAGGGCCACCGCAGCCAGAGCGGGGAAACGCACCAGCTCATGCGCCGGGCCCTGCCCAATGCGGCCTTTATCGCCTTTACCGGCACGCCGCTGCTGGAAAAGGAGCGCTCCCGAACGGAAGAGACCTTCGGCCGCATCATCCACGCCTACACCATGCAGCAGGCCGTGGCCGACGGCACGGTGACGCCCCTGCTGTACGAGGAGCGGATACCGGAACTCTCGGTCAACGAGGAAGCCATAGACGCCTGGTTCGACCGCATCACCGCCCGCCTGACGGAAGGGCAGCGCGCCGACTTGAAGCGCAAGTTCTCCCGTTCCAGCCAGATCGACAGGGCCCGCGGCCGCATGGAGCTCATCGCCGCGGACATCGCCTCCCACCTGCTCACCCTGCCCAAAGGCATGAAGGGGCAACTCGCCTGTTCCAGCAAGGGCGCGGCCGTCGCCTATCAGGAGATATTCGAGCGGCAGGGGCTGATCTCCTCGGCCGTGGTCATCTCGCCGCCGGACAGCCGCGAAGGGCACGAGGACGTGGACGCCGAAAGCCGGGATGCCGTCAAGGTCTGGTGGGACAAGAACGTCGGCCGGGAACCGGAACCCAAATACACCCAGCGCATCCTTGACCGCTTCGCCACGGACGGGGCCCCGCAGCTGCTCATCGTGGTGAGCAAGCTGCTCACCGGCTTTGACGAGCCGCGCAATATGGTCCTTTACATCGACAAGCCCCTGAAGCAGCACGAGCTGCTCCAGGCCATCGCTCGCGTAAACCGGCTGCATGAAGCGAAAAGGTTCGGCTATCTGGTGGACTACAAGGGGATACTCTCCGCGCTGGACACCAGCATCGCCAGCTACGCCGAACTGGCGGAGCGCGTGCAGGGCTACCAGGAGGAGGACGTGCGGGGGCTGTGCGTGCCCATGTCCACGGAATACAAGCGCCTGCCGCAGCTGCTGGAGGCGCTGGACGCCCTGTTCACCGGCATCGATCCGGCGGACGCGCAGGCGCTGGTGCAGCGTCTTGCCCCGGATATGGGACTGCGGGACGGCAAACCGGAGGACAGGAACCGCAAGCGCCGCGACGATTTCTATCTTGCCCTGCGCGCCTATGAGAACTGCCTGACCGTCGCGCTGCAATCCGCAAGCTTTTATGAGGACCGCTCCTTCAGCGATGCGGACAGGGAGCATTTCAAGCAGGCGGCGCGCCGCTATGCCGCCGTGCGGCAACAGGTACGCCGTCTGGCGCAGGAAAGTGTGGACTACGACGCCTATACCGCCAGCATCCGCGATCTGCTGGACAAGCACATGGCGGGCGTCGCCATACAGGAGCCGGAAGGCATCTACCGCGTCGACGATCTGGGCAGGGGTGATCCGGCCCGCTGGAGCGACGGCAAGGCCCGTTCGGAAGCCGCGGCCATCGCCAGCCGCCTGACGCGCAGCATCGACGTGAAACTGGCCGACGATCCGTATGCGCACGCCTATTTTTCCGAGCTGCTGAAACAGGCCATCGCTCGCAGTCAGGAGCTGTTCGACGCGCCGGTCAAGCAGTACCTGCTGTTTGCCGAACTGGAAAAAACGGTGCAGGCCAACCGCGTGCCGGGTATCCCCGCCGGGCTGGCGCAACATCCCGATGCCCGCATCTGGTTCGGCATCCTCAAGATGCGGCTGGGCGGCCACACCCCGGACGAGGCGGCGGACGACGGCGCGGCCCTTGACGTCTGGACGGAGCTGGCCCTGCGCATGGAGGAGATCACCACACGGGCGCGGAGGGAGTTCTCCCTCAATATGGATGACAGGGAAAGGGCCATCAGCAAGGGGCTGCTCGAGCTCTTTTTCAGCGGGGACGCTCCGGCCTGTCTGCAGGAGGCCATCGAGACGGCCCAGGCCGTCATCAGCGACGTCATCCACAGTCTGCGCGTGCGCGGGCAACAGGCCTGACGCGGGGGGGCATGGTGTCCGGCAAATCCGCAGGTCTGCCGCAAGAGGAGGAAGTCTCCTTCCTCTATGGCGCGGAGCGCTTCACCTGCCGTCTTGTGCGGCGTGCGGCGGCACGCGGCAGCCTGCGCATATCCGTGACGCCCGCGGGGGAGATACGCGTGGCCGCCGACGCGTCGCTGCCGCTGGACAGCATAGTGGAGAGCCTGCGGCAGCGTGGCCGCTGGATCCTTGAAACGCGTGAACGCTTCCGGGCGCAGCGCGCCCATGCGCTGCCTTTGCGCTTTGTGGGCGGCGAGACGCATTTTTATCTGGGGCGGCGGCATCAGCTCCACATCGTGGATGAAGGGCAGGGCAAGCATGTTCGTCTGCTGCGCGGCAAACTGCTGGTGCCCAGCCGCTACCCGTGGAGTGAAGCGCCGGACGTGCAGGCCCTGCGCGCGGCGGAGGTGCGCCGCCGTCTTGACGACTGGTACCGGCGGCGGGCGGCGGAATTGCTGCCGCAATATCTTGCACGCCAGCTCCCGTTCGTCCCCTGGGCGGACAGGCCGCCCCTGCGGCTGGTGCGCATGAAAGCCCGCTGGGGAAGCTGCACCCCGCAGGGCGTGATCCTCCTCAATCCCGATCTTGTGCGCACGCCGCGTCACTGCATCGACTACGTCATCCTGCACGAGCTTTGCCATCTGCGCGAACACCGGCATTCGCCTTTTTTCCGACAGCTGCTGACGCAGGTCTGCCCGGACTGGCAGGCTCGCCGCGCCGAACTGGACAGGATGGCGGAGATCTGGCTGGGGCGGGAGGAGGGACGCAAGACCCGGGACTGAGAGAGGCGGCACGGCGGAAGCCATGCCGCACCTCGTCCGTCAGAGCGACGCCGGCGTGGCGGGCTGCTGCATGCCCGTGGCGCTGGACGCGCTCAACGGCCGCCAGCCGCTGGAGGGCATCCCCCCGCCCGTGCTCCTGCACGTTTGCGGCCTGTCAACACCATCAGTTACTTGTTTGGGGCAGGGACATGAGGCAACCCTGCCCCGAAGGCAAACGGAGCGTGTAGGGTCTGTTTATTTTATCTATTGAAATTGTTTGAAAAAGTTGTGTTGACACGCCCTGGAGCGTTTTGGCGTTTTCAATGACGGCCCGTCCATCAGGCGATGGCGAAGGGGAGCAGCTCCACCTCCCCGTCCTGCTCCGTCTCCGGCAGATAGTTGCCCAGAAAGACGCCACGGGGGATGCCCTCCACCTTGCAGTAACAGGCCTCGTTTTCCCCTATGGCATTGCGGGCCGCGCAGGCGGAGAAGGGGATGCCGTTCATGGTCCCCTGTATGCCCGACACGGGATAGTCAAGCCGGCTTTTTTGCGGAACCGCGCCGCGCGGCCCCACCCCAAAGGCGCTTATCTCCGCTTCCGTAACGCCGATGGTGAAACCTTCCTGCCGTCCACCGGCGGGGGCGATCTCCAGCCACAAGCCGATCAGGGGGCTGAGGATAGCCCGCACATGAAAGGGCGTGGCGAGCGTCGCGCCCGGCCGGAACCGGGCGGCCATGAGCTGGGCCGCAAAGGGGGCATGCGCCGGGCAGACTTTCGCATGGCGCATGAGCGGCGGCAGCGCGGGCATCCGCCCCTGACCGTAGAGGACAAAAGCCGTGCCGGGCTGGCTTTCCCGCCGCAGCGAGAGGGCGAGCAGGCTTGTCATGCGCAGCACATCCGTGCCGAAGGCTTCCGGCTCGCCGGCCATCACCCAGGCCTGCACGGCGGGATCGTCAAGTATTTCGGAAAGCTGCATCCAGTCCTGCGTCCGGCCGGCGAGTTCCTCCCAGCGCAGGACGGCGGTAGCGAAACCCGCCTGTCGGAGCTGGCTTTCTTCTTCATGGGCGGGAGATTTTCCCAGAACGCAGAGCAGAGCTTTGGGCAGGGGCATGGTCAGACCTCCTTTGGGGTGAGACGGGCGCGCAAGGTGGCAAAGCACCTGGCGGCAAGGTTGTGGGGACGAAAGGCATCTTCCAGTTCCGGGGCCGGGGGACGCCGGGACGGGGAAAAGTCAAGGCCGCGCAGCAGCATTTTTCCTTCCGGCGTGCTGCCGATGGACAGGCGCGGCCGGGGCATGCCGCTGTTTCTGGCTTCCAGCGCCGAGCGCCGCGCAAAGGGGTGGACGCCGTCGAGCAGCTCGGCGATCGTGCAGCAGGCGGAAAAGACGTCGTCGGCAAAGGACGGCGGGCCGCCCTCGAGGCGTTCCGGCGACGCGTGCAGCAGGCTGTAGGTCGTCAGGCCGAGATGGGAGCGCAGGCTCTGGCTGATGGGGGAGGCGGCGCGCCCCGGCTGGGGGAGGACTTCCGCCGTGTTGAAATCGAACAGGACAAGGCGGTCGTCCCGTTCCAGCATGAGGTTGGCGGGCTTCACGTCGCCATGCGCTATGCCCAGACCATGCAGCAGGGCCAGCGAGCGGAACAGCTGCCGCGCAAGGGGGATGGCCGCCGTCCCCAGTCCCGCCGGATGCCGACCCAGCATGTCGTACAGCGTTCGGCCCGACAGGAGCTCCATGCTGAGGCACAGCCGGCCTTTTTCCTCGTGCAGGTCATGGACGCGCACCACGCCGGGATGCGACACATGGCGGACAACGAAGAACTCCCGGGCCAGAAGGCGGCGCGCCACGGGCGAATGGGCAAATTCCGCACGCAGGCATTTTACGGCGACCTGCGGAAAGCCGTCGTCGTATTCCAGCCTGAGCAGATCCCTGGCGGCATGGACCTCGCACAGTCCCCCGACGCCGAGCCGGCGTTCCGGCAGGAAGCGCAGGGAGGCGTGTTCTCCGCTGGCGCGCGCCGTGCGGACGCCGGTTCCGGTCTGTGCCGGTCCCTGATCGCGCCGTGAGGGAGAGGCTTTTTTTCTGCTGCGCATGCCGTTTCCTCTTTTACAAACAATTTCAATGAATACTCAAAGCAAAACGTGCATACCCCGCGTGCCTTTTGGGTGGGCTTGCCTGGTGTTTCCGACTCTTCCCACGATACAAACGCGCTGGGGAAGGGAGGGTGCTTGGGAGGATGGATGACGGGGAACGCCTTTTTTCGCTTCACTGCAAAAAGGCTGGCCTCCCGCGACGGCAGCGCCCCGACGGGCGGCAGCGGGCCGTGCCCGTTATGTCCAGACAAGGGTGATCAGGGTCACGTCATCCGGCGGGGAGCAGGCTGCCAAGCTTTCCCGGATGCGTTCGGCGCAGGCGCGGGCATTGCCCTGGCGCAGCAGCGCGGCGAGCGTCGTTTCGTCCAGAATGCCGGTCAGCCCGTCGGAACACAGCAGGAGGCGATCGCCGGGACAAAGGGTGAAGCGCACTTCATCTATCCTGGCGGCGGATGCCCCGATGGCCTGAGTGATGATGTTTCCCCGCACCATGCGGTAGGCCTCCGGGACGGTGAGTTCCCCCTTGTCGATCTTTTCCTGACGCAGCGTATGATCGCGTGTGCACTGGTACAAAACGTCGTGGCGCAGCAGATAGCAACGGCTGTCGCCCGACCAGAGGCAGGCGGCCTGTTCTCCGTGCGCGAGCAGGGCGACGATGGTGCTGGCCGCCGTGCCGGGCCACAGGGCATGCGAAGCGAGCAGGGCATTGGCCTCCTCCAGACAGGCGCGGGCATTGCGGACATGGCTGTCCAGCGAGGCGGCTTCGGGGATGGTCATGAGTTTTTCCACAAGCAGACGGCTGGCATTGCCGCCGTAGGCGCTGCTGCCCACGCCATCCGCCACGGCCCAGCAACGGCGCTCCGGCCAGTTGAGGAAGGCGTCTTCATTTTCCGTTCCGCGTCCTCCCTGCCGCGACCATCCCCAGGAATTGAGCAGGGGAGCGGCGCAGGGAGCCGGACGGGATGCGGGAAAGCTGTTCATCGGGATAACCTCCGCATGGCGGGAACCTTTGGGATGGGCACGCCGTCACTGGCGGACGGCCGGACAGGGGAAGAGACCTTCCTTGGAGGAGGGGCGGCATGCGCCTGCCGGTCTGACCACCGGGGCGACGGGCGCGGCGCGGCCGCATCGGCTCGCGATATATGGCCGCCGGCCAGCATGACGGAGGCCGCGGCGACGAATTTGGGGACAAAGCACAGGGTCTCCTGTGGCACGATGCCCCGGCCGGCAACGGACAATTCCCCCAGACTGCGTGCCCCGCATTGGCGCAGAAAGCCGGTCATGGCCCCTTCGCCGCAGTTGTAGGCGGCAAGCGCCAGAGGCCAGTCCCGAAAATGACCATTGAGCCACCGCAGATAGCGGGCCGCGGCTTCCGTGGCCCGGCGGGGATCGAAACGTTCGTCGCATGACGCATCGACCGTCAGCCCGAAACGGCGGGCCGTGGCCGGCATGAGCTGCCACAGTCCGGCGGCCCCGGCAGGAGAGACCGCCTGAGGCTCGAAAGCGCTTTCCACGAGGGGCAGGGCGGCCAGTTCCGGCGGCAAGCCCTGCTCCTTCAGGATGGCGGAGATCATGGGCAGCAGACGGGCCGCTCTGGCCAGCACCCTGCCGGTCACCGTCTTCTGGCTGACGGTGAGACGGTAGACATATTCCCGCATGCGTCCCTGTTCCGAGGGCGGCAGCCACGCGGCGACGGAAAAGCACGCCGCCGGGGGCGCGCAGGGGGAGACGTCGCCATAGGCGGCAAGCCGGACCTGCTCCTCGCGGGTGAGCGGCATCCAGAGCGTGGCCACATCGGCCATGCGTTGCGGCGGCCGGATGGTCTGACCGCCGAAAGGTGGAAGATACTCCCGGCGGAGCGTGACGGCGCGCGAAGCCGGTATGCCGCGACCTTCCGGCGTCATGCCGGCCGTACAGCCCGCGAGGACCGCAAGCCACAAAAGGCCGCAGAACATACGCAGCGGAACGGGAGGCCTGTCCGGAGGGAGGCCGGGCTGCCGCAAACAGACGCGGGACGGGACGAAGGTCATGTCATTCCTTGCGGCGCGTTTCGCGCAAAGACCGCCCGGGTTTTCGCGCCGTCGCCGCCGGGCGCGTGCGGGAAGACTTCCGCAAGAGGGGCGGAAGGCTCCCCGCGGCGCGCGAGGCCGCCGGCGGGCGGTCCATACAAACCCTGTCATGGCGCGGCGCTCCCGTTGCGGGATATGCGGACGGGGTGGGGCCGGACATCACTGCAGCGAGGCCGGCAGGGTGAAGGAACACACGGCCGGATCAAAGGGGTTGAGACGGTTTCGGAACTGGATCAGGAACTGGGCCCAGCTGCCGTTTTGCCGTATTTCGATGAGGCAGGTGTTGTTTTCCTGCTTCTTGATGACGCCTGTCTGCAGGATGCGGAAGATCGCCCAGTTGCCGCGGGCGTCGCCGCGCTTGGCAATGCCGTTGAGATCCGTCATTTCCAGCCATGCGCGGCTGTGATCGCCGGGCCATGAGAAGTTTTTCCCCTGCACCATGCCGTGCCAGTAGCTCACGGTCTCGTTATCCACGGCGAACGTCACCTGTTTCATGGCGGCATCGAGCGCGTAGGGCTCCAGCGTGAACGTGATGCCCAGATCCCGGCCGGAGGAGAAGAACGCGCTTTGTACGCGGTTGGCACGGGTAAGCTGGGTCAGCGCCTGGGGGGAAAGCGGCAGCGTTCGGCCCATGATGCTGCGAAGCGTGCCGTTGCCGTTGACGAAGGGACGCAGATAGGCGTCGTAGAAGCTGTCCAGCGTGCCGCCGGAGCGGAAGAAGGCGCTGAACGCGTCAAGGCTGACGTCCTTGCCGCTTTTGCCGTCAAAGGGATAATAGGGACTGAGATCGCGTTCATAGACCTGGACGACACGCTGCGCGTAGGCCTGGTTGATATGCTCGGCGGCAAGGTAGAGCATGCGTCGCAAAGCGCCGGAGGGGACGCTTTCGTACCAGCCCCGCACGGGCGAAGGCAGCTTCCCGGCCGCATTTTCCAGTTCCCGCAGGGTCTCATCCTTGCCGTCCGCGATCTCCAGCAGCGCGGCAAAGATGCGCTGGGCGGGGTCATCGCTGCTGTGCAGCTTCGTCAGGTACGCGCCCACGTCCGTCATGGCGTCGTGCGCGGCCTTGAGCGCCGGGGCGGCGTTGCCGTCGGCATCTATGAGGCTGACAAGGGGAAGAAAATACTGGCGCACGGCGCGAGCGTCCTTTTGGGCCTCGTCCCGCGCCTTGGCGCGGGCGGCGGCCAGCTTGTCGGCGGCGCTCCTGGTAACGGCCTTGCCGGCCTGTGCGCCGAGGACGCTCCCGGCCTTGCGCGAAGCCTTTTTCTGGGCCTGCGCTTCCAGTGCGTCGGCCACGGGTTCCGCTTCGGTCTCGGCAAGGATGAGGTCGGTATTGTTGCGCACTTCCCGCAGCACCAGCGTCACCGGGGATATGCCCGAGGTCAGCCGTTCCGCCGTGCTGGCGGCGGCGGACAGCGTCCGGGGGGAGGGCACGTCGAGTTTGCGCACGGCTTCCGTCCAGTAGCGCGTATAGTCGCGAAAATACATGGCGCGGACATCCTTGTAGATGCGGTCCATGTCCAGCGAGCTGAGCGTGAGCGGGCTGGAACCGAAGATCCAGCTGTCGTCGGTCAGGCTGCGGATGATGGCGGGGCAGCGCTCCACGCAATACTCCTCATAGCCCTTCCGGGTATAGAGATAGGGGATGGGGTGGGTGTCGCCGTCAAAGGGCGACATGTTCTCTCCCAGACTGGCCCGGAAGGTGAAGGGCGGCTTGCCGCTTTCCTGCGCTTCTTCCTGAAGCTGCTGATAGGCCAGCTCGGCCAGCGGGATCTTCAGCAGGGCCTGGCGCGCCTTTTCCAGCAAGGATTCATCAGGGGCGACGGGGCGGATGCCGTGGAGCATGGCGTAGTCCATATGACGCGCAAGCTCGCGCTGCGTCGCCGCATCCCCCATGAACTGGGCGGACCACTGGCGGCCGAGCCATTCGGACATGAAATCCCGCTTGAGGCGTTTGGGTTCGCAGAGCATGAGGTAGGCGCGCAGGGCCGGTTTCAGCTCCCCGACGTTGGTCAGCGACTGTTCGATCTTCTGCGCGGCCGTGCGGCGCACCTGCGGGAGCAGGCGATCATTGAGCTCGTCCAGATAGGCCGTCCGCGCGGCCTGCACCACGGTATCCCCCTGATAGAGGCCGAGGCCGTAGGCAATGTCGGAGTCTTCTTCGGGGGAAAAGACGTGCAGGGTCTTTTCCAGCGTGTCCAGCTCCGGCAGCACGGCCTTGGCGTCCGACGGCAGGGGGAGGGCGTCGCGCTGCTTGGCGAAGGCCGCATGGATGCCGGCGACGGACTCCACGCCCACATAGTTGTTCATGAAGCTGATGCCCAGAAAAGTCGCCAGAAAAAGGAAGAGACCGGCGGCGGCCAGCTGCAGCCCGTGGCGGCGCAAACGGAGGGCCCAGGGGTGCTCCTTGTCCGCCCCGGCCAGGCGCGCTTCCGGGATCACGCAGTCCTGGAGGAGACGGTGGATGAAGAAGCCCTTGGCGTAATCGCCCTGAGAGGGCTGGAAGCCGGTCTGGAAAGCCAGTTCGCCGCCGCGTGCGGCGGACTTGAGGACATCCTGCGAGGACAGGGCGCTGGTGAAGAAAAAGCCCCTGAACATGACAGGCCGGTGATAGCGCGAGGGCCCGAAGGCCTCGACGATGAAATCCTCGATGGTGGGGCCAAGCGCGGCCAGCTCCTGCGGGAAGCGGAATATCTCGCCCCGCGCCGCAAGGTCGCGTTCCTGATGGATCTTGGCGACGATCTGCGCGTTGAGGGTCTGGAGCATCTCCCCCGCTTCTTCGCGCAGCCTGCTCATGTCCATGTCGGTCCCGTCGCCCGCGGGACAGCCGAATATCTGTTCGCGCTCCACGCGCGGCAGCTGGGCGAAGAACTGGGCAAAGCCGGGGATGACGTCGCATTTCGTGAAGACCAGAAAGACGGGGACGTGGGTTTTCAGCGTCTGGAGGGCCTCGCTCAGCCTTTCCCGGATGGTGCGGGCAAGGTGCTCGCGTCGGGGCGCGTCGTCATCCCGCATGTCGCGCATGCTGACGCATACGATGATGCCGTTGGCCGGACGGGCGGGACGGGACTGGAACAGACGCTTGAGAAGCAGACGCCAGAGAGCGTGCGGCCCGCTTTCCCGCTGCGTGTCCGTATAGGCCCCGGGCGTGTCGATGAACACGGCCTGATTGGCGAACATCGTTTCGCAGCGCGTCGTCGCCTTGAGCTGGTAGAGGTGGCGGTCCGCCTGTTCGTTCAGCGGGAATTGCAGCCCGGAATTGAGCAGGAACGAGGTTTTGCCGCAATTTTCCGGGCCAATGACCAGAAACCAGGGCAGGGAATAACGGGACCGCTTGCCGCCATAGAAATTCGAGCGCGTGACGATGCGGAGGGCCTGCCGGATCTTGTCCCTGAGGTAGTCGCGCTCCTCGCGCACCGTGAGGCGCTGCCGCCTCACCTGCTCGGCGGCGGCCGCCTTGTCGGGATCGGCAAGCTCCCGCTTCTTGCGGCGGGAGGTGGACAGGGCGACGAACAGGCCCCAGAGGAAAACCAGCAGCAGGGTCGCCACCAGCCGGGAGACGAGGCTCTCCAGTATCTTGTGGTCCGCTATGGCCACATAGGGCCCGCAGAACCAGACGCACAGGACAAGGCAGAGCGTCACCGCAAGGGCAAGCACCCAGGGAACGGTCAACGCGTTGGCGACGGCCCGGAAAAAGGCTCTCATGGCAATACCTCCCGGGGGGAGCCGGAAAGGGCGGACATGCTGTCAAGCAGAGGCAGCGTCTGCCTTTCCAGAATGACGGAAAAACCGGCAAAGGTGACGCCGATGGCAAAGAGGAAGACGGCAAGCACCAGCCATACCGGGATATAGGCATGGATATGGTGCCGCCCGGCGGGCTGCTCCACCCCCGGGGACAGATCTTGCGGCGGTTCGCCGCGCAGGAGGCGGATCTGTTTGTAGACCTTGTCTCGCAAGGCTTCCAGGGCGATGGGGCCGCGTTCGCGGACGCCGAATTTCCCTTCAAAACCAAGGCTCAGGAGAAGGTACATGAGTTCCAGGATATACAGATTGCGCGCGGGCTGCTGCATGCAGCGATCCAGGATCTGAAAGAATTTCTCGCCGCCCCACGTCTCATTGTGGAAGGTGGAAAGCAGGCCATGCCGGCCCCATTCGCCGTTTTCCCCGGACAGCGACGTGGAGACGGCTTCGTCCACAGCGGTGCACAGCACATAGCGGGAAGCGATGATCTGCGCCTGCTCTATGTCGGAAGACGCCAGGGCGCGCCCTTCAAAGGCGCGGATCTCCGCTTCCAGCCCCGCGCGGAGATGTTCGATGTCCTCGTGACCTTCCGGGGAGGAGGGATCCCCGGGGGCATAGGCCGACGGCCGGCGCGTTGCGCGGATGCGCACGATGGCCAACAGCAGCTCCGAGGCGGCGCTGACCAGCGGATTGAGACCGGCCACGCTGGGGATGACGGAAGTCTGCTGCGCCACATAGGGGATGGCGCTGCGCGTTTCTTTCATGACCGGCGTCGTTACCCTCCTGAAGGAAGGAGGCAGCTCCGGAGCGGGCTCCCCCTTGTTCAGGAAGACGGTCTGATCGATGTCCGCCTGCTTCATGCTTTACTCCTTGATGGCCCAGAACTGCAGCTGGAGTCCCGGGAACGTCCCCGAAACATAGAAGGCGAAGCCGCCGGAGAGCTCCATTTGCGCCAGCTCTTCCGACGTGAACTCCAGATGGAAGTAGCTTTTGCCGGCATGGAAGGGGATCTGGCGCGGCGCAACGGCCAGGGCGGCGATCCGGATGCCCGGGAGCTGCCGGTTGACGAGGTCGCGGATGTTTTCCACCGTGCCGATCTTCAGCTGGCGCGGCAGCGAGGTGCGCAAGGTCTCCTGGTCCATGTCGGCCGAGGCCACAAGGATGAAGCTGGCGGCGGTAAGGAGGTTGCGGTCGTGGATGGGAGAAACGGTGATGCCGTACTTGCGCTGCTGCAGGGGCAGCTCGACCGCGTGCTGCTCAAGGACCATGCTGAGGGCAAAGCGCGCCAGCTCCATGAGATCGGTGAAGCACTGGTACTGCGCCCGGTGATTGTATCTGGGCAAGTCGCCCGGACGCTTGCCCGCCTCGACATAGGAGGCAAGCTCGCCCACCAGGGAAAGGAGCTGGAGGTAGCAGTCCTCCGGGGTGACGTTGGGGGTGGTGTCCAGATGCTTGAAGACCGGTTCGGCCCTGTTCAGACACTGGAGCAGCATGAAATCGGCGATCTCGGCCGTGCCCGTGCTGCCGGCGCTGCTGATGCGGCGGGCGAGCTGGTCGGCCCGGTGGCTGATGAGGCCGATGAGTTCGCGCAGATAGCCGGAAAGCAGCGGCGACGCCCCCATATGCATGAAGGTCGGGGTAAAATCCTTGTCCGCCAGGATGGATTTGTCCGGACGGCATTCCACGATATGCAGGATCGGCAGGATGACGTAGCCGTTCTGGCTGACGTCGTCCGCAAACATCAGCTTCAGGTCGGGTCTGGCGCACTGTATGGCGCGCTCGCGCGTGTCCGCCGCGATGTTGGAACGCACGGTCACCGCATGCGCGACATAGCGGGTCGAAAGTCCTGTATTCTTTTCCTCCCGGATCTCCGACGATCCCTCCAGGGCGATGGGGAGCGCCAGCACGACCTGGCGGTTCATGACCCCGGGTTCGACGTCGAGCGACAGGCCCTCCTGACCATGCCCGATTTCGAACAGGCTCCCGTCGGGCAGGATGCCCTGCGCCTTGCTGAGAACCACCTTGCCCAGATTGAGGTACTGCTCGTCGATGACGAACTCGGTGAAGCCCCAGCCGTAGCGGGGCAGCAGCAGGCCACGCTGCGCCAGCTGGGATTCGGTATACCTGTCCTGCTGCTGGAAATGCACGGGACAAAGCTGGAGCCCTTCCGTCCAGACGACACGTTCAGTCAACATGGCGCGTCCTCACTTATCGCTGATTTGCCGGGATCTGGGCAGCGCATTGCCGGGAGCGGACGTTTCCTCCCGCCGGGGCGAAGGCTGCGCCTCCTGTCCGGACTCGGCGGCGGGGGCGGCCGTCGCTTCCTGTCCATCCCCGGCGGGGGCGGGCTTCGCTTCCGGCCGTTCTTCGCCGCCGGTCTTTCCGGGATGTTCGGCCTTCCCGGGGCGTTCGGCCTTCCCCGTGCGTTCCTGATAGCTGCGGACGCGCTCCTCCGACGACCAGTCGGCGTCCGCCTCGATGACCAGCAGGGAGGTGTCGTTGAGCTCGATGCGGATCAGATTGTCCTCCTCCGGCACGACGGGGAGCGCCGCCCGCCATCTGGCGCGCTCCATCTGCCGGAAACCGGCCAGTATGCCGACATAGCGCGTTTCCGGCATGGGAGAATAGGCGACGGTGCGGGCTTCGCCGGGGACGAAGGTCAGCTCGTCCGCGGCCACCAGATCGGCCCCCAGCACCTTCATGGGTTCCATGAAAAGCGTCTGGAAGTCTCCCTGCCGGAACGCCAGGTCATTGCGCATCTCGTATATCTTGACGATGACGGGAGAAGGGCGGCTGGAGCTGTCGGGATTCACGTTGGGCAGACTGGCGACCTCCAGACCGATGCGGGGAGAGGAGCAGCCGTTCAGCAGCATCAGCGCCGGCAGCGCCAGCAGCATGAAGAGGGTACGGAAGTTCATTCAAGATCTCCTTGGCGGTTCATGCAGGCCGGATTGAGCGTTCTGACCTGCATCTCATAGGCTCGGGCAAAATCATCCAGAAAAAAGGAGGTGAAACCGTTGTCGTCGTCACGCAGGCCCGCATGGAGTTTGGCAAAGGCGCTCCACAGACGCCGCATCCGGGCAAAGCGCACCGTGCCCGTCGCATCCAGGCGGGAAGCGACGGCCTCGGGGCTGATCCGCGCGAGTATGGCCTGCGCGACGGCGCGCGCCCCGGCGATCAGCCCCAGATTATGGCTGTGCAGGTCGTCAAAGCCGTTCAGCATGGCCTGAGCAGGCGGCAGAAAGCCCTCCTGCGGCGGGGCCAGCAGATAATTGAGGGCGGCCTTGCCGGTGGGCGAAAATTTCAGAGGATTGTTGCTGGCCAGCGTCATGGTGGTCACGGGCAGCCGCAGCTCGTTCTTGCTGTCGGCTCGATTGCGCAGGGCCTGGAGCATGCCCTCCACCGCGGCGGCCGTCAGTTCCGCCGTCCGCAGCATGATGCGCTCCCGCTCCTCACGGGAATCGGGCGAGGCGGAAAATCCCAGGGCCCGGAAGAAGGCCTCCACTTCGGGGGCCGGCGCATCGGGATCTTGCGGGATCCGGGGCGGCGCGACGTCCTCCGGGATCGGCGGAACCGGCGGGACGTCCTCCGGGACCGGCGGGACGGCGGGAGCGGCGGAGCGCGCATCCGGCCGGGGCGACGGCGCCGGAGCGGGGAGGGGCTCCGCGTCGTCGTCCTCCTCCACGTTCCAGTCCTCCGGGACGAGCGTCACCGCCGGCATGGCCCCGAGCGAGGCCTCCGTATGATCCGCCTGAAAAGTCTTTTTTTCAGGCGTCGAGCCCAGCAGATCATTGTAGAGACCGAGCCGTTCCCGGGCATTGAGTTCGTCCTGCTGTTCCATGGCGAGCAGGGGATCCTCCGCCAGGACCTCGCCGGCGGGTATGATATCCCCGTTCTGGATGCTCTGCTCGGAGAGGTAGGACCCCGGCTCGTGCAGGAGTCTGGCCTGTATGCTGTATTCGCCTATGACATAGGTGTTTCCATGCTCGATGCGGTATTTCTGTCCCTTGGCGAGTCGTTCCCTGCCCAGGGCGCTGTAGATGCCGTTGGTGCTCAGATCCTCAATGAAGAATGCGGCATGCTCGAAACTGACAAGGGCATGCCGGCGTGAGATCTGCTTCGTCTTGTCAAGAAGCACCCACTCGCATTCCTTGTCGCGTCCTATGTAGCCTCCGACTTCGCGGAAGACATGCTGCACATTGCTCTGATGAAGAGAAAATTTTTGTCTGCTGATGATTTCCAGCATGAGTTCCATGAAGATCCTCCTTTATGTCCACACTGCCGCGGGGCCTTCATCAGGGGTGAAGGGAGGACAAACGGCGGCGAATGGTGCGCGGGTGAACATCAAGGGCCCTGGAACATGCCTGAATATCTCCATCGTAGAGTTTCATGGTCTGCTGGATGAACCATTTTTCCTGCATTTCCCGGAAATGGGACAGGGAGAGGTGATGCAGTTCGCGTCCCGTCCGGGAAATGAGGTCGCCGGCTTCCAGCTGGCAGCAGTCAGCGGGAGTGCCGTTGATCGCCTGCTCGATCATGGCCTCCAGTTCGCGGATATTGCCGGGATAGGCATAGCCCAGCAGCAGGAGGCAGGCTTCCGGCGACAGGCGCAAGGGGGGCCGGCCGGCTTTGGCGCAACCGCGCTCGAGGAACAGCGAAGCAAGCTCAAGGATATCCTCCCGGCGTTCCCGCAGAGGAGGGACGTGTATCTTGAGGACGGCCAGCCGGTGATAGAGGTCGCGGCGAAACGCGTTCGCCTTCATGGCTTCCTCCAGATCACGATTGGTGGCGGCGATGATGCGCATATTGACGGGGTGGAATGTCGCGCCCCCCACCGGCCGCACCTTGTGTTCCTGCAGGACCTGAAGCAGCGCGACCTGGAGCGAGGGCGGCATCTCGCCTATCTCGTCCAGAAAGACCGTTCCGCCGTCGGCGCTTCGCAAAAGCCCCTTGTTGTGGGCGACGGCTCCGCTGAACGCGCCCTTGACATGGCCGAAAAGCTCGCTTTCCAGCAGGCTTGCCGTCAGCGCGCCGCAGTTGATGGCGAGAAAGGGGCCGTTGCGGCGGTTGCCGGCGTCATGCACCATGCGGGCCAGCAGGCTCTTGCCCGTGCCTGTCTCGCCCGTGATGAGCAGGGGAGCGGAGGAGTCGCCCACCCGGGCGATGGCCTCGCGCAGGCTGCGCGTCGCCGGGCCGCTTCCGGCGAACGGCAGGTTTTGCCGCGCGCTGTTGTCCGCTTTCAGCTGCCTGATCTCCCTTTCCAGGCTTTGCAGGGCATAGCCGCTTTGCTTGTGGCCGCGCGCCAGTTCGAGCAGCGCGCCGGCATACAGGCAAAGATACTGACATGCTGTCTGACGCGCGCGCGAGGAAGTGCGGCAAAGGCTCAGCACGCAGCCCATGCCGCCGGAACCCAGCTCGGGAACGGGATAGACGTTGCAGGAACGGATATCCGGCGAAGAGGAGACGAGCCGCACCGATTCGGGCAGGTCCTCCGTCAGCGCGAAGGAGGCGGGCATGCCGGTATGCAGGCAATAACAGAGCGGATCGTCCCAGCTCTCGGCGGACAGACGGGGGGTATCCTCGCTTATGGCGCTTTCGGGGAACTGACCGGCAAGAAACAGCGTTTCGCCCGCGTAGTCCCGCAGATAGACGCCCACCGCCCGCGCGTCCTCCAGCTCGCGGACGCTTTCCGCCAGCGCCCGGGAAATGGCGGCATGATCCCCGGCCTGATCCCGCAGCCGGTGGCAAAGGGCAAGCAGAAGCGGAGGCTTCATCCCCGTCCCCCGTCTTTCGTCATGGAGCAGACGAAGCTCCCCCGTTCCTGATCCAGCTCGACGCATATCCGCGCCCGGCCGCCATGTCCCCTGCCGGCCAGCAGCGCCGAGGCGATCCTGGGCAGCAGGGAGGCATTGATGATGTGGTCGATATTGCGCGCGCCGGCATCCGTCACCGTACAGCTTGCCGCAATGGAGGCCGCGACCTCGTCGCTCCAGACCAGAGGGAGGCGGTGCTGAGCGAAAAGGCGGGCCGCGATGCGGGATATCTTCATGTCCACGAGTTCCCGCATGATGTCAGGCCGCAGCGACATGTAGGGGACGATGGTCATCCGTCCGAGCAGGGCGGGGCGGAAAAACTGCGTCAGGGCAGGGCGCAGGGCCTCCACCAGCGTGGCGGGGTCCGGCGGCGTTTCGTCCTCGCACAGGGCCGCCACGATGTCGCTGCCCAGGTTCGAGGTCAGAAAGATCATCGTATTGCGAAAATCCGTCTCCCTGCCTTCTCCATCGACGAGGACGCCCTTGTCGAACATCTGATAAAAAAGATTGAGGACGTCGGGATGGGCCTTTTCCACCTCGTCGAACAGCACGACGGAATACGGCTGACGGCGCACGGCTTCCGTGAGTCTGCCGCCTTCGCCGTAGCCCACATAGCCCGGGGGCGAGCCGATAAGGCGGGAGATGGTGTGTTTTTCCTGAAATTCCGACATGTTGATGCTGATCAGCATGTCTTCGCCGCCGTAAAGCTCATCGGCGATCGCCAGGGCGGTCTCCGTCTTGCCGACCCCGGAGGGGCCCACAAGCAGGAAAATGGCTGTGGGCGCATGGGGATTGTTCAGGCCGGTGCGCGCGGCCAGCACGGCCTTTTCCAGCATTTCCAGGGTATGGTCCTGCCCGCGGATACGGCGAAGGAGGTGCTCCTTGAGGTGGGAGAGCCTGCAGGCCGCATCTTCCGTCAATTTGCCCAGCGGGATGCCCGTCCATTCGGCCACGATCTCGGCCACCAGCTGCGGCGTCACTTCATAAAAGACAAGGGGGGACTCGCCCTGTTCGTCCCGCAGGCGGGCGGCAAGCGTCTCCAGGGAGGCTGATTCAGTCGGGGCGGCGGGCGTCTCTCCGGCCTGTTCCTTCGGCCTGTCCGGCTCGGCGGTCTCCGCCGTCTCAGCGGCCTCAAACACGGCCTTTCGCCGTGCCAGGATGGCCGTTACCAGCTCTTTTTCCCGCTTCCAGCGGGAAGAGAGGGACTCGATGCGCTCCGTCAGCCGGGCGGCCTGTCCCCGCAGGCGGGCATGACGGGCGGCGCTCTCCTCAGTGTCGCCGGGGATGACGCCCTGGCTCTGGTCGCGCTCCAGGGCCTGCAATTCGCGCTGGATGACCGCCAGCTCTTCTTCCAGCGCGCTCAGAAGGGCCGGCTTCGCTCCCAGGCTGACCTTGACGCGGGCGCAGGCCGTATCCAGCAGATCGACCGCCTTGTCCGGCTGCTGGCGGCCGCTGATGTAGCGGGTGGAGAGTTCCGCTATGCTGCGTACGGCGTCATCGCGGATATAGACATGGTGGGCCTGCTCGTAATGGGGGATCAGGCCGCGCAGGATGGCAAGCGTCTCCTCCTGCGTGGGCTGATCAAGACGAACGAGCTGGAAGCGTCTGGCCAGCGCCGCGTCCTTTTCAAAATATTTTTTGTATTCGCTCCAGGTGGTGGCGGCGATGGTGCGCATTTCGCCTCTGGCCAGCGCGGGCTTGAGCAAGTTGGCGCCGTCGGCGCTGCCCGCGGCATTGCCCGAGCCGACGAGGGTATGCGCCTCGTCGATGAAAAGGATGGTGGGCGTTTCGGACGACCTGATCTCGTCGATGACGCCCTTGAGGCGCTTCTCAAATTCGCCCTTGACGGACGCTCCGGCCTGCAGGCGTCCCATGTCCAGTCCGACAAGGCGCGTTCCCGCCAGGACATCGGGCACGTCGCCCTGAACGATCTTCAGCGCCAGTCCCTCGACCACGGCGGTCTTGCCCACGCCCGGATCGCCCACAAGGATGGGATTGTTCTTGCGGCGGCGGGTAAGGATGTCGACCATCTGCCGGATCTGCGGGCCGCGGGCGAAAACGGGGTCGATGTGCCGCCGTCGCGCTTCTTCCGTGAAGTCCGTCGCGTATTTCTGCAGAAAGCTTTCGCCGCGCGGGGCGGAAGTCCCGGCCGGCCGGCCGGAGGAGGCCTCGCCCAGTCCCGCCATGAGGCGCTTCAACGCATCGGCGGGGATGTTGCCCAGTTCGCGGAAGCAGGGCAGCATGCCGTAACGCGCCGGATTGACCAGCAGCGCCAGAACAAGAGTAAAAACGTCGATCTGTTCGCGTCCCAGTTCAAGACTGGCTATGAGGTAAGCCTCCTGGATGAACTCGATCAGCAGGGGCGCGAAAACCGGCGCCGACCTCCCGTGCGGCTTTTCCGGGGAGCGCCGGCCGCCGAACAGGGAGCGCAGACGCTCGAGGGACAGGTCGAACTGGGCGGCAAGATCCCGCATCTCGCGCGTGTCGAGCAGCTTCTCCAGATAGTCTTCCAGACCGATCTCGTGACCGCCCCGGCTGACGCACAGGGCGGCGGCATCTTCCAGCGCATCGCGGCACGTGGCGTCGAGAGCTGTGATCAACGCGGAAAGATTCATGTTTACCATAAGTTCTCCTGATAGCCCGGTTCCAGAATCACGATGCCGTCGCCGCCGTCCCCCAGCCAGGAGGACCAGCCGAGCCGCGTTTCCGAGGCATCGCCGATGGTGAGAGGGCGGATCTCCTCCGGCCGCAGGCGCAGCTCGACGTCAAACTGCAGGCGGGAGCGCAGGACCATCTTCACCAGCATGGCGAGTTCGGCGAAAATGGCCTGATCCGGCAGAAAGGCATTGAAGCGCTGCCACGAGAGACCGGCAATGAGGATGCGGAACTTGCCCGTTTGATCGGCAACATGTTCGCCCAGCAGGCAGTCCCCTTCCAGGCGGCAATTGGCGACGCCGAGACGGCAGAGCTGATCTTCGGGGATGCGCACGATGCGGCGTATGCACTGGACCACATGCACCGCCTCGTGGGAAAAGTAATGGCGCAGCGTGCTTTCCAGCGAGCCGGCCGCATCGCTCTTGAAGGCGATGAGCCCCATATAGGCCAGCAGACGCGACCAGTTGAGCCCTTCCTTCCCGCGCAGCTGCTCATAGCCCATGCCGATGAAGCCGAGGAAGCGCCGCGACAGCGCATCCGTCGCGCCATCCTGATACTGCAGGTAATAGCGGTACTTGCACCATGCGCCGTACAGGATGTCGATAAAGCCGTGATTGAAGATGTCGAAAAAATCCCGCAGCGCATCGGCATCATCCTGGTGCTGGGCCACATGCTCGGAAAAATGGACGGGCAGCGGCGACGCCGCGCCATGCAGGCCCATGAGGTTGAGCGTCAGCATGGCCCGTGTGTCCGCGCCCTGCCCGCTGAAGGTCAGGCTTTCCATGTCTCCCGGCGGAAAGGAAAGATTGGGATTGACGCGAAAGCGCAGGGCCTTTTCCGGCGCGCCGACCCCCTGACAGGCCAGATAGCGGCGCACCATGCGCACGGCCTGCGCAAAGGCGAAACTGCCGGGAGATTCCTCAAGCCTGCTGTAGACGGCGGTCTTTCCCTTGCGCGGGCAAGCGGGGAGGGCGGCCGCCGGCGCCATCACAGCGTCAGCTTGCCCAGTCGTGGCGGCCATATGTACCTTTCTCCGCTTTTTTCCTCGCGCACGATAAGCTGATGGAAGCTGTTCACCGTGGCGTAGAGGGCCAGAAATTCATTGAGCGCGGAGGCGAACAGGAACATTTCCCCTTCACAGGAAAAACTGCGCGACATAAGCGAAAGTTCCGTCACCGCGCCACGCAGGGGGAGCCCTTCATGGATGCGGTCCGTCTCCTGCATGCGGATGCCGGTCATGCCGTCCAGTATCCTTTCCAGCACGCGCGCTCTGCGGCTGTCATGCAGGGCGCGGAAATCGTAGGTGGCCACGATGCCGCGCAGCGCGTTGATGTTGGTCAGCGGAAGATAATTGAGCGACATGTTGGACAGGAGACGCCACAGGGCGTCGCCTTCCAGCGGCGGAGCGAAGGGTGGGGTGACGGGGATGATGTTCGTGAAGGGAATGGCCGCATCGCCGCTGTCCGACGGGCGGCAGATGTCGCCCACGCCCAGCCGCAGCGGCAGCATGCGGTTCGTGCAGACAAGATCCATGGACAGGGTGGCGCTTTGCGGCAGCTCTCCATCGTCATCGGCAACGAGGGAAATATAGGTCTCCACGCTTTCGTCCGTGGCCGAGGGCTGCACGCGCAGCCGGTAGTAGGCGGCCTTCTCGCCGCCCCGCTTGTGCTCGAAGGACTCGAACGGCTGGTATTCCCTGTGGCGCTTGCCCGCCGTGTCCCAGCTCTCCACATGGGTGACGCTGTGGACCGAATAATGATAGGGAAATCTGGGGTCGGGCACGATGCGGTACTCCGTCTGCCTGTGATCCCAGGTGAGCGGCGAGGCGGAGCGGGCAAAGAGATTGATGACGGGCGTGCAGAACAGGCGCACGTTTTCCCGGGAGTAGGACTCGAAATTCGGCGGCAGCTCTTCCAGCACGCAGTGCAGGACAAACTCCCGGCAGCTTCCGGCCCGGCTCAGGTTGTCTCCCGTAAAGCTCTCGCCGAAATCGATGTCAAGAAAATGGAATTTTTCGGGAAAACAGAAATATTCCTGAAGGATGCGATAGCCGGGAAAGGAATTGGGCGGATAGGGATAAAGCACCTCGTCATGCGCGAAGCCCACAGGGCGCACGTTGGGCTCCCATTCCGCAAGGCGCGTGTCCTTGCCTGTCTCGTCCACGGCATGGAGGCGCAGGCAGCGCAGCCGGCGCACAAGCAGGTAGTACAGGGTATGCACGATGCTCGTCTCGCCGGTCAGGAACAGGCGCAGCCGGCGCGGCGCGATCTGGTCCAGCGTGGCGCTCTCGCTGCGAAAGCGCAAGGCCATGACCGCCTCGCCGTCCCGTGTGGTGAAGGAAAGATCGGCAAGCTCAAGGGGCATGACTTCCGTGTCGTAAGCCGTGCGAAACGTACACGGCGTGCCCTCCACGGCTTCCGACAGCACCACGGATTCCCGGGGGATGAAGGCGCTTCGGGAAAGCCCCTCCGACGGCCGGAACTGGATGACGCTGCAGGCGGGCAACTGCCGCAGATAGTTGGGCCAGAGCAGATTGAACAGGGCGTAGGTGATCTCCGGCAGTTCGTCATCCAGCTTTTCGCGCAGGCGACCGGTAAGAAAGGCGACCCCCTCAAGGATGCGCTCCACGTCCGGGTCCCTGCCGGGAGTATTGAAAAAGGGAGCAAGCGCGGGGTTGCTCGCGGCAAATTCCCGCCCCAGGGTCCGCAGGGCGACCAGCTCCCTTTCATAATAATGGTTGAAGCTCATGCTCTGCTCCGGCATTTGCCTTCGTCCACGGACACCGTCCATGTCCAGGGTTCAAGGCGGCCGTCGTGCCGTATCTTTTCCGCCTGGATGGAAAAGAGCAGCGTAAAGGGCGCGTCCTCCCGCATGGGCAGACTGACGACGCGGGGATTGCGGAGGCGCGGTTCATAATCGGCGACGAGCCGTTCTATGGCGGCGCTGAGCATGCTTTGCAGCTCGCTGCGTGACAGGGTGAGATCATTGATGTCGGGGAGTCCGTAAGAAGGCAGCGCCTGGACGGCCCCCTGACGCGCGCCAAGGACGCGGGACAGATTGCCGCGGATGGACTCGTCCTCGCTCATGTCCGCCCCGGCCTGTCCCAGGGTCAGCCTTTCAAACAGACTCCCCGCCACGGTCTATTCCTTCTCCAGCTTGCCCACGAGGGAAAGGGTGAAGTAGGCGCCCATATACTTGAAGTGCGGGCGCACGCTTAAGGAGACGCGATACCAGCCCGGATCCCCTTCGACGTCCGAGACCACGATGCGCGCATCGCGCAGGGGGCGGCGGCTGCGGGTATCGGCGCTGGGATTCTCCTGGTCGGCGACGTATTGCCGGATCCAGGTGTTCAGCTCCCTTTCCAGATCCGAGCGTTCCTTCCACGAGCCGATGTTTTCGCGCTGCAGCACCTTGATGTAGTGGGCAAGGCGGGAAATGATGAACAGGTAAGGCAGCTGCGTGCCCAGACGGTAGTTGAGCTCGGCGTTCTTGCCTTCTTCGGAAATGCCGAAATACTTGGGCTTCTGGCAGGAGTTGGCCGAGAAGAAAGCCGCATTGTCCGAGCCCTTGCGCATAGTCAGCGCAATGAAGCCCTGTTCGGCAAGTTCGTATTCGCGGCGGTCGGAAATGAGGACTTCGGTGGGGATCTTCATCTCGATGTCGCCGAGGCTCTCATAGAGGTGGATGGGCAGGTCCTCCACGGCGCCGCCGGAGCGGGGGCCGATGATGTTGGCGCACCAGCGGTAGCGGGCGAAGCTGTCGGTAAGGCGCGTGGCGAAGGCGAAGGCCGTGTTGCCCCAGAGGAAATTGGCGTGGTTGTCGTCCACGGTTTCCTTGTAGACAAAGGCCCGGACCGGGTTTTCCTCCGGGTCGTAGGGCTGGCGCAGGAGAAAGCGGGGCACGGTCAGGCCCACATAGCGGGAATCTTCCGACTCGCGGAAGGCGTTCCACTTCGTGTACGCGGGGCTGGTGAAAATGTCCTGAAGATCCTTGAGCGCGGGCAGGCGCTGGAAGGAACCGTCCCCCAGGCCGAAAAAGGAAGGCGCGGCCGCCGCGATGAAGGGAGCGTGCGCCATGGTGGCCACGCTGGCCACGCTCTGGAGCAGGCGCATGTCCATGGCGGTGGGGGTGAAATAGTAATTGCCGATGATGGCGCCTACCGGATGCCCGCCGAACTGGCCGTATTCCGCCGTGTATATCTGCTTGTACAGGCTGGACTGGGCGATCTCGGGCGAGTCGATAAAGTCGTCCAGAAGCTCGTCCTTGGTGATGTTGAGCATCTCGACGGTGATGTTTTCCCGGAAATCCGTACGGTCCACCAGCAGCTTGAGGCCGCGCCAGGCGGATTCCATTTCCTGAAAGACCTTGTCGTGCAGCACTTCGTCCATCTGGGCGGACAGACGGCGGTCGATCTCCGCGATCATGTGGTCAACGGCCGCCTTGCGGACTTTCTCGCCGGCGTGGACAGGCTTCAGCATCTCCTCGATGAAGGCGCTGATGCCCAGACGGGCGGCCTCATATCCTTCGTCCTCGGGCGTCAGGGAGGTCTGGCTGATGATGGAATCAAGCAGCGAAGACCCCGTGGACTGGCTTGTTTGCTCCTGCAACTGACTCATGCGTTCATGCTCCTTGGCGGCGGCGCCCGCTACTTGTCGTTATCGCCGGAGGGGGCGTCGCCGGACGCGTCCTCACCCGGTTGATCGGGACCCTTGCCGGATTCCCCGTCGGAAAGGGAGATATTGAGTTCCTCCATGATCTGGCGTCGCTGGCGCTCATCATGCAGGGCGTCCTCCAGCGCGGCGCGGAAGGCCGGGACATTGCCGAGAGGCCCCTTGAGCGAGATCAGCGCGTCCCGCAGCTTGAGCAGGCTGTTCATCTCGGGGATCTGGCGCGCCACGCCTTCCGGCTCAAAGTCGCGCAGGCTCTGGAAGGAAAGACTGACCGGCAGGTCGCCGGGATCCTCGCTGTCCGTCAGCCTGTTGCGTACCGAAAGCCGCACTTCCAGATTCTGCTTTGCCATCACGTCGGCAAAATTGTTCTTGTTGACGCTTACGGGCTTTCTGTCGATAAGCGGCCTGCCGTCATGGCGCTGCAGAAAATCGCCCACGACCATGACCTTGAGCGGCAGTTCTATCTCTTCCTGCGCGCCGCCGGTAGCGGGGCGGAAGGTCACGTTGATCCGCTCCTTGGGAGCGATGGACGAGTCTTTGGCCATTGATTCCTCCGTTTGGTCATTCAAACAATTTGATGGCGGCTTCAGCCTGCAGGGAATAGAGGCGGCGTCGCATGGCCTCCTGCCCCTTGCCTCCGCCGGACTGCACGAGCAGGGCCAGGATCTTCGCCCCCAATTCCGGCTCCCAGTCCAGCAGATCCCACTCTTCCAGCCGGGAATAAAGCTCCTGCAGCAGTTCCCTGCCCGCCTTGGGCCGCCCCGCACGCAGGCAGTAGCGCGCCAGCAGCAGGCCATGCAGGATCGCCTGCCGGCTTTTGCCGGAGACCCCCGGCCCGAGCGAGGCAAGGCCACGCTCGAAATTCTGTTCCTCCGCAATGGCCACGGCCTGACTGAGCAACCTGTCTTCCCGCCGCGCCTGTTCCGCATCGCCGGGCTGCGGGGAGACCTTCTTCTCTTCCTCGGTCGGTATCTTGTTGCGCAGGGTCTCCAGCCACTGGATCGTGGCGGGGGAGGCGAAGGGCGTTCCGTCATGGAATTTGTAGCCGAGCAGCTCGGGATAGCGTTGCAGGAAGCAGCGCAGTATCTGACATACGATGTCCCGCGCATCATGTATCCCCAGCGCGTCAAGGCATTGCACCACAAGATGATGGCCGTCGAACCAGAAAGGGGCCTTGCGCATGGTACGTTCGAGCTGGGGGAGCACGCTTTCGTACTGTTTGCTGCTCACGGCCGAACTGTAGGCCAGGGCCTTGTCCTGCGGCAGCACCATGCGCAACTGGGTGACTTTTTCGCCATTGGCGGGCGGAAGCTGGACGACCGTCGTCCACAGCGCCGTCCGGTGCAGAAGATAGACGCGCCAGTCGCGGATATCCTGACTGAGGTAGTGCATGCCCAGCTGCTGGGTCTGCTCGATGGTGGCCCGCAGCAGCTGCGGCAGGATGGAATCAGGGACACGGCCGTCCCCGTCCAGATTGGCCACCACGCGGGCGCTCTCGGAAGGGAGGACGGGGGCCGGGGCGGGCGTGGGCGCGACCGGGGCGGCGGGCCTGGCGGGCGGCGTTTCCTTTTTGACAGGGATGGCGCGCAGGATATTGCGGAATGACGGCGCGGCTTCCCCCATGCGCGCATCCAGTTCTTCCTGCAGGGCTGACAGGGACTGCCGCAATGCCTCGTAGGCCTCCTGCCGTTCCACGGGAAAGCTCCCGGCGGGCATAAGGATCTCAAGCTTGCCCACCAGCCACAGCAGGGGCGCGGCCCGGCGTGCGGGACGTGTGACCGCCGGGTACAGCTCGTCCCAGCAGGTCGCTACGTAATGGGTGGTGATCTCGATAGCTGCCGAAAGGCCGGAAATGCCGCTCTGCTCATAGACAGCCCGACACCCATAGCAAAAGACCCAGAGATCCTTGACCCTGGTCGACAGCAGGTTTGTCGCCATCTCAAGGACAAGCCCCCAGTCGGTCCGCATGTCCGGTTGCAGGCCGTCATTCTTGTTGACCTCGGCTTGCAGCGCCTCGAAAGCGGGGTCGAAGAGGATGTCCTCCCCGCCGCAGGCTGTGCCGTCAGGCAACGTCGTTTTCCACCCTTCAAACCAGCGCATAGACTTTCCTGATGCCGCGGATGCGGCAATGACCTTTCCGCTTTCGTCCGGCTCCATGCCGTTCAGCCTATCCTCGCGGATGCCACGCCGATGGTGCGGCCTTGCCGGCGCGCCGTCACAAATATAGTTTTATTTATATCAAGACGCTTTTGTTGGCAAGGGGAAACGGTAGGAAAAGAGGAAAAAATAAAACATAGAATAAAGGTAATAGGATAGCTAAAATATGCGGGACCGGGAGATACGTCTGTTTTTTTGCCCGCTCTTCACTGGACAGCGTGCGGACGGCATCCGCGGGAAGCGGGATTGTTTCACAGGCGAGGCGCGGGGAAGAGAAGGGCGAGCGGCAACGGCGTACACCGCATGCTCTATGCAGTCAGGAAGCGTCACCATGCGGGGAAAAGGCTGCTTTGCTGCTGATAGAACGATTCCACATGGAAAATGGGGATTGCTCTGGTAGTCGCGAGAGCGACTGCCCGCAAGCGACACACGAAAAAACCACGTTTTTTCCGTAGGATGAAGGCAGCGTCAGCATGAAAATTAGACATAATTTCAATGCGAATCCGCTCTAGAATAATAGCCCGTGGCATGTGTATGGCGGCAAAAAAGCGGCCTCAGGGACGCCTGAAGCCGCTTTTTTTCGCCATCTTGAAGGAGGAAAGAGCTGGGGGGCCGGTCAGCGGGGGCGGACTCCGCCGCCAGCTCTTGCTCGGCCTCGCGGATAAGGTCGCGGAAATCCTGTTCCATCTGCGGGGTCCAGTTGGCCCACAGGACAAAGTTGGGCTTTACTTCCCCGGGTTTGGG
>NZ_CALUWS010000014.1 GCF_944324525.1 uncultured Desulfovibrio sp.
GGGGGACCGGCGGACAAAGTGGCGGCAGACGCGTTACGAAAGCTTGGAGCGACCAGAGTAAAGTTTTCGAGGGGAGGGGGCGCGGGGGAGGGGAACCTTTGCAAAGGTTCCCCTCCCCCGCAAAAGTTCTCCCCCAAAAGGGAGCAAGCCATGCATTTTGCCTATGACGAGCGGGCGGTGGGCTATCTGGCCCGGCGGGACAAGCGGCTTGGGGAAGTGATGGAGCGGCTGGGGCCTCTGCGGCGGGAGGTGATGCCGGATCTGTTTGCCGCGCTGGTTCATGCCATTGTGGGGCAGCAGGTATCCATGACGGTGCAGCGCACGCTTTGGCAGCGGTTGTGCGCCAGGCTGGGGGAGGTCAGGCCGTCGAGCGTGCTGGCGGTCGCGCCGGAGGAGCTGCGAGCCCTCGGGCTTTCCGGGCGCAAGGTGGAATATGTTCGTGAGGCGGCGCAGGCTGTGACGGATGGGCGTCTGGATGTGGAAGCCTTGCGGGAGATGGACGATGCCGCCGTGTGCGCCGCGCTGGTGGGACTGCGGGGCGTTGGGGTGTGGACGGCGGAGATGCTGCTGCTGTTCTCTCTGCAACGGCAGGATGTGCTCAGCTATGATGACCTGGCCATCCGGCGCGGCCTGCGTATGCTCTACCGGCACAAGGACATCGACCGGGAGCGCTTTGAACGGTATCGGCGGAGATTCTCCCCGTACGGGAGCGTGGCCTCACTGTACTTGTGGGCCGTGGCGGGCGGGGCGCTGCCCGAACTGCGGGATCCGGCTGAAGCGGTGCAGGGAGGGAAGCGTGGCGGCGCATGCAAAAAAGCCCGCTCCGCCTGAAGGGGAACGGGCCGGAAGGCTGCAAGGGTGGCGATTTACTTCAGGGCCGCCGCACCGGCCTTGGCCACGTTGGTGTCTTCGGCCACGCTGCCGCCGCTGACGCCGATGGCGCCCACGATGACGTTGTTGCGGATGAGCAGCTCGCCGCCGCCGAAGATGACCAGACCGCCGTTGGTGGCTTCGATGCCGTAAAGTTCCTTGCCGGGCTGGGAGGCAGCGCCCAGTTCAGCGGTGGACATGTTGAAGTAGCGGGCGGTGATGGCCTTTTTGGTGGACACGTCGATGCTGCCGATGAATGCGCCGTCCTGACGCACGAAAGCCTTGAGGTTGCCGCCGGCGTCCACGATGGCGATGTTCATGGGCACGCCCTGTGCACGGGCCTTGACCAGTGCGGCATCAAGGACGGTACGTGCCTCGTCCAGCGTCAGATCGCCGGGCAGATGTTTTTGCACATCCTTGGCAAAGGCTGTGGACGTGAGCAGCAGAAGACCGAGGGCCAGCAACAGTACACGTTTCATGATGTTTGCTCCTTGCGTGCCTCGCGGCGGGATTGCCGGGGAGGAACTGCCATGAACATAGCACCGGCGGCAACGGGAAGCAAGCGGAGCCAAGATTTAGAATCCGGAGAAGCGGGTACAGGCGGTGAGCGCAAGCAGCAGCAGGAAGAGAAGGGAGCGGATGAGATGTTTCATGCGGAGACTCCGTAGTACAGAGGCAAGGGGTGCCGTGAGTGCTCGTGCAGGCGGAGGGGGGCTTCCCCCCAAAACAAGCCGCAGTCGTGTTGACAGGTTCTAGAATGCCTCAAGGATGAAGAATTCATAGAGCAGGGTGCAGAAGAGGAGGCCCAGCGATACCGTCAGGAAGCGGCGTACGGCCTGCGGGCCGACGCGGACGGCGGTACGGCTGCCCAGCCAGTTGCCTGTGATGGAGGCGGCCGCCATGGGCAGGGCCAGCAGCCAGAGCACCTTGCCCGCCAGGATGAAGCTGACGGCGGCGGCGATGTTGGAACCGAGGTTGATGACCTTGGAGGTCGCCGAGGCCTGGATGAGGCCCACGCGGACGATGAAGTGCAGGGCAAGGATGATGAAGCTGCCGGTGCCGGGGCCATAAAAGCCGTCGTAGATGCCGATGCACAGGCAGACCAGCGGCGTCAGCAGCCAGAGGCGGGGGCCGCTGGTGACGTTGAGGTCGTGGGCCATATCCTTCTTGGGCAGGAGGGTGGCGGCCATGCCGAAGGGCAGCAGGCAGACGAGGATCTTGCCCAGGATGGCGTTGTCGAACAGCAGGGATATCTGAGAGCCGATGGCAGAGCCCAGCAGGGCCGCGACCACGCCCACGAGGGCCACGCGCCACTGGATGAGGTGGCTGCGGGCAAAGGTGCCCACGGCGGTGGCCGTACCCAGCGCGGCGCTGATCTTGTTGCAGGCAAGGGCGTTGTGGGCGGGCACGTTGGCCAGCAGCAGCGCGGGCAGGGTGATAAGGCCGCCGCCGCCCGCTATGGCGTCGATGAAGCCGGCCACGAGGGCCGCCCCGCAGCAGATGAGGATGACGCTCAGCGAGACCACGGCCCGCCTACCATTCCTTGAAAATGACCCAGCAGGCCAGCACGATGAGCGCGAAACCCACGATGTGGTTCCAGCGCAGGGATTCGTGCAGATAGAAGACCGAGAAGAGGGTAAAGACGCTGAGGGAGATGAGTTCCTGGATGGTCTTGAGTTCCGCGGCGGAAAAATAGCCGTGGCCGATACGGTTGGCCGGGACCTGCAGGACGTACTCGAACAGCGCGATGCCCCAGCTCGTCAGGATGACGATGGGCAGGGCCAGGCCCTTGTAGCGCAGATGGCCGTACCAGGCGAACGTCATGAAAACGTTGGAAAGGGTCAGCAGAAGGACGGTCGCTACGGGGATCGGTACGGAGAAGGGCAGGTTCATACGCTCACCGGACATAAAAAAACGCCTATGCGAGATAGGCGTTTGTTTTTTCGTGGAGCCCTTGACCAGGATTGAACTGGTGACCTCATCCTTACCAAGGATGCACTCTACCGACTGAGCTACAAGGGCGTCGCTGACGAAGATGGTTTCTACGCGAAAGCCGTGCCGGGGTCAAGCGTTTTTTCAAACTTTTTTATTTTTTTTGTCCGGGGCCGGCAGAGCCGTTCATGCCCTGCATCAGCAGGCGGAAAAGTTCTCTCCGGGCGTGGGGCGCGCCCTGTTCGGCCCGGGCCCGGGCGACCAGATCCGGCAGCCGTTCGAGCAGGGCCTCGCCGGCGGCGGGCAGGGCCTCGCGCAGGGCGGTCAGAAGGCCGGGCAGGGTCGCGGCGGGTTCCTGCAGCAGGCGGTCCCGCCACTGTTCGGCCCGGTGGAAGCGGGCCGTATCCGCCTGATGGCCGGCGGAACGGGCGGCCAGGGCCTCACGGATGGCATCGGCATCTTCCTCGCGCATGAGCCGCCCGATGAACTGCATCTGGCGGCGGCGTCCCTCTCTGTCCGTTATGCGGGCGAGCAGGGAAAGGGCTTCGCGCATGTCCGGGCTGAGGGGCATGTCGGCCTGCGCGGCGGGGGGCAGGGCGGCCAGCTCTTCTCCCAGCGTCTGCAGGGCGGCGCTGCGGCGTTTTTTTTCCGACCGGCTGGGGCTGTCGTCATCTTCCCGCAGGGCCCCGTCCTGCCACTGGTAGCGTTTGCGCGGGGCCATCAGAACACCATCCCCAGGATGACGCCCAGCAGGACGAGAGGGGAGACGATGCCGTTGAGCGTGAAGAAAGCCAGATTGACGCGGGAAAGATCCTGCTTGCGCATGATGCGGTGCTCCACCAGCAGCAGGAGCGAGATGCCCAGCCAGAAGGCGTACCAGATCAGCGAGAGCTGCGCGGCCAGACCGAACAGGAGCAGGAAAAGGGAGGTCAGCACATGCGAAAAGCCGGCGATGGTCAGCGCGGCTTCCGGGCCCTTGTCCGCGGGCAGGGAGTGCAGGCCGAAAGCCGTGTCGAAATCCAGATCCTGGAAGGCATAGTAGACGTCGAAGGCCCCCACCCAGAGCGTCACCGCGCAGAAGAGCAGCAGCGGGGCCAGGCCGAGACTGGAGGGATCGACGCTGAGCCAGCCGGCCAGCGGAGCCAGGCCGAGGCTGGCGCCAAGCCAGTAGTGGCAGTAGGGGGTAAAGCGCTTGAGCAGGCTGTAGACGGCGGTAAAGATGAGGGCCGGCAGGGCCAGGGAGAGGCAGAGCGTATTGATGCAGGCGCAGGCCCCGATGAAGACCAGCGCCGACACGCCGCAGAAGAGCCAGGCCTGCGTCAGGGTGATCTCGCCGGTGACGAGCGCCCGCTCGCAGGTGCGGGGATTTTCCCGGTCGAAGGGAAGATCGACGATGCGGTTGATGCCCATGGCGAAGGAGCGGACGCCGACCATGGCGATGGTCAGCATGACGAGGGGCAGCAGGGGCGGCATGCCCCGGGCCGCCAGTACCGCGCCCGCCCAGGCCCAGGGCAGGGCAAAGATGGAGTGCTCGATCTTGATCATGCGGCAGAACGTGGCTGCCGTGGTGCGGCTGGGAAGCATCGTTAACCTCCACAATCGGCGGTGTCGCCGTGCAGTTTGTCGAGTGCGTGGGCAAGGGCGGGCAGGACGGCGGCCAGATTTTCCCGGACGGCCTTGAGACTGCCGGGGAGGTTGATGATCAGACTCTGCCCCAGCACGCCCGCCGTGGCGCGGGAAATGACGGCGCGCGGCGTGACGGCCAGACTGGCGGCCAGCATGGCCGCGGCAAAGCCGGGCAGCTCGTAGTCCAGCAGGGCCCGCGTCACCTGCGGGGAGATGTCGCGCGGACTGATGCCCGTGCCGCCGCTGGTCAGGATGAGATCATACTGCTGGCCGAGGGCCAGCTCCGTCAGCAGGGCGCGCAGTTCGGAGGGTTCGTCGGGCAGGATGAATCCCTGGCTGTGGCAGAGAGGCAGGGTTTCGGCCACCATTTCCGCCAGCGCCGGGCCGCTGGTGTCCTCGCGCAGGCCGAGGGAGCCCTTGTCCGACAGCGTGACCCAGGCGAGGCTGCGGCCGCTCTTGCGCGGCTCAAGGCAAATGTCGCCCACGGGGAGGTCCGTCAGGGCCGTGAGCAGGGGACAGCGCAGGGCGTGCCCGTCGTCGCAGGCCGGCAGCCAGACGTGGCCCGTCACGCGGGCAAAGGGGGTCTCCTCCGCATAGAGGGTGGTCCCCACCGGCAGGAAGGGGACGTCCCGCAAAGGCGGATCCTGCAGAAGATGAGCCGGCAGGCCGAGGGGCCCCCCGCTCTGCGCGGGGGCAAGCGGCAGGCAGTCCGCCGCCGAGCAGGCCCGCAGGGAAAGTTTCCAGATCATGTACGCCTCCAGACGGTTGCGGGAGCGGACTTTCCCGGCAACGGGGAAGCGCCGGCGGCATCCGCTCCGGGAGGGACTATTGTAGCGGCAAGCACATTACGTTACAAGTCTGCCCGCGGGGCTGTCCCCGAATCTTTCCGCAAGGAGACATCATGTCACAGGAACCGACCCACAGCCAGGATCAGACGGCCCATCTCCATGCCCTGGGCACGGGCAAACTACCCACGCCGCAGGGCGGGCCCAGCGTGGCCCTGCTGGAAGCCTTCCCCAACCGTTGCCCGCACAGGCCGTACGTCATCAGCATCAGCTTCCCCGAGTTCACGTCCCTCTGTCCCGTGACCGGGCAGCCGGACATGGGCACCATCAGCGTGGAATACATCCCCGACGAGCTGTGCGTGGAGTCCAAGAGCTTCAAGCTCTATATGTTCGCTTTCCGCAACCATCAGTCCTTCATGGAGACCATCACCAATACGGTGCTGGATGACCTGAACAGCCTGCTGGCCCCCTGCTGGATCCGCGTCAAGGGATTGTTCGCGCCGCGCGGCGCGACCCGTATCCATGTCTTTGCCGAACAGTACAAGGATCTGCCCGAGCGGCGCGCCGCGAACGTGCGGGAGCTGGTACGCGACTGGAAGACCGAACCCGACCCGCACCGTCCGTAGGGATCGCGCCAGGGGGCCGCGCCCGCCGTCGCGCCGGCGGGACGCGGCATGCGCGGCAAGGAGGGATCATGCTGGAACGGCGGTTCAGACCACGGAAGCCCCGGCAGCGTCCGGCGTCCGGCATCTGCCCGCAACGGAGCGGGCGGTGACGCGGCGGCCGGAGCCGGGGACGAGCCGGGCCGGGCGGCGCGGGGGCGGCCTGCTGTCCACCGCCGCGGCGCTGGGCGGCTGTACCGTGCTCTCCCGACTGTTGGGGCTGGCGCGGGATGCGGCCACGGCCTGGCTGCTGGGGGCCGGCCCCGTGGCGGACGCGCTGACGGCGGCCATGCGCCTGCCGCATATCCTGCGGCGCATGCTGGCCGAAGGCTCCCTCTCCATGAGTCTTACGGCCCGTCTGGCCGGGCGCGATGATGCGGACGAGGCGGCGGCCGTGCTCCGGGCGCTGGCCTGGCGGCTGGGGGCGGCGCTGCTGGCCGCCTGCGTGCTGGCGGCCGTGCTGGCGCAGCCGCTCATGCGTCTGCTCGCGCCGGGGCTCCCTCCGGCCGGGGCGGCGCTGGCGGGAGAGCTCCTGCGCGCCTGCCTGCCCTATGTGCCGGCGGCGGGCCTAGCCGGCTTGTGCATGGCGGTGCTGCATGCCCGTGAACATTTTCTCGTCCCGGCGCTCTCTCCCGTACTCTTCAATATTTGTGTGCTGACGGCGGCCCTGCTGGCCGTCGCTTGCGGGGCGGACATGCGGCAAACGGCCCTCGCGCTGGCGCTGGGCATGAGCGGCGGCGGCTGCGCTCAGTGGCTGCTGCAGCAGGCCGCGGCGGCACGGCTCCTGCGGCGATCCCGTCCGCGTCGCGGCGGCCGTTCGTCCGCCCGGGCCGCGCTGCCGTCGCGCGAGGCCTGGCGGCTGCTGGCCCAGCTGCCGTCCGGCGCGCTGGCGGCAGCGGCTCCGCAGCTGGCCATGCTGGCGGCCATGTGGCCCGCCTCGCTGGCCGGTGAGGGGAATATGGCCGCCCTCTATTATGCCGAACGCCTGCTTGAGCTGCCGCTCGGGCTGGTGGGGGCCTGTCTGGGCATGGCGGCCCTGCCGCCCCTGAGCCGTCTGGCGCATGCGGGCCGCTGGCGGGATTTCGCCCTGTTGCGGGATGCTTCCCTGCGCTGGGCCGTGCGCCTTTCTCTGCCCGCTGCGGCCGGGCTGGCGGCCGTGTCCGCGCCGCTGGTGGACTGCCTGCTGGGGCATGGCGCTTTTGACGCGAATGCGGTACGATTGACGGCATGGGCCGTTCTCGCCTATGTGCCCTGTTTGCCGGCCTGCGCCGTCAGTCGTTGTCTGCTGTCGGCCTGTCATGCTGTCGGGCGTCGCCGCCGGGCGGCCATGACGGGCCTGCTGGCGCCGTTGCTGACGCTTGCGGCGGGCCTGCTGCTGACGCGGGAGCTGGCTGTTCCCTTGCGGGGGGCGGGGGCTGCGGCGGCGGCAAGCCTGGCCCTCTGGGTGCAGACGGGCCTGCTGTGGCGGCTGGGGCATAGGGATGCCCCGCGCGGCGGCCGGTGGCGGGCACTGCGTTTTTGCGTTCTCCAGGCTCTGGTGGCGGGGCTGGTGGGGCTGGCGGCCTCGGGCGTGTGCCTGCTGACGGCGGCGCTGCCCGCGTGGGAACGGCTCAGTCTGTCCATCGCCGCGGGCCTGCTCATCTGGCCGCCTGCGCTTCTGCTCGTGCGCGACAGGGATATATGCCGGCTGGGGCGGCGGCTCCTGCGGCGCAATGACGATTCAAGAGCTTCATTATGACGGAACGAAGGAAATGGCGTCGTCTGGCGGCCCTCGGCATCTGGGGGGTGGGTCTCCTGCTGCTGGCGCTGCAGGTTGTCTGGGGCGTGTCCGCCGTGCGGCGGGATGTGGAGAGCCGGCTGATCAGCGAGGCCGGGCGCGCGGCCGCGCAGGTGGCGGGGCTGCTGAGCCTGCCTGCCTGGGAGATGGACGAGCTGGCCGTACGCACGGTGATCATGAGCATCATGGAGGATACGCGCATCTACGGCATCATGGTGCAGACCCGGCAGGGATTTTTTGACGGCATGCGCCGCAACTATCAGTGGGAGCCCGTGCCGTGGGATGACGAGATCACCGAGCATGCCGTGCAGGGCATGAGCCAGCTCAGCATGGAAGGGCAGTTTATCGGCAAGGTGGAGGTCTACCTTTCCCGGCGCGAAGCGGCGGCCGAGATCCGGGCCGGGCGCGACCGCGAGTTCTGGCAGGGCGCGCTTTGGCTGGTCTACCTCACGGCAGCCCTGCTGGCGCTGTTCTGGCACTGGGGGGATCTGGCCCATGCCCGGCGCTGGCTCTCCGCCCGCTGGCAGCTCCTGCGCGGCAACGAGTCCGGGACGCAGGCGGAGAGTGCCGCCGCTCCCCGTACGCCGCCCATCAGACTGGGGTTGAGCCCGGTGGATGACGAGGCGGCCCCGACGGTGGAGGGCGGCGGGCCCGCTCCGGCGGAGGAAGGGCCGGTGGTCGTCAGCGCCGAACTGGGGCGGAGCTACCAGCGCACGCATCCGGAAAGCTGGCGGGTGACGGCGGGGCTGTTCCGACAGACCTTTGAACGCGGCCCGCGGGTGATGACCCGCCTGTATGAGGAAAATGAACTGGCCGGGCTCTGCCGTCTGGGGCAGACGCTGGAAAAGGCCGCTCCCTGCCTGGGGGCGGAGCGTCTGTCGGAAACGGCCCGTGCCATGCAGACGGCGCTCAACGATCCCCAGTGTGAAACACAGGCCACGGCCGTGGAGAATTGTTCCGTGGCCCTGCGCGAGGTGCTGACGGCCCTCGCCGCGCCGCAAAACGTGAAGTGAGGCTGCGTATGGGTTTTTTCTCTGCTGTGAAAAAGTTGTTCGGCGGCGGCGCCGCCCCGGAAACGGCGACGCCCGAGGTCCCCGCCGCGCCGCAGGCCCCGTCCGTCCCTGAGCAGGCCGGGGCTGAGACTGCCGGACATGCCGCCGCTGTGGAGAAGGTCGCCGTAGCGGATGCGGCTGCCGCTCCCACTGCCGACCCTGTCGCGGAAATCCCCGCCGAAATGTCCGGCGAGCCGGCTACCGGGCAGACGGCGGAGCAGGCTCCAGCGCAGGCGACGGAACAGACGGCGGCACAGGCGACGGAACAGGCGACGGAACAGGCCGCCGCGCCCGCGCCCGCCGCCGCCAGCGCGGACGACCCGGAAACGCAGGCCCTCACCTTGCGTCTGCGTCAGGCCGAGCCGCGCCTTTCCGTCTGGCTGGACATCGTGCTGGACGGGGTGGAGATGGCCGACGACCTGCTCTGGCGGCGGCTGACCTTCCTGCTGGCGGCGCTGGAGACGCCCGCCGCGGAAGCGGAGGCCTTCGTGGAGGACTTCCGGCAGTGGACGCGGCGCATGGACTACCGCTATGTGGCCGATTTCCGCTCCGAGCTGCAATACCGGCTGGCGCTGGCGCTGGACATGGAGGATGAAGAGGACGAACGCAGCCGCCTCTTCCTCAAGATCAGCCAGGGGCTGAGCCGCACCCGCGAACAGTTCTCCCGGGGGCTCAATTCCCTGTTCGCCTCGCATGGCGAGCTCGACGACGCGTTCTGGGAAGAGCTGGAAGAGCTCTTCATCATGGCCGACCTGGGCTATGAACCCGCGCTGGCGCTGGTGGAGCGTCTGCGTGAACGAGCCCGCAAGCAAGGGGTGACCAGCGCCGGCGACGTGCGGGGGCTGCTCATGAGCGAGCTGGCGGAGATCTTCCAGGCCCCGCGCCGCATCGCGGCGGTCAATCCGCCCGAAGTGGTGCTTTTCATCGGCGTCAACGGCGTGGGCAAGACGACCACCATCGCCAAGCTGGCCCACCGGGCCCGCATGCAGGGGAAGACGGTCATGATCGCCGCGGCGGACACCTTCCGTGCGGCGGCCATCGAACAGCTGCAGGTCTGGGCCGAGCGGGTGGGGGCGCTCTTCCACTCCCGCGCCGCCGGTTCCGATCCCGCCTCCGTGGCCTACGAGGCCATGGACCGCGCCCTGAAGGAAAAGGTGGACATCCTTTTCGTGGACACGGCGGGACGCCTGCAGACCAAGGTCAATCTCATGGAAGAACTGACCAAGATCCGTCAGGTCATCGGCAAGAAGCATCCCGGCGCGCCGCATCGCACGGTGCTGGTCATCGACGCCACCACCGGGCAGAATGCCCTGTCGCAGGCCAGGCTGTTCAGGGAAGCGGCGGGCGTGGACGAGCTCATCCTCACCAAGCTGGACGGCACCGCCAAGGGCGGGGTGGCCATCGCCGTGGCCATGCAGGAGCATCTGCCCATTTCCTTTGTGGGCCTGGGCGAGAAGCTGGAGGATCTGCGGCCCTTCAACGGCGAGGATTACGCCCGGGCGCTGCTCGGCGAGAGCCGGCCGGCGGGCGGACGTTCCCGTGACGCTTAGGGCGGCCTGTCTCTGCGGCATCGCCCGCGACGAGGCCGCGGAGGACGTGCGGGAATGGGTCTGCTATCATCTGGGGCTCGGCTTCAGCCACGTCGCTCTCTATGACAACGGCAGTCGCGAGCCCCTGCGCGAGGTGCTCGCGCCGCTGGTGGCGCGCGGCGTGGTCAGCGTGACGGATTTCACGCTGCGGGAAGCGCCGCAGCTTTCCGCCTATTTCCATGCCCTCCGCCTCTGGCGCGGCCGGGTGTTCTGGCTGGCCTTCCTCGACATCGACGAGTTCCTCGTGCCGCTGACCAGCCCCGGACAAGGAGATGTCGTCCCGCCGCTGAGCCGTCTGCTGCGCCCCTACGAGCGTTTCGGCGGCGTCGCGCTGCACTGGATGATGATGGGCAGCGGGGGCCATCTGCGGCGTCCGCCCGGCGGCACGCTGGCCAACTACGGCGAGGCGCTGGGCCTGGACAGCCACGTCAAGAGCATCATCCGGCCGGAGCTGGTGACCCGTCCGCTGTCGCCGCATCATTTCGCCTTCCGCGAAGGGGCCTTTGCGGTCAACGAGGACGGCTTTCCCGTGGCCGGGCCCTGTTCCTATCCCACGGCCCGCCATCTGCGGGTGAATCACTATTACTACAAGTCGCAGCAGGATTTTGAAGCCAAGATCGCGCGCGGCCTGGCCACGCCGGTGCCGGGCGGCTCCCGCACGCTGGACATCTTTTATGCGGGCAGCGCCCGGCCCGCTGTGCCCGATGCGGCTGCCGCCCCCTGGCTGGCCCTCGGGGCGGACTGGGCCCGGCAGGCCGGCTGGGACTACCCGGCGGTGGGGCCGGGCGGATGTGAGCAGGCCTCGCCCGTGGCGGCCCGTCTGAGCCATAGCCGGGAAATGCAGGCATTGCGCCAGCTGTGGTTGCAGATCGAAGAACTGTGCCGCCGGGGCGTGCGGGAGGAGGCCGTGCTCCCGCTGCGGGAGCGCCTGTGGCAGCAGCTGTGCCGCCTCTACGCCGCGCGTGGAGCGGGGGAGGCCGCCCGCGCCGCCGCTGCCTACTGGCGGGAGCTGACCGGGACGGAGCAGGGGGCGCAAGCCGTTTCCGCTCATGGGAATGGAGAAAACGCTTGACCTTTTTTGCTGGTGAAGCTAAGTAAGACCTCTGCCCCGCAGACGGGGCAAATCCCTGGACGGCAGGGAAGGGCAGATCGAGTCTGTCCTGCTGTATCTCCCCGCAAGGGGAGGCTTTGACATGTGCAGGCGTTACCAGATGCCGGACAATGTCGAGCCGTTCCAGCCCGATGACGGATCCCGCCACCTCCAAGTGGCGACCCGGGGCTGTAAAGGTAGGGGTGAGATACCCCATTTGGTGACCCTGCGGGACCTCCTCGCTGCTCCATCATGGAGCGGCAGGCATGGGCTGCGCCGGGGAGCATCACACGGATGATGCGGCACGCTCATGCGTCCATACTCCTCCGAATTCCGGGAAACCGGTCCTGTGATGTGCGCTGCATAAGCGCTTCTCCCTCGTTGAAAGCCCTACGACGTCCGCCGGGTAGGCGGCCCATCGGGCCATTGGTGTGGCTCGTTGAACAGTTGTGAAGGAACCTGCGTTGCACCCAACCGGCGCAGGATGTTTTTTCAAACGGAGTAGGCAACATGACGACAGTTGGCAGCGATCGCATTCGGATCAAGCTCAAGGCCTACGACTTCCGCATCCTGGACAAGGCTGTTGCGGAAATCGTGGACACGGCGCGCAATACCGGTGCCGGTGTGGCGGGACCCATTCCTCTGCCCACCAACATCCATAAATATACCATCCAGCGTTCCGTGCATGTGAACAAGAAGTCCCGCGAGCAGTTTGAAATGCGCATCCACAAACGGCTTATGGATATTCTTGAACCCACGCAGCAGACCGTCGACGCCCTTGGCAAGCTTTCTCTGCCCGCCGGCGTGGACGTGGAAATCAAGCTCTAGTGAGAGGCAGTCATGGCTGAGAAAATGGGAATTTTGGGTCGCAAGCTTGGCATGACCCGTATTTTCGCCGGTGACGGCGCCGCTGTGCCCGTTACCGTGATACAGGCTGGCCCCTGCCCCGTCACCCAGGTGAAAACGGTGGAAAAGGACGGCTACAACGCGTTGCAGATCGCGCTGACCGAAGCCAAGGAAAAGCACGTGGGCAAGGCCATGCGCGGCCACTTTGCCAAGGCCGGCACCGGTCTGTACCGCCATCTGCGTGAGATCCGTCTGGAAGGCGCTCCGGAAATGGAAGCCGGCCAGCAGCTCACCGTGGAAATGTTCGCCGCCGGCGACAAGGTGAAAGTGACCGGCACCAGCCTCGGTAAGGGCTATCAGGGCCGGATGCGCCGCTGGAACTTCGCCGGTTCCAAGGATACGCACGGCTGCGAAAAGGTGCACCGCAACAACGGCTCCATCGGTAACTGCACCTTCCCCGGCCACGTCTTCAAGGGCCGCAAGATGGCCGGCCACTGGGGCAATGAAACCGTGACGGAAATGGGCCTTATGATTGTTGACGTGCGCCCCGAGGATAACGTCATCCTGGTCAAAGGTTCCGTGCCCGGCCCCAAGAACGGGCTGGTGCTGATCCGCAAGCAGTAGGAGAAGCAGCATGGCTACCATTACAGTTTTTGACCAGAACAAGGTGAAAGCCGGCGAAGTGACGCTGGCTCCCGAAGTGTTTGAAGTCGAGGCCCGCCCCGAGATCCTCAACCTCGTGGTGCGCGCCCAGATGGCCGCCAAGCGCGCCGGGACGCATCAGACCAAGACCCGCGCCTTCGTTTCCGGCGGCGGCAACAAGCCCTGGAAGCAGAAGGGCACAGGTCGCGCCCGCTCCGGCTCCAACCGTTCGCCCATCTGGCGCGGCGGGGCCATCGTGTTCGGCCCCCAGCCCCGCGACTACAGCTTCAAGGTGAACAGCAAGGTGCGCGCTCTGGCGCTGAAGATGGCGCTTTCCAGCCGTCTGGCCGCCGAGAACCTCCTGGTCGTCAAGGCTATCGAACTGCCTGAAGCCAAGACCAAGCACTTTGCCAAGGTTGCCGATACCCTGGGTCTGACCAAGGCGCTCATCGTGACCCCCGAGGACAACGAGGCGCTGGCCCGTTCGGCCCGCAACATCCCCGGCCTCACGCTGACCACTCCCGACCGCCTGAGCGTGCTGGAAGTGCTGCGCCACAAGCAGCTCGTGCTGCTGGAAGGCGCCGTCAGCCCCGTGCAGGCCCGCTTCGAGAAGAAAGGGGCGTAGTCATGGAATATACTCAGGTTCTTATCAAGCCCCTGCTGACCGAAAAGACGACCCTGCTTAAGGAAGCGTCCAATCAGGTGGCTTTTTACGTCCATCCCAAGGCCAACAAGCTGGAGATCCAGCAGGCCGTGGAAAAGGCGTTCAATGTGAAAGTGGAATCCGTCAACGTGGTTCGCAAGGCGCCCTCCGATCGTGAGCGCCAGGGCCGCGTGGTCGGCCGCAAGCCCGGCTACAAGAAGGCCTATGTGACCCTGCGTCAGGGCGATAAAATCGAGTTCTTCGAGGGAGTGTAACCATGGCTGTCCGCAAGCTGAAACCGACCTCCGCGGGGCGCCGTTTCCAGACGGTTTCCGACTTTGAGGAAATCACCCGCTCCACTCCGGAGAAGTCGCTGACCGTCGGCCTGACCAAGAAGGCCGGCCGTAACAATCGTGGCCGCGTGACCAGCCGCCGTCGTGGCGGCGGCGTCAAGCGCCTGTACCGCATCATCGACTTCAAGCGCAACAAGCTGGGCATCCAGGCCAAGGTGGCGCACATCGAGTACGACCCTAACCGTACCGCCCGCATCGCCCTGCTGCACTATGCCGACGGCGAGAAGCGCTACATCATCGCCCCCGTGGGGCTGAATCAGGGCGATGTGGTCATCGCCGGCGAAGGCGCGGACATCAAGCCCGGCAACGCCATGCAGATGGCCCGCATCCCCGTGGGTACCGTCATCCACAACGTGGAACTGTATCCCGGCAAGGGCGGCCAGCTCTGCCGCGCCGCCGGCACCTACGCCCAGCTCATCGCCAAGGAAGGCAAGTACGCTCTGCTGCGCCTGCCCTCCGGCGAAGTGCGCAAGGTGCTCGCCGCCTGCGTCGCTACCGTGGGCCAGGTGGGCAACATCCAGCACGAGAACATCTCGCTGGGCAAGGCCGGCCGTAACCGCTGGCTGGGTCGCCGTCCCAAGGTGCGCGGCGTGGCCATGAACCCCATCGACCATCCCCTGGGCGGCGGCGAAGGCCGCAGCTCCGGCGGTCGTCACCCCGTGTCGCCCTGGGGTATGCCTGCCAAGGGCTTCAAGACCCGCGACCGCAACAAGGCGTCCTCGCGTCTTATCATCAAGCGCCGCGGCCAGAAGTAGGAGTAGCACATGCCCAGATCGCTGAAAAAAGGGCCGTTCATTGACGGCCATCTGATGAAGAAGGTCGAAACCGCCGTGGCCAACAATGACCGCCGCGTCGTCAAGACCTGGTCGCGCCGCTCGACCATCCTTCCCGAAATGGTGGGACTGACCTTTGCGGTGCACAATGGCAAGAAGTTCGTGCCGGTGTTCGTGACCGAAAACATGGTGGGCCATAAGCTGGGCGAATTCTCGCCCACCCGCACCTTCCACGGTCATGCTGCCGACAAAAAGGCCAAGGCCGGCAAGAAGTAGGGTAGGGATATGGAATCGAAAGCTATTGCAAAGTTCCAGCGGGTGTCGCCCCGCAAGACCCGTCTTGTGGCCAAGAATGTGCAGGGCCGCGGTGTGGAAGAGGCGCTCAACATCCTGCGCTTCACCCCCAACAAGCCCGCCGGAGTGCTGCTCAACGTGCTGAAGAGCGCGCTGGCCAATGCCTCCCAGCTCGGCGGCGTGAATGTGGACGCCATGGTGGTCAAGGAAGTCATCGTGAACGAAGGCCCGACCTGGAAGCGCTTCATGCCCCGCGCTCAAGGCCGCGCCACCAAGATTCACAAGCGCACCAGTCACGTCACCGTCATACTCGCAGAAGGGCAGGAATAGGCTATGGGTCAGAAAGTACATCCGTTTGGCTTCCGGCTTGGGTACAACAAGAACTGGCAGTCCCGCTGGTTCAGCAAGAAGGAATACCCTGCCTTTGTCTACGAGGACAGCAAGATTCGCGCCTTCGTCAAGAAGCTCCTCTATCATGCGGGCCTGGCGAAGATCGAGATCGAACGCGCCGGCGGCAAAGTGCGCCTGATCCTTTCCACCGCCCGTCCCGGCATCGTCATCGGCCGCAAGGGCGTGGAGATCGAAAAGCTGCGCAATGACCTGCGCCAGAAGTTCGGTCGCGAATTCTCGCTGGAAGTGAATGAAATCCGCCGTCCCGAAATCGAAGCCCAGCTGGTGGCCGAAAACATCGCCCAGCAGCTCGAGCGCCGCGTGGCCTTCCGTCGCGCCATGAAGCGCACGGTGACCATGGCCCGCAAGTTCGGCGGCGAAGGCATCAAGGTGACCTGCGCCGGTCGCCTGGCCGGTGCGGAAATCGCCCGTACCGAATGGTACCGTGATGGCCGCGTGCCCTTGCAGACCCTGCGCGCCGACATTGACTACGGCTTTGCCGAAGCGCGTACCACCTATGGCATCATTGGTGTCAAGGTCTGGATCTACAAGGGTGAAATCCTTGACAAAGAGGTTGATCAGTAATGCTCGCGCCCAAGAAAGTAAAATTCCGTAAATGGCAGAAGGGCCGTCTGCGCGGCCTCGCCACCCGTGGCGCCACCATTGCCTTTGGCGATATCGGCCTCAAGGCCGTGCAGCACGGCCAGCTCTCCAGCCAGCAGATCGAAGCCGCCCGTATTGCAATGATGCGTCACATCAAGCGTGGCGGCAAGGTGTGGATCCGCGTTTTCCCCGACCGTCCCGTGACCGCCAAGCCTCTGGAAACCCGTCAGGGTTCCGGTAAGGGTGCTCCGGTGGGCTGGTGCGCGCCGGTCAAGCCCGGCCGCGTCCTCTATGAAATCAAGGGCGTCAGCCTTGAGCTGGCCCGCGAGGCTCTGACCCGCGCCGCCCACAAGCTGCCCGTGAAGACCATCATCGTGGTGAGGGAGGGGCTGTAATGGCTGCCAAGAAGACCGAAAAGAAGGCCAATGTGCTCAAGGCCGCCGACCTGCGCAAGCTGAGCGCCGAGGAACTGCGTTCCAAGCTGGCCGAAGAGCGCGAAGCCCTGATGACGGCTCGTTTCAAGCATGCCACCGCGCAGCTGGAAAAGACCTCCGAGCTCAAGGCGACCCGCCGCCTGGTGGCGCGCATTTCCACCGTACTGAACGAAAAGGACTAGAGGGCTGAACACCATGCAAGCTCTGGAAGATCGCAAGGGCAGAACGCTTACCGGCATCGTGGTCAGCGACAAGAACGACAAGACCATTGTCGTGCGCGTTGAAACGCTGGTGAAGCATCCTCTGCTCAAGAAGTATGTGAGGTGCCGCAAGAAGTTCACGGCTCATGATCCCATGAACGAATGCGGTATGGGTGACAAGGTCAAAATCGTGGAGTTCCGTCCCATGTCGCGCAACAAGCGCTGGCATCTGGTCTCCATCATTGAAAAGGCTGTGTAAGGGTAATCGCCATGATCCAGGTAGAATCTACGCTTCAGGTTGCCGACAATTCCGGCGCCAAAAAGGTGGCCTGCATCAAGGTGCTCGGCGGTTCGCACCGTCGTTACGCTTCCGTGGGCGACATCATCGTGGTGTCCGTCAAGGAAGCCATGCCCCACAGCAAGGTCAAGAAGGGTGACGTGATGAAGGCCGTCATCGTGCGCACCGCCAAGGAAGTGCGCCGCATGGACGGCAGCTACATCAAGTTTGACGGCAACGCCGCCGTGCTGCTTTCCAACCAGGGCGAGCCCGTGGGAACCCGTATCTTCGGCCCCGTGGCCCGCGAGCTGCGTGCCGCCAATTTCATGAAGATCATTTCCCTTGCTCCGGAAGTGCTGTAGGAGATGACGATGAAAGCGTATCGTATCCGCAAGGACGACAAGGTGATGGTCATCACCGGCAAGGACAAGGGCAAGGTCGGCAAGGTGCTGAAGATCCTCAAGAAGAAGGATCGCGTGCTGGTGGAGAAGGTGAACGTGGCCAAGCGTCACATGCGCCCCAATCCCTACGCGCAGCAGCCCGGCGGCATCGTGGAAAAGGAAATGCCCATCCACGTGTCCAATGTGATGGTGGTCTGCTCGGCGTGCGCCAAGCCTACCCGCGTGGGCTACAAGTACATTGAGTCCGAGGGCAAAACCAAGAAAGTGCGCTTCTGCAAAGAGTGCAACGAAGTCATGGAATAAGGTGATACGATGACCCGCCTTGAAAAGATTTATCGGGAGAAGGTGATTCCGGTACTGCAGAAGGAGTTCAATTACAGCTCCCCCATGCAACTGCCCGGGATTCAGAAAATCTCTCTGAATATCGGTCTGGGCGCCGCCAGCCAGAACAACAAGCTGATGGAAGAGGCCGTGGCTGAACTGAGCGCCATCGCCGGCCAGAAGGCCGTGGTGACCCGCGCCAAGAAGTCCATTGCTTCCTTCAAGCTGCGTGAAGGCATGCCCATCGGTGCTCGCGTCACCCTGCGCAAGGATCGCATGTGGGACTTCCTGGACAAGTTGATGAACTTTGCCCTGCCCCGCGTGCGCGACTTCCGCGGCATTCCGGATCGCGGCTTCGACGGTCGCGGCAACTTCACCCTCGGCATCAAGGAGCACACCATCTTCCCCGAGCTGGAAGTGGACCGTGTGGAAAATCCCAAGGGCATGAACATCACCATCGTGACCACCGCCAGCACCGACAAGGAAGGCAAGTTCCTCCTCGATCAGCTGGGCATGCCCTTCCGCAAGTAGGAGTAAGCTATGTCGCGCACCTCTCTTGAAGTCAAAGCCCGGCGCAAGGCCAAGTTCAGCTCTCGCGCCTACAATCGCTGCCCCATCTGCGGACGTCCGCGCGCCTTCATGCGCCAGTTCGGCATCTGCCGTATCTGCTTCCGCAACATGGCCCTTCGTGGCGAGCTTCCCGGCGTTCGCAAGTCGAGCTGGTAAGCCTTTCGCCCGTACTGACGGCAAGGGGACGGACTCGTGTCCGTCCCCTTTTTTGCGCTGCGGACGCAGCGCGTCAGGGCTTGCCTTTTCTGCATTCATGGGGTAAAGACAACAGATTCACGTCGGGAAGTGCCGGCATGGGGCCGGTAACCCTGACGGTAAAACATGTAGTTAGGAGCTATCGATGATGACAGATCCTATTGCGGATATGCTGACCCGTATCCGCAACGCACATTTGGCCCTGCACAAGGAAGTGAATGTGCCGCGCTCGAAGATGAAAGTGGCTCTCGCCGACATCCTCAAGCGGGAAGGTTACGTCGAAGACGTGGCCATGGATGAGCGGAACATCACCATCACCCTGAAGTACCTCAAGGGCAAGGCCGCCATTTCCGGCCTCAAGCGTGTGAGCACCCCCGGCCGTCGCGTGTACGTGGGCGCCCACCACATCCCCAAGGTGCAGAACGGCCTCGGCATTTGCATTCTGTCCACGTCCAGCGGCGTGCTGGACGGCATGACCGCTCACGAGAAGAAGGTGGGCGGCGAACTTCTGTGTGAAATCTGGTAGGCGGTGCACCATGTCTCGTATTGGAAAACAGCCTATTGCCGTGCCTTCCGGCGTTGAAGTGAAGATCGGCACGGATGTTGTGGAAGTGAAGGGACCCAAGGGCACCATCAGCACGCCTGTCTGCAGCCTGCTCAACTACGAACTGGCCGACGGGCATGTCGTCATCACCCGCCGCGAAGAGACCCGGCAGTGCCGCGCCCAGCACGGGCTGCGCCGCACGCTGCTGGCCAACTGCATCGAAGGCGTGACCAAGGGCTTCTCCAAGTCCCTGGAAGTCGTCGGCGTCGGTTACCGTGTGGCCGTCAAGGGCAACATGGTCGAGCTCTCCGTGGGCTACTCCCACCCTGTGATCGTGGAGCTGCCCGAGGGCATCAAGGCCAGCGCGGAAGGTCAGGTCCTGACGCTCACCGGCGTCAACAAGGAACTCGTGGGCGAAATGGCCGCCAAGATTCGCCGTATCCGCAAGCCTGAACCCTACAAGGGCAAGGGCATCAAGTATACCACTGAAACGATTCGCCGCAAGGTCGGCAAGTCGGGCGGCAAGAAGTAGGTAGGGGGCGCACATGAAACTTTCTAAGAATGAATCCCGTCAGCGCCGCAAGATCCGCATCCGCAAGAAGGTCAATGGTACTCCGGAGCGTCCGCGCCTGGTGGTGTACCGTTCCAACATGCACATCTATGCGCAGATCGTGAACGATATCGAAGGCGCGACCCTTGTTTCCGCCTCCACCCTGCAGCTTGCCAAGACCGAAGCCGGCGTGCACTGCAATCTTGAAGGCGCCACCAAGGTCGGCAAGGAAATCGCCCGTCTGGCCAAGGAAAAGAATATCAGCCAGGTGGTGTTCGATCGCAACGGTTACCTTTACCACGGCCGCGTGAAAGCCGTGGCCGACGGCGCCCGCGAAGGCGGCCTGGAGTTCTAATATGCGTGAAAATACCGAAACCCCGATGAACGAACTGGGCGAAATCGAAAAGATCGTCGCCCTGAATCGCGTGGCCAAGGTGGTCAAGGGCGGTCGCCGTTTCAGCTTCAGCGCACTTGTGGTCGTCGGTGACGGCAAGGGCGGCGTGGGCTTTGGCCTGGGCAAGGCGCAGGAAGTGCCTGAAGCCCTGCGCAAGGCCACCGAGCGCGCCCGCAAGAGCCGCGTGCAGATCCCGCTGGTGGACGGCACCCTGCCGTACGAAGTGCTGGGCCGCTTCGGCGCCGGCCGCGTCATGCTCAAGCCCGCTTCCGAAGGTACGGGCATCATCGCCGGCGGCGCCGTGCGCGCCGTCATGGAAGCCGTGGGCGTGCGCGACGTGCTCGCCAAGGCCATCGGCACCAACAATCCCCACAACGTGCTGCGTGCGACCATGCAGGGCCTTGTCTCCCTGCGGAGCGCTGACGAAGTCTCCGAGCTGCGCGGCAAGAAGCTGGAAGCCCCGAGGAAGTAGTCATGGCGGAAATCAAGGTCAAACTCGTGCGTTCGCGCATCGGCAGCACCCCTGCGCAGCGCAAGCTGTTGGACTCCCTTGGCCTCAAGCGTCGCGAAAAGGTCAGGACGTTCCAGGACACCCCGGCCATCCGGGGCATCATTGCCAAAGTTTCGCACCTGGTTGCCGTGGTCGACTAGTCACGGTGCCGGAGGAGTATAGATCATGCAGTTGCACAATCTCTTTCCCTTCCCGGAAGAGCGCAAAACCCGCCGTCGTGTGGGCCGTGGCGCCGGTTCCGGCCTTGGCTGCACGTCGGGCAAGGGTCACAAGGGCCAGAATGCCCGCGCCGGCGGCGGTGTCCGTCCCGGTTTTGAAGGCGGTCAGATGCCCTTGCAGCGCCGTCTGCCCAAGCACGGCTTCAAGAACTTCCTGTTCAAGGTGACCTACGACGTCATCAACCTCGATCGCCTGCTGGAAGCCTTTGCCGGCAAGAGCGAGATCACGCTTGACGACATCTACGCCCGCGGCCTTGCCCGCATGGGTGCCCCCGTCAAGGTGCTCTCCCGCGGTGAAGTGAGCACGGCCGTCAAGGTGCAGGCGCACAAGTTCAGCCAGGCTGCCGCGGAAAAGATCCGCAACGCCGGCGGCGAAGTCACCGAACTGGAAGCGGCTTCCGCCGAGTAACACTGTAATGTCCGACTGCGGACGCAATCGGATGTCCTGCCCTCCGCATGACGGAGGGCAGGCATCCGCCGTGTAGGCCGCAGGAGCAAAACGAACGAGAATTGCATGGCATCTGGAACCGTGAACAACATGGATGGGCAGCGCTCGCTCCTCAAACGCCTTGGCTGGACGTTTCTGCTGCTCTGCTTCTACCGGATCGGCGTGCATGTGCCGGTACCGGGCGTGAACACCGAGGCCCTCAAGGAGTATGTCAACAGCATGCAGGGGACGCTCTTCGGCATGTTCGACATGTTTTCGGGCGGCGCTCTGTCCAATGTGTCGGTCTTTGCCCTCGGCGTCATGCCGTACATTTCGGCCTCCATCATCATGCAGCTTCTGCAGGTGGTGAGTCCCGACATCAAACGCATGGCCAAGGAAGAGGGTCAGGCCGGTCGGCGAAAGATCACGCAATACACCCGTTATCTCACCGTGCTCATCACTCTGGTGCAGGGACTCGGCATTTCCGTGGGGCTGGAATCCATGCGCATGGGGGAAGCCTCCATCGTGCTGAATCCCGGCTGGCAGTTCCGCATGATGACCATGGCGACCTTTACGGCCGGTTCCATGCTGGTCATGTGGTTTGGTGAACAGATCACCGAGCGCGGCATCGGCAACGGCATCTCGCTGATCATCTTCTGCGGCATCGTCGTGGGCATCCCGCGCGGCATCATGCAGTCCTTCGAGCTCATCAGCTCCGGCAGCATGTCCATCTTTGTGGCGGTGTCCGTGGTGCTGCTCATGGCAGTGGTGCTGGCGGCCATCGTTTTCATCGAGACTGCCCAGCGCCGCATACCGGTGAGCTACGCCAAGAGGCAGATTGGGCGCAAGATGTTCGGCGGCCAGAATACGCACCTGCCGCTGAGGCTCAATACGGCGGGCGTCATCCCGCCTATCTTCGCCTCGTCGCTGCTGCTGTTCCCGGCCACGGTCGGCCAGTTTGCCACCAACGAGTATGTCAAGCGTGTGGCCGATTTCTTCGCGCCGCACACGATCATGTATAACGTCATCTATGTGGCTCTGATCTTCTTCTTCTGCTACTTCTATACGGCCATCATCTTTGACCCCAAGGACATGGCCGAGAACCTGAAGAAGAACGGCGGCTTCATCCCGGGCATCCGTCCCGGCGAGAAGACGCAGGAGTACATCGACACGGTGCTGTCCCGTCTCACCCTTTCGGGCGGCGTGTACATCTCCATCGTGTCGGTCCTGCCCATGCTCATGTACAGCTGGTTCAACGTGCCGTTCTACTTCGGCGGCACGAGCCTCCTCATCCTGGTGGGCGTGGCCATGGACTTCAGGAATCAGATCGAGTCGCATATGATCTCCACGCAATACCAGGGCCTCATGAACAAGGCGCGCAAGGCCGGAAAGCTGTAGGCCAAGGATAGTTTCATGAAAAAATACCAGGGCGCATTTATCAAGAATGACCGTGAAATCGCCTGCCTGAGGGAGGCGAACCGCATGGTTGCCAATATTCTTGACGCCATCGGGGACGCCGTCGCCCCCGGGGTGCCGACCATGCGCTTTGAGGAGATCGCGCACGACATGTGCGCGAGCTACAAGGTGAAGCCGGCATTTCTCGGTTACTGCGGCTACCCCTACGCCACCTGCTGTTCCGTCAATGAGCAGGTTGTTCACGGTTTTCCTTCCCCGCGGCTGCTTGAGGAGGGCGATATCGTGAGCGTGGACATGGGCGTGGTTTATGAGGGCTTCGTGGGTGATGCCGCACGGACCTTTCCTGTGGGACAGGTGAGCCCTGAGGCGCATCGTCTCATGCAGGTGACCGAGCAAAGCCTCTACGTCGGCATCGAGCAGGCCCGGGCAGGCAACGATGTCTATGCCATCGGGGCTGCCGTTCAGGCCTTTGTGGAGGCCGCCGGTTTCAACGTCGTGCGTCGTTTCGTCGGCCACGGGGTCGGCGCCAAGATGCACGAAAAGCCGGAAGTGCCCAACTTCAAGCCGGGCATGCGGGGGCTCACCCTGCAGAACGGCATGGTGATCGCCATCGAACCCATGGTGACCATCGGCACCTATGAAGTGGACATTCTGGAAGACAACTGGACTGCCGTAACGCGGGATGGCAAATGGGCTGCGCACTTCGAGCACAGCGTGGCCATCACGCATGACGGACCGCGTATCCTGAGCATATCGGATCGCGGCCTCAATCGGCAGACCATTGGTGGTTGACAGTCGAACGAAAGATGGATAAAGGTTTCTGTTCCTGCCGCCCCAACCGGGGAGGAGCAGCCCACTGGCCCGGATTTCCGGCCGGGATTGCGGCAAGTAAATTCGGGCATGCAAGGCGAGGCCTTGCCGCCAATTGGAGACGAGTTATGAAAGTCAGACCTTCCGTCAAGAAAATATGCCCCAAGTGCAAAGTTATCCGGCGCAAGGGCGTTCTTCGAGTTATCTGCGAAAACCCCCGGCACAAGCAGCGCCAGGGCTAGGCAGGAGACGTACTGTGGCGAGAATTGCAGGTGTTGATTTGCCGCGTGGCAAACGGGTGGACATTGCTCTCACCTATATTTATGGCATCGGCCGCACGACGGCCCTCAAGATCCTCGACACCACGGGTGTCAACTGGGAACGCAATATCGACGATCTTTCTGCCGATGAAGTGAACGAGATCCGTAAGGAACTCGAGCAGAACTACAAGGTCGAAGGCGATCTGCGCCGTGAAGTTTCCAGCAATATCAAGCGCCTTATGGACATCGGCTGCTACCGCGGACTTCGTCATCGTCGCGGTCTGCCCGTGCACGGTCAGCGTACCCACACCAACGCCCGCACCCGCAAGGGTCCCCGTCGCGGCGCCGTGGGCAAGAAGAAGTAACAGTGTTTCGCGCAAACGAGATTGAGGGATAGTAGTCATGGCCAGACCCAAGAAAGCGGTCAAGAAAAGGGAAAAGAAGAACATTCCTGTGGGCATCGCCCATATCCAGGCTTCTTTCAACAATACCATCATTACGTTTACCGACACCCGCGGCAACGCTGTGAGCTGGGCTTCCTCCGGTCAGAGCGGCTTCAAGGGGTCGCGTAAGTCCACCCCCTTCGCCGCTCAGGTGGCAGCCGAAACCGCGGCCCGCAAGGCTCAGGAAAACGGCATGCGTACCGTGGGCGTCTATGTGAAGGGTCCCGGTTCCGGTCGTGAAGCCGCCATGCGCGCCATTGCCGCTGTCGGTTTCCGTGTGGCTTTCATTCGTGACGTGACGCCCATCCCGCACAACGGGTGCCGGCCGCCCAAGCGCCGTCGCGTCTAGTTGCGGAACGCTTCAGCTACAAGAGGATTGATTCATGGCCAAATATACCGAAGCCAAATGTCGCATCTGTCGCCGCGAGGGCTGCAAGCTGTTCCTCAAGGGTGACCGTTGCTTCACTGATAAATGTGCTCAGGATCGTCGTCCCTACGCGCCCGGCCAGCACGGCCGCGCTCGCAAGAAGGTGAGCGAATACGCGGTGCAGCTGCGCGAAAAGCAGAAGACCCGCCGCACCTACGGCATCCTGGAACGTCAGTTCCGCGGTTACTTTGAAAAGGCCGAAATGCAGAAGGGCGTGACCGGTACCAACCTGCTGGTCATCCTTGAGCGTCGCCTTGACAACGTGATTTACCGTATGGGTTTTGCCAACTCCCGCAACCAGGCTCGTCAGCTTGTGCGGCATGGCATCTTTACCCTCAACGGCCGCAAGGTGAACATTCCTTCCCTGCAGGTTCGCGTGGGCGATACCGTGGAAGTGCCTGAAAAGAACCGCAAGATCCCCGTGATCGCCGAAGCTCAGGAAGTGCTGGCGCGTCGCGGGTGCCCCACCTGGCTGGAAGCCGACGGCGCCGCGTTCAAGGGGACGGTGAAAGCCCTGCCGCAGCGTGATGACATCCAGTTCCCGGTCAACGAACAGCTGATCGTCGAACTTTACTCGAAATAAGGCGGGTGAGCCATGCTTAACAAACAGGGCGAACGCCTCATCAATTCGCGTAACTGGAACGAGCTGGTCAAGCCTGATCAGATCGTGCGCGAGGATGAGACGGCCAGCAGCTCCCACGGCAAGTTCGTGTGCGAGCCGCTGGAGCGCGGGTACGGCACTACCATCGGTAACGCCATGCGTCGTGTGCTCCTGGCCTCCCTTCAGGGGGCGGCCTTTGTCTCCGCGAAGATTTCCGGAGTGCAGCACGAGTTCACGACCATCCACGGCGTGCTTGAGGACGTGACGGATCTGGTGCTCAACCTCAAGCAGGTACGCCTGCGCATGGATACCGACGAACCGCAGCGCCTCACGCTCCGCGTGGATCGCAAGGGCGCAGTGACGGCTGCCGACATTCAGGAAAATCAGCATGTGACCGTGCTGAATCCCGAACAGCACATTGCCACCCTGACCGAGGACATCACGCTTGAGATGGAACTCGAAGTGCGTATGGGCAAGGGCTATGTCCCTGCCGATATGCATGAGGGGCTTGCCGACGAAATCGGGCTGATCAAGCTGGATTCGAGCTTTTCGCCGGTGCGCAAGGTTGCCTATACGGTGGAGCAGGCCCGCGTTGGTCAGATGACCAACTACGACCGGCTCATCCTTGAAGTTTGGACGGATGGCTCTCTCACGCCTGAAGATGCCATTGCCTACAGCGCCAAGATCATCAAGGATCAGATTTCCGTTTTCATCAATTTTGATGAGCGGATTTCCGGCGATTGCCATTCAGGCAGCACCGACAGTGGCGAGCTGAATGAGCATCTCTTCAAAAACATTGATGATCTCGAACTTTCCGTGCGCGCGACCAACTGCCTGCGCAGCGCCAACATCTCCCTTGTTGGCGAACTGGTGCAGCGCAGCGAGTCCGATATGCTCAAGACCAAGAACTTCGGCCGCAAGTCCCTTGATGAGATCAAGAGCGTGCTGCTCGACATGGGCCTTGACTTCGGCATGCGCGTTGACGGTTTCGAGAAGAAATACCAGGAATGGAAAAGGAAGCAGCAAAATGAGGCATAGCAACTCCGGCAGAAAACTTTCGCGCACGCCGTCGCACCGCAAGGCTCTGCTCCACAATCTCGCCAAGGCGCTTCTTATCCACGGCCGCATCCGCACCACGGAAATGAAGGCCAAGGAACTGCGCGGCGTGGTGGAGCCCCTGATCACCCTTGCCAAGCGTAACGACATGCATGCTCGCCGTCAGGCTTACCGCGTGCTGTGTGATTATGCGCTTGTCAAGCGCCTCTTTGATGAAATCGGGCCCAAGTTTGCCGGCGTCCCCGGCGGCTACACCCGTATCATGAAGCTGGCCATGCCCCGCAAGGGCGATAACGCCCCCATGGCGATCATCGAACTGACCCGCCTCGAAGAGGCCGCGGCCGCTTCTGAAGCTGCCGCTGCCACTGCCTAACGGCGGATCCGCAAGCATTCTGAAGGGGCCTCAGGGCCCCTTTTTTGTTATAAGGAAACAGTATGCGACTTCTGGATAAGGCAAGAGCGGCCGGCTGAGCGGCCAAGGTGGCTCCAGAGGCTCTGGAGCGAATTCTTTCCGGCGTGCTTTCCGCCTTGCCTGCCGGGCTCGAGTCCCGTGTGCTGGCCGGAAGAGCGCGCAATGAGGATGCCGTGGTCTTGCGCCTGCCTCCCGGCAAGGCCCTGGTGCAGACGGTGGATGTGCTCGCGCCTGTGGTCAACGATGCGTATGCCTTTGGGCGCATCGCCGCTGCCAATGCGCTGTCGGATGTCTACGCCGTGGGTGGCGAACCCTGGTCAGCCATGAACATCTGCTGTTTCCCGACCTGCCTGCTGGGGGACGACCCGGAAGAGATCCTTGCCGGTATCCTGCGAGGCGGGCTTGACGCCCTTATCGAGGCCGGCGCAGTGCTTGCCGGTGGGCATTCCGTGCAGGATGACGAGCTCAAGTTCGGGCTGGCTGTCAGCGGACTTATCGATCCCGAGCGTATCGCCGTCAATTCCGGCTTGCTGCCCGGGCAGAAGCTGATCCTGACCAAACCCATCGGGACCGGGGTCCTGTCCACCGCCGTCAAAGCGCAGTGGGACGGCTGTGAAGAGGCCGAAGTCCAGCTCAGCCGGTGGTGCGGTCGTCTGAACAAGGTGGGTGGCGGCATCATCGCCGCCTACGGGCTGCGGGCGGCCACGGACATCACCGGTTTTGGCCTTGGCGGGCATCTGTTGGAAATGGCTCGTGCGTCCAGTGTTCGCGTCGCCGTGGATACGGAAAGCGTTCCCTTGCTGCCGCAGGCGCTGGAGTATGCTCGTTTCGGCTTCATCCCTTCAGGTAGTCATGCCAACCGCCTGTACTGTGCGCCCCATACGGAGCATGCCTGTGTGCTGGATGAAGCGCTGGAGAGCCTGATCTTTGACGCGCAGACATCCGGCGGGCTGGTGCTGGCGGTCCCCCCGGAGCAGGTGTCCGCCATCAGCGATGAGCTGCGTCAAGCCGGGGATCTGGCGGCCTGCATCGGTGAAGTCCTGCCCGCTGTCGAGGGAAAAGCCGGATTGCTGCTGCGCTGACAATCTTGCGAGCCTGCTTTCTCTGTGCTAGAGGTCATGGGCAAGGCGAGAGTGGCGGAACTGGTAGACGCACTGGACTTAGAATCCAGCGGTTCATCCGTGGGGGTTCAATTCCCCCCTCTCGCACCACTAGAAATTACAACCACTTGAATAATAGTATAGCCCGTTGACCTTTGGTTCTTACACCCATGAGTGTAAGCAACCAGAAGCAACCAACGGGCTATACTGTTATACGCTCTTGGCCTTATGGGAGAGCCTTCATTTCTTACTCCACTTCCCCTTGTGTCAGTTCCCTAAAAGTGAGGCCGCTGTACGCAGATCTTCAGGCGAAAAGTGGGCGTACCGGGCAGTTGTCGTGATGCTCGTGTGTCCCATCCATTCCTTGATGAGCGGCAGCGAGACTCCGGCCTGTGAGAGCCGTGTGGCGCAGGTATGGCGCAGCATGTGCGGCACGAACTGTGGGTCTTCGCTCATTCCCATGTGGTACCGAATAATATCCCACGGGCGGCGGAGCCATTCGTTGCTGCCTTCGGGAAACAAGCGCCCGCTTCCCCCGCAGGCTTCCATTCGCCGTTCAATAATGGGCCGCAGCTTTTCAACAAGCGGGATGGTACGCGGGTGACGATTTTTCGTCTTCCATGCCGTGAGCGTCCCGCGCTCAAGGTCGATGTCTCGGCATTCCAGCCGCCAGAGTTCGCCGCAGCGGAACCCTGTGTAAAGCAGGCACATGACAGCGTCTTGTACGTCCGGCAAGGCAAGGCACTCAATAATAATGAGCATCCGTTCCTCTTCTTTGCGGGACAGGAAGCGGATACGATGCTCCGACTCGCGCCGCTTCGGCATGCGCGGCAGGACAGGGAGCGCGCCCCGTTCGTGTGCCGTGCGCAGGATACGGGACAGGCAGGACAGTTTCCTGTTGATGGTCGCGCCACTGTTGCCTTTGGCGGCACAGTGAGAAACAAATCCGTCAATGGCGGACAGTGTTATGTCAATAATGGGGCATGTCTCTCCAAAAAAGGACAAGACCTGCTCCACATTGATATGGATGGTGTCCTGAGACGCCTTGTCCGCCCAGACGGTTTGCCATGTACGTTCCACGGCTTCCTTGAGCGTCCATCCGCGCCGTGCGGCCTGCGGCTTTTCCTGGCAGAGAGTGGAAAGTAGTTCCTGCCGTGCGGCTATGGCCTCTGGCATCGTCCGTGCCGTGCGTGTCTTGCGGCAGCCGTCAACAGTCACGTCCACAATGTAGCCGCTTCGATGACGGCGAATGCCACGCGGCAGAGGTTCGGGCAGGGGAGGAAGGGCGGGAAGGGTCGGGCGTCTTGCGGGCATAGTGGTTCTCCTTATGGCGGCTGGTAGTCGGGAAATACTGGGCGGCGAATTGGTCAAGGATGACGGACAGGGGCGGGTCGGTAAGGTCACGGGAAAGCATCGTTACTCCCTTTTGGTAAAAAGAAAGGCCGCCTTCTCTACAAGAGGCGGCCTTGCGTGGTCGTTGTGTCCACTGGGTATTAGTATGACGAAAAGACGTACCCGTTTTCGGACATGTAATAGTCCGACATAAAAAGGTCATGAGCAAAGGCCTCATAGTCAAAGTAACGGGAAAGCAGTTCGTCCACATTGGAGAGCAAACCCAGTTCCTCTATCAGTTCTTCGGTAAACTCTTCCTTGCTTCTGTACCATCCACGGTAAGCATCTTGGAAAGCTTCGATATTGCTTTCCGTTACTTCGGAAAGTGAGACCTGCCCTTGAGTGCCGAGGTAGTCAATGAAAGCTTCGGGGTCGTCAAGGTCGGATAAGAGTTCGTGAGCTTGCCAAAGTGTGCTGATAGTTTCGTTTTCACTTACCTTAATCCCCCCGAATCCCTCATAATCATGGATAGCCCATTCTTCGGCGGGTGCTCCCTCTCTCTTTGCGGTAGGGGAAGCGGCAAGCATGGCGTGAATGGCTTCCCATACTTCATCCACGTTGAGACATGTATCAAAGTCTATCCACACGCCATGCAGGATACCAGCGTTATAGTCGTAAAGGGAGGCTACATATATGCTATTGTGTTCCGTGCTCATTTTCTTTCTCCTTAGTCCATGTATCCATACATGCTATGTCTATAGCGCCCATTGCGGAGGCGTTCCGTATATAAGCAGTCAAAGCGGATGCACTTACGACAAAAGGCAGCGTGCCTTTCTTCCGACACGCGCTTGCCGTCAATATAGTAATATGGACGGCTGCCGTCTTCAGATATTGTTCGATAAAGATTATAGCTTTTCATTTTGACACCCTATGTCATCCTTTATCACGCCGGATATTGTATGCCGTATGCGCCCTGACGGGCGACGAAAAGCCCCAATGGCAGAGCAGTAAATCAACTTGTCGTACAGCTCATTATAGGTCTTTTCAGATATACGCTTGCCGTCCATATAGTAATATGGGCGCTTGCCGTCTGGCCTCTCACTTCTGACAAAGTAATGTCGGGGCAAAAGTACATATGGGCGCTGTGCTTCCTGTTCCCCGAACTCGATAAAACAAGCTTTCGGCATGGGGTCACTCCATTACTAAAGCGCAAAAAAGGCCGCCATACAGAACGGCGGCCAAAAAGACGATATTTACGGCGACACTTGCCAGCTCATGCGGCCGCATGGCTTCCCCCATAAGGCAGCACATGGCCGCGTTGGTCGGTCGGCAGGCCGGGCAAGGTGAGCTGTGCAGGCCGAGCAGCAAGGGAGGCTTCCAGAGACGCAAGGGCCGCTGCGGCTTCCTTTTCCGCGTAGTCGTATCCGTAGAGGCCACAAAGGGAGTCGATAGGCTCCCACGCTTCGCATGTAGTGTCTTCCACGTCTTCAAGGTCTATGTCATCCGGCACGCGGAAAAGCTGATACTCCCACACGTCCCCGGAAAGATAGGCGGAAAACTCTTTCACTTCGCTTTCCAGCATCTTTTGCGCTTCGCGGATGTGCTTTTGTGTAAGCCGCTTGACGTTCCATTCCTTACGCAGGGCTTCCTTTTCCACATAGATGATTCCCGATTGCCAAGAATCCCAATGGCAGGAAAAAGGCGTGGTCGAAAGCCATGTGCCGCTGTGTACCAAAGCATATACAGGCAGGTACACAATGCCGCTGTGCTTTGTCAGTGCCCTAATTTCATCCGGGGATATGCAATCGTCTCCCAAATAGTAGCGAGACGAGGCATGCACAATGCGGCCCATATGATGGTATACGTCGCGTGGGTTTTCGGCGTATTCGTCCTGTATGATGCGGGCACAAAAATTCCCGCGTTCGCTGATGATGATATTCATATTTCCCCCCCGGCAAGTTCTAAGAGAACGGCGTCAACAGCTCTGTCCTTTTCTTCGCACGTCGCCTTGTGCGGGCAGTCGGAAGGGCAGGCGGGCAGATGGTCAAGAATGATAGGACAGGTAAGCAGAGCCTTAGTGTAGGATTGTAAAACCTCTTGTGCTGTCATGTTGGCTACTCCGATTCAGGCTTTCAGATATGAAAAAGCCCGCCTAGGCGGAACCTAGACGGGCTTTAGTTTTGGTGGTGTGGTGTCTATTTACTTGAACGCAATCAAGGCAGAAAGCAGACCTACGCCTGCGGCAAGCATGGCACCGAAACGGACAACCAGCCGCAATTCCAGTTCCCGCAAGTCCTGCTTAGTCGCCACGCGTTCATCTATGACCTCAGCAAGGATGTTAGCTTGCGTTTCCGCCTGCTGCCGCGTAAACCCTGCCGCTTCAAGACGGCGGGCGTATTCCAGAGAATTAAAGACAAGTGAGGACATAAGTTTTCTCCTTTTGTATGTTCATTTTTACGGTACTTTTTCTCCTCTGTCCATATTCCATAAGTTCCCTATAGACGGCGGGCAGTGGTTCCGTAGCAGCTTGCCGCGCCGTGGGGGCTGCATGCCCCATTGTCAAAGAGCTTTTAGCTCTATATCGAGCTTATAAGAGGAAAAGAAAAAGGACTTGCGTCCCTTGGGTGTCTTTCCCGTTCGCAAGTCCTTTTTAGCTCTATATCGAGCTTAAAGTCAACAAAAAAATAAATTATTTTTTCTCTTTAAATCTTAGCCTCTTAGCTGACCCCTACCGCCCCTTCCATCTATATCTTTATCTGCTAGGGCTTGTACTTGCTCTGTAGGTATGCACCACGTCTTGCCAACCTTGTAAGACACAACCGCGCCTTTTTGACATAACTTGCGTAGATAAGTGCCATCCACATAACCTAGGGCCTCTGCGGCCTCTGACAAGCTAAAATATCCCGGCAGTGCGGTCTTGATAGCGGACATGTCTGCCATAACTCCCCCATTTTATTGGTTTTTCTTTCCTAACTAGCGTTAGGGAATAGATTTTATGAAAATTTAAAAGGGTGTCAAAATTTTGACACATGAGAATTTCAAACAATTTCAGGAAGTTAGAAGAACAATCAGCAAGCTTTGGCTGCTGCCTTTCCGCCTCTTTCCCCGCCTGCCTCACCTCTCACCAGATACCATATCTATAGGCAATCCAGTAAAAACAGCCGCTTACGAATCTTGCTTGCGGCTGCGCTTGCATCCGGCCTGCGCTGACAATCAAAAAGGCCGTCGCGCCCGACCAAACCCAGCCAGACCCGGCCCCCAAAAGGAATCGCCAAGGGGCCAAGGGGGGAATCGAATCCCATAGACCTGTGTTTGCCCCCTCACATTTTTTCACCAAAACTACCGGCCCTTGAAGGGACTGTCTGGAGGAGCGACGATGACTTCCGCCGGACCGTGAAATGGCTACCGTCATCCAGAGGGGCAACGACAGCCGTCCGACCACAAGCCCCTGCCTCTCCTGTACCGTGAGGGAGAGATTTTTTCAAGACGAGGCGACAGGCAAAATCCCCACGAAAATGCGGTGGGAAAATTTTCAAATGTCCCTGACATGGCTTGTTGGTCACGTTTTGTGTTTTCGTCGCTGGACTAAAGCCCTCGTACAGGCTCGGACGCGGAGATTCAGGTGCTGGGGGAAATGCGTGGGGCGGGAAGATGGACGCCGCCAAGAAAGCCCATGCTGATCAACCTCCCCTCTGGGCTTGCCTTCTGCTTGGTGACCAACAAATTGGAGCAATGCGGAGCAATGAAAGATAACGACCAGTACAATGATTCTGAAAGAATCTGAAGGTAATGACTGGATACGCTATTACACCATCTTCATAGTTTATAACATATATAATCTTAAAGAGCATATAAACGAGTATTCTATAAGAAAGTTAAGGAAGGATATATGTCTGTAAAGTATTTTAGAAAAAGAATAGGTGTTTCCTAAAGTAGGCTTACCTATCCTATACATCCCCTTACCTCTTTATCTATCGTTAAGTTTTCCTTAATAGTTTCTTTAAGCCCCCCTTACCCCCGCAGAGAGACCCTGCCTCCCCTCCGACAAGTGCAACCGAAACCCTGTTTTTTATATCTAACTACATGAAAAACAAGATAAAAATGTGTGCAAATCCTGTTCGGGGAAATCCCCCTGAAAAAGGGGAAAAAGATGGATGAAGAGGAGGTCTACGACCACGACCTCCTCTTCCGTTTCTGCTGTCTTGCTGCTGTCTTGCGGTCACTTCCGCAGCGTGAGTCCTCCTTGGCCGAAGCAAGACCGTCTCTGGGCAGGTCGTCCCTCAAGGGGGGAGGTCGTCTCCTGGACGGGAGAGGGCAGGGAATAGCTCTGGAAACTGAAAAACATTTCCATTTCTTCCTTGCCAAGACTTTGGTTGACCTTGTTCGGCTCAGGTGCCAGGGCAATCCTGTTTTTGAACAGGGAAAGACGGGCCGTGGCATCCCACGCCTTGAGCTCTTCGGCCAGCAGGCGGTCGTTGCGCTGGTTGATGCGCCTGTCGGCGTCCTGCCTCATCTGCTCCGTCCAGTAGTTCACGGCGATGGCGAGGCAGTCGAGGCGGTCGTCATGGGCGAGTGCGCCTTTCTCGCGCATGATGCGGGACATTTGGTAGAAGAGCTGGTACTTGAGGGCCTTTTCAGGAGGCAGGGATTTGGTGCTTTCGTAATCCCAGACCACCACGTTCCTGTCCACGACCAGCTTGTGCTGCCGCATGACCGGCTCCAGGGTGTCGATGATGCGGGCCTCCTTCTGACGGCTGTGCTTCACCTCCTCGATGTGACAGGGGTAGTCCTTCTGGAAGTGGGGAGCGATGAGCCGGGTGAACATGCCGTCGCCAAAGTTGGCTTCGATGACCACGGCATTGACGTTCTCCAGCTTTGCGAGCTTCACGATGTCCTTGAGAGTGGCGTCGGAGTAGCCGTCGGTGTAGGCGCGGAGGGCGGTCAGGTAGAGGAAGCCGTTGAGCATCTTGACGACCACCACGGCGGTCTCGTCCGTGCCTCTGCCGGAGGGGTCGATAGCCATGACGGCTCCGGTGTAGGGAATCCATGAGCCTGCCAGAAATGCGGCGGAATGATACCTGTCGCCGTTCAAACCCACACAGGGCAGGTCGCTATCACGTTGCCAGCTCCCGACGCCCAGATGGGCTTTTCCGGGCCGTCAGACGTGCCGCAGCCCATGACGATGAGGTCGGAGAGCTTGAGGGGGTAGCGTTCGGCATCCGAGAGGCGGGTGTCGAGCATGAACTGGAGCTGGAAACCGGCCCTGCCGTAGGACAGCTCACGTTCAAGGAGGTCTTCGGCGGAGAAGCGGCGGGGGTCGGTGGTACGGCCAGACAGGCCGGGGTCGGCCTCCAGGGCTTTCAAAATGCTGGGCGCGAGGGCTTCCCCGTAATTCACGAGCTGGGCACTCTCAGGATAGCGTGCGGGCCATATCCGTGTGACGTAGCCTCGGTCCGGCAGGGCGTTGTAAAGGCTCTGCTCCGTCTGGGGCGTGCCGAGGTAGATGACGCGTCCTCCGGGCTTGAGGATGGCGTCTATCTCCTTGACGGCCTCCGAGAGCTTGTCCCGCATCATCTGAGTGTAGGAATTGTTGGCGACCTCCATGTCGTCAAGGACCACGATGTCCGCACGCCCGCCGGTTATCTGACTGAAGATGCCCTTGCTGGTGACGCTGGGAGCCTGGTCGGGCTTGGCCGGGCCTACGTCGAAAGAGAGCTTGGAGCAGCGTTGTTCGCTCCTCGGCGTCAGGCAGTGGAGCAGAGGGATGTCGTTGATGAGCTGGAGGCAGAATCCAGCGGTTCATCCGTGGGGGTTCAATTCCCCCCTCTCGCACCAGCCTTGCATCAACCTCCCTGCGCACCTCCTTGGTGTGCGGGACGGTGAGCCAATCGCCTCTGACGCTTTGTCAGGCCTTGTCAACGGCCGGCTCGGCAGCCGGGCAGGGTAGCCGGGCATCTTGATGAAGTCCCACGCTCTGAGGCATCCGCCTGTCACTTCCTTACTCGCTTCCTCTTTTTTGCTTGTCCCTCTGCGGATCGTTCGGTCTGACCGCTCCAAATTCGGTCTTTCGTCAGCTGCTGGTCTGTGCCAGCCCTCGATTGCCGTCGTTGGCGGTCATGGCGGATCAGGCAGCTTGCGCCGCGAAATGCCCAGCCGGGGGGCTTAGTCGGCCGGGCTTGTGTTGCCCTGCTCTTTGTGGTAACGGAGACGGTTCCCTCTGCAGAAGACCGCGGTGGTGCGCGTGGAACGCGTCCAGCGGGGCAGACGGGAGAAAAAATCGCCCAAGGAGCGCCCTGTGGAATATACCATTGAAGAACTTTCGCCGGTAAAAAGGAAGATCAGCATTGTTGCCGAAGCCAGTGACGTGGATGACGCCATAGCGCGTTCCGTGGCCTACTACCGCAAATCCGTGCAGATTGACGGTTTCCGCAAGGGCAAGGTGCCTGCCTCGGTGGTGGAGAAGCGTTTCCATGACCATATCTATCAGGAGGCCCACCAGGCGCTCGTCAATGCCAAGGTCGGCGAGGCGCTGGCCAAGGCTGCGCTGGAACCGGTGTCCGGCATCCAGTTCGTGGATGACGGCGGCGCGCTTGCCCGCGGCAAGGGCCTCAACTTCAGCGTCGAGTTTGAAGTGCTGCCGGTCTTTGAGCTTCCGGTCTATGAAGGCATGGAAGTGGAGAAGGAAAAGGCCGTGGTGACCGACGAAGAGGTGGATACCGTCATCGAGCGCATCCGCCGCGATCGTGCCGAACTGCTGGATGCCGAAGGCGAAGGCCCCGCCGTGGACGGCCAGGTGGCCCGCATCAGCTTTGAAGCCTTTGAAGACGGCAAGTCCATCGACGAACTGAAGACCGAGAATTTCGACCTTCCTCTGGGCGAAGGACAGGCCCTCGACGATTTCGAGAAGCTGGTCAAGACCGTCAAGGTCGGTCAGACCGGCGAAGGCGACATCGCTTTCCCGGCCAACTTCCCTGCGGAGAGCCTGGCCGGAAAGACCCTGAAGATCCGGGTGACCGTCCATGCCATCAAGCAGCGCAAGCTGCCTGAAATCAACGATGAGCTTGCCAAGCAGGTCGGCGCCGAGAGCATGGACAAGCTGCGCGCGAGCATCCGCGACAGCTACGCCCACAGCCGCGAGAATGCCGTGCGTAGCGCCGCGCAGAAGAAGATGCTGGACAAGATGCTGGCCGGTCTGGAGTTCCCCCTGCCGGAAAGCCTGCTCGATATGCAGATCCGCACGCTTATTGCCGAAACGGCCGCCCGCCTCGAGCAGCAGGGCAAGAAGCTGGCCGATCTGGGCAAGACTGAAGACGAACTGCGCAAGGATATGTACAAGCAGGCCGAGGAGCTGACCCGCATCCAGGTGCTGCTGCTGTCCATCGCCCGCAAGGAAGGGCTGACCGTCACCCAGACCGAGCTGGATAACCAGCTTTACCGCATCTGCATCCAGACCGGCGAGGATTACCGCAAGGTGCGTGAAGCCTATGAGCGTACCGGCATGATCCACACCATGCGTGACCGCCTGCTGGCCGACAAGGGCATGGAAGCCGCCTTTGCCAAGGCCTCGGTCAAGGAAGTGGAGCCCATGAAGGAAATCACCCCTGTCAAGAAGGATACGGCCCCGGCTGCCGACTAGGCGCCAGCGCCGCACCGGTATAGACAACGTCGCACCGCAAGGTGCGGCGTTGTCGGAGTTTTCAGCCTGCCGGCGGAGCGGCCCCGAACCTGACGGACATCACTTTCCCACGAGCAAGGAAGCATCATGCAGGCCTATCAGATTCCCTTTGTCATCGAAAATACGGGTAGGGGAGAGCGTTCCTACGACATCTATTCCCGTCTGCTCAAGGACCGCATCGTCCTTTTGAGCAGTGAAGTCACGGATGCCGTCGCTTCGCTGATCTGCGCCCAGCTCCTTTTCCTGGAATCGCAGGATCCCGAGCAGGAGATCAACCTCTACATCAACTCGCCGGGCGGCTCCGTGACGGCGGGCCTCGCCATCTACGATACCATGCGCTACATCACCTCGCCCGTGACCACGGTGTGCATGGGCCGGGCCGCCAGCATGGGGGCCTTCCTGCTGTCCGCCGGCAAGCCGGGCATGCGCTTTGCGCTGCCCAACAGCCAGATCATGATCCATCAGCCGCTGGGCGGCTATCAGGGGCAGGCCACGGACATCGAGATCCATGCCCGTGAGATCCTGCGCATCAAGGAACGTCTGAACCGGCTGCTGGCCGAGCATTCCGGCCAGAGCTACGAGACCATCGTCAGCGCCACGGAACGCGACAAGTTCCTTACGCCCGAGGAGGCGCTCGAGCTGGGCATCATCGACCGCGTGCTGGTCTCCCGCCGCGATCTGGAGGAAAAGAACTAGCCATGTCCGACACCACGTCGACCGATAAGCGGCAGGAGCTGCGCTGCTCCTTCTGCGGCCGTCCCGAAAGCGAAGTCAACAACATGATCACGCAGGAGCATGCCTGCATCTGCGATCAGTGCATCAAGGCCTGCGGCGAGCTCATCGCCCGGGACAGGCTGCAGCATGACGACTCGCCGGAGCGTCTGCTCTCGCCGCAGGAGATCAAGGAACGCCTGGACGAGTACGTCATCGGGCAGCATGACGCCAAGAAGATCCTCTCGGTCGCTGTCCACAACCATTACAAGCGGGTGTTCTACGCCGATGCCCTGGGCGACGACGTCGAGCTGGAAAAAAGCAATATCCTGCTGGTGGGCCCCTCCGGCAGCGGCAAGACCCTGCTGGCCAAGACGCTGGCCAAGGTGCTGCGCGTGCCCTTCGCCATCGCCGACGCCACGACCCTGACCGAGGCGGGCTATGTGGGCGAGGATGTGGAGAACATCCTCGTGCAGCTCCTGCAGAATGCCGATTATGATCTGGAAGCGGCCAGCAAGGGCATCATCTACATCGACGAGATCGACAAGATCTCCCGCAAGAGCGACGGGCCTTCCATCACCCGCGACGTGTCCGGCGAAGGCGTGCAGCAGGCGCTGCTCAAGATCATCGAAGGCACCGAGGCCAACATCCCGCCCAAGGGGGGCCGCAAGCATCCCCAGCAGGAATTCATCCGCATGAACACGAGCAACATCCTGTTCATCGTGGGCGGGGCCTTCGTGGGACTCGACAAGATCGTGGAGTCGCGCGTGAGCGGCGGGGCCATGGGCTTTGGCGCGCATGTGCGCAGCAGCAAGGGCATGCCGCTTTCGGAACTGCTGGAAAAGATCCATCCGCAGGATCTGGTGAAGTTCGGCCTCATCCCCGAATTCGTGGGCCGCATCCCCATCATCACCCATGTGGACGAGCTGGATGAACCGGATCTGGTGCGCATCCTCACCGAGCCGAGGAACGCGCTGGTGCGCCAGTACCAGAAGCTGTTCGAGCTGGACAACGTGCAGCTGCGCTTCACGCCCAATGCCCTCAAGGCCATCGCTCACAAGGCCATCGAGCGCAAGACCGGCGCGCGCGGGCTGCGCAACGTGATGGAACGCATCATGCTGGACATCATGTTCAAGCTGCCTTCCCTGCCCAACGTCAAGGGCTGCCTCATCAATCAGGCCGTCATCGAGAAGGGCAAGGAACCTGTCCTCCTTTATGCGGATGACGATGATTTTCCGGCTGAAGCGCTGGATGATCAGGCCGTATAGACCGTTGCCCGGGGCGTGCGCGCATGTCCCGGCAATGACCGCTTTTCCTTTGTGATGAACGCCTGCCGGCGGCCCCGCGCCGCCGGCAGCGCGAGGGACCGTAAGGATACGCTATGTCCGCACCCCAGTATGGCGCCTCCCCGGCGCAGACCCTGCCCTTCATGCCCCTGCGGGAAGTGGTGATGTTTCCCCGTTCCATCATGCCGCTCTTTGTGGGACGGGAGGCCTCCATCAAGGCCATTGAGGAAGCCCAGGCGAAATTCGGCAAGTTCATCTTCCTCGTTTCCCAGAAGGAAGCGGAAGTGGAGCGCCCCGGCGGCGACGACCTGTACGGCGTCGGCGTGGTCTGCAAGGTGCTGCAGATGCTGCGCCTGCCCGACGGCACCATCAAGGTGCTGTTTGAAGGCATGAACAGGGCCGTCTGGCGCAGCCTTCTGGATTCGGCCGCCTGTCCGCTGGTGCAGGTGGAAGATCTGCCGGAAACCGAGAGCCGCCCCGAAGAGCGGGAGGCGCTGGTCCGTGCGGTGCATGAATCGCTGGAAGAATACGCCAAGGGCAACAAGAAGATCTCACAGGAAGCCGTGCTGGCCATCCTGGCCCAGCGTGATCCCGGGGCGCTGGCCGACGCCGTGCTGCCGCACCTCAAGGTGGATTACCGCCGCAAGCAGGAAGCTCTGGAACTGACGGACGTCACCGAACGCCTGGAGAAGGTGTATGAGCTGCTGCAGGGCGAGGTGGCGCTCGTCAGCATGGAAAAGCGCATCAAGAACCGCGTCAAGGTGCAGATGGAGCGCAACCAGCGGGAATACTACCTCAGCGAGCAGATCAAGGCCATCAACAAGGAAATGGGCCGCGACGACGATCCGCAAGCCGAGATGGACGAGCTGGAGCAGAAGCTGCGCGCCCGCAACATGCCCGAGGAGGCCCGCGAAAAGGCCCTTTCCGAAGTCAAGAAGTTGCGGGCCATGCCGCCGTCCGCCGCGGAGTACACCGTGGTGCGCAACTATGTGGACTGGATCCTGGACCTGCCGTGGTGCGACCTCAAGGAAGTCGATATCGACATCGAGAAGGCCCGGGCCATCCTTGACGGCGATCATTTCGGGCTGGAAAAGCCCAAGGAGCGCATCCTCGAATATCTGGCCGTGCAAAAGCTCTCCAACGGCCTGAAAGGCCCCATCCTCTGCCTTGTGGGCCCGCCCGGCGTGGGCAAGACCTCGCTGGCCAAGTCCGTCGCCAAGGCCACCGGGCGCGATTATGTGCGTCTTGCGCTGGGCGGCGTGCGGGACGAGGCCGAGATCCGCGGGCATCGCCGTACCTATGTGGGGGCCTTGCCGGGCAAGATCATCCAGTCCCTCAAGCGGGTCAAGTACAATAACCCGCTGTTCTGTCTGGACGAGATCGACAAGATGAGCTCAGACTACCGCGGCGATCCGGCCTCGGCTCTGCTGGAAGTGCTGGACCCTGAGCAGAACGCCACCTTCATGGATCATTATCTTGATCTGGAATACGATCTGTCCAAGGTCTTCTTCATCACCACGGCCAACTCCCTGCATTCCATCCCGGCCCCGCTGCTGGACCGTATGGAGATCATCGAGCTGAACAGCTATCTGGAGACGGAAAAGCGCCATATCGCCCGCAATTTCCTGCTGCCGCGCCAGATCGAGGAGCACGGCCTCAAGGAATACAATATCCGCCTTTCCGAGAACGCGTTGCTGGAGATCATCCGTTCCTACACCCGCGAGGCGGGCGTGCGCAATCTGGAGCGCGAGATAGGCGCGCTCTGCCGCAAGACGGCCATCCGGCTGGTGGAAGAGGGCGATCTGAACAAGTGCGTGACCATTTCCCGCCAGAGCTTGCCCGCCATGCTGGGCGTCAAGCGCTACCGTCACGAAGAGCGGGAAAGCGAGCCGCAGGTCGGGGTGTGCGCCGGGCTGGCCTACAATCAGCGCGGCGGCGAGATCCTGCTTGTGGAGACCAGCCTCATGAGCGGTTCCGGGCAGGTCGTGACCACCGGGCAGCTTGGCGACGTCATGAAGGAGTCGGCGCGCGCGGCCCTGAGCTATGTGCGCTCGCGGGCCGAAGTCTTCGGGCTGGATCCGCGCTTCCACCGTAAGGTGGACATCCATGTGCACGTTCCGGCGGGGGCCACCCCCAAGGACGGGCCGTCGGCCGGCATCACGCTGGCGACCTCCATCACCTCGGCTCTGCTCGGCATCGCCGTTCGCAACGACGTGGCCATGACCGGGGAGATCTCGCTGCGCGGTCGCGTGCTGCCCATCGGCGGCCTGCGGGAAAAGCTGCTGGCCGCGCGGCGCAGCGGCATTCGCTGCGTCATCATGCCGCGGGACAATGAAAAGGATCTCAAGGAAGTGCCGGACGAGGTGCTCAAGGATCTGGAGATCATTTTCGTGGAACATGTGGACGAAGTGCTGCCCCATGCGTTGGATGCCCCGCGTGAGGCCATCTTTTCCGGGGAAGGCACGGCCCAGCCGCTCTATCTGTCCCTGCGCGCCGACGCCATGAAGCACGACGGCAGCGACAAGCGTCAGCCCGCGCAGTAAGGCATAAGCCTTCATTGTGTTTTTTCGGGGAGGGGAACCTTTTGTGGACAAAAGGTTCCCCTCCCCGAACCCCTCCCTTCCAAAAAACCTTGCTTGTCCAGACACAGAGCCTCGCGGCATGGGAAGGTGTCGCCTGACCGCAAGCCAGCCAGACTCTGTAGAGACAGCGCCGTCCGGCCCAAAGTGAGCGGAAAAAAACGCGCTTTTTCCGCGAAACGACAGGCCGTACGGCTTGCAACGTGAAGCGTTTCAAACTGAGAATGCTCTAAAAGAACAGACCGAACAGTTTTTGCTGTCCGGCCTGTAGGTATTCGTACGCACGTCTTCCGTACGGGTGCGGCGTGTTGTGGGCTTAGGCCTGATGCAGCAGGATCATGCCCGCGATGAGCAGGCCGATGCCGGCAAAGGCGCAAGGCCGCAGCCGCTGCTTGAAGAACAGCCAGCCCCCCAGCGACGTGCCGAGGATGCCGAAGCTCCCCCACATGGCATACGCCACGGAGAGATCCAGCGTACGCACGGCCAGCGAAAGGCAGTAGAATGCCAGACCTACCCCCAGAAGCGCCAGGATCCCGGTAAGACGGCGGCGAAAACCCTGGCTGCGGGCCAGCAGGAGATTGGCCAGCACATCCAGGATGGCGGCGGCCAGCACAAGCAGCAGGGGAATGAGCGTATCAGGCATGGCGGGCCTCCTTTGTGGCGGCGCTGTCGTCGCCGTGACTGGTGCCCTTGTGCACCAGCAGCGCCCCACCCAGCACGCAGCAGAGGCCCAGCAGGCGGGTCAGGCTGGGCTGTTCTCCCAGCACCAGGAAGCCGGCCAGCGTCACCAGCGTCAGGCCCAAGCCTTCCCAGAAGGCAAAAGCCACCCCCACCGGCAGGCCGGTGGTGGAGAGCGCAAGAAAGTAATAGGAAAGGCCGATGCACAGCCACATGATGACAAGGCCAAGCAGGGCCGCATGGGCAAAGCCCCATTGCTGGGACAGCTTCATGATGGTGGAACCGCCGACTTCCAGCAGGATGGCCGCCAGCAGACAGAACCAGTGATAAGGACGTGTGGGCGTCATGACTTTTTCCTCTTGTCGTACGATATAGGCGACAGCAAGCGCCTTTTCCGGTTGAAAGGCTTTGTATTTTCAGCCGTGGACCTGTCGCTCTGCGGGAAAAGCGTGGTGTTCTCACGCAGTTCAGACCGACGGCGCTGTGCCGTCGCCTCGCGTTTTGCCTGTTTCACGGGCAAAACGCTCTCAAATGGACGCAACAACAAATGCTGCCGCTCCACAAGGCAGGTACGGGACGCGTGCGCTCATGCGTCAGCGCAGCGAATGGCGTATGACAAGAGAAGACTTAGAGGCAGGAACGCCAGTAGCGTTCGTCACGGCAGGCATGGAAAGCCCGGTAGGGAGGGAAGGAACCGGCAAAAAACATAGTAATATTTTAGCACAGGTCGGGATGAACCGCAATGAGCGGCATCCTTGCGGCCAAGGCGGGGGCGCAGGACAAAAAAAAGAAACTGTCTTTATCTGTGATACGCGGTGCCGCGACCTCGCATTTTGCCTTTGAAAAACGGCGGAATGCTCTTAGACCGCAATAATTCATTAAATGATCAAGATGGCTGCACACGCTCCACGTGTCTTTGGCGGCGGGCTTGCCTCGCTTTTCCGACACAGCTCTCGGTAAAAGCGCGCTGGGGAAGGGTGGGGGGCTAGGGGGGAAGGGGAACACCTCCCGCGCCGGCGGCGACCCAACGGGCGGCCCGGAGGGTCGTGTCCGTCAGGCGACAAAGGAGCCTTACGGGCATCGACAGCAACGCAAGGGGCCCCTTCCCCCCCAAAAAGACATCTAGCTCTGGGCGTCGATCCAGTCGTTGGCCTGCTTCAGATCAAGGGTCCCTTCATAGAGGGCGCGCCCACTGATGGCTCCCTCAAGACGGGCCGTCCGGCTCAGTGGGTAGAGGGCCTGCACATCGGCCAGGGTGGCCACGCCGCCCGCGGCAATGACCGGCACGGTGGAGGCTTCGGCCAAGTGGGTCAGGGCCGGGAGGTTGACCCCGGTCTGCATGCCGTCCCGCTCGATATCCGTATAGATGATGAAGGCCGCGCCGTCGCCCAGCAGGCGGGGCAGCACGTCATCCACGCTCAGGCCGGCGTCGGCCACCCAGCCCTTGGTCTTGAGGCGTCCGCCCTCGGCATCCAGCGAGACGCCGATGCGGCCGGGAAAACGGCGGCAAAGGGCGGCGAAGGCCTCGGGCTGCTCCAGCGCCAGCGTGCCGATGATGAGGCGTTCCACGCCGGCGTCCAGATAGGCCTGGGCGATCTGCTCGCTGCGGATGCCGCCGCCAAGCTGGACGGGGATGTCCAGCGCGGAGCAGATGTCGCGCACGATGTCGCGGCTGCGGGGCAGGCCGTCAAAAGCGCCGTCCAGATCGACGACGTGCAGCCGGCGGGCCCCCTGTTCCTGCCAGTGACGCGCCGCGGCCACCGGGTCGGGGGAAAAGACGGTGCTGTCATCGGCGCGGCCCTGACGCAGGCGTACGGCCTTGCCGTCCTGGATGTCCACTGCGGGGAAAATGATCATAACGTCATGTCCTTTACGGCCTTGACCATGCCTTCACGCGCCAGCTCGTCGGCGGTGGCCCAGCCAGCCTGGCGCTTGAAGAATTCGCCGATCTCGAGAAGGTTGCTTGTCAGGCTGGTTTGCTCCACATCATAGACCGAGCGGTCAAGGATGGTCCCCTGCCGCGCATTGATCAGGAAGAACTCCACCCGCACATGGGCGGGACGGGTCACACCCGCACGGGAGCCTTCGCGCGGATGCCAGTTGAGCACCTGAGGCACCAGCAGCAGATCCGTCTTGACCTCCCGGGCATAGGCCACCCAGGCGGACAGGGCCTGCGGCTGGTTGGAGTCATGATAGCGCATCTTGTCCGGCAGGGGGGCATGCCGGGGCACGAAGGTGTATTGCCGTTTGGTCTCCGTCATCAGCACGTCGCGCAGCGTCCTGTCCAGCGCGGGCAGCATCTCGGGCGCGATGCGTCCCTGATCGCGGGGGATCTGCCCAATGATGAGCTGGCTTGTGCTGGTCGGCTGGGTGAAGGGCGCCACCGCAATGCTGTAGGACGGCGAGAGCGACCGGGGAATATCCGCCGTGGTGCGGGGCTTCCGGGCGCAGCCCGTGAGAAGGAGCCCGAGGCAGAGCGCCAGCAGGGCCATGATGGTGAGACGGGAACGCATCAGTCCAGACCTCCCTTGGTACTTCTGATGACTGTGCCGGTACGCCGGACAGCCTGGCGCAGGGCCAGTCCCAGCCCCTTGGCTGCCGACTCCAGCAGATGATGGCCATTCTTGCCATAGAGCAGGCTGATGTGCAGATTGCAGCGCGCGCCCGCGGCAAGGGATTTGTAGAATTCTCGCCAGACGTCCCGCTCTTCCCCGGCGATGACCGGCGGCAGCAGCTCGTCGCCGCGCCACTCCAGCCAGGGACGGCCGGAAAGATCGAGGCTCACCTCGGTCAGGGCTTCGTCCATGGGGACCCGTCCGAAGCCCACCCGCTCGATGCCCTTGCGGTCGCCCAGCGCCTCCAGCAGAGCCTGCCCGAGCACGAGGGCGATGTCCTCGGCGCTGTGGTGGGCGTCGATGTGCATATCGCCACGGCAGCGCAGGTGCAGATCCATGCCGGCCCAGAAAAAGGTCAGATGCAGCATGTGATCCAGCAGGCCGAAGCCGGTCTGCACGTCCACCTTGCCCTCACCGTCCAGCACCAGCCGCAGGCTGATGTCCGTTTCCGTGCTGCAGCGGCTGCGTTCCGCGCTGCGGATATCCGTCGTCATGGCTATTCTCCCGTGCTTTGTCCGTCAGCGTTGGGGGCGGGTTCCTCGCCGTTTTCGCCGTCAACCGCCGCTTTCTTCTTTTTGCCGAAGACGGCCGCCACGATGACGCTGACCTCATAGAGCATCAGCATGGGGGCGGCCATGAGCAGTTGCGACAGCACGTCCGGCGGCGTGAGGATGGCCGCCACGATGAAAATGCCCAGGATGGCGTAGCGCCGGGCCCGTCGCATCATGGCCGCCGTGAGCACGCCCATGCGGGAGAGGAAGAAGGCGAAAAGGGGCATTTCAAAGATGAGTCCAAAGGCGATGAGCAGCTTGAGGACGAAGTCCACATAGTCGCTGATACGCGGCATGACCCGTATCTGCTCGGTATTGTAGCTCATGAAGAACTGGAAGGCGAAGGGGAAGACGATGTGATAGCAGAAAAGGGCTCCCCCCACGAAAAAGAACGCCGAGATGATGGCCACCGGCACGATGAAGAGTTTTTCCTCCTCATACAGCCCCGGTGAGATGAACGCCCATATCTGATAGAAAATGACCGGACTGGCCACAAAGACCCCGGCGATGCAGGCCACGAACATGCGGATGAAGAAGGCTTCCGGCATGGTGCTGTACATGGCGTTGCCGTCAGCGGGCAGGACGGCCAGCAAGGGCTTGACCAGCACGGCGAAGATGGGTTCCACAAAGGCCCAGCAGAGGCAGAAACCCACGGCCGCGGCGATGAGGCAGCGCACCAGCCGCCAGCGCATCTCATTGAGATGCTCCAGCAGGCTCATGGGCTTTTCGGCCGGATCCGGCGTCTCTTCTTCCTCGCTGGGCGGCTGAACGGGCGGATCCCCCCCGTCTCCTCCCGCTGCGGGCACGGCATTGCCCGCCACGTCCGGCACGGCGGCGTTTTCCTGTCCGGCGGCGTCGGTTGCCGGCGTATCGCCGGACGCGTCCGCCTGCTCGGCCTGCGCGTTCTCGGCGGCCTGAGCGGCCAGCACGTCCGGGCTGGCGTCCTGGATGACCTGCGGGCCGTCAGCCTCCGTCACGGGAGCGTCAGGGGCAGCCGTCCGCTCGGGCGTGTCCTCCGTCGCACCGTCCGTCGCGCCATTCGCCGGCCGGGCGGTGGCCTCGGCATCCACGCCGCTCATGGCCAGCGCGGCGGCACGGATGGCCGCGTAGTCGTCTTGCGCGGAGGCCTCTTCCGGCCCGACGGTGACGACAGTGAGCTCGTCGGGGCGCGGCCGTTCTTCCGTCATGTGGGGAGAAGCCGTCGTTTCCTCATGACGGACGGCGGAAACGTCCGTCTTGTCCGCCATATCCTGCGTCAGCTTGTCGCTCATGCGCGTTCGCTCCCGGAAGCTTGGGCCTCCGTCGCCGGGGCGGTCTGCGCGGCGGCCTGAGTGGCGGCTACCGCCTTCTCCAACGGGCTGCCCTGCGGGGGGACGGGCCCTTCGGACTCTGTCGCGGGCCGGGCCGTAGTGTCCAACGTAGCAGGTTCGGCAGGCTCGGCCTTGCCGGTCTGCGCGGCGGTCTCCGTCCTGCGGGAGGCGTCAGCCGTCGCTCCGGACGGAGAGGAGGAGGGCGCTGGTTTCGCCTCGGCGGCCTTGCGCTGCTTCTCGTCTTCTTCCTCGTTGGCCACTTCCGCATTCAGGGTGCGCTGAAAATCCGTGGAGACCCGGCGAAATTCGCCCATGGCTTTGCCCAGCGAGCGGGAAACGCTCGCCAGGCTCTTGGGCCCCAGCACTACCAGTGCCACCAGCAGAATAACCAGAAGTTCCGTGCTGCCGATTCCGAACATGTGACCCCCCTGTCGTCGCGTTCTTGCGCCCCATGTGCAGCGGCGGGCGCATGTTCCGGGCCGTGCGCCGTCCGTGCGGGAGCAGGCCCGGCGGTGGCGCGCCTTCTCCCCAACCGAGCTCCGGCAGGGCAGGCGGCGCAGAGTGAGGAGGTTAGCCCAGCAAGGGGCCGATGTAAAGGCGAGCAATGTAAACGCATGTTTCCCTGTGCAGAGCAGGGGGCAGGCCGGGCAACGACAAGGCGGGGAAGGGGAGCGCCGGCTCCACCTTCCCCGCCCTCATGAGCATTTTTTGCTTGAAACGTTTTGCGTTTCAAACCATACGGCCTGTCGTTTCGCGGAAAAACGAGGTCTTCCCGCTTGGTTTGAGGCGGGCGGCGCTGTGCCTCCGCCTCGCGCTTTCCCCTTTGCAACGGCAAAACGCGTCTGCCGTCAGGCCGGGCATCTCCGGGAGGCTACTCCCATTCGATGGTGCTCGGCGGCTTGGAGGAAACGTCATAGACCACGCGGTTGACGCCCTTGACCTCGTTGATGATGCGGCCGGACATGCGGGCCAGCAGATCGGCCGGCAGGCGGGCCCAGTCGGCGGTCATGGCGTCCACGCTGTCCACCACGCGCAAGGCGATGACGTGTTCATAGGTGCGGCCGTCGCCCATGACGCCCACGGTCTTGAGGGGCAGCAGCACGGCGAAGCCCTGCCAGACCTTGCGGTACCAGCCGGATTCGCGCAGCTCTTCCTGCACGATCTTGTCCGCCTGACGCAGGATGTGCAGGCGTTCTTCGGTGATCTCGCCCAGCACGCGGATGGCGAGGCCCGGTCCGGGGAAGGGATGACGCCAGACGATGGAGTCCGGCATGCCCAGCTCGGCGGCCACCTTGCGGACCTCGTCCTTGAAGAGTTCGCGCAGCGGTTCCACCAGCTTGAGCTTCATGGTCTCGGGCAGGCCGCCCACGTTGTGGTGGCTCTTGATGACGGCGCTCGGCCCCTTGTGGGAAACGGACTCGATGACGTCGGGGTAGAGCGTGCCCTGAGCGAGGTATTCCACTTCGGGGAGCTTTTTGGCTTCCTCGTCGAAGATGTCGATGAAGGTATGGCCGATGATCTTGCGCTTCTTTTCCGGGTCTTCCACGCCCTTGAGCAGGTCGAGGAAACGCTTCTGGGCCTGCACGAAGGTAAGGTTGAGGTCGAAATGCTCGCGCAGGTAGCCGACCACCTGTTCCCCTTCATTGAGGCGCAGCAGGCCGTTGTCCACAAAGATGCAGTGCAGGCGATGCCCGATGGCCTTGTGCAGCAGCACGGCCACCACCGTGGAGTCGATGCCGCCGGAAAGGGCGCAGACCACATGCTTGTCGCCGATTTTTTCGGCCATCTCCTTGACCACGCGCTCCACGAAGGAGGACATGCTCCAGTCCGGCGTGATGCGGCAAACTTTGAAAAGGAAGTTGCGCAGCATCTGCTCGCCGTCCGCGCTGTGGTGCACTTCGGGATGGAACTGCACGGCATAGATGCGGCGCGCCTCGTCGGCCATGGCCGCCACCTCGAGGGTGGGCGTGCGCCCGGTGACGGTGAAGCCCGGCGGCGGCACGAGCACCTTGTCCCCGTGGCTCATCCAGACGCGGCTGGGGGCGGAACCGTCCAGCCCGTCCCAGAGGGCGCAGGGCGCGGCCAGCGTCAGATCGGCGGGGCCGTATTCGCGGGTCTCGGACTGGGCAAGCTGACCGCCGAGGTTATGGGCAAGCAGCTGCATGCCGTAGCAGATGCCCAGCACCGGCACGCCCAGTTCCAGGAAACCGCGGTCCAGCGTGGGGGCGTCGGCCTCGCCCACACTGGCCGGGCCGCCGGAAAGGATGACGGCCTGAGGCTGCATGGCCGCCACCTGGGCGGCGGTGACGTTGCAGGCATGGATTTCGGAGTAGACGCCGGCCTCGCGCACCCGGCGGGCGATGAGCTGGGTGACCTGCGAGCCGTAGTCGATGATGATTACCTTGCTGTGAGCCATGATCCTTCCTTGAGGCTGTGCCGTGCGGCGAGCGTTGCGGCGCGACGGCTGGGGCCTGTTGACGCTGTGCGCGGTTTATCCGGGGGGAAGGGAAACCCCTCCGCCGGCGCTGGAGGGCTTTCCCTTCCCCCCAGGCTCCCCATCCCTTCCCCAGCGCGCTTTTACCGGGGGAGGCGACGAGACATGCGGCGAGCGTTCGTCAAAAAGCTGCGGGCATGCGTGGGGTACATCCATTATTCATGTGAAACCGGCTGGAGGCTTGACGTTGATATGGTCTAGTTGTCGATACGGTAGTTGGGCGCTTCCTTGGTGATGACGACGTCGTGCACATGGCTTTCGCGCAGACCGGCCGAGGAGATCTCGCAGAACGTGGTGTTCTCGTAGAGATCGGGCAGGGTGCGTGCCCCCACGTACCCCATGCCGGAGCGAAGGCCGCCCATGAGCTGATAGATGGCGTCCATGACCGGTCCACGGTAGGGCACGCGGCCCACGATGCCTTCGGGCACGAGCTTTTTGCTGCGTTCCTGGAAGTAACGGTCGGAGCTGCCTTCCTTCATGGCGTCGATGGAGCCCATGCCGCGGTAGACCTTGTAGGTGCGGCCCTGGTACAGGATGGTCTCGCCCGGGCTTTCCTCGGTGCCGGCAAAGAGGGAACCGATCATGACCGAATGCGCGCCCACCACCAGCGCCTTGACGATGTCGCCGGAGAACTTGATGCCGCCGTCGGCCACGCAGCAGCGGCCCATCTCGCGGGCGGCGCGGCTGCCGTCCATGACGGCCGTCACCTGCGGCACGCCCACGCCGGCCACGATGCGGGTGGTGCAGATGGAGCCGGGCCCGATGCCGACTTTCACCGTGTCCGCCCCGGCCTCAAGGATGGCGCGAGCGCCTTCATAAGTGGCCACGTTGCCGGCGATGAGCTGGCAGTGGGGGAAGGCCGTCTTCACCTTGCGGATGGCGTTGAGCACGTTGACGGAATGCCCGTGGGCCGAATCCAGCACCAGCACGTCCGCCCCGGCGGCAAGCAGCTGCTCGGCGCGCGCGTCGCAGTCCTTGCCGATGCCGATGGCCGCGCCCACGCGCAGACGTCCCTTGTCGTCCTTGCAGGCGTTGGGGTACTTCTGCACCTTGTCGATGTCCTTCATGGTAATGAGGCCGCGCAGGCGGTTGTTCTCGTCCACCACAAGGAGCTTTTCGATGCGGTGCTCGTGCAGATGACGCTTGGATTCCTCCAGCGAGGTACCCATGGGCACGGTCACCAGATTCTCGCGGGTCATGTAGTCGGCCACCAGCACGGTGGAAGCGTCTTCCACAAAGCGCACGTCGCGATTGGTCAGTATGCCCACCAGCCGCTCATCGTCCACCACCGGCAGGCCGGAGACGCGGAAGTCCGCCATGAGGTCCAGCGCCTCCTGCACCGTGTTGCGGGAGGAGACCGTCACCGGATCGAGGATCATGCCGCTTTCGCTCTTCTTGACCTTTTCGATCTCCAGACGCTGACGCTCCACCGGCATATTTTTATGGATGATGCCGATGCCGCCCATGCGGGCCATGCTGATGGCCATGGCCGACTCGGTGACCGTATCCATGGCCGCGGAAAGCAGCGGGATGCGGAGCGGGATCTCCGGGGTGAGGTAGGTGGAAAGGTCGACGGCGTCGGGAGTGACCTCCGAATAGCCGGGAATGAGCAGAATATCGTCGAATGTCAGGGCCTTACCGCGATTGGTAAACATGAAGCGCCTCGCAATGTGCTGAAATTGCAGGATAATTTTGAATGGAGCATCATATCTTCTCGTGTGACACCTGTCAATGTGAAGCCTTCGGCATTCTAAAGACTTTTTAATGCGCTGATATGACTGAAGATGCGGAAAAGTAAAAATTTTTTTATCAAAACGGCATTTTTGCTTTGACACGCGGCCAAAGAGGGTATAAAAATTTAAACACGAGGAGCTGATAGGGGCCGCGTGCAGCGGCTCGCCAAAGTGGGGACTTTGGGTCGGCTCAAGGGTTTTTCGTTCGTCATCTGCAGCGAACGGAGAATTGGGGATCCGCAAGGGTAGGCCGCAAGGCCATAATCGCAGAAACCAAAAGTTAAGGAAGGAAGATCATGAAGAAGCTTATGACTCTCGCTCTGGCCGCGGGCATGCTGTTCGGTGCTGCCACCGGCGCCAGCGCTGTTGATTTCAAGGCTAAGGGGCAGTGGCTGATGGGCTTTGGCGCCGCCAACACCAGCCTGACCTCCAAGCAGAATAACGCCAAGACCGACAACGAAGACGACTTCTACGCCGTGCAGCGTATCCGTCTGCAGTTGGATGCCGTGGCTTCCGAAGCTCTGTCCGGCACCGTGTACTTCGAAATCGGCAACCACTGGTGGGGCGACAACAGCAACGGCGCCGCTCTGGGCGCTGACGGCACCACCGCCATCAAGGTGAAGCGTGCTTACCTCGACTGGCTCGTGCCCAACACCGACCTGAAGTTCCGCATGGGTCTCCAGGGCGTGCAGCTGCCCAACAAGGCCGGCGGCTCCGCTGTGCTGGATACCGACGTGGCCGGCGTGACCGCCTCCTACGCCTTCAACGAAAACGTTGCTCTGACCGCCCTGTGGGCCCGTCCGTTCAACGACAACTACTCCCAGGTGAATGACCTCGCGGGCAACCGCGTCCAGAACAAGTACAACTACAGCAACTATCTGGACAACATGGACCTGTTCTCCCTCATGCTCGATCTGAAGTTTGACGGCGTGCAGGCCACCCCGTGGGTCATGTACGGCATGGCCGGCCGCAATGCTTGGAGTGCCGTCGATGGCGAGCAGTTTAAGGATGGTAACCCCAACTTCACCATGCGTCCCTACTTTGACGGCATGGACAGGACCAACCCTTACTCTGGACGTTATGTGTATGGTTCCATGTTCTGGGCTGGCCTGCCGGTGGCCATCACCCTGTGGGATCCGCTGAACATCGAGTTCGACATCAACTACGGCTATGTGGAAAGCACCGGCCGCTATGACGTCACCAAGAAGTACACCGCCGGCTGGGGCCGCACCGTGCGTGGCAATTCTGAGCGTCAGGGCTGGCTGGCCAAGGCCCTGGTGGAATACAAGATGGATTGGGGCGTGCCCGGCATCTTCGGCTGGTATGCCTCCGGTGACGACGGCAGCGTGAAGAACGGCTCCGAGCGTATGCCCTCCATCGCTCCCATGGGCAACTTCACCTCCTTCATGGGCGACGGCAACCTTGGCTGGGTGAAGCAGGACTACAACACCAGCTATGCCGGCACCTGGGGTATCGGTCTCCAGATCCGCGACATGAGCTTCATGGAAGACCTGAAGCACACCTTCCGTGTGGCTTACTGGGGCGGCACCAACAGCCCGTCCATGGTCAAGTACATGAACAGCGCCTACGCTTGGAACAACGGCTCTGTTGATGGCCCCTACCTGACCACCAACGACGGTCTGCTGGAATTCAACCTGGTGAACACCTACCAGATCTACGAAAACCTGCAGATGAACCTCGAACTGGGTTACGTGGTCAACATGATGGATCGCGACACCTGGCGTCACACCGGCTTCAGCAATGCCGGCACCTACTACAGCCAGTACTCCAAGCAGGATATGTGGAAGGCCCAGCTGGTCTTCGCCTACTCCTTCTAAGAGTGCATAGCTCTAAAAGAGCTTAGGCAGTTTTGGGGAGAGTCCTTCAGGGCTCTCCCCTTTGCGTCTTGTACGCAAGCCTGTCCCGTCCTCCTTGCCGGGCGAGTCTGCCGCAGCATGGGCGAAGCCCTTGCGGCTTGACCTCTCCCGGCAAACAGTCTATGAACGAAAGTTCTGTGACTGCCGCACGCATCGCCTGGCCGACTGCGGCGCGTATCTTTTCCCACTGTCAGAGGTGGCCATGTTCGAGAGCCTTTCCGACCGTCTTTCTTCCGCGTTCCGCAACCTGCGGGGCCAGTCGCACCTGACCGAGGAAAACATGCAGGCGGGACTGCGCGAGGTCCGGCTTGCCCTGCTTGAGGCGGACGTCAACTTCAAGGTCGTCAAGGACTTTGTGGACAGCGTCCGCGCCAAATGCCTCGGGCAGGAAGTCCTCAAGGGCGTGAGCCCCGCCCAGCAGGTCGTCAAGGTCGTACATGACGAGCTGGTGCAGCTGCTGGGGGGGGAAACGGCCCACCTTGATCTGCAGGGCAAAGAACCGGCGGTCATCATGCTCGTGGGCCTGCAGGGCTCGGGCAAGACCACCTCGGCGGGCAAGCTGGCCAATCTGCTGCGCAAGCAGAAGATGCGTCCTTACCTTGTGCCGGCGGACGTGTACCGCCCCGCGGCCATCGACCAGCTTACCGTGCTGGCTCGGCAGCTCGACATGCCGTGTTACCCCTCCACGGTGGACATGAATCCTGTGGATATCGCCAAAGCCGCGCTGGCCGAAGCACGGGCGCAGCAGGCCACGGTAGTGCTGCTGGATACGGCGGGCCGCCTGCATGTGGATGAGCCCCTCATGGAGGAGCTTTCCGCCATCAAGGCCGCCGTGCAGCCGCAGGAGATCCTTTTTGTGGCCGACGCCATGACCGGCCAGGATGCGGTCACCGTGGCCGAATCCTTCAACGAGCGGCTCGGCATCAGCGGCGTGGTGCTGACCAAGATGGACGGCGACGCTCGCGGCGGCGCGGCCCTCTCCATCAAGGCCGTCACCGGCGCGCCGGTCAAATTTGTGGGTATGGGGGAAAAGCTGTCGGAGATGGAGGTCTTCCATCCTGACCGTATCGCCGGACGCATCCTCGGTATGGGCGACGTGCTGACGCTGGTGGAGCGCGCGCAGGAGACCATCAATGCCGAAGAAGCGGAGGCCCTTGCCCAGAAGATGCGCAAGGCCAGCTTTGACCTGGAAGATTTTCGCACCCAGATGCGGCGGGTGAAAAAGCTCGGCTCGCTGGACAGCATCCTCAAACTTATCCCGGGGCTGGGCGGCCTGCGTGAAAAGCTGGCCGAAATGAACGGCGCCGTGCCGGAAAAGGAGATGGCGCGCACCGAGGCCATCATCAACTCCATGACCATGGCCGAGCGCCGTAATCCCGATATCCTCAATGGCAGCCGCCGCGCGCGTATTGCCAGAGGGGCCGGTGTGAGTGTACAGCAGGTCAACCAGCTCGTGCGCCAGTTCGAGCAGATGCGCCAGATGATGAAGGGAATGCTGGGTGGCGGCAAACCCAAGGTGCCAGCCATGCCCAAATTGCCGCGCGGCATGCATCTGCCTGCCGGAATGGGCGGCATGGCGCAGGGCATGGGCTTGCCCGGCATGCCGCCCGGCGCGGGGATGCCCGGCATGCCCGGCATGGGCCTGCCGTCGCTGCCCGGGGGCGGCTCCGGCAAGGGAGCGGCCGCCAAGAAGCGCAAAAAGCGCGAGCGGCCCGCCAAGCGCAAGAAAAAATGACAGACGCACGTCTGTTTGGCTTTGTCCGGCAGGAGCGGCCCGGCTTGCTCTTTTGCCCACCTCACGTTACAAGAAAATTATCATAACCAAGGGAGTTTGACTCATGGCTGTAAAGCTGAAATTGACCCGCATGGGCAGCAAGAAGCATCCTTTCTACCGCGTGGTGGCCGCCAACGATGAAACCCGTCGTGACGGTCGTCCGCTGGATTTTCTGGGCTACTACAACCCCATGACCTCGCCCGCCGAAGTGAAGTTCGACGTCGAAAAGGTCAAGGAATGGCTCGGCCGCGGTGCGGAACCGACCGACACCGTGCGCGCGCTCATCAAGAAGCACATGGGCTAATGCCGTGCCTTCTTCCGGCGCGGGGGAGGTTCGTATGAAGGATTTGATTCTCTATATCGCCAAGTCGCTGGTCGATAAGCCCGACGAGGTGCGCGTCAGCGAGATTGACGGCGAACAGACCACAGTGCTGGAACTCAAGGTTGCCAAGGAAGACCTCGGCAAGGTCATCGGCAAGCAGGGGCGTACGGCCCGTGCCATGCGTACCCTGCTCAGCGCCGCCTCGACCAAGTGCGGCAAGCGGACCGTGCTGGAAATCCTGGAGTGACCGGCTCATGCCGCAATGGATCCACCTGGGCACATTGTTGCGCCCGCATGGCATCAAAGGGGAGATCTGCATCGAATGGTATGCGGACTCCCCATCCTTGCTTGACGCGCCGCTGTCCCTGCAAGTAGGGCAGCGGCCGCCGTATCCCGTGCGGGTCGCCGGCCACCGGCAGCACAAGGGCCGTCCGCTCGTGACGCTGGAAGGCGTTCCCGACCGTACCGCCGCCGAAGCGCTGCGCGGGGCGCGTCTGCTCATCAGCCGCGACGACCTGCCGGCTCCCGAAGACGACGAGATCTATGTGGAAGACTTGCTGGGCTGCGCCGTCCTCCTGCCTGACGGCAGCCGCCTGGGACGGCTCGACCATGTGGAATATCCCGCGCCGGACAAGGAGATCTGGAGCATCTTCACCGACGACGGCAAGGAAGTGCTCTTTCCCGCCGAAGCCTGTTTCATCGAAGGCTTCGACCTCACAGATCCCGATGCTCCCTCGGTGACCATAGCGCCGCCTCCCGGCCTGCTCGACATCTATCTGCAGGACCCCGCCTGAAACGAAACGTCCCGTTGTCGCGGGACGTTCTTGTTGGGACGGGGGAGGGGAACCTTTGCAAAGGTTCCCCTCCCCCGAACCCCCACCCCTCGAAAATCTTGCTCTGGTCAATGACGAACGTCTTGCCGCGCCGTTCGCCATTGTCTCGTCCGTCCCCCGGCGATATGGCGAGGAAAGCAAGCGTTGCCGCAGGGCAACCTAAAGCGTTTTAGCTTTGAAAAAGGGAAAAGGCGGCGACACAGCGCCGCCCGGCTCAAAGTGAGCGGGAAAACCGCGTTTTTTCCGCAAGACGACTGGCCGTATGGTTTGCAACGTGACGCGTTGCCAACTGAAAATGCTCTATCTGACCGGTAACAGGCCCGGCATGCTGGCCGCTCAGGGCTGTTGCCGCAAATCGGCAAATCGTTTCGACGGGTGAGGGAGCCCATTGCTATACGCTCCGCGTGCTTTTGGGGGCGGGCATTCCTCGTCTTCCTGACTCTTCCACAGTAAAAGCGCGCTGGGGAAGGGATGGGGGGCTTGGGGGGAAGGGGAACCCCTCCCGCGCCGGCGGCGATCCAACGGGCGGCCCGAAGGGCCGTGCCTGTTAGGCCGTAAGGCCTTACAGGCATCGACAGCAGAGCGAGGGGTTCCCCTTCCC
>NZ_CALUWS010000015.1 GCF_944324525.1 uncultured Desulfovibrio sp.
CGGCGTTCGCTTTCTGCAACCGCCCGGCGCGAGAAGCGTTTATGGACTCTTTCCCGACAAAGGTCAAGAAGTTTTTTTTCAAAATGTGACAAAAAAAGAAGCAGCCCTGTGGAAAGAGGGCTGCTTCTTTTTTGTTTCAGGAAGTTACGAGATCAGCTCATGTTAGCGTGAGCTGACCACCAGCGTGTCGCCTACCCGCAGGCTGCGCTCATCCACGTCGTTCCAGCGCTTGAGGTCATCCACGCTGACGTTGTGGCGGCGGGCGATGTTCCACAGGCTGTCGTTGGCTTTGACGACATAGGTGGACGTGCCGCCCCCCTTGCGCTTGCCGATGCTGCCGCTGGGATTCTTGCCGCCCGCGGCCTGCGCCACCACACGGCCCCCGGCCTGCTGCCCGCCGGGGATGCGCAGCTTCTGCCCCACACGGATCTTGCCCGGATCATCGATGTCATTGGCGGCCTGCAGCTCACCGACGCTGACGCCGTATTTGCGCGCCACGCCATAGAGCGTTTCGCCGGAGGCCAGCACATGCACGCCGGCCGGAGCGCCCTGGCCGCCACGGCTCCCGCGGACAGGCTTTTCGGACGAGCGGGACGAGCTTCGGCCGTTGGCGGCCGCCACCGCACGCTCGCTCATATCCGCACTGCGGGGCACGAGCACGGTCTCCCCACGATAGATCTTCGACTTGCCGCCATTGGCCGCGCGGAGCTGGGCCACGCTCACGCCGCTACGACGGGCGATCTTGTCCCAGCTGTCGGCGCTGGTGGCCACCTTGGCGGGCCGCCAGTTGGCGTACGTCCCGCTGGAGCGCTGCAGGAAGGCCTGGGCCTTGGCCGACTGCAACCGGGGAACATAGACGAAGGTCGAGCGCTCGGTGGAGGAAATGGGCTGGAGGTGGTGCATGTTGTAGGACTGGAAGTCCGACCAGCTCATGCCGGAGGCTTTGCTGAGGGCCATGAGATCCGTCCCGGGACGTGCGGTCAGGCGTTCCACCTGGGGCATGGCGTCATGATTGACCGGGGCAAAGCCCAAGGTGCCGAGATTGCGCATGATCTTGCTGATGGCCACGAAGCGCGGCACATACTGCATGGTCTCGGGGCGAAGCTGCGCCTTGTCGTCAAGGCGGGCATTCCGCTCGCAGACCTCGTAAAAGTTGCGGGCGCCCGTCCCCTCCTTGGCACGGCGCATTTTGCCTTCGCCGGCATTATAGGCGGCGATGGCGGTCGGCCAGTCGCGGAAATCGCCATAGAGCTTTTGCAGATAGTCGGCGGCGGCTTCGGTGGCCTTGTAGGGATCGAGGCGTTCGTCCATCCACCAGTCCTGGGTAAGGCCGTACTTCATGCCGGTGTAGGGCATGAACTGCCACGCCCCCGCCGCACCGGCGCGGGATTTGGCGTCAGCGCGATAGCCGCTTTCCACGATGGCGAGATAAGCCAGCTCTTCCGGCATGCCGCGCGAACGGAAGACGCGCCGGGCGTAACCAAGATAATTGCCGGACCGCTGCGAGAAGATCTCCATGGTCCGGCGGCCCTTGTGCAGGAAGTGCTTGTACTGGGCCGTCACGGCGGGCATGGCCGAAGCAGGCACGTTGCGGTCGATCTGGCCGGTGCTTTTGAGCGCGGCCATCTCCGATGCGGTGAGCGGTTCGCTGTCCTCGTTTTCGGGAATGAGCAGCGTCGGCATATCGGACTGTCCGCTCCCCTGGCGCGAAGAGCACGCGCTCAAAAGCAGCGTTGCCAGCAGCGCGCATAGCAGCAAGATATGTCCCGAAACCTTTTTCCCGCACAAAACCTTCATGGATGCCTCCCCGATACCGCAGCTTGCCTTTGCCCGTGAAGCTGCGTAGACACGAATTTCTACGGCTTGGACGCCGTCTCACCTTCAGCCGCCTGTCGGAGGCCGTAATGAAAGATGCCGTTTCCGCCCCGCTCCTGCCGGGCATCAAACCTGTTCTGGAGCTTCTGCGCGATGCGCCGCAGCGCATCGATCTCGTTTACTGCCGCAAAGGACTGCGCAGCCGCGAGGCGCAGCAGATCCAGGAGCTTTGCCGGGCGAACCACCTGCGCTACTCCCTGGTGGAGGGAGCCGCTCTTGACCGGCTGTGCCGCGGCGCGCAGCAGGGACAGACGGAACATGTCAACCATCAGGGGGTGGTCGCCCGCCTTGCCGTCGCGGAATTCCAGCCGCTGGAAGCGGTGTTCGATGCCGTGCGAGAAGCGCCCCTGCCCCTGATCCTTGCCCTTGACCAGGTACAGGATCCGGGCAATCTCGGGACGCTCTGCCGCAGCCTCTACGCGCTGGGGGGAGCCGGGGTGCTGCTGCCGCGCCATAACAGCGCCTATCTCGGGCCTGCCGCGCAGCGTGCGGCGGCGGGAGCGCTGGAGCGGCTCCCCATCGCCCGCGTGGACAATCTGGGCCATGCGCTGGATAGTGCGGAAGAAGCGGGGCTGACCATCTACGGCGCGGGCTGCGGCGGCGCCTCCTCTGTCAGCGCCTTTGACGAAAGCCTGCGCCTGCCCGCCGTGCTGGTGCTCGGCAATGAAGACAAGGGCCTTCGTCCCGGAGTGGCCAAGCGCTGCTCGCGCATGCTGCATATCCCGCTGGCCCGTCCCTTTGACTCGCTCAATGTGGCGCAGGCCGGAGCCATCCTGCTGGGACTGGCGGCGCAACAGTTGCGCCGGGCCTGAAGAATGCATGCCTGCCGCGCCCCCTACCGGCTTCCCGGCAGAGCTGCCGCTCCCGGCGGACAGCGCAGACATGACGTTCGGCAATGACAGCATCCCACCTTCTCTCCATTTCCTTTCACCATAGCTGAAATTTTTCTTTTGGCGAGAAAAATAAGTCTAGAAAAAGATTAGCAAATCATTATATAAAATGTATAAGGGCGCATCTTGATTGAAGATGCGCCCTTATTTCATATAAAGACAATGGACAGCCAAAAAATGTTTTTGAATTTTATATGTGTTTTGTCTGCAAAAAATTTTAATATCATGAAAATAACATTCATGATACAGTAAAAATATATTCTACTCCCTGCAGAAGAAGAAAGCTTCTTCCTCTTCTCCGCGCAACAAAAAAGGGGCGGGAAGATCCCGCCCCTTGCATGTCCGTTTGCCGTCAGCCCATTAGAGCATTTTCCGGTTGAAACGCTTTAGAAGGGCCAGATATTGTCCATGAGCCGCGTGAACCAGCCGGGCTTCTGCTTGTCGGAGAGCACGCCCTTGCCGTAGTACTCGATGCTCGCGTCCGCGATCTGCGTGGAGAGGACGCTGTTGTCGGCATCCACATCCTTGGTCCGGATAAGCCCGCGCACCACCATGTACTCCGTTTCTTCGTTGACGCGGATCTCGCGCGCGCCTTCGATCTGGAGCATGCCGCCCGGCAGCACGCGGATGACGCGGGCCGCCATGGAGGTGGTCACATAGTTCTCACGCTTGGTCTTGCCCGTGCCGGTAAGGTCGCTGACGGAATTGGTATTCAGCGTAGGCGTCCCCACGGGGATGACGCCGGCGATCTTGGGCACATTGAAGAAGGCGTTGACGGCGTAATTGTTGTTGCTGTCCTTGTCGGCCGTCGTTTCGACCTTGTTCTGGGCCTTGGTGTTTTCCACCAGTTTGACGACCACGATATCCCCCACGCGGCGCGCGCGGGCATCGGAAAAGAGCGTGTCGCCGTCACTGGCGGCAAACAGGGAGCCGGGATTGTTGGCCCCGCTGGTTTCCTGCGGATATTCCTGCGGCGGACCGACAGGATTCTGCAACCCCGGACGGCGATGCGCACCGCCGTTGCCGCAGGCGCTGCAGAACATGAAGACGAGCCCCAGGGCCAGAATGCCAAAACGAGTCTTCATACCGTGTTCTCCTCTACTCGATGATCACAGTGCCGCCGTCCTTGACCTTGGCGTACACCTGTTTCTTGGATTGCAAATTCCGCACCGCGATGGTGGCGCCGGGCTCGCCATCGCTCAGGGCCTCCGCCTGCGTGGTCATGCGCAGGTTGCCGCGGGCGTAGATGAGGGTGACCACATCGCCGCGCCGCACCATGAGCTGACTTTGCAGATCGCTCTGCAAAATGGGTTCCCCGGCGGAAAGACCTCTGGCCAGCCGCCACGGCCCGCCCTGTCCATCCCACGGCATGTCCTTGAGCGTGGCCGCATTGACCCGCATGAAGGTGACCGCGTCGGGGGTCAGGTTCTCCCCCTTGCTCATGATGCGCATGGCGGCGGGCACCGTGACCCAGAGCTGCAGATTGACCGTCCCCGCCACACGCCGCAGGATGGCGCCGTCCGCCTCCTTGACCGCGAAACGCAGGGTGATGCGGCCAGGGGCCAGTTTGCCGGGTTCCAGCTGGATCTGCTGCTGGGCATGCTCCAGAAAAATGTATTCCGGCAACCGGAACTCCGTCAGCTGCGCCTCGCCCGGCATGGCCGACAGCTGCGGCGTCAAACTCTTGACCACATAATCCCGCAGCACATCCTCCCGAAAGACCAGCCCGCCCCGCTGGATGACCAGCGATGTCGGCAGGATGCAGCGCCCGGCCACATCCTTGCCCAAGGCCTGCCGCAGGGCCTGCGAAAGGCGCGAGCGGTTGACCTGCATGGGTTTGCCCTCCTGTTCGGGCGCCGCCCAGAGGGCCCGGCGGCTCAGATCCTGCCAGAGGGCCTCGTCCATATGCCCCAGCGGCGTGGCGATATCCCCCAGAAAGACGGAATCATTGAGCGCCACCGCCGCGCTTTCGATCTTCAGCCGCCAGTCGTTCTGCCCCAGCATCCGCAGATCCGAGGCCTCGGCCGGCGGAGCCGGGGCCTGGGCGATCTGCGAACGGACGCGGGCAGCCCGTGCGGTCTGTTCCCCGTCAAGGGAAGCCTCCTCGGCCCCGCTGCCGACCCGGCCCGTCTCGGCCAGCGGCAGGCGGGCCGCCCGCACCTCGGGCGAACGCAGCTGGCGCATGATCTGGCTGGGCGACCGGCGATGGTTTCGGTCGTTATCCTGCCAGACGGCTTCGGGAAGGCCAGCGGCAAGGCATACGGAGCCAAGGACGATATGCCAGACGAACACGAGGCAGAGGGCTCCCGCCAGTGCGGCCATGCCGCCCCGCAACGCCTTGCCCCTTCCGCCAGGCCATTTCCCTGACCACCAGCTCACGCGCGTCATCCCTCCGAAAAACCTTAGCTACGCTTGAGCTGCACCGCCGTTCCCAGCATGGAGTCGGAGGTCTGGATGGCCTTGGAGTTCACTTCATAGGCGCGCTGGCCCACGATCATGTTCACCATTTCGTCCACCACTTCCACGTTGGACATTTCGAGGAAGCCCTGCGCCAGAGTCCCGACGTTGTCCGTGCCGGGCACGCCTTCCACTTCGTCGCCGGAAGCTTCCGTGGGGGTGTAGAGGTTGCGGCCGCGCGCATCCAGACCCGCCGGGTTGATGAAGGTATAGAGCGGGATTTCCGCCGCGGCGATCTCCTGGCCTTCGGCGTCCAGGGCCGCGATGTGCCCGGAAGCGGAGATGGAGATGTTCTTGGTCTCCGCCGGGACGGCAAATTCCGGCTGCAGGATGTAGCCGTTGGCCGTCACCACGGTACCGTCCTGATTGAGCTTGAAGGAGCCGGCGCGGGTGTACATGAGCTCGCCGTTGACGTCCACCTGGAAGAAGCCGTCGCCTTCGATGGCCACGTCCAGCGCGTTGCCGGTGTTCTGGAAGTCCCCCTGGGTGAAGAACTTGTGCACGGCCGTGGGCCGGACGCCCATACCCACCTGGATGCCCACGGGCAGGGTGTTGTCCCCTTCCGTGATGGAGCCGGCGATCTTCATGTTCTGATACATGAGGTCTTCAAACTCGGCGCGGCTCTTCTTGAAGCCCGTGGTGTTCACGTTGGCGAGGTTGTTGGAAATGACGTCGATATTCAGCTGCTGCGCCACCATACCGCTGGCGCCCGTCCACAATGAACGCATCATAAGGCCATCGCTCCTTTCGCACGCATGCGTGTTGTTGTCTTCATCATCAGTACGCCTGCCCGCACGGGGAGCCCTCCCCGGCAGGGCGCAGCCCCGGAGCCCATCCGCCCCGCGGCCGGCGCTTCATCAGTCCCGAGCGGGCTTAGCCGTTACGCTTGCCCACCTGCTGGTAGGCCTGTCTGTCCAGGGCATCCGTGGACTGCATGACCTTCTGGTAGGCTTCAAACTGCCGCTGCACTTCGATCATGTTCACCATTTCGGTGACCACGTCCACGTTGGCGGCCTCGATGTAGCCCTGCTCCACCGTTGCGCCCTGCGCGTAGGCATCCTGCTCCTGCACCTGCACGTTTTCGTACGGCTGGTAGAGGTTTCGCCCCAGCTTCTGCAGATTCTGCGGATTGTCCACCTGGACCAGCGCGATCTGGCCCACCACGTCGCCGTCGGCGGAGACCGTGCCGTCACTGGCAATGGCGATATTGCGCGTCCCTTCCGGGATGACGATGTTCCCCCCGATGCCCTGCAAGGGCCAGCCCTGGGGCGTCATGATCGTCCCGTCGCCGGACAGGACGAAGTGGCCGCTGCGCGTCAAATTGTTGCCATTGGGGGTCGCCACACGGAAAAAGGCATTTTCGCCGGCGATGCCCAGGTCGAGCGGATCCCCGGTAAAGCGCATGGACCCCTGCGTAAAGTCGATCTTCGACACGGCGATACGCGGCCGCACCATATTCTTGGGCTCGGGAAAGAGCGGATCGCTTTTGAGATTCATGAGCGGCTCACGGATCTCATCATGCGCGAAGGACGCCATGGTATCCTTGAACGCCAGCTTGGTCTGCTTGTAACCCGAGGTATTCACGTTCGCCAAATTATTGGCGATGAAACTCATGCGGTGCTCGGTGGTCAGCGCCCCGAAAAGGCTGCTAAACATTGCATCTTGCATGACAACTCCTTGGTTGACGTCTCCTGTCGCCCGCATGCCGGGCAAGCCCCCGACGATCGGACAACACTATCGGGAGGGGGATAGCAAAAAGCGGGCCAAGCTCTGCTCCCCCTCCTTCGTCATGCGAAAAGGACATTTCGGCATCTTTTCAGCGCGCACGCCTTGCGTTACAAAAAACCACCCGTCCGCTGCACGGCCCTTCGCCGCCCGGCGGGCCATGTCGTCAACCTTCAACGGGAACGGCGCTGCGCCGTCGCCCTTCTGCGAGAACCTCATGGATGCACTCACCCAGTTGGTCAAAGACATCAATTCCTTTCTCTGGGGGCCGTACTGTCTCATCCCCCTGCTCTGCGGCACCGGCCTCTATTATACCTTGCGCCTGCGGGCCGTGCAGGTGCGCAAGTTCGGCGCCTGCGTGCGGCATGTCTGCGGCGGTTTCTCCCTGCGCGGCGAAAAAGCCTCCGGTCAGGGCATGAGCTCCTTCCAGGCGTTGGCCACGGCCGTTGCCGCCCAGGTAGGCACCGGCAACATGGTCGGCATGGCCACCGCTCTGGTGATGGGCGGGCCGGGAGCCGTCTTCTGGATGTGGGTCGCGGCCTTTTTCGGCATGGCGACCATCTTCGCTGAGGCGATCCTTGCCATCACCTTCAAGGACCGCGACGAAGCCGACCACGTGGTGGGCGGGCCCGCCTACTACATCCGCAAGGGCATCGGCAGCAAGACGCTGGCCGCCTTCTTTGCCGTGGCCATCATCATCGCGCTGGGCTGCGTGGGGAACATGGTGCAGGCCAACTCCATCGCGGGCGCCTTCGCGACGGCCTTTTCCGTCCCCGCGCCCGTGGTGGGCGCCGTGGTGGCCGTGCTGGCCGGGACCGTCTTTTTCGGTGGGATAGGACGGCTGGCGGCCGTCACCGAAAAGCTCGTGCCGGTCATGGCCGCCCTGTATCTTGTGGGGGGCGTCTATATCCTGGCCACGCACGGCGGGGCCTTCCTCCAGTGCCTCAAGGATATTTTCCATTATGCCTTTTCGGCTGAAGCCGCTGTGGGCGGGGTGGCGGGAGCCACCGTGCAGGAGGCCATGCGCTACGGCATAGCCCGCGGCCTCTTCTCCAATGAGGCGGGCATGGGCTCCACACCGCACGCCCACGCCGTGAGCAAGGTGCTCCATCCGGTCATGCAGGGCTTTGCCGCCATCATGGGCGTGTTCATCACGGTCATCATCTGTTCGCTGTCGGCCTTTGTGGTGCTGTCCACCGGCGTCATGAGCGGCGGGGAGAACGGCGTGGTGCTGACGCAGCGGGCCTTCAGTGCCGCACTGGGCGGCTTCGGTAATGCCTATGTGGCCATCATCCTCTTTTTCTTCGCCTTCTCCACCATCATCGGGTGGTATTTCTTCGGTGAACAGAACATCAAGTATCTGTTCGGGCGCAAGGCGCTGACGCCGTACCGTCTGGTGGTCATGGGCTTCATCGTGCTCGGCGCGACGCTCAAGGTCACCCTGGTCTGGGAGCTGGCCGACATGTTCAACGGCCTCATGGTGCTGCCCAACCTCGTCGCCCTCATCGGACTGGCCAAGGTCGTCTCCAGGTCGCTGGACGATTACGAAAACCGCTTCATCAAGCGCTATCCCGAACTGGAATGAGGCGCACGCATCGCCAAGGAGACATGCTGCACGATCGCATAAAAAAAGGGGCCCTTTTTACGGGCCCCTTTTTTCATGCAGGAGGACATCCCCCCTCGCAGTAACGCGCATACATTTTCTCTAATGCAATCATGCCCCGCAAGTTTCTGCTCCGCAAGCTTTCCAGGAAAGCCGTCTTCACGATGCCGACGCAATACGCCTTCAAATCAGAAAGATTCTTTACTTCGCCCTTGCCCGTACGGCGGGCGAGATCCTCCCAGAAAGGCGCGTCAAGCGGCCCGTCCCCTGCTTCCTCCAGGCGTTTCAGACAGCATACCGCTTTCAAGAGGCTGCTTTCCGTATGGATATCCCGGGCAAACGTCATCAGCGTTTGCCAGGAGGCCTGATCGCACGCAAGCAGCTTGTAGATGGCATGCGCCTCCCCGTCCTTTTCTTCTTCAAGATTTCTGGGGATGCACACCCATGTGTTCCGATCATCCAGGGGCGCATTGTCCATAAACCTCTCCAGAAGGAGCCCGAAGTCGGAAAAAGCCGTTTCAGGCGGGAATACCACCCTGTCCCTGGCCGCCCGTATCCTTGCCGACCATGCGCTCTCCTCGTTGAGCATTTGCCGAATGCTTGTGACCAGACTGGTGAAATCCGTTATGAGAGCCCCGTATGGAGCCTTGGCGACAGACTTCTCCCTTATCCAGGGACGGAAGGAAATGGCGGGCCTGAGCGTTGTGAAGGCAAAGGAAAAAAGGACATGACTGACGTCCGAGACCAGTACGGCGCTGCGCGCAAACGTCTGCAGCCGTTCAAGCGAGGTATCGACATGGAAATTGGGGAAGGCGGCAAACGAGGCGGAGAGCTCCCGGATATCTTCATCCACTTCCGCATACGGGGCCGGCCGAAAGATGATCTGATGATCCGGGAAATTCGTCAGCAGGGTACGCAGGATCTTCTTTGCGTACAATGCTATCCTGTCCCCGCCCTGCTCTTTTGCCAGGCCCCGCGCCATCGGCGCATAGCAGATGGCGTCTCGCCGGGCGCGCAATTCCCGCATATTTTCCTGCAATGCGGCGGACCTGAGATAACCGCACGCCAGGATGTCGAAACGATCTCCCTTCCTCCGGAACATCTTCCGGGGGAGAAGGCCTGTCCACAGTTCCCTGATTTGCTGTGCGCTGTTCCCCAGACGGCAGTTCACGAGATACCCGTCAAATTTCGTCTGATGGCCGGCCGCATGCAGAAATACTGAGGAATCATTATACATGAAGGCATGCGCCACAGCCAGCACCCGGCAGCTCTCGGGAAAATCCCCCTCGTCGTCATCCGTCGCCGCCACAAGACAGTCGAGGGATTCCAACCGCCGCAACTGATCCGCCGCAATGACAAAATGCGGGATATATATATATATATCGAGCTTGCAATATCCGTCGAGAGGATATGCGGAAAGAAAGATCGGGAAGTGCGCGCCCACGCCAAGGCTTCGTACAAAAGGAACGATCCATTCCCAGGGGGAGAATCTGGGCGATGAGCTCCAAAAGGCTATGGTGCGCTTGTTTTCGGTCTTGGCTTTTTTAAGGACGGCATTGATCTGTTCATGCACAGGAGAACCCGTCATATCGCTTTCACTCACTCCTCACGCCTCCCATCGCACAAGGGCCCTCGTAAAGACTCGCCCAACGGACAACAGTCTCTCCGGCAGGCGCCGGCATGTCATACAAAAGCGGCCCATTCAGAAAAACGCACACCACGCCCCAAGCCGGAAAACCGACAGCCCGCAGGGGCGAAACATATGGCTCCGCGGCCGCGGGCCTTCTCAACAAAAAAGGAGAGAACTTCCCTGCAGAGAAGATCTCTCCTTCGGCATGTTCACAAACGACATTCCTTGCCAGGCACACAGGCCTTCGGCTAGATCCGCAGCGCCGCCATGCCCAGCTCCAGGGCCTTCAGGTTGGAGGCCTGCAGCTTGGGCGGCAGATATTTGCCGATGGCCGCCTCCAGCGCGTCCACCCCGAAGGGCAGGATGCCGGAAGCGCAGGCCACGCTGAGCAGCACCGTATTGCCCGCCTGCGCGGAACCGGCCTTGAGCCCCAGCTCACGGCAGGGCACGAAATGACACTGACCGGCCACCCGGCGCGTCTGGGCCTCCACTTCTTCCATGGAAGGATATTGCGCGCCCCCCAGGGAAACGCTCAGGGGCGGCAGGGGATCGGCGCTGGAAAAGACGGCGCCGCCGGCCCGCAGATAGGGCAGCCCGCGCAGCGTCTCCAGCGGTTCAAAGCCCAGCAGCACGTCCGCCTCGCCAAAATCCAGCTTGGGGGAACGCCAGCCGCCGAGCAGGAGGACGGACTCCACCACGCCGCCACGCTGGGCCATGCCGTGCACCTCGCCGGCCACCACGTCAAGACCGGCATCCATCGCCGTGCGCGCCAGCAGCGTCGTGGCCGTCAGCGTACCCTGTCCGCCCACACCGGTAAAATAGATGCGCATTCTTTTCTGCTTGTCTGTACTCATGGGAAACCTCGCGTTGGACAAGGGCGGGACTAGACGTCGCGACGTCTGGCCTTGAAGGACTTGGGGCCGACCTGCAGGCAGACCATGCAGCCGGTGCAGAGACTTTCATCAACGGCAAGCGCCTCGCCGTCCCGATAGAAGGCGGGACAGGCCAGCGTTTCCAGACAGTGCGCGGCATCCGGGCCCTGTTCCTTCACCATGGCCACCTGCGGCTGCGTCTTCTTGAGCTGACGGCGGGCATAGAGGGCGCAAGGCTCCTCGGCGATGAGCACACGCACGCCCGTCTGCGCGCGCATCTCCTCCAGCGCCGAAGTGACGGCCTTGAGGTTGAAGGCCCTGACCTTGCGGCAGGAGCTCACGCCCATGGCGCGCACGATGGCCTCGATGTCCAGATGGGCGGCGTTCTCGCCCAGCATGTCCTGCACCATGCCCGGATTGGGCTGATGCCCGGTCATGGCGGTCGTGCCGTTATCAAGGATGACCACGATGATGTCGTGCCGGTTGAAGACCGCATTGGCCAGACCGGTCATGCCGGAGTGGAAGAACGTGGAGTCCCCGATGAAGGCCACCACCGTCTTGCCCGAGGCCCGGGCAAAACCGCTGCCCGCCGAGATGGAGGAGCCCATGCAGACCAGGAAGTCCGCGCACTTGAGCGGCGGCAGCATGCCAAGCGTGTAGCAGCCGATATCGCTGGAATAGTAGGCGTCGTCGCCGAAGAGCTGACGCACGGCATGGAAGACCGCCCGGTGCGAGCAGCCCGCGCAGAGGTTCGGCGGACGGCCGGGCAGCTCCAGAGCCTGCGCGTTGCCGCCCTTGACCGGGCAGGGGCAGTCCAGGAACTCGGCCAGACGACGCAGCAGCAATGTGGTGGAGAGCTCGCCCAGTTCCGTAAGGCTGTCGGTCTTGCCCTCCAGGCGGGTCTTGCAGCCTTCGCGCTGGGCAAGGGCGCGCACGTCGCGCTCCAGCAGGGCAGGCCCCTCTTCCAGCACCAGCACGCGGTCACACTGCTCAAGGAAGGCCACGAGACGCTTTTCCGGCAGAGGCCAGGTCATGCCGAGCTCCAGCACCCGCACCTTGTCATCCCAGCCGCCGGCCGTCAGGGCGTCGGCAAGGTAATTGCGCGCCACGCCGCTGGCGATGATCCCCAGTCGCGTGGCGGCATTGCCGGCGCGCTCGGTGTTGAAGCGGCTGCTTTCGGCCAGGGCGCGGGCCTGCTCCATGATGTCCAGCACGGCGGCGTGCCGCTTGCGGGCCACGGCGGGGACAGGCACGAAGCGTCCCGGGTTGCGCTCGAACGGCACCAGCGGCTGCGCCGCGGGCAAATCGTCGAATTCCACCGGCCCGCGCATATGGTTGACGCGGGTGGTCGTCCGCAGCAGCACGGGCTGCTGCAGTTCCCGCGCCAGCCGGAAGGCCTCGCGGGTCATGTCGTGCGCCTCCTGTGCGGAGACCGGCTCCAGACAGGGCAGCATGGCGGCACGGGCATAGGCGCGGTTGTCCTGCTCGTTCTGGCTGGAGTGACAGCCCGGGTCGTCGGCGCTCAGCACCACCAGCCCGCCCGGCATGCCGGTATAGGCCGCGGTGAACAGCGGGTCCGCCGCCACGTTGAGCCCCACATGCTTCATGGTCACAAGGCTCATGGCGCCGCCCAGCGCGCCGCCGGCCGCCACCTCGAAGGCGACCTTCTCGTTGACGGAATATTCCAGACGATAACGCCCCTCGCCGCCAAGGCGGCGGAAGGTGTCCGGCACCTCGGACGAGGGCGTGCCCGGATAACAGGAAATCATGTGCACGCCGGCTTCCAGCGCGCCACGGACAATGGCCTCATTGCCAAGCAACAAATGCCGCTCGCCGCGGCGCCCGTCCAGCAAGGGATTTTTGCTCATGGCCTCTCCTTGAAAGGAATGATGTCGGAAATGGGTACGGCTAGTCCGCCGCCCCGGGGGCAGCCGCGGCTTCCGTCCCGCGCAGCTGACCGGCGCGGAAGCTGTAATAGGCCTGATCGTCCTTGTCCCCGTCCTGGGCCAGCGTGTCGAAAGCGGCGGCGGCCACATCCTTGCGCCCGGCGGCCAGAGCGGCTTCAGCCTGCATGCGCAGAAGCGCCCCCTGCTGGGAGGCCTCCACGCGGCCGGTCAGGGCCTGCAGCACGGCCAGCGCCTCGGAGGCGCTTTCGGGCGTGCCGGCATTCATGAGCGCACCGCACTGGGCGAACAGGGCCGCCTGCCCCAGGCTGCCTTCACTGTCCAGCCGGGCCGCGTCGCCGTAAAGGCGGGCCGCCTGCGCCCAGTCCTGCGATTCCACGGCGCTCTGGGCCTGCGCGAGCAGCACGGCAAAGCGCATGCCTTCGGGCGCCCGAGCGGCCAGCTCGCTCAGAGCCTTGGTGCGCTCTTCCCCCTTGAGGGTCAGGGAAAGACGCGCAAGCTCGGCCTGCGCCTCTTCCCGGGCGACATCATTACGCCAGCTCCAGATGCCGGCGCCGGCCAGCACGAGCACGAACAGCCCGACGCCGCAGGCGATGAGGCCGGCATGCCGCAGGATGAACTGCAGCAGCGGGGCGCTCTCGGCGCCGACTTCGGCACGCAGATCGGTAAGCAGGGTCGGGGAAGGCGTGGGACCGGGCTTGGTGAGAGTAGGTTGCATCAACGGGCTCCTTTGGCGCAAAATACAGGCGTGCCGGCTCCTGCGGGGCGGACGCCAAGGAATTGAAGATAGGTCACAAGGCCTGACCTGTCAAAATAATTTGCGCGTGCGCAATGACTTGCCCTTGGTTCGCGCTACGAGTATATTGAACAAATTCGTTCGTTACCGATGCAAGGGAGATGACGATGACGCTTGCGGAAGAAATGGCCCGGTTGGGCGAACGGGCCCGCGCGGCCTCGCGAGTGGTGGGCAGCGCCGCCCCCGCCGCCAAGGTGGCGGCCCTGGAGGAGCTTGCCCGCCTGCTGGAAGAGCGGGCAGACACCCTGCTGGCCGCCAATGCCCGTGATGTGGAAGCGGCCCGCGCCAGAGGCCTGGACGCTCCGCGCCTGGACCGCCTGACGCTGACGCCCGCCATCCTTGCCGACATGGCCCACGCCTGCCGCCATGTGGCCGCCCTGCCGGATCCGGTGGGCGCGCTGGACAGCCAGTGGCAGCGCCCCAACGGGCTGCTGGTCGGCAAGATGCGCGTGCCGCTGGGCGTCATCGCCATGATCTACGAAGCCCGCCCCAACGTCACCATCGATGCGGCCATCCTCTGCCTCAAGGCGGGGAATGCCGTCATCCTGCGGGGAGGCAGCGAGGCCATCCATTCCAACACCGCTTTGGCGCAGATCTTGCAAGAATCTTTGGCGGCAGCCGGATTGCCGCCGGACGCCGCCCAGCTGGTCACCAGCACGGATCATGCCGCCGTAACGGCCTTGTGCAAGCTTGACCGCTATATAGACGTCATGATCCCGCGTGGCGGGGAAAATCTGGTCCGTGCCGTCACCGAGGCCGCCACCATGCCGGTGCTCAAGCACTTCAAAGGGGTGTGCCATGTTTTTGTCGATGCCTCGGCCTCGCTTGACGCGGCGGAGGATATCGTCTTCAACGGCAAGGTGCAGCGGCCCGGCGTCTGCAATGCGCTGGAGTGTCTGTTGGTGCACAAGGATGTGGCGGAGTCTTTCCTGCCGCGCATCGCCCGGCGTCTGGGCGGCGCCGGCGTGGAATTTCGCGCCTGTCCGCAGTCCCTCCCCTTGCTCGGGCCCACGGCGGTCCCCCAGCGGGAAGAGGATCTGGGACAGGAATTCCATGCGCTGGTGCTGGCGGTACGGGTGGTGGACTCGCTGGATGCGGCCCTTGACCATATCGCCCGCTATGGTTCGCAGCACACGGAAGTGATTTGCACCAACGACCATGCCCATGCCATGCGCTTCGTGCGGGAGGCGGACGCTTCCATGGTCGGCGTCAATGCGTCGACACGCTTCAACGACGGCGGCCAGCTGGGACTGGGGGCGGAGATCGGCATTTCCACGTCCAAACTGCACGCGTACGGCCCCATGGGCGTGCAGGAACTGACGACGACGAAATTCATGGTGCTGGGGCAGGGACAGGTACGCGCATAGCATGCTCGACAGCCCGGAACAGCGTCCGCCGGGACGTGCGCTGCTGGGCGGCAGCTTCAATCCGCCGCACATCGGGCACTTGCGCCTTGCCATAGAAGTGCGCGAAGCGCTCGGCGAGCTGGTGGACTCGCTGGTGCTCATACCGTGCGGCAATCCGCCGCACAAGCGGGCGGGCAGCCTCCTGCCCTTTGCCCTGCGCGCGGAGATGACCCGCGCCGCCGTACGCGGATTGCCCGGTATCAGCGTCAGCGAGGAAGAAGGCGAACGGCAGGGATATTCCTACACCTGGGATACCCTGTCCCGCTACCGGGAGCGTCTGCCGGGACGCGAACTGTATTTTGTCATCGGGACGCCGGACTTCGCCCTGCTGCACACCTGGCACCGGGGCCCCGAGCTGCCGAAGCTCTGTCAGTTTGTCGTCGTGGCCCGCGGCGAGCAGACGGAAGAGCCCTTCGTGGAGGCGGCCCGCCGCCTCTGGCCGGGCGTCCGCGGCGTCGCCCCCGTGCTGCCGGACAGTCTCTGCATGGAGCTGCCCGGCGGCGGTCGCGTCCACTACCTGCCCCTGCCGTGGCTGGCGGTGAGCGCATCCCGTATCCGGGAACGCTGGCTCAGGCAGCGGAATGTGGATTTTCTGATTCCCCGCGCGGTGGACGAACTGCTGCGCGTCCGTCACGCGGAAGTGGCGGAACATTGGAAAGGTGATGGTATGTCATGCTGAACACGCCCCCAAAGGAACTGCGCGAAAATATCGCCCGCGCCAAGGGCTATCTGCGTCGCGATGAGCTGCCCCGCTCCCTGCAGGCCATGGCCACAGCCATGCGCCAGTATTCAGAGGTCAGGCTCACGCGTTCCGCACGCGCCGAGATCGACATTCAGCTGGGGGAATTCCTCAATACGCTCATTCGACATCAGGGCATGCAGCACCTCCTTGATCCTAATCACACGGGGAAACCACGCAAGATCCCCTACCAGCAGGGCAAGGAACTCATGCTCGCCACGGTGCTCGAAGGGCTGGCGCGCATCCTGCGTCAGGAAGTGGAAGACAAGAGTAGGCAGGAAAAGGAAGCCCGCCTGGAGCGCAAGAAATCCCTGCTCAACAGCGGGGTCAAACTCTTGCAGGAAGGCCAGTTCGGCAAGGGCCGCGCCTATCTCAAGCGGGCCGCCGAAGAATTCAGCGAGGACCCCGACATCCTCGTCCAGGTGGGGCAGCTCCTCCAGACCGCCAAGCAGTATGCGGATGCCGGCGAAATATTCGAGGAATCCATCGCCAAGCATCCCCGGGACGTGCGGGCCTATGTGGGGGCCGTCAACAGCTATACGGCCATCAACGAATTCGAGAAGTGCGAGCTTATCTACAATACCATCCTGCGCACGTTCGGCGGCCACCCCAACACCTTCGGACGCATGGCCCTCATGTACCTGCGCTGGGGGAAACGCCTCAAGGCCGAAGAGATGGCCACCCGGGCCCTGCAAGGCAACGCCAAGCAGCCCGAAGCCCTGCAGGTCATGGAAGTCATCGGGCACTGATGCCGGGAGGCAGTCCAAAACAGCACTTGTCAACATTGCCGATTTAGGCTAAAGAATATCTTCGGCCTGTGGCTCTGCCACATACATACGAGCGGAGAGGTAGCGAAGTTGGCCGTAACGCGCTCGACTCGAAATCGAGTTATCGGTTAATAGCCGGTACGTGGGTTCGAATCCCACCCTCTCCGCCACAAAGCACTTTTCACACCTTCTCAAAACGCCTCAAAAGCCCTCTAAGAAGCCGAAAACACAGGTATTCTCAGAGGGCTTTCTTGTTTCATATCTTCTCACAAGTGCTTTTGCCTTCTCCCGCTTTTGCGGGTATGTTTCCGGGAACGGCGCAATGGGCGTCGGGAATCATACCCACAAAGGGCGAAAACATGGCCTTGACTGACACCAAGATTCGCAACCTGAAGGCCCCGCAAGCGGGCGTTGCCAAGTATGCCGACGGGCACGGTCTTACCCTGCTGGTCACGCATACCGGAACCAAGACCTTTTACCTGCGGACTCGCGTCGGCGGGCGGGAACAAATGTTCCGGGTGGGGGCCTATGGCGAAATTTCCCTTGCCGAAGCCCGACGCCTTGCCGAAGAGATGCGCCAGCGCCTGCGGCGGGGCCAGCCTGCAAAGGCGGAGAACGTGCCTTCCCTTGCCGAAGTCGCCAAGGACTGGTTGACCGTGCGCCAAAGCGAGATCACGCCCACCCATGCGGCGGACATCGGCAGGCGGCTGGAAAAGGACGTGTTCCCCCGGCTGGGGAATCTGCCCCTGCCGGACATCACGGCCCCCATGATTCTGGAAACGCTGCGGCCCGTTTCGGATCGTGCGCCGGAGACCGCCAAGCGTCTTCGCCAATACCTGTCCGCCATTTTCCGCCACGGGGCCGCCTGCGGTATCGTCACGGCTGACCCTGCCGCCTTTGTGGGGCAGGCGCTGCGCCGCCCCGCCAGAAAGCACTTTCCCGCCATTGTCGAACCCGCCGCCTTTGCCGGGCTGATGGAGTCCATCCGGGGATACTGGGGAGCGCCGGACGTGCGCCGCGCCCTGCTCTTTCTGGTCGCTACGGCTGCCCGGCCCGGGAATGTGCGGGCGGCAACATGGGAAGAAATCGACCTGCAAAACAGGACGTGGACGATACCCGCCGCCAAGATGAAGAGCAGGCGGCAGCACGTTGTGCCCCTGAACAGCGTTGCGTGTGCCGTGCTAGCGGAAATCGAGCGGGAACGCCCCGAAAAGGCGGGATTCCTCTTCCCCGGGCGCACGGGCCGCCCCCTGAGTGAAAACACGCTCAACGCGGCACTGAAGAGCCTTGGCTATGCCGGACGGCACACAAGCCACGGCTTCCGCAGCACCCTTTCCAGCCTGGCCAATGAAGCCGGGATTGCCCGGCCTGACGTGATCGAGGCGGCCCTTGCCCACGCGGAAAAGGATGAAGTGCGCGCGGCCTACAACCGGGCGGACTATGAAAAGGAAAAGCGCCTGCTGTTTGACTGGTGGGGAGAGATATTGCGGGGTTTCGGATAGTTTTGGCAGGTTTTTGGGGGAGTTTTGGCAGGGTTTTGAGCATTTTTGACAAATGTCAAATTATTCAAGCGAAATAGATAGTTAGCGTTCTTTTTTGTGAACACTCAAAAATATAAATTTAAAAATTACAAGATGATATGGCATTGGCATTTTTTTTATCTATTGACAATCTGTGAGAAAAAAAATTTTAGGATAAAAAAAACGGGGACGCCCCTTTGGCGAGAGGCAGCCCCGAAGGAAAACGGCCCGGCCCTGTTGGCGCAGGGCGGCCCAAATGTCAGCGCCATTTCGTGTGTGGTTTTTCCCTCACCCCATACCTCGGCGCCAACCCCAAACCAGCCCGCACGGATGCGGGAAGGAATACTCTTGTACTATTCTCACTCCCTCCCAAAATCAAGAGTCAAGAGGTTGGACAAGGTATTTCCCCCCGACGCCGTGGGCTGAAAGGAGGACTCCATGTCCAATCAATTCTCCCAATCCCCCGATCGTCTTGTCCGCCTGCCGGAACTGAAAGCCTTGTTGGGCGGCGTCAGCACGGCCAGCATTTACCGTTGGTTGTCGCGCGGCATTCTGCCCAAGCCGCAGCGTATCGGCGTTCGCGGCGTCGGCTGGCGGCTCTCCGAAATTGAGCAATTGATACGAAACGGCTTCCCGAAGGGGGGCCGTCATGCGTAGTCAGCTTGAACCCCTCTCCCCCTGCCCCGCGCTGAATACCGCCGGCACTACCGCCGCCGCCTGCCGCCGCGTCTTCCGGCGCAAGAACGCCCTGCATGCCGATGCCCTGGCCGCGCGTGATGCGCTGCAAAGGGCGGCGGCGGGGCTGACCGCTTACCGGCAGGCCCTGGCTAACCTGCGGCGGGTGGGCGACGCCCTGCTGCCGCGCATATGCGGCCCGGAGGGCTACGCCTCCGCGAACGCGAGGCCATTCCTCTGGGATGCCTTGAGCGCCAAGCTGTACGACATTGAACGGCTGTTGTTCGATGCTCACGACACCGCCACGGGGCAGGCGTCGGCTTTCGTGCGGCTGGCCCGCGAGCTGGAAAATGCGGGGGAGGTGCGCCATGCGTAAGCCCGCCGCCGCTTCCGTGCGTCTGTCCAGCGTGCCGCGCTGCCTGCGGCATTTCCACCCCAACACCGCCCTTGAGGAGGCCGAATGTCTCGCCGCCTTCCTGCAAAATGTCGTCGGCTCCCTGCTGATTGAGGGCGACGGCCTGCCCGTCAAGGACGGCAGCGACATGGGCCTTTCCCTCTGTTTCGACCTGTTGCGGGACAAGATCGCCATTGCGTCCGGGGAACTGCCCTTTCCGACCTGCGGCCTGCCGCATGAAGAGGATTTGCCGCCGCTCTGGACGCCACCCGAAGCAGGGGGTGCCCATGAGTAGCGCGGACGCTCTGAGCGTTTTTGCCGAGGCCCTGGCCGCCGCCGGTCTGGTGGTGGAGGGGTTGCCCGTGGCTGACGGGGCCTTGCATCGTTGCGGCGTGGCAGGCAATCCGCGCGGCAAGGATGGGGCCTACCGTATTCACCCTGACGCCCCGGCCTGCTGCTGGTGGCGCAACTGGGGCACGGGGGATACCGGCACACGGACGCTTGCGCCGGAAAAGGAGATGAGCGCCGCCGAACGCAAGGCCCTGCGGGAGCGCATCGCCGCCGCTCGCAAGGCCGCTGAGGAGGAGCAGAGCAAGCGCCATGCCGCCGCCGCGAAACTGGCCCGCGTCCTCTGGGAACGGGCCACGCCCGCGCCGGACAGCCACGCTTACCTTGTGCGCAAGCAGGTTCCCGCCCTGGGCCTGCGGCAGGACGCGCAGGGGCGGCTTGTGGTTCCCGTGCGGGACGCGGACGGGGGGCTTGTCAGCCTGCAATTCATCTTGCCGGAAAAGCCGGTCAACGGCCCGGACAAGCTCTTTCTCAAGGGCGGCAGGACGGCGGGCGGCTGGTTCGCCATCCCGGCGCGGAACGGCGGCCACGACGGCCCCCTGTGCATAGCCGAGGGCTACGCCACGGCCGCGAGCATCCACCTTGCCACGGGCCACGCCTGCCTTGCGGCCTTCAATGCCGGGAACCTCGAAGCCGTGGCCCGCATGGCGCGGAAACGGTACCCCGACCGGGAGATCATCCTGTGCGCGGACAACGACGTGCGCACCGACGACCGGCCCAATACGGGCGTGGAGGCGGCAACGAAGGCGGCGCAAGCCGTGGGCGGCAAGCTGGCCGTCTGCCCGGCGCATGAAGGGCGGCCCACGGATTTCAACGACCTGCATTGCCTGCGCTCCCTCGAGGCCGTCGCGGCGGCGGTGGAGAAGGCCCGCAAGGAAGGGGCCGCCGTCCACCTGCCGGAGGGCTTTTTCATTCGGGAGACCGGCAAGAATCCGGGCCTGTTCAAGGTGGAGGAAAAAGGAGACGCGACCTTCGACCTGCGCCTGGGGCCGCCGCTGCGTATCATCGGCAAGACCTTTGATGACGTGTCGGAAAACTGGGGAACACTCCTCAGTTGGAAAGACCCCGCCGGCACGGAACACCGCTGGGCGCTTCCTGATGACCTGTTGCAGGGGCAAGGCAGGGAATATGCGCAAATACTCGCGCGGGGCGGCTACTCCATCGCGCCGGGACAGGCCGCGAAATTCGCCACGTTCATCCAGGGCGTGCGCACGGAACGCTTTGTAACGTGCGTCCAGCGCATCGGCTGGCACGCGGCGGCCTATGTCATGCCGGATACGGCTTACGGCGTCCCCGCGGATACCGTCGTACTCCAGTCGGCACGGCATGCGAAGATGTTCCGCGCGGGCGGCACGCTGGACGGCTGGCGGGAAATCCCCGGCCTGTGCGCGGGCAACTCCCGCCTTGTCTTCGCGCTGTGCCTCGCCTTTGCCGGTCCGCTGCTGCGGCTGTCCGGGCTGGAGGGGGGCGGCTTCTCTTTCGAGGGGTGCAGCTCTTCCGGCAAGACGACGGGGCTGCAGGTGGCGGCGTCCGTCTGGGGCGGGCCGGAGCATGTGCGCTCATGGCGAACCACGGACAACGCGCTTGAAGGCGTGGCGGCACTCCACAACGACAATCTGCTTATCCTTGACGAGGTGGGGCAGGTGGGGGCGGCGGCGCTGTCCGAGGCGGCCTATATGCTGGCAAACGGACAGTCCAAGGGGCGCGCGCTGCGGGACGGTAGCCCCCGTGCCCCGCTGACGTGGCGGCTGCTCTTCCTCTCCAGTGGGGAGCTGGGGCTTGCCGACAAGCTGGCGGAAAGCGGCCTGAAATCCAGAGGGGGGCAGGAGGTGCGCTTTGTGGGGCTGCCCGTGGACAAGGCCATGTTGTCCGACCTTCACGGCCTGCCGGACGCCGGGGCCGTGGCCGACCGCCTCAAGATGCTGTGTGCCGAGCACTACGGCCATGCCGGGCGGGCGTTCCTGCAATGGCTCTGCCCCCGGCAAGATGAGGTGGGGAAGGACATCCGGAAGAACCTGCCCGCGCTGGTGGACAGGCTGTGCCCACCTGACGCCACGGAACAGGTGCGACGGGTGGCGAAACGCTTTGCCCTTGTCCTTGCCGGAGGGCTGGCCGCGCAAAGGGCCGGACTGCTGCCGGATGACATGGACGTTCGGCCGGCGGTCCAACGCTGTTTCACCGACTGGCTGGAGGCCAGAGGCGGAACCGGGCCAGCCGAAGACGCGGCCATACTGGCGCAAGTGCGCCTGTTCATTGAGCGGCACGGGGCAAGCCGCTTTCAGGACATGGACACCGAACAGGGCACATGCATCAACCGCGTGGGCTTCAGACAGAAGAGGCCGGACGGCAGGACGGAATACCTCATCCTGCCGGAAAGCTTCGGGGCCGAGGTGGTCAAGGGCCATTCGCCACGTCGGGCGGCCGCCGTGCTGCGTGATGCCGGATGGTTGCGCAGGAACGACGGGAAAAATGCGGCGGTCTGCTCGCTTCCCGGGATGGGAAAGAAACGTGTCTATGCCGTTTCCTTGCCGGATGACACCGCATAGCCCAAGTTTGACCGTTTTTTGGGTGTAACTCGTGTAACATGTGTAACTCCCCTACAGCCACAAGGGTTTGCGGGGTTACACCAAAGGAAAATGTCATGTGTGCGTTCGTGTAACGTGTAACCGTACCCGCGCTGAATGGTTACACGTTACACGAGTGGGAAAACGTGTAACGGCTTCGTGTATCCCCGAAAAGCCTTGAATATCAACGGTTGTTACACCGTTACACATGTTACACGTTCAAAACGGCCAAACTTGCGTGGAAGGAGAAACAACGATGTGCGACACTCACGAGACCATATATCCGGGGCAGGAATTTTTCCGCATCAGCCATGCCGGGGAACGGGCCGGACTGTACAGGGTGGAGGTTCTGCCGACGGGCGAGGAAGCGGAAACGCGGCTGGGGGGACCGCTGCGGGCAAGCGTCATCACGGGGGACGGCGGCGGATGTTCCGGCGCTTCCTTGTGGCGGTGTGGAACGCGGTATGTCGGGAGGGCTGAACATGGGCAAGGGCCTTTTCGACAGCGTGCTTGACGGCTGGCCGGAGGGAACCGGCAAAGAAGTGTCCCCGCATCCGTGGCCGGTGCTGCACACCCTGAACCGGAAGCACCATTGCGCCGCCTGGCCGGAGGATGACGGCGGCGGGCTGGTGCTCTACCCGGATGCCGGATTGCTGGCCTCGGAGAAGACCGCCGCCCTGCGCTTTGCTCAAGACAACCTGCCCGCCCTGCTGCGGGACATGTGCCTTGACCACCTGCCGCGCCGGGTACGGCTGGCCCGCAAGGGGGAAAGCCCGGAGTCGGGTTCAAGCAAGACGCCAGCAAGAAAAAAGGCTTGTAAAATGGGGGCGGCATGACGATTGTCGTTGATAGCCGGGAGCAGGCCCCGTTTCCCTTCCGTGGGCCGCGCTATGAAGGGGTATCCGTCGAGGTGGGCGCGCTGGGCACGGGGGATTACTCCCTTGCCGGGCTGACCGACAAGGTGGCCGTGGAACGCAAGGAACTTGCCGACCTCGTGGCCTGCCTCGGGCGGGAGCGGGAACGCTTTGAACGGGAGATGCAACGGGCCGCGGCGCTGGACGCCTTCGCCGTGGTGGTGGAGGCGAGTTGGCAGGACTTGGCGGCAGGGAACTACCGTAGCCGCCTGAATCCGCATGCGGCCTGCCAGAGCGTCCTTGCCTTTGCCGGGCGCTACCGTGTGCCCTTCCTCTTTGCCGGGAGCCGGGCCGCGGCGGAGTACATGGCCTGGGGCTTCCTGCGGCAGTATCTGGAAGGGGCGCGGCGGCGGTGGGCGTCCATCGTCAAGGCGCATGGCGACAACGCGGCATGACCGCAAGGGAGGAATAAGGCCATGAAAGACGAACAGGTGAAGGTAGTCGGCACGGTGGAAGACGTTGCGCGGGCCGCGTATGTGCAGGGCTTTTGCGAGGGATACGATGCGGCGCGGCTGGTGGTCGAGGTGCTGGCCAATGAGGAAAGGCGCGGCGGCCTCTACGGGGCCGAGGGCATCCTGAAGGCGCTGGACATGAGCCGGGACAAGGCCGTTGAGATGATGGGCACACCAAAGCTTGTACTGGAACGTGTCTCCGTTACGCCGGGTCCGGACACGACGAACTGAGGCGGCGGCACACCTGTCGACGCGCGAGGCCGGGGGAAACTCCGGCCTCTTCCTTTGGGGCGGCACAGGGCGCGGTGCGGGGAACCGTGACGGCTTTCCGGCAGGGGCAAACGCAAGCCCCCTGTCGGAGAAAGGACCTGTCGTTGCTGGCTTTCAAGGTTGGCGACCGGCAAACGCAAGGGCGGAATGCAAGGGCGACGGGAGACGTTGCGGGGGTGGTTGCAGGGTGCAACCATAAAAAAAGCCACAGGGATCCACAACGGATGTGACCCTCCGGCCATCGTGCCCGGCAGGGGGAAAGTTAACGGCTTGGTTAACGGTGTAAACCACAAAAAAAAAAGGGGGCTATTCCGTCCAGCCCCCCGGCCCGTGGCAACGCGCTCAATTTTGAGCTGGTTACCTACAAGGACGCCAAGGTCAATGGCATGGTCAACACCGTTGACCACAAAAAAAGGAAGGCGTTGACCGGCAAAGGGCAGCAAATGAACTGCGACCCTTGGCGTTGACCGGAATCTGATTCCGGCTCTTCACCAACAGCGCCACGGGGAGGGCACTGCATATTGCCGTAGCTGAATTTATTGACTTTTGATTGCGCTCTACACAAAAAATGTGTAAAGTACGTCCATGAACAGCCGGGAAGTCATAAGGAAACTGCTTGACGATGGATGGTTCCATGTTTCGACAGAGGGTGACCATTGGCATTTCAAGCACCCCACGAAAAGCGGAAAAACGACGGTTCCCCACCCCAAGAAAGAGCTGGGGATATTCGTCATCAAATCCATTGAGCGGCAATCCGGCGTCATGCTGAGGAACACGAAATGAAGACCTATTTTGCGGCATTTATTCCTGACGGGGAAACGTGGTCGGTGCTTTTTGCGGACTTTGAGCTGGCAACGCAGGGGGATAGCTTGTGCGCGGCCTTTTCCGCCGCTTCGGAGGCCCTTTCCGGCAGGGTGAAAGCCATGCGTGAGGACGGGGAACCGTTGCCGGAACCGTCGGACGCGGCACACGCCCGGGCGGCCATTGCCCAATGGTGCAAGGAGGAAGGGCTTGCCCTGCCGGAGGGGACATTGTTGCAGCTTGTCCCGTGCGACGAGGAAACCGAGCGCCTTGTGCGCGTCAACGTCTCTTTTCCCGAACACGTCCTGAAGCGGATCGACAGCAAGGCCCGCGCCCACGGTATGACCCGCAGCGGCTTTCTTGCGGCGGCGGCGCAAGCCTACGCCTGATACCCCCTTTCTCCTGCCATATCACGCCGCCTCGAATGGGGCGGCTTTTTCGTTGCCCGGCAATCAGGACACGGCAATTCTGGGAATAATGGGGAGGTATGTTCAATCCTGAAAACTACGCGGAGGCGGCTGCCCCCCTGCCGGAAAAATAACCCCATGAACGTGCCATGCCGAAGCCGCGGGCATTGCCTCCGACCTGATCGCCGTGTACTGTCAAACCGTCAAAAAGGCCCCTCACCCAAAAGGGGGACATTTTTTGTTTTGTGGGTATATTTGTGGGGATGATGATTTTTTAACGTGAATTTTATCCATTAAAATAAGTATGTTGCAAAAAGCATTCGATGGTCACCCTCTCCGCCATACGACATCCTGCCCGTCGGATTTTCCGGCGGGCTTTTTTTGTGCCGCGCCGGCCCCGCCCCGGCCTGCGCTTTGCCAAAAGAAAAAGGGACCCACCGGCAAAGCCGGTGGTTCTTCATATGCGCCTATAAGGCTTTTTTACCAGCTGCGCCCTAACAGGCGCATAACGGTCTGACATCTGCATATTTGTTACTTGCGGCCCGTAAACGGGCTACCCGCATACGGAAGACTGAGCTGTGTCCCCAGCTTGTCTTCTTCTAGTTGCTTGCGGATATATTCACGGATTTTTGTCGCATTTTTACCAACTGTATCCACATAATACCCACGGCACCAAAACTCACGATTGCGATACTTGAATTTCAGATCTCCGAATTGTTCATATATCATTAAGCTACTTTTCCCCTTCAAATATCCCATGAATCCAGAGACACTCATTTTCGGCGGAATTTCAAGCAACATGTGGATATGGTCAGGACAACATTCTGCCTCAATGATATTAACTCCCTTCCATTCGCACAGCTTACGCAAAATTTCACCGATTGCTCGCTTTTTCTCTCCATAGAAAACCTGGCGGCGATATTTGGGAGCAAAGACTACATGATATTTGCAGTTCCATTTGGTATGCGCTAAACTTTTGGTGTCACCCATTGTGACCTCCTTTTGATTTGCTTCATTGTTGCAGTTGCCAGACCGCAACGTGATACTAGCAAATCAAAAGGAGTTTTTATAACACACGCAAAGCTTTAAGCTTTTTTGAACCTCCCGCCTAGCGGGAGGTTTTCTTCATACAAAAAGGCTCTTGCGCCTGAACGCAAGAGCCTGATGCTCATGGTGGGTCGTGCGGGGATCGAACCTGCGACTCTCTGCTTAAAAGGCAGATACTCTACCTACTGAGTTAACGACCCGTTGAGAGTTGTTGTGTACGCTGCCGGGGCTTTCTTGTCAAGCCCTTAGCGCTCAGGCCTTCTTTTCCATCTTGGCCCAGCTGTCGCGCAGGCCCACCGTCCGGTTGAAGACCGGGCGCGTATCCGTGCTGTCCGCGTCCTTGCAGAAGTAGCCCAGGCGCTCGAACTGCACGGTCTGCCCCACGGGCAGCCCGGCCAAAGCGGGCTCCAGCATGGCGGTCACTTCCCGCAGGGAATCGGGATTGAGCGCATCCAGGAAGGTCTGGCCTTCCGGCATGGCGTTGGGGTTCTCCGCGGCAAACAGATGGTCGTAGAGGCGCACCGTGGCCGGCAGCGCATGGGCAGCGCTGACCCAGTGGATGGTGCCCTTGACCTTGCGGCCGTCCGGGCTCTGCCCGCCCCGGCTTTCGGGATCATAGGTGCAGCGCAGCTCCTTGAGCACGCCGTCCGCATCGTACACCGCCTCGCGGCAGGTGATGAAATAGGCGTAACGCAGGCGCACCTCGGCCCCGGGCGCAAGGCGGAAATACTTCTTGGGCGGGTCCTGCCGGAAGTCGTCCCGCTCGATCCAGAGTTCCCGCGAGAAGGGCACCTGCCGCGATCCGTAGGCGGGATCTTCGGGATGATAGGGCATGTCGAAGGATTCTTCCTGCCCTTCGGGATAGTTCTCGATGACCACCTTCACCGGATCGAGCACCGCCATGACCCGCGCCGTATGCGCGTTGAGGTATTCGCGAATGCAGAATTCCAGCAGGGAATACTCCACGGTGGAGTCCGCGCGGGCCAGACCGATGCGGCGGCAGAAGTCGTGCAGGGCTTCCGGGGGCACGCCACGACGGCGCAGGCCGCAAAGCGTGGGCATGCGCGGGTCGTCCCAGCCGCGCACATGGCCTTCCTGCACGAGCTGGATGAGCTTGCGCTTGGACAGGACGGTATGCGTGAGGCTCAGACGGGCAAATTCCATCTGCTGCGGATGGTACAGGCCCAGCGTATCCAGCACCCAGTCGTACAGTTCGCGGTTGTTGACGAATTCCAGCGTGCAGAGGGAATGCGTGATGCCCTCGATGGAATCCGACAGACAGTGCGTGAAGTCGTACATGGGGTAGATGCACCAGGCATCGCCCGTACGGTGATGATGGGCATGACGGATGCGGTACAGCGTGGGGTCCCGCATGACGAGGTTGGGCGAGGCCATATCGATCTTGGCCCGCAGCACATGCTCGCCGTCGGCAAATTCCCCGGCGCGCATCCGGCGGAAGAGATCCAGATTCACTTCCACGCTGCGATTACGGCAGGGGCTTTCCTTGCCGGGGCGGGTCAGCGTGCCGCGATACTCGCGGATCTCGTCGGCGCTCAAGTCGTCCACATAGGCCTTGCCCATCTTGATCAGCTCCTCGGCATAGCCGTAAAGCTGCTCAAAATAGTTGGAAGCGTAGAACTCCCTGTCCTGCCAGTCCCCGCCCAGCCAGCGCACATCCTCGCGGATGGCGTCCACATATTCGGTATCTTCCTTGGTGGGGTTGGTATCGTCAAAACGCAGATTGCACAGCCCGCCGAATTCGCGGGCCACGCCGAAATTCAGGCAGATGGACTTGGCATGACCCAGGTGCAGGTAGCCGTTGGGCTCGGGAGGAAAGCGCGTGTGCACTTTGCCGCCGAAACGACCGGAGGCATTGTCATCCATAATGGCGGCGCGAACAAAGTCCACACCGGACCGGGTGGCGGCTTCGCCCTCTTCCGGGGCATTCACAGAAAGGCTTGTTTCGCTCATGGCATTCCTCGCAATAGATGAGCGGCCAATATACGCAAGGCCGACAAAGGGGTCAACGCATGCGGCAGAGGCCGCCCGGCTGCACATTGGCTCAGGAAAATGGCTTGACAATCTTGCCGCCAAAGGATAGGGTACTTTTCGCAATGTGTTTCGTCACATTGGGAGAGGTGTCCGAGTCGGCCGAAGGAGCTCGCCTGCTAAGCGAGTATACGGGCTTAAACCTGTATCGAGGGTTCAAATCCCTCCCTCTCCGCCAGCAGGAAACAAGGCAGTTGGTTTTGACCAACTGCCTTTTTTCGTATCTTCCGGCGGACACCCCAACGGCGGATAGAGCGTTTTACCCTTGAAAAAGGAAGAACGCGAGGCGGCGGCATAGCGACGTCGGGCCGAAACCAAGCGGAAAAAGCGCGTTTTTTCCCGCGAAACGCCAAGCCGCATGGTTTGACGCACGATGCCATCCAAAGGGAAATCATTCCATGACAAGCAGGCCGCAACATGCCGGACGACATGTGAGCGGCCTGCCTGATTTGACTGCAATACCCTTTAGCGAAGCGGCTAGCGCAGGGGCGTCATTTGTTCAAGCCGGGAAATCACCTGCGGCGTGCCGTTATAGGTATATTCGGCACATTGCGCCGACAGCAAGATGAATCCCCACGAAAATGCCGCCAGCCAGACGACCGCCATAAACAGTTGCGTGAAACAACGTTGCATCCGGCTCCGGGTCAGTTTGAGCAGGGCATCTTCCTCTTCCGACAACTCGCCCCGATCGCCAAGACGTTGTATGATGTCGATCTCCGCCTGCCGAACATCCCACTCAATCTGTTTTCCGCGGCACAGACAGCCGGCCACGACTCCCACCAATGCGACGCCCACGGCCAAGAGAACATTGATAAGGGAAAACTCAAACAATTTTACGATATTCAAGGAAATGGGCACCCCCAATAACTCAGCGACCCTGAACCCCAGAGTGGAGACGGTGGACAGCCACGCCGCGCTCAACACCGCAAAGCCGGGTTCTTTGGCAAAAAACAAGCCGAAGAGCAAAGCGCACAACAGCAACGGATTGTTTACGGCCAGCGCGCAGACGACATCCATTTCCATCTGTTCAAGCCGGCCATACGGCAGAGCGGCGTCCATCTGGCTGTGCAGGCTTTCCGTCACCACAGCTTCCGCCGTTTCGAGATCGCCGCGTACCGCACGCTGAGCAAAGAAAAACAGGGGGATGCCCTCATACGCTGTGGTGACCGCCCAGGCCTGCACCATCTCCCGGCCGCTCCCCGGTTCCGCCACCTTCGCCAGCCATATGCGACGCTGCAGCGCGTCATCGGATTCGTCCGAGATCGCGGTCACAGCGGCAGGCTTCCACTGTCGCCGCAAAAGCAGCTCCACCGCCACACAAAAAGCATCCCAGTCGCTTTCGCTCACCACCCGGCCCAGCCAGAGATCCAGCGGCCCGGGCCCGGCAAGTGTGCCCTCGTCGCTGACGTCCGGCGGGGTATCCCGCCAGCGAAAGCCCACCGTCTCCCCCGCTACCAGCAGAGGCAGCGGCGATTTCACGTTCACCTGCCGCGCATCCACTCGGAGCCAGGAGGCGTCCGCTTCCGCTGATGTCGCGACGGTACCTGACGCTGCGGACGCTTCGTGTCGCAAAACGGAAAGCAGCTCTCCACGAAAACGCTTCGCCTCACGGAGCTCTCTGACGTAGGGCTCCGGCTCGGAACGCAACTGCACATGCTGCAGGACAGACAACAGGGCCGCTGCGAAAAATAAAAGAAGTGCGATCGCCTCCGTCGAAAGATAAAAGGTCAGACTCCTTATACTCCAGAAGCGATAGTAGCGAAGCGAACAGGCCATACGAACTCCATGTCGGACAACAAGATTGATGCTTTTCTTACATAAAGCATTTTCCGCTTGGAACGCTTCACGCTCCAAACCCTGCGGCCTGGCGTTTCGCGGAAAAACACGCTGTTACCGCTCACTTTTGGCCGGGCGGCCCTGTGCGACCGCTCGTCTTTTGCCTTTTTCCAAGACAAAATACGCTAAAACGCGGGCGGAAGCCTGTCTCAAGCTTCCGCCCGCACCGTTCCCTGTCACGCTTACCAGGGCCGCTCAGCCGCTTTGAGACGCGCCTCGATCACAGGCACGAGATCCGGCAGGTCGGCCACGCTGTGCAAAACATAATGCGCCCCGGCCTTGCGCAGCACCTCGGCAAAGGCTTCTTCCTTGGCCGCCAGCTCGGCAGCCGGCATGGCGGCGGCCTCTTCTTCCGTCAGGCCGAGAGCATTGCTGGTGCGCGTCACGCCCACGACCCACATCCCGGCGTTGATGCCTTCCTCGATGTCGGCCACCGTGTCGCCCACCTTGATGCAGGACTCCAGCGGGTGTACGCCCAACCGCTGGCAGTTGAGATAGGCCATCCAGGGCCAGGGACGGCCCACGGGCACTTCATCCGAGGTCACGAAAGCGTCCGGCACATAGCCCAGAGCGGCGGCGCGAGGTTCCAGCCGCACGACCATGTCCCGCGTATAGCCCGTGCAGGACCCGATCTTGATGCCGCGGGCTTTCAGCGCGTTGCAGGCCTCCACCCAGCCCGGCACCGGCGTGGCGTAGTCGGCCAGCGTTTCCGGCATGAGTTCCTGCACCCGCGCGTAGATCTTGTCGGTCACGGATTCATCCGGCAGCGCGCCGTGCTCTACCTTCCAGAGGGCGGCGATACGATCCATATGCAGCATGCACTGCACATGCTCGCGCTTGTCCTTGCCCATGGGGCCGCGCACTTCCTCCACCGTGGGGACGATGCCGTACTGCTCGAACGCGCGCGAAAACACGGCGACCGGCCCGCGGCAGCCGTGATCCACAGTGGTTCCTGCCCAGTCAAGGATAATGGCCTGTACCGGCCCGGTATAGGGTTCGCGCTTCAGAAAGGGCTTCATGGAAAAACCTCCTCGCTGACAAGGCCTCCGCCACAGGGGCTCCTGCCGGAGCGGCCATGCGGAAACAGCGTTCTCTATATGGTGTCGATCCCATCGCGGCAGGACGCAGGGTCCCGCCACAAAAGCATACCTCCCGGCCTCACGCCGGCAATGATCACACATGAAGGGACACCGCTGGTGTGCCTTCTGGCCGGTATGCCCTGCCCCCTCACGCGGCGAGGCGAACCGGCAAGATAAAAAAAGGGCGGGAAAGCCTTCCCGCCCTGAGGGGCGACCCCGCCCGGGGCGGGGTCGCTTGCAGTCGCAATTCGCTTACTTCGCGAAGTGCTTCTTGTCCAGGTGTTCGTACTTGGGCAGGAAGCGGGTGGGCAGAGCCAGAGCGTCGCGGCGGAAGGGCGGGGCCAGACGGGTACCGTCGGTCATGATTTCGATCACGGCAGGACGACGGTTCTTCTTGGCGGCCTCGAGGGCTTCGGCCAGATCCTTCTGGGTGTTGACGGTGTAGCCGTCGGCGCCCATGGCTTCGGCGATTTTCGCGTAGGACTTGGACCAGATGTCCGCGCCCACGAAGCGGTTGTTGTAGAAGTCCACCTGGTTCTTCTTTTCCGCGCACCAGGCACCGTTGTTGTACACGGTGGCGATGACGGGCAGGTTGAACTGGCAAGCGGTGGGCACTTCGAAGAGGCTCATGCCCCAAGCGCCGTCGCCGGCGATGGAGAGCACGGTGTCTTCGGGGCAAGCCAGCTGGGCGCCCAGGGCAGCCTGGTAAGCGAAGCCGGTGTTACCGAAGGTCAGGGTAGCGATGTGGCGTTTCGGATTCTTGAAACGCAGATAGCTGTTGGCGGTGGAGGAGGTGTTGCCGATGTCGGTGGTGGCAATCACGTTGTTGTCGGTCACGAACTTGCCGACCACTTCCAGGGCCTTGCGGGGATGCATACGGCCTTCGATGGTGGGCTCGTTGGCGATCTCGTCGATTTCCTTGAACCACACTTCCAGTTCGGACTTCACGCGGTTGTACACGGAGGTCAGATCGGCGCAGGGCTTGGTGGCTTCACGCAGCTGCTTCAGCAGTTCCACGGAAGCGTCGCCGGCGTCGGCGCACAGGCCCACGGTGATCGGGTGGGTCTTGGCGATGTGCAGCGGGTTGATGTCGATCTGCACGATCTTGGCGGTCTTCGGGAAGTAGTTGATGCCGTCCTGGGGCAGGGTGCCGAAGTAGGACAGACGGGTACCGATGGCCAGGATGACGTCGGCGTCCTGCATGATGCGCATGGCGGCATGGGAACCCATGTAGCCGATGGGGCCCGTCCACAGCGGATGGTCGCAGGGGAAGGCGTCGTTGTGCAGGTAGGTGCAGGCAACCGGGGCGCCGAGGTGTTCGGCCAGGGCTTTCACGGTTTCCACGCAGTCGGCGTCAACCACGCCGCGGCCGGCCACGATCACGGGCTTCTTGGCGGCCTTCAGCACTTCCACAGCGTGCTTGAACTGTTCCGGGTTGCCGATGCCGCCGGGGGCGACGCGGTACTGGCTGGGCTTCAGGATTTCTTCATCCAGTTCGCCGTAGAAGTAGTCACGCGGCACGTCCACGAGCACCGGGCCACGCAGGGCGTAGGCGCTACGGAAAGCGGTGCGCAGCACGTCGGCGGCGCGCTTGGGATGAGGCACGCGCAGGGAAGCCTTGGTCACGGGTTTGAACAGGTTCCACGTGTCGCATTCCTGGAAGCCGTCCCAACCGATGGAAGCGGAACCGGCGCTGGGGGAGATGATGACCATCGGGGTGTGAGCCATGTTGGCAGTGGCCACGGCGGTCACGTAGTTGGTGATGCCAGGGCCGTTCTGGCCGATCACCACACCGGCTTTGCCGGTCAGACGGCAGAAAGCGTCTTCCATGTGGCCAGCGGTCTGCTCATGACGCACGGAGATGAAGTCGATGCCGGCGGCGGGGAACAGGTCCAGCAGGTCCATGTAAGCGGAACCGAGGATACCGCTGACGTGTTTGACGCCTTCTTCCACCAGGACTTCGGCCATCGCCTCACTGGGAGTCATCTTAGGCATAATTAAACTCCTTATGCACACTGTTTATTGTGAACACAACCACGCTTGCAGGGGCAAGCCCGCCGCGTGCGTGGAACCCGAACTCTTCGTTCGTCCCTGACCGGCACAGGGCGTACCGGTCGTACTCCCACCGGGTGGGAGCGTGGATGACTCTTCATACGACGGAAGCGCGGAACATGTCAACCATCGTGCTCAAAAATGGCTTCAGCTTCTCGTAATTACATATAAAATTTTTTTTCACAGATTTTCCGGACAGCTCACGGCACGTGACGAGGCCGCCATCCCGCCGGAAAAATTGAGCATATTTCAAATATCCTGCCGCTCGCCCGCGTCGGCGAGCAGCGCGGTAAGGCAGGCGCGCGTATCGGCGAAGCCCCGTCGTGTGGCGGCATAGTCCGCAAAGACCTGCGCCCTCCCCCCGGCGTAGACGACCAGCGACGACGCGAAGACCTCCACATCCAGCGGGTCGTGCGTGATCATGAGCAGCGGGATGCCCGCTTCCCGCAGGCGCTCGGCCAGCTCGGCGCGCAGACGCTCGCGCAGCAGCGGGTCCAGCGCGGAAAAGGGCTCGTCCAGCAGCAAGAGGCGCGGGCGCGAGAACAGGGCGCGGGCCAGGGCCACGCGCTGCCGCTGGCCGCCCGATATCTCCCCCGGCTTGCGCTCGGCCAGATGGGCCAGCCCGAGCCGCTCCAGCGTCCGCAAGGCCTCCTCCCGCAAGTCGGGATCGGGCCGCCATACGCGCCGGCCGCTGCGGGCATAGGCCACGTTGGCCAGCACGGACAGGTGCGGGAACAGGGCATATTCCTGGAACATGTAGCCCAGGCGGCGGTCCCGCGCCGGCAGCCAGATATTTTGTGAAGAATCGAACAAGACGTCGCCCTGCAGGCAGATACGCCCGCTGTCCGGCCGTACGAGCCCGGCCAGACATTGCAGGGTCAGGGATTTCCCCGAGCCGGATGCTCCGAAGAGGACGACAGGCCCCTGCCGCAGGGACAGGCTGTAGTCCACATCAAGGCAAAAACGGCTGCCGCCGCCCGTCAATTCAAGGAAAAGACGAAGATCTAGCATGCCGGCCGCCGCTCGCGGAGCACGTTCGCCTGCCTGGCCCCGCGGACGTTCCGCCGCAGCGGACAGCCTTCCCGCCGCGGCCGTGCCGTCCGCGCGGCGCTCCGGCGGCGGCGCAGCCGGACCAGCAGTTCCGCTCCGGCGAGCAGGCCCATGCAGAGCCCCGACGTGACCAGCACGAGCAGCGTGGCCCGAGCGTCGTTGCCGGCCTGGAAAGCGTCGTAGATGGCCAGCGCCAGCGTCTGCGTCCTGCCGGGGATATTGCCGGCCAGCATGAGCGTGGCCCCGAACTCGCCCATGCCGCGGGCAAAGGCCAGCATGAGGCCGGCAAATATGCCGCGCCAGGCCAGCGGCAGCGAGATGCTCAGCAAGATGCGCCACTCCCCCGCCCCCAGCGTGCGGGCGGCATTCTCCAGACGGCTGTCCACCTGTTCCAGCGCGGCCCGTGCCGATTTGTAGATCAGGGGAAAGACCACCACCGTGGCGGCCACCACCGCCCCCTGCCAGGAAAAGATGAGGCTTATGCCCGCCTCGGCCAGCCACTGCCCCATGAGGCCGCGCCGCCCCAGCAATAATATAAGGTAATAGCCCACGACCGTGGGCGGCAGCACCAGCGGCAGGGCGCAGAAGGCATCCAGCAGAGCGGGCAGCGGGCCGCGCCGCCGGGAGAGCTTCCAGGCCAGCAGCAGCGCGCCGAGAGAAGAAAAGAAGGTCGCCAGCGCCGCTACGCGCAGCGAGAGCAGTAAAGGATCCAGCAAAGAGAAGTCATCCATGCGACATCACGCCATGCGGCGGGGAGACATCCCTGAGGCAAGGATGCCGCCCCGCGTGATCCGCCGTCAGGCCGGCGTACGGAAGAGGCTAGGGCCGGGAAAAGCCGTACCGGGCCAGGACCTCGCCCGCTTCCGAAGACAGCAGGAAGTCCACAAAGGCCTTGCCCTGCGCGGCGTTCTTGCCGGTGGTCGCCACGGCCACGGGATAGAGCACGGGCTTGTGGCCTTCCGCCACGAGCACCACCTCCACCTTGTCGGCCATCTGCCGGGCGTCTGTCGCGTAGACGAATCCGGCGTCCACCTCGCCGCGCGCCACATAATCCAGCACCTGACGCACGCTGTTGCCCATGATGAGCTTGGGGGCAAGCGCCTCCCACAGCCCGGCCTGGGTCAGGGATTCCCGGGCATAGCGGCCGGCGGGAACGGAGTCGGGATTCCCCACCGCTATGCGCCGGCACCCCGAAAGTTCGGCCATGCCGGCCGGCTTCTTGCCCCCCTTGGGGACGATAAGCACCAGCTTGTTGCAAACGAAGTCCCGCCGCGTCGCAGGATCGATGAGCCCGGCCTTCTCGGCCTTGTCCATGGTCTCCTGATCCGCCGAGGCGAAGACATCCACCGGAGCGCCTTCCTGCATCTGCTTGAGCAACGGGTTGGAGGCCGCATAGTTCGTATGCACCGTCAGCCCGGGATGCCGCTTTTCAAACAGGGTCTTGAGCTCGCCAAAGGCATTGGTCAGACTGGCCGCGCCCGAGACGACCATTTCCCCGGCCTGGGCCGCCGTCGCGCCAGCCGCCAGCCAGAGGCCGAGCAGCCAGGCCGCCAGACGCATCTTCCCCGAAAACACGAAACCTGTCCCGCGCATCGCAACGCTCCTTGAGGTGAAAAATGCCGCTGTCCCGCAGCGTAGGCCTACCTTGCCCGTCAGGCCGCATTTTGGCAAACCCCTCACGATCCCACAAAAAAGCGTGACAATATCTATTCTTGCATCTCATCGATTTTCCATGCTAACATCTTAGCTTATGAAACAATCTCCGCGTGATCGTGAGCGCCTGGAAGATCTCTGGCGCTCCCTGAGCCTTCAGGACAGGGAATGGCTGCGCCGCCGGCTGCTGCCCGCCGATGACGGCCATGCGGATGCGCGCGCTCCGCTGTCCGTCGCGGAATGCCGCGCGGCGGAACAGTGGTTCGAGGACCGCTGCGCCGGGGCCCGGACCGTACGCGACCGGCAGGCCCGGCTGCGGCTCTGGTATCTTTTCCTGCTGTTGCGCTACGGCGGCCTGCGGCTGGTGGAGGCGTTCTCCCTGCGGCCGGACGACTGGGACTGGTCCCGGGGCTGCCTGCGTGTGCGCGGACGGCCGGACCGCCTCGTCCCCCTGCCGCTGCCCCTTGTCCGCACGCTGCACGACCGGCTGGCGGATCCCGCCTTTCTGGGCGCGTTGGCTTCCCTGTCCTGCGACAGCAGCCTCATGCGCCGCACCTTTGCCCAGTGCGGCCGGGCCTGCGGCTTCCCCGCCGGTCTGCTGTCCGCCCGCAGCCTGCGGCACAATCGGGCGCGGGAGTTGCGGCGGCACGGCCTCTCCCCGGCGCTGGTGGACGCCTTTCTGGGACGCGGACAGCAGGCGGCCGCCCCCCTTCCGCCCGGCATGACGGCGCTCCTGCAGCAACGGATACAGGGCGAGGACAACACGCCCCGCAGCAGCGCCCGCAACACCTTTTCCGGACGGGTACTGTGCTGCGCCCCCTGCGGCCTGGCCTGCCGCGTGGAACTGCTCACGCCCGGCGGCCTGCTCCTGACGGCCATCATCACCGAGACCAGCCGCCAGCAGCTCGACATCCGCGAGGGCTGCCGCCTTGCCGCGCATGTCAAGGCGCCGCAGGTGCATCTTGCCGGGGACGGCTGCCCGCCGCCGCCCGACGCCACCCATTTCCACGGCGAGGTGGAACAACTCCGCAGCGATCCGCGCTGGCGGGAGATCCTGCTGCGCCTTGCGGACGGGACCCGCGTCTGCATCCTGCAGGAAGACGTCCACCTGCCGGCCCTTGCGCCCGGCATGGAAGCGCAAGCCTGGTTCGGCGCGCTCTCGGTCATCCTCTCGGCGGGCTAGGCCTGTCAACGCTCTTTGCCCATCGTTTTGGGGGAAGAGTCTAGGCCACAAGGCAAGCCCGCCGCAAAAGGCAAGCGGAGCGCGTTCAGCATGCCTGACTTATCTGGTGAAGTCATTTGCAAAACATGTGTCGACAGGCCCTGGGCGTCAACGCAGATTTTTACGCTCTTCCACGAAGAGAGGCACATTTGGCGCGCCGCGCCCTGCCCGTTGCCGCAAGAACGTTTTGCCCATGAAAAAGGCAAAACGGGAGGCGCGCGGGGAAAGAAGATGGGACCGGAGAGGAAAGGAGCCCCCCGTGCCGCGTATGGCTTGCCAGCCGGGAAATTTCAGGCTAGAGAAACGGGCGCGACCCTGCGGCACGGCCAGCCTGCCGTCCGCCAGCCATCCCTTCCTCAAGGAACCATCATGAGCGAGCACGCTACCGAGAACCGTCCCCGCAAGAGCCTGCGGGAATCCGTTTGCGAGATTGACCGCGATATCCTGCGCCTGCTCATGCGCCGTCACAACCTGCTGCGGCGCATGCATACCGCCAAGGGGCATCTTGACCCCGCGGAAGAAAAATTCCTGCGTGAAGCCTGGGAAGCCGCGGCCTCACGCGTCAGCCGCGATCCCCGTTTGAGCAGCCGCCTCTTCACGCTCATGCAGGAAGTGGAGTTCCTCCCCCGTCCCGAGGATGAGCCTGCCGACAAGCGCCCGGCCTTCAACCTTGCCCCGGCCACGGCCCCGGTCAACCTCGCCATGCGCGCGCCGCTGGCCTGCCGCGAAACGCGGGCCTGGCTCTATCTGGCGGCGGCGGCCGGGCGGCCCCTGCGCCTCGAACCCTGCCTGATGAACGATCCCATCGTGGATTGCGTCAAGATGCTCAACCAGCTCGGCGCCGCGCTCACCCGCGAGAACGACGGCGTGAGCGTCATGACGGCCGCGCCCCTGGCCGCGCCCGACAAGGTGGTGCATGTGGGGTGCAGCGCCTGGAATTTCTATCTGGCATTGGGACATTACCTTGGCCGCCCCTCGCGCGCCAAGTTCGTGGGGGATGCCGACCTCCGGCTGGCGGATTTCTCCGTGGCCCGGCGATTTGCGGGACAGATGGGGGCCCGGCTGATCCAGGCCGTACCCAAGTCCGACGGGCTGCCCGTCCGTCTGGAATGCTCCGGCGTGCTGCCGGACGTGGTGCGCCTGCCCGCCGACGCGCCGGTGGAACTGGCGGAAGGCATCCTGCTGGCGGCGCCCTTCTATGCTCAACCGCTGCGCCTGAACCTTGCCGACATGACCGCGCGGGCCGTCGTCTTTGCCCGTACCCTGCCCATCCTTGAGCAGGCCGGAGCCGACGTCCTCCGCGAAGGAGACAGCATCCGCGTGACGCCGGGCCTTACTGCCCTGCCCGAGCGGCCCCGCCTGCCCGTGGAGGCGGAGCTTGCCCTGCTGCTGTTGGCGCTGGCCCCCTCGCTGGGCGGTACGGTACGCCTGGAAGGCGTCTGGCCGCAGACGCCGGCCGCCCTGGCCGGCTGGGAGCTGCTGCGCCGCGCCGGCTGCGCCCCACGCGCGGAAACGGGAGAAAAGCCCGCCATCGAACTGACGCTGTCCTCCCCGCTGGATATGCCCGCCGGGGGGATCACGCTGCCCGACGATTTCCCGGCCGAATGGCTGCCGCTGCCGCTGGCCCTGCTGGCGCAGACCGCCCTGCGGCACGGTTCCGCTCCGCTGCCGCCGGAATGGTTCGCCCGGGCCGGCGAAGAGTTCCGCACCGACATGGCCAGTTTCTGCACGGCGCTCCATCTCTGTGTGGAGGATGGCGTGCTCCGGCCGCAAAACGACGAGGAATCCGCCCAGGCCGTCACCGGCCGCGGCTGGAATGCGCCTACCCCGGTCTGGGCGCTGGCGCTGGCGCTGGCCGCCTGCGCCCGGGACAAGCGGCAGGTCCGGCTCGGCAATCCCGGCGTCATCACCACGCTGTATCCGGCCTTCTGGACGCTCTATAACGGCCTGCCCGCCCCGAAGATGGAGCGGGAGCCCGCCCCGGCCGCTCCCGCGCAGCGGCAGCGGCGGCGCATCATCACCAGCGCCCTGGCCGATATCCCCGACCTGCCGGAAGAATATTAGCCGCTGTCCACCGGCGTCATATCGCCGACGCCTTGCCAGGGCCTGTCAACACTATTTGCTGCTCGTTTGGGGGAAGGGGAACCCCTCGCCTGCGCGGGAGGTGTTCCCCTTCCCCCAAAGCCCCCGTCCCTTTCCCAGCGCGCTTTTACCATGGGAAGAGTCGGAACACGAGGTAAGCCCGCCCCCAAAGGCACACGGGGCATGTACAGCTTGCTTTTGCTTATCCAGTGAACTTGTTTATAAAATTTGTGTAACAGACCCGAGAACATTTTGCCTTTGGAAAAGCAAAATGCGAGGCGGCGACACCGTGCCGCCCGGCCGGGGCCAGGCGGAAAAACCGTGTTTTTTTTCCACGAAGCGACAGGCCGTATGCTTTGAAACGCGAAGCGTTTCAAACGGAAAACACGCCAACAGACACGCCGCGCTTTCGGGGCCGTTCGCACAGCGGACGGCCCTTTTTTTGCGGGAAAGCCCCGGGCGAGGCCGCAAAAAAACAGCGGGGACCCGTCGGGGCCGCCCGCTGTCTTTCATGCTCTCAGCAAGGGGAAATTATTCGCCTTCCACGAGGATCTCCGTCGTCCGCACGCTCAGGGGCTGCCCCCCGCCGAAGGGCATGGCGGAAACGACATAGGAATAGCGGCGCTCCACGCCCTTCGGGGGGCAGGGGCCGGAGTACAGCTTGGTCAGACCGCCCTCGGCGATCTTGCCGGAGCCGTCGTTGCTCCATGTGCCGCCCCCGAGCAGGCGCTCCACGGGCTCCATCTCCACGAGACGCACGTCAAAATAGGACGTCCCTTTCGGCACGCCACGTACCTGTATGGCCGGGGAAAGCCGCGAACAGCGATGCACGGGGAGGAAGTCCACCTCCACGGTCATGCCCTGCGGCGCCGTCTCGGGAACATCCTGTTTGCCGCCGCACCCGGCAAGTCCGCTCATGCACAGAAGAGCGCCGGCAGCCAGTCCCCATCGGCCCAAGGTAAATTTCCGCATGACGTCCTCCCTTATAGGAATTGCAAAACATCGCATTTCCACGGTATAACCAATCCCCCACAGATTGACAACTTGTTTAGGAGTTCCATCATGTCCATCCTTGCCGATAGTGTTGCCGGCTACCTTGAGCACGCCTCCTGGATCCGCCGCATGTTCGAGGCCGGGGGTCAGCTCAAGGCCAAATACGGCGCTGACAACGTGTATGACTTCAGTCTGGGCAATCCCGATCTGCCCGCCCCGCCTGCCGTGGGCAAGGGGCTGCGGGACTTTGCCGAACATGCCGGCGAGCCCTTTGCCTTCGGCTACATGGCCAATGCCGGTTTTCCCTGGGCCCGGCAGCGTCTGGCCGAGCACCTCTCGCAGGAACAGGGCTGTACGCTCGACGGCGATCATGTGCTGCTGAGCTGCGGCGCCGCCGGCGGTCTCAACGCCTTTTTGCGGGCCGTCATCAATCCCGGCGAGGAGATGCTGACCTTTGCGCCCTACTTCGTGGAGTACGGCTTCTACGTCGCCAATCATGGCGGCAGCCTGCGGGCCGTGAAGAGCCTGCCCGACACCTTCGCCCCGGACATGGACGCCCTCGAGGCCGCCATCAGCGAAAAGACGCGCGTCCTGCTCATCAATTCGCCGCATAACCCCACCGGGGTCGTCTATACCCGCAGCCAGATCGAGGCCATCACCAGCCTGCTGGAGCGCAAGAGCCGCGAATACGGCAAGCCCATCTGGCTCATCGCCGACGAGCCCTACCGTTTCCTGGCCTATGACGGGGTGGAAGTGCCTTCCGTCCTGCCGCTGTATCCCCATGCCGTGGTCATCAGCTCCTTCTCCAAGAGCCTGTCCCTGCCCGGCGAACGCGTGGGCTATGTGGCCGTCTCGCCGCTGCTGCAGGAACACGCCACGCTCATGGCGGCTCTCACGCTCACCAACCGCATCCTCGGCTTCGTCAATCCGCCCGTGGTGGGGCAGCACATCATGGCGGCCGCGCTGGGCAGCCAGGTGGATCTTTCCGTGTACGCGGCACGACGCAAGGCCATGAGCGAAGTGCTCGACGCCGCCGGCTACAGCTACCAGATGCCGGCCGGGGCCTTCTACTTCTTCCCCAAGGCGCCGGGCGGCGACGACGTGGCCTTCGTGAACCGCCTGCTGGAAGAACGGGTGCTCGCCGTGCCGGGCAGCGGTTTCGGCTATCCCGGCCACTTCCGTCTGGCCTTTTGCGTGGATGAAAAGGTCATCCGCCGTGCCGCCGACGGCTTCGCCGCGGCGCGGGCGGCTTTTTAGGAGGACGTATGCGCGTTTTTCCGCGAGCGCCCCTTTTCCTCACCCTGTTGCTCACGCTGGTCTGCCTTATGCCTCTGGAAGCCCTTGCCTACAAGGATGTCAGCAGCGCCGAGGCCAGGGAGCTCATCGCCTCCCCGCCCGAGGGCCTGATCATCCTTGACATCCGCACGCCTGACGAATACCGCGCGGGGCACATCGCCAATGCGCGCAATCTGGACTTCTTCAGCCCGCGCTTTGAATTCCATCTGGCCGAGCTGCCCAAGAACACGCCCATCCTGCTGTACTGCCGCTCCGGCAACCGCTCCTCGCAGGCGCTGGAATACTTCGAGGACGCCGGCCTTGGCCCGCTGTATCACCTCAACAAGGGGTTCAAACAGTGGCAGCAGGACGGTATGCCGGTCACCGAGCCGGAACCTGCCCAGTAAAGGGCATGCATCTTGCATGACATAACGTACCGGGAGGAAAATTTTTCCTCCCGGCGTTCTCGTACAGCGGCCGGACGGATGATGCCGGCGGGAGAACGGAAAAAGGAAGGAGTTGCCTGTGAATTCTGCTCTTTATATAGGCGCTACCGGCATGAAGGCCCTGAGTACGGGCATGCAGGTGGTCAGCAACAATATCGCCAATACCAGCACCATTGGCTATAAGCAGCAAAGCATCCTGTTTTCCGACATCATGTACACCACCCAGGCCGGTATGGGCGGCTGGTGGGACAATCAGGAAGACTCCAAGGTGGCGCTGGGGCAGACCGGTCACGGCGTGCAGGTGGACACCATCCGCACCATCCTCACCCAGGGGAATTTTGAGACTTCCAATACGGTGACGGACCTCGCCCTCAACGGCAAGGGCTATTTCCAGGTGGTGGACGACACCACGGGCGTCGCCTATTACACCCGCGCCGGGGACTTCATCACCGACAACGAGGGCTATCTGCGCAACCCGCAGGGCTACTCCGTCAGCGGCTACCGCTATGACGCGCAGGGCAACCTTTCCAATGCCGTGGAGCCCATCCAGATGAGCGCCTTCCAGGTGCTCACGGCCAAGCCCACCAGCCAGATCGAATGGCAGTTCAATCTTGGCTTCGATACGGACAAGGCCGTCAGCGAGGAAAACCCCTACTTTGCCCTGCAGCAGTCCTACAACGCCACGGCCAACCCGCCCATCAGCAATACCGGCGCCAGCTACCAGATGCCCATCACCCTGTATGACGCCGAAGGCAATCCGGTGGAAGTGACCGCCTATTTCGACCGCGCGCCTTCCGACGCCAACGAGACCATCGTGGAATTCGTGCTGGCCAGCTCCACCGTAGTGGATCAGATGAAGGAAGCCATCGAGGACGCCAACCGCGAAGATCCCGACAACCCGCAGACCCTGCCCGACGGCGCCGGCCTGCTCATGAGCGGCACCCTGCACTTCAACAGTGACGGCACGCTCAAGAGCATGTCCGCTTTCACCCCCACCGAGGCCGGGAACAAGGATCTCACCACCTGGACGCCGGCAAATATTGCCGGTGGCGTACCGCAGTTCACGCTCAACGGCCAGTCCGTGGGCGTCAATTTCGGCATCACCTCGGGAGGCTGGACCAATGCGCCGGCCTCGGCCGCCGAAGTGGGCGCCGACGACTCCCTGCTGCCCGGCATGGGGGCCGATGCCGTGGTCAGCAATCGCGCCACCACGGCTTTCGCGGGCAACTCCTATCAGTCCCGCGCCTCGCAGGACGGCTACACCTCGGGCCGCCTGACGACCTTCGACATCACCACTGAAGGCGATATCGTGGGCTATTATTCCAACGGACAGAACGTCAAGCTCTGGGAGATCCCCGTCTGCCGCTTCACGGCCGAGGACAACCTCTACCGCGAGGGCAACAACCTCTTCAGCGCCACGGAAGAATGCGGCCAGATGGAGATGGGGCGCGCCGGCACGGAGAACTACGGCACCATCCACGCCTACAATATCGAAGGCTCCAACGTGGACCTCTCCACGGAGATGGTGAACATGATCATCACCCAGCGCGGTTTCCAGTCCAACAGCAAGGCCGTCACCACGGCGGACGCCATGCTGCAGAAGGCCATGGAGATCAAGCGGTCGTAGCGGCAGCTCCCCGCGTTTTTGGCAAGCGCCTTTTCCCGCCGGAAAAGGCGCTTTTTTTTTGGGGGGCCACGCCGAAAAGCACGCGCCCGGCGTCCGCGGCATCCGCCTCCCGATCCCGCGCCGTTCGTCCCTCTCTCGGAGCGGGCATTGCGCCCTGCGGCGGAATGAGGTATACTGCCCTCCTGTCCGCGGAGTGTAGTCATGCAACAAACCCCCTTTCTTCCCGCCGAGCTCTACGGCGTCATCGGCTGGCCGCTGGGCCAGAGCCTGAGCCCGCTCATCCACAATACGGCCTTTCAGACGCTGGGGCGCGATGCCGTCTACATGCGCTGGGAGATCGCCCCGGAACGGCTGGCGGCCTTTGTGGACAGCTTCCGCCTGCTGCGCATGCGCGGCTGCTCGGTCACCATCCCGCACAAGGTGGCCGTCATGCCGCACCTGGACAGGATCAGCGAGGCGGCGCAGGCCGTGGGCGCGGTCAACACCCTCTACTGGCGGGACGACTGCCTGTGCGGCGAGAATACCGACGTGACGGGCTTCATGGCCCCCCTGCTGGCCCGGGATCTGCCCCGAGACCTGCCCGTGCTGCTGCTGGGCGCCGGCGGCGCGGCCCGTGCGGCTGCAGCCGGATTGCGCGCGCACGGCTTCAGCCGCTGCAGCATCTGCACGCCCTCGGACCGGACGCACCTTGCCTTGGCGCAGGCCTTCGGCATGCAGCCCGTCGCCTGGCAGGATCGCCATGCCGTCCCCGCCCGTCTGATCATCAACGCCACGCCCCTGGGCATGCACGGCAAGGCCGAAGGAGAAAGCCCCTACGAATTTGCCGGGGCCCGCACGAAAGGTCGCACGGGGCTGGCCTACGACATCGTGTACAATCCTCTGCGGACGCGCTTCCTGGTCGAGGCGGAGGCGGCGGGCTGGCAGCCCCTGGGCGGACTGGAGATGTTCCATGCCCAGGCGGATGCGCAGTTCCTGCTCTGGACGGGGAGCCATCTGCCCGCCACGGCCCGGCAGGCGCTGGAGGCGGCCCTGCGCGACGGCGAGGAACGGAGGTGAACGGCATGCACGACTATCTGATCCTGCACGGCGTCAACCTCAACATGTTCGGCCGCCGCGACCCTACCCAGTACGGCACGAGCACCCTTGCCGAGATCGACGCCGCGCTGCACGCGCTGGCCGCGGAGCTCGGCGTGCGCCTGGACATCTTCCAGACCAACCATGAAGGCCGGATGGTGGAGCGCATCCACCAGGCCCTGGACGACGGCACCCGCGGCATCGTCATCAATGCCGGAGCCTGGACGCACTACAGCTACGCCATCATGGACGCGCTGGGCATGCTGACCATCCCCGTGGTGGAGGTGCACATGTCCAACGTGCATGCGCGCGAAAGTTTCCGGCACGAATCGGTGCTGGCCCGGGTGAGCGCGGGCAGCATCGCCGGATTCGGGCCGCAGAGCTACCTGCTCGGCCTGCGGGCGGCGCATGCGCTGGCCTCCTCCCGCTGAGGGGCCGCGCCGGGCAGACATATTTCCTCGTGAAAAAAATGGCAGAGGCGGGCAGAAGGCTGGATTTTTTCCTGTCCTTGCGTTAGGACAACCTAAATTTGGCTACGCCCCGGTCCTTCAGACTTTAACCCTGTGAGATCCCATGAACGACGCCATTGAACTAAGCCGGATGCGCGATACCGACTTCACGGCGGCAGTGGACGCCCAGAGCGGTCAGAGGATTTCCACCTGTTACCAGTGCGGCAATTGCACTGCCGGTTGCCCCGCAGGCTTCGTCTACGACCTGCAGGTCAATCAGGTCATGCGCGGCGTGCAGCTGGGCCTGAAAAACAAGGTGTTGAATTCCCGTTCCATCTGGATGTGCCTTTCCTGTTCCACCTGTAGTCAGCGCTGCCCCAACAACATCGACGTTGCCGGCGTGATGGAGACCCTGCGGCACATGGCCCGCAAGGAAGGCATTGTGACCGTGCCCAAGGTGGACAAATTCTGGACTTCCTTCCTTGCCACGGTGCGCAAGTACGGCCGCACCTACGAGATCGGCACCATGGTGCTCTACATGCTGCGCTCCATGCGTGTGTTCACCGACGTGGACCTTGCCCCCGCCGCTCTGGCCAAGGGCAAGCTCGGCTTCAAGCCCCACAAGACGCCTGAAGAGGGAGCCGAAGCCGTGGGCCGCATCTTCAAGCGGTATCAGGAACGCGCCAATCGTCAGGGGGTACGCGCATGAAGATAGCCTACTATCCCGGCTGTTCGGCGACGGGATCGTCCGCCGATTACGAAAAGTCCACGCAGGCCGTCTGCGCCGCGCTGGGCATGCAGATGGAAGAAATCCGCGGCTGGAGCTGCTGCGGCTCCACCCCCGCCCATGCTGTGGACACCCAGCTTTCCGGGGCCCTGAGCGCGCGCAACCTCGACCTGGCCGCCCGCCAGAAAGCCGACATGGTGCTGACGCCCTGCCCGAGCTGCCTGTCCAACCTGCGCCATGCGGCCAAGCGGCTGGAGAACCCCGAGTTCCGCGCCGGCGTGAACGAGCTGCTGGACGAGCCGCTGTCCGAAAACCTGCCCGAAACTCTTTCGGTCATGCAGGGCATCGCCCGCGCCTATGACACGGACGCCATCGCCGCGCGCGTGCGCAAGCCCCTGGCCGGCCTGAAACTGGCCGCCTACTACGGCTGCCTCATGAGCCGTCCGCACGAGGTCATGGAATTCGGCGATCCCGAGAACCCCACCCTCATGGAAAGCCTGCTCACCGCCTGCGGCGCGGAAATGGTGGACTTCCCCCTCAAGACCGAATGCTGCGGCGCCTCCTACGGCATCCCCGAGCGCGCCATGACGGCCCGCCTGACCGGCCGCATCCTCAACCTGGCCACCATGCTGGGCGTGGATGCCGTGGTCGTGGCCTGCCCGCTCTGCCAGATGAACCTCGACCTGCGCCAGCAGCAGGCGGCCAAGGAAGCGGGCGTCGCCTTCAGCATGCCGGTGCTCTACTACACCCAGCTCATGGGCATCGCCTTCGGCCTCGCGCCCAGCGCGCTCGGGCTGGATAAACTGTGCGTCAGCGCCGACAATCTGCTGCGCAAGCTGGATCAGCCTGCTGCCTACAGCAAGGCTCCCGAAGGAGACAAGGCATGAGAATAGGCGTCTTCATCTGCCATTGCGGCAGCAATATCGCCGGCACCGTGGACTGCGCCAAGGTGGCCGAGAATGCGCGGATGTTCCCTGATGTGGTGCTGGCCCAGGACATCATGTATACCTGCGCCGAGCCGGGACAGGCGGCCATCGAGGCGGCCATCCACGAGCACAAGCTCGACGGCGTGGTCGTCGCCTCCTGCAGCCCCCGCATCCATGAGCCGACCTTCCGCCGCACGGTGGAACGCGCCGGCCTGAACCGCTACATGTTCGAAATGGCCAACATCCGCGAGCATGTCTCCTGGATCGGCAAGGACAAGGAAGCCAACACCAACAAGGCGACCGAACTCGTCCAGATCGCCGTGGCCAAGCTGCGCAACGACAAGCCCCTCAAGGCCAAGTCCTTCGACATCAACAAGCGCGTGCTGATCATCGGCGCGGGCGTGGCCGGCATCCAGGCCGCCCTTGACTGCGCCGAAGGCGGCATCCAGGTGGTGCTCGTCGAGCGCGAGGCCACCATCGGCGGCAAGATGGCCAAGCTGGACAAGACCTTCCCCACCGTGGACTGCTCGGCCTGCATCCTCGGCCCGAAGATGGTGGACGTGGCCCAGCATCCCAACATCACGCTGTACGCCAAGTCCGAGGTGGAAGACATCTCCGGCTACGTGGGCAACTTCAACATCAAGATCCGCAAGCGCGCCACCTATGTGGACTGGGACAAGTGCACCGGCTGCGGCGCCTGTACGGAAAAGTGTCCGGCCAAGAAGACCCCGGATACCTTCAACGAGCTGGTGGGCCCCACCACGGCCATCAACATCGCCTTCCCGCAGGCCATCCCGAAGAAGGCCGTCATCAATCCCGAACACTGCCGCCAGCTCACCAAGGGCAAATGCGGCGTGTGCGCCAAGGTCTGCCCCACCGGCGCCATCAACTACGAACAGCAGGATGAGATCATCACCGAGGAAGTGGGCTGCATCGTGGCCGCCACCGGTTACGACCTCATGGACTGGACGGTCTATGAAGAATACGGCGGCGGACGCTACCCCGACGTGGTGACTTCCCTGCAGTACGAACGCCTGCTCTCGGCCTCCGGCCCCACCGAAGGGCACATCAAGCGTCCTTCCGACGGCAAGGAGCCCAAGAACATCGTGTTCATCCAGTGCGTGGGTTCGCGTGACCGCTCCATCGGCCGTCCGTACTGCTCCGGCTTCTGCTGCATGTACACCGCCAAGCAGGCCATCCTGACCAAGGACCACATCCCGGATTCCAAATCCTTCGTCTTCTACATGGACATCCGCGCCAACGGAAAGATCTACGACGAGTTCACCCGCCGCGCCATGGAAGAATACGGCACGGAATACATCCGCGGCCGCGTCTCCAAGATCTATCCTGACGGCGAAGGCCACCTCATCGTCCGCGGCGTGGACACGCTGCTCGGCGAAGGCGTGGAGATCAAGGCCGACCTCGTGGTGCTGGCCGTGGGCGTGGAAGCCGCCAAGGGTTCGCCCAAGCTGGCCGAAAAGCTGCGCATCTCCTACGACAGCTACGGTTTCTTCCTGGAAAGCCACGTCAAGCTGAAGCCTGTGGAGACCAATACCGCCGGCGTGTATCTGGCGGGCGTCTGCCAGGGCGTCAAGGACATCCCGGCCTCCGTGGCCCAGGGTTCCGCCGCCGCCGCCAAGGTGCTGGGCCTCTTCTCCAAGGACAAGCTGGAGAACGACCCGCAGATCGCCAGCGTGGACATGAAGCGCTGCGTGGACTGCGGCAAGTGCATCCGCTGCTGCCCCTTCGGCGCCATCAAGGAAGTGGAGTTCCGCGGCAAGATGTACGCTCAGGTCATCGAAACCGTCTGCCAGGGCTGCGGCCTCTGCACCTCCACCTGCCCGCAGGGCGCCATCCAGCTCTCCCACGCCACCGACAACCAGATTCTTGCGGAGGTTAACACGCTATGCCAGTGCTGAACGGCAAAGAACTGCGAATTGTGGGTTTTCTCTGCAACTGGTGTTCCTACGGCGGTGCCGACACCGCCGGTACGGCCCGTGCGGGACAGCCTACCGACCTGCGTATCATCCGCGTCCCCTGTTCGGGCCGCATCGATCCGCTCTTCATCGTGAAGGCCCTGCTCAACGGCGCCGACGGCGTGCTGGTCTCCGGCTGCCATCCGCGCGACTGCCACTATGCCGCGGGCAACTTCTATGCCCGCCGCCGCCTGGAAGTGCTGAAGCAGTTCCTGCCCGTGCTCGGCATCGACGACCGTCGCTTCGAGTACACCTGGGTGTCCGCTTCCGAAGGCCAGCGCTGGCAGCATGTGGTGCAGACCTTCACCAAGCGTATCCACGACCTCGGCCCCGCGCCGAAGCTGGAAGACCCGGAACCGCTGCTCAAGGTCGTGGACATGGCCCTGACCTCGCTGCGTCCTCTGGGCACCGGCCAGAAAAACAAGCTGGACGAGCTCAAGGCCGCCATCAAGGCCAAGCTGCCCGAACTCGATGTGGTCATCGGCTGGCAGCAGGGCTACGACGCCGCCCGCACCGTGCCGCTCTTCATGCGTACGCCTGAAGACGTGGACAAGCTGGTGTGGGGTCCCTTCAACGTGAACAACCCCGCCGTCTACCTGCCCCAGTACAAGGGCAAGAAGGTGGGTATCGTGGTGAAGGGCTGCGACGCCAAGTCCGTGGTGGAACTGCTGCAGGAAAACCTGATCAACCGTGAGGACGTGACCATCTTCGCCATGCCCTGCGAGGGCACGCTGGATATGGCCCGCGTCAATCAGGAACTGGGCCGCTACACCACCATCGACAAGGTGGAGTATGACGAAGCCGGCGTGACCATCACCGCCGACGGCAAGGAACACCGCTTCTGCATGAACGACTTCGCGCAGGGCAAGTGCTACGGCTGCACCATGCCCACCGCGGTGCTCTCCGACACTCTCATCGGCACGCCCACCGAAGTGAAGCCCGGCCCCTACACCCCGCCGGAGCTGGCCCTGCTCGACTCCATGAGCCTGGACGAGCGCCTTGCCTTCTGGCGCGGCCAGATGGAACGCTGCATCCGCTGCTATGCCTGCCGCAACGCCTGCCCCATGTGCGTCTGCCGCGACTACTGCATTGCGGAAAGCCGCGAACCCCACTGGATCTCGCAGGAAGACAGCACCCGCGACAAACTCTTCTTCCAGACCATCCATGCCATGCACCTGGCCGGCCGCTGCACCGGCTGCGGCGAATGCCAGCGCGCCTGCCCCGTGGGCATCCCGATCCTGGCCCTGCGTCAGCAGATCGCCCGCGCCGTGGCTCAGCTCTTCGACGGCTACAAGTCCGGCGTCGATCCCGAGGCCGTGCCGCCGCTCCTGGGCTACGAAGTGGAAGAAAAGAACATTCATGAGAGGGAGTGGAAATGAGCATCACCCGATTTGTAAAGCCTGAGGGCCTCCCGGCGTTTCTGGCTCACCTCTCCAAGGACGCCCGTGTGCTGGCCCCTGTGGTGAAGCCCGCCGACAAGCGTTCCGTGGTTTTCGAACCGTGGAAGGAAGGCAAGGAATTCACGCTGGAAAAGGCCACCGTGCCCGCCAAGGCTGCGGTGCTGCCCCAGTGCGAGACCCTTGTCAGCTACCGCAAGGTCAAGGACAAGGCCAACCCGCAGAACGTCAAGCTGGAACTGGACGACACCCCGCAGGCCGAGACCACCGTGGTCTTTGCCGCCCGTCCCTGCGACGCCCGCGGCTACGTCACGCTGGACCGTCCCTACCTCAAGGGCCCCATCGCCGACCCCTACTACAAGGCCCGGCGCGAAAAGCTGACCGTCATCACCCTGACCTGCAACAGCGGCTGCAACACCTGCTTCTGCCACTGGGTCGGCGGCGGTCCTTCCTCCCCGGAAGGCTCCGACATCCTGATGACCGAGCTCAAGGACGGCTACATCCTGCAGGGCATCACCCCCAAGGGCGACGCGCTGCTGGAAGGCAGCGGCCTTGATGACGGCGCGGATCGCTTCAAGGAGATGGAAGACGTGCGCAAGGCCGCGTGGGCCACGCTGGTCAAGGCTCCCAACCTCAAGGAAGCGCAGGCCAAGGTCGCGGCCAAGTTCACCGATGTGGACTTCTGGACCCGCGAGACCGACCGCTGCCTCTCCTGCGGGGCCTGCACCTACTTCTGCCCCACCTGCTACTGCTTCAACATCACGGACGAAGGCGAACCCACCAGCGAAAAGGGCGGCCGCCGTCTGCGGACTTGGGACAACTGCATGTCGCCCCTGTTCACCCGTGAAGCCAGCGGGCACAATACGCGTATGGAAAAGGCCCTGCGCATGCGCAACCGCGTTTCGCACAAGTTCTCCACCTATCCGGAGAACTGGGGGACCTTCTCCTGCAACGGCTGCGGCCGCTGCATCAGCAACTGCCCCGTGAGCCTGGACATCCGTCAGATCGTGCTGGATGCCATCAACGCCGACAAGGCCGCTAAGTAGAGGTTAAGACATGGCGACTCAAAGCAAAAAGGAAGGGATGCTGCGCGAGCTGACCCCCCGTCCGCTCCCGCAGGGCAATCCCTACAAGCCCATGGCGGCCACTGTGGTGGAAACCATTCAGGAAACGGGCAACATCAAGACCATCCGTGTGGTCATTGACGATCCCGAGCAGATGGCCAACTTCAAGTACGAACCCGGCCAGGTGGGCCAGCTCTCGGTCTTCGGCGCCGGCGAATCCACCTTCGTCATCAATTCGCCGCCGTCCATGAAGGATTACCTCCAGTTCTCCGTCATGCAGGCCGGTGAAGTGACCTCCACCATCCATCGTCTCTCCGCCGGGGACAAGGTGGGCGTGCGCGCTCCCCTTGGCAACTTCTTCCCCTACGAGGACTGGAAGGGCAAAAACATCTTCTTCGTGGGCGGCGGCATCGGTATGGCTCCTATCCGTACCATCATGCTGCACATCCTCGAACGCAAGAAGGATTACGGCAAGGTCAGCCTGCTCTACGGCGCCAAGAGCCCCAGCGACATGGCTTTCAGCTATGAGCTGCAGGGCTGGCTGGACAATCCCGACCTGGATTGCCACCTCTGCATCGACAATCCGGCCGAAGGCTGGCAGCACAAGGTGGGTCTCATCCCCAACGTGCTGACCGAGATCGGCCCCAAGCCGGACAACTGCGTGGCCGTGCTCTGCGGCCCGCCGATCATGATCAAGTTCACGCTGCAGGCTCTGGAAAAGCTGGGCTTCCAGCATGAAAACATCGTGACCACGCTGGAAAAGCGCATGAAGTGCGGCATCGGCATCTGCGGCCGCTGCAACATCGGCAGCCACTATGTCTGCATCGATGGCCCCGTCTTCACGCTGAAGCAGCTGAACGGTCTGCCGCCGGAACTCTAATCCCGCGGCGCAACGCCTCACATATGGCGGTGGAGCCTGGCTCCACCGCCTTTTTTCGTGCCTGCGGACGCGTGCGGTCTCTCCGCCCGGGCCCGGAGGATCCCTGTCCTCTTGAGCATTTCCAGTGTGAAACGCGTTGCGTTTCACACCATACAGTCTGGCGTTTCGCGGAAAAACGCGGTTTTTCCGCTTGATTTCGGCCGGGCGGCGCTGTGCCGCCGTCCCGCGTTTCACCTTTTTCAAAGGTGAAACGCTCTTGCGGGAACGGGAGCATTTGGGCATAGTCGCGTCAGATACGCAAAAGAGAGAGGCGGCATGTCAACGATGTTCATGGCGGTCCTGACCGTGGAATTTGCCCTGCACGGCAACGACAACCTCAAGGCCAAGCGCCGCGTGGCCAACAGTCTCAAACAGAAGGTGCGCAACCGCTTCAATGTGGCCGTGGCCGAAGCCGGTACCGAAGACAGCCTTACCCGCCTGCGCCTGGCCGTGGTGTCCCTGTCCAACAGCGAAAGCCACCTGCGCAGCCGCATGGACAAATGCGCCCTGATGATGGAGGCCGTCTGTCCCGAAGAAATGACCGAGAGCGAGGTGGAAATCTATGCAGCCGACTGATCTGATCCCCGAAGCCTGGCGCGCTCCGGCCGCCCGCATGGCCGAGGCGCTGCGCGGGCTGGACCGCGTCATCATCGCCGGACACGTCAATCCGGACGGCGACGCGCTCGGCTCCGTGGCGGCCGCGGGCTGCCTGCTGCAAGGCCTCGGCAAGGAATGCGTGCTCTACAGCAAAAGCGGCGTCCCGCCGTACCTCGGCTTCCTCCCCCTGCCCGGCAGCATGCACGACACCTTGCAGCGCCTGCCCTTCCGCCCCGCCGCCGCGCTGCTGCTGGATTGCGGCGAACCGCACCGCCTCGGCGACGAGCTGGAAAAAGCCCTGCCCGGCCTGATCAGCGTCAACATCGACCATCACCTGGGCAGCGACGGCATGGGCACCCTGGACAACTGGATCGAACCGCAGGCCGCCGCCACGGCCCAGCTGGTGGCCTATGTGGCCATCAGCGCCGGTCTGCCGCTGACGGGCAAGCTCGCTCAGGCGCTGGCCCTCGGCCTCATCACGGACACGGGAGGCTTTGCCCACGGCAACACCAGCGCGGCCGTGCTGCATCTGGCGGCCCATCTGGTCGAAAACGGCTGCGACATCGCCCTGTTGCGCCAGCAGCTGGAAAATTGCTGGAGCATGGGCCGCATGCGCCTTTGGGCGCGGCTGATGGAGCGCATCCAACTTTTGGCCAACGGAACGCTTGCCTTTTGTGCCGTTCGGTTGGATGATTTACAGAGCAGCGGAGCAACGAAGGAAGATCTGGAAGGCTTTGTGGAACAGATACGCCGCCTCGCCGGAGTACGGGCCGCCGCTCTGCTGCGTGAAGACGCGCCCGGCGTCCACAAGTTCAGCCTGCGTTCCTTCGGCGAAACGGACGTGCGGGCTGCCGCCGCCGCACTGGGAGGCGGCGGGCACCGCAATGCGGCAGGAGGGACCTTGCGCATGGAGGCCGCCCAGGCGGCCGAGACCCTTCTCAAGGCTGTCACTGCCGTTCTTTGACAGCATGGCTGACAGGAAAACTCAGCAATGCTCCATGACAGGAGGGAATCATGAACGAGCATGGACGAGTGCAGAACACTGTCGATGAACCGGAACGGACGCCGACTGCGCGACGCCGTTTCCTGCTGGGCCTGGTGGCCGCGGGCCTGGCCTACGTCACCCCCACGCTGCTGGGGCTGGATGAAGCCGAGGCTGAGCCGTGGAAGCATTCAAACAGGCGGCGCACCAGACGGACCCGGCCCAGCAACCGACGCCGGACGCGGCGTACCCGGCCCAGCAGACGCCGTCCCGACCGCACGCGGCCCAGCAGACGCCGTCCCAACCGCACGCGGCCCAGCAGACGGCCCGGTGCGCCCCATCCGGGCAGACCGGAACCGCGCGACGGCTACAGGACCAGACGTACCCGCCGCGACGACTACAGAACCAGGCGTTCCCGCCGCGACGACTACAGAACCAGGCGTTCCCGCCGCGACGGCAGGCCCGGCCTCAATAACGGAGGCTTCAACGGCCCCGGCGATGTCCACAGGAGAGCGGACGGTCTGCGCCGCGACATCTAGATGTAGAGTGTCAACACGTTGTTCACCCTCCGTTCAGACATGAAGCTGGAGGTTTTCTGCCAAGAGCCGAAT
>NZ_CALUWS010000016.1 GCF_944324525.1 uncultured Desulfovibrio sp.
AACCCGCCTATGGCGCGGCTCGTTAGAGCCGCTACCGATAGGAATCCCCCGACTTTAGGCGGGGGAGGATGTCAACGTCTTCCGAGGAGATGCATGCACGAGCTGCCGCAGAATAATGCACAGGATCGCTGGATGTGGACCTGCTGTACGGCTGCTCTTCAGGCCAATATCGCCTCATGGCGGAGACGCAACACTCGCCTGTTGGAAATAAACTGCGGCAGGGGGCTTTGCCTGCAAATGCTTTGGGAATGCGGCTTTGATGTGACAGGTTCCTCCGCTTTGCCAGAGGAACGAAGCGCTGCCTTCGTCAACGCGCCGCACGGTACCGAGATTCTCGCGGCTTCCGACGATGACATTCCTGTGGAGACGGATGCATTTGACTGGGTCATTCTGCATCTTGGCCAGCATGATGTTCGGCGGATGCGCCTTGCCGTGCAGGAAGCCATGCGCATAGCGTCTCGCGGCCTCGTTATAAGCTTCTGGAACAGGAGCTCGCTGCTTCGGCCTCTGCATGCATTTGGTTGTACGCGGTTTACGTTGCCATGCAGGGGGCTTTTTGTCTGGCAGGTGCTGGGAGCCGTTCGCGATTTTCCAGGGAAGAAGCGGCTGAGCGGCTGTTTGCCACTGCCGTTTGTTTCCGGCTTGTTCAGCCTATTGGGCGGAGCAGGACGCATTTGCACGGCTCTGATGGGGGCATGGACAATGCTCCGTATCAATCTGGATCCTGCGGCCAGCGGTACGCCCCTTGGCGTGCGCTCCGGACACGCTGCGGCGCTGGCGCAAGGGGCTGCAGTAATGGAATGTCGCGCCGGCGGCAAGAACTGAAAAAGGATGAACGCTATGTCCCTGATGGAAAACCTGCAGAAAGCCAAGCTGAAGATCGCGCTTGTGGTGCTGGTCATTGCTCTGGCTTACGGCGGCTGGGAAGGCTGGAAGCACTACCAGTATCTCCAGAGCAGTCAATATGCCTTTGACATGCTGAAAGAAAACCTCAAAAGTATCGATGAGGAGCAGCTTTCGGTCCAGGTGAACTTTCCTGCCATGAGCCAGCGCATAGCGCAAAGCGTAGCGCAATATTATCCTTTCATCGAGCAGGGGGCCAACCAGCAGCAAGCCATTATGCAACGTCTGCAAGCCTATCTGCAAGAGCGTCTCCTTGCCAAGGAAAAGGGCAAGCAGCGAGAGCTGACGCCTGAGGAAGCTCTTGAGCAGCCACTTGAGATTTTGCCGCCGGATTTTGTGAAGCAGCTGCAGCACAGCCTAGCCCTCAATACCACTGGGACGGGCAATCCCGATTTGGCCTTCGTTTCGGCGACGCTTCATCATCCCCAGTTCGGCAAGGACTTCAATTTGATTTTTCTTTTGCAACGTACGCCGTCCGGCTGGGTCATAACAGATCTTGCCAATGCACAAGAGCTTGTCGCCCAGTTCCGGGACGCACAGCTTAAGCGCAATGAGGCCAAGCGCCTGCAACTTATCAAGAAAAATGAAGTCACGCAGCAGCGCATGAATGCCACACTGCCCATCCAGTCATGTGAAGCTGCTGCCGGCGTGATCTCCGACAATAAGACGCTGCTGGTTCGCGTCATAGTGGTTGGCCGCAACGCTACTGCTGAGCGTGTCAACGGCTACAGTCTGCATGTGACGATTCTTAATGAGGCGGGTAAACCAATCCTTGACCGTTATCTTGACAAGGCGGCCCCTCTCCAGCCGGGTGAGCCATTCAAGCAGGGATGGACCATTGAGATGGCTGCTGATTCCGAGACCGGTAAGGCTCTGCTGGCCGGCGGCAAGCTGAAGTGTCTGACGCGCTGGCAGACGCAAGCGTTGAACAGCGGTGACGTACTGTACATCCGCGAAGTCAAGCAGATCCCGGAAGATTTCAAATAAGCTGCTGACACGCCATATCGCTGCTTGTCGTTTGAAATGCCTCCATTGCCATTCTGGTGATGGGGGCTTTTGCTTTGGAGCCAAGGTTGCTTAGAATGCCATGTGCGCGAACAGAGCGGTATGCTCCCAACGGTAGCGCGTGCCTGTCCTGGCGACCTATGCGTATTTAAGAAATTCTCGTGGAGGAGGCAGCTATGACACATAGAGCGCATTGGGTGCCGTGTTCAGCTAATGAGGCATGGCAGGAGCTCAAGCGATTTCTTGCAACGCATCCAGCTACCTACCGGACCCGTCTTAGAGGATTTCCAGTTTGAAACGCTTTGCGTTTCAAACCATACGGCCTGGCGTTTCGCGGAAAAAAACGCGGTTTTTCCGCTCACTTTCGGCCGGGCGGCGCTGTATCGCCGCCTCGCGTTTCACCTTTATCAAAGGTGAAACGCTCTAAAAACGGTGGCAGTGGAGCGCGCTTCAGGGCTGAGATCACAAAGGAAGGACACGTTCGTGTGACTTTGCAAAAAGGGCAACAGCATGTCCTGCCGGAGCGTGACTTTGCCGATTTGTATGCCTTGTACTTTCGGCGTGAGAAGGGAGAGGCTGTCTCTGGACGAGCTCAGGCGGTCAGCCATTACAGCAGTTATTTCTGGGGACTCATCTACTGGTGTCAGGTGCGGAAGGAAGTGCCCGACTCGGAAGCGGAGCTGCAGCTATAGCGCGCTTGAGCAAGGTTTTGGGTGACGCACAGCAATAGCCGAGAGCTTCAGAGATGAGATGCAGAAAGGCGGCCGGAATGATCCGACCGCCTTTTTTCCAGTAATGCCCTAAGCAGCTTGGACTGCTACACAGCATTATTCCTGAGGATTATGTTCGATATTGTCGGGGATCTGGATCATGTCCACGAGCAGAGGCTTGAGGAAGGACCACTTGATGTTGTGGACTTCATACTCTTCCATCATGTCGCGGATGGCGTCCCAGCAGTTGTGGCAGGGGGCGATGACCAGTTCAGCGCCCGTATCCTGGATCTGCTTGAGCTTCATCTTCAGACCCACGTTACGCTGCTTGCGGTACAGGCCCACGCCGTTGAAGCCGCCGCCACCGCCGCAGCAGTAGTTGTGGTCGCCGCAGGAGGACATTTCCACAAAGTCATCGGCAATGTAGCTCATGATTTCGCGGGTGTACTTGCCCAGACCGTTGTTGCGCACATAGTTGCAGGAGTCCTGCAGGGTGCAGCGCACCTTGATCTTCTTGGCAGGGTCGATCTTGAGCTTGCCGGTGCGCAGCGCCATGGCCACCCATTCCACGTAGTGCATGAACTTGACCGGCGGGTCGCCATCAGGCTGGCCGGCCCAGTAGGGGCCTTCCACCACGGTGGCGCGGTGGGCATGGCCGCACTCGGTGCCGACCACGGTCTTGGGACGCAGCTTCTCCACGGATTTGTAGATGCGCTTGACGTTGTTGGCCGCGCCTTCCCAGTCGCCGGCGAACATGGTGAGGGAGGTATTCTCCCAGCCTTCGCTCGGCACGGTCCAGTTTTCGCCGGCCACATGGAAGAGGATGGCGGCCTTGGCGATGTCGTCGGGATAGTGCTTCACTTCGCGGGCATTGAGGATATACATGATATCCGCATCTTCCTTGTCCACAGGGATTTCCAGCCCGGGCCATTCGTCGGAGTTTTCGTCCACCATCCACTCGCAGGTGTCGAGCCAGTCTTCCTGGCTGACGTCCATCTGCGCGCCGTAGACGCGGTGCATGCCGGAACCGATCTTCAGTTCCCACGGCACGAAGCCATGCTTGAAGAGCAGGCCGCGCAGGATGCTGATGAGCACGCCGGTGTCGATGCCGTGCGGGCAATAGAGCGAGCAGCGGTTACAGCAGGTGCACTGGGACCAGGCGACTTCCATGCAATGCAGCATGAACTCGGTATCCACCTGCCCCTTGCGGCGCACCAGTTCGCCGAGCGTGCTCTGGAACTTGTAGGAGGGCACCTGCTTGGGATCCTGTTCGTTGGCCTGATAGAGGAAACAGCTTTCGGCGCACATGCCGCAGCGGGCGCAGAGGCTCAGCCACGTGCGGGTACGGGAAGACTTGCAAGCCGCTTCCACATCGCGGGCAAGGGCTTCCGTGTCCACCTTCATCTGTTTCATCTGGGCATAATATTTGGCGCCGCCCTTGTCCTGCAGAAGCGTATGGATTTCTTCCTTGGTGGTCAGCGGCTTTGGGGTGCAAAGCATTTCAGACATTAGAGGCTCCTTTCAAAGGAAAAGAATGCTGGGTTGGCCCTACTACCAGGGGAAAGCGCCGCCACGGGCAGCGCCGCCGCGCTTGATGGCATAGTCCATGCCGATCTGGGCACGGGACATGAAGAACAGCGCGATGTGCGAAAGCTTGGTGAAGGGCGCGAGGATGAGGAAAAGTTCGCCAAAGAGCACATGGGCCAGCATCCAGCCTTCATAGTTGCCGCACAGCTCGAAACGGGCGACGATGCCGGTAAGGAAGGGCATGATGGTCAGGAAGAGGATGAACCAGTCGCCGGCGGTGGTCAGGATGCGCAGCTTGGCCAGACGGATGCGGCGCACGACCAGCAGCACCAGAGCCACCAGGCTCAGGATGCTCAAAAGGTCGGCCAGACCGGCGGGCAGAGCGGGCAGGGAGATGCCGAACCAGGAATTTTCGAGGACGACGGTATGCCCGAGCAGGAAAAGGGGCACGAGCACAGCGCCGAAGTGCAGCAGGAAGAAGAGGACGGCCGCTACCGGCTGGGCACGCCAGCCGCGGCTGCCGCCGGGGATGAGCCATTTGATGATGGACGCGAAGATGCCGGGGATGGAGCGATCCGTGTGCGCGCGGTAGGCGATGCGGTCGGCCTTGCCGTCAAGACCGACGACATACGCGACCATACGGAAAATGAGACCCAGCACGAAAACCGCAAGCGACAGGGTGAACAGCGGGCCAGTCACGAAATTGATCATGTGGAGATGCCTCCTGAAGGACGAAAGTTGACTGTGCGTGAACGGATGCGGCTGCTACTTCGCTGCAGCGGCGCCCTGCTGCGCGGCGATGGAGGCGCTGTGGCAGGAACGGCATTCGGTAAGACGCGGGCCCTTGTTGTACTTGATGTGGCAGGCCGTACAGGTCTCGTGCATGTACTTGACACGCTTGCCTTCGGGCTGGGCCGCCACGTCAAGGAACTGTTCAGGGGTCTCGTCGCGGTGACAGGCGGCGCAGTCTTCCTTGGCGTATTCCACATGCTTGTCATGGGTAAAGAAGACCTTGGGCATCTTTTCGCCGCTGATGCCGGTGCTCTTGAAGGGGATGAACTCCTCGGCCGTGGCGCCGGAAGGCAGGGCAAGGCCCAGCGTCAGCAGGCACGCGGCACACGCCATAACCATCTGTTTCGTGTTTGGGGCTTTCATACAAGTCCTTGTCAAAGGGGCTGAAAATTGTAGCCGGACGGCCCATGCCGCCGCTGGAAGCACGCTGCATCACCGACGTGCGCCCAGTACCCGCCTGGATCCACTGCATCCTGCGAAACTCCCCTTGTACAACAGCAAACAGGCAAGGCCGGAGCCATTGCCGGAAACCGTGCGCGAGCATGCTGCGGGAAGGCCGATAGGCGCCCGCAGAAACAGAGCTCCTGCGGGGAGTTGCAAAGACATGATGCGTCTTGCCTATAGCACAGGGATGGCGGCTAGGCAAGCATCTTTTGCGCGGCAAGGGGATGTTGCCGCCAGACTCGCCGGACTTGGCCCGGCAGCGGTCGCCCGCAGCGCAAGCGACGTAAAAAAGCCCCCGGCAGAGCCGGGGGCTTGGTCTTTTCAGGAAAGGGCTAGGAACCGAGATCCACGAGCACGGGATTCTCTTCCAGGTCTTCCAGGAACTTGTCGGGCCGTTCCCGCTGATCGGGCACGACGATGTCGCCGTGCACATACTCGCGGTAACCGGTACCGGCAGGGATGAGGCGGCCGACGATGACGTTTTCCTTGAGGCCGCGCAGGTAGTCCATCTTGCCCTTGAGCGAGGCTTCGGTCAGCACCTTGGTGGTCTCCTGGAAGGAGGCCGCCGAGATGAAGGACGAGGTGGTCAGCGAGGCCTGCGTGATGCCCAGCACCAGCGGTTCCGCCGTGGCGGGCTGACGCCCTTCGGCCATGACCTTGGCGTTTTCGGCCTTGAATTCGGCCTTGTCCACCTGCTCGCCCACAAGGAAGCTCGTGCCGCCGGAATCCAGGATGGTCACCTTCTTGAGCATCTGGCGCACGATGACTTCGATGTGCTTGTCGTCGATGCCCACGCCCTGGAAGCGGTAGACTTCCTGGATCTCGTCCACCAGATAGCGGGCAAGATACTTTTCGCCGCGGGTGCGCAGGATGTCGTGCAGTTCGGGATAGCCTTCGGTGAGCGGATCGCCCGCCTCCACGAAGTCGCCGTCCGTGGCGGTGATGTGCTTGCCCTTGGGCACGAGGTATTCCTTGGCCTCGCCGATCTCGGGCGTCACCACGAGCTTGCGCTTGCCCTTGGATTCGCCGGCATAGGTGACCGTGCCGGAGATCTCCGACACCACGGCCATGTCCTTGGGCTTGCGCACTTCAAAGAGTTCGGCCACGCGGGGAAGACCACCCACGATGTCCTTGGTCTTGGAGGTCTCACGCGGCTTGCGGGCGATGATGTCGCCGGCCTGGATGGCCTCGCCGTCCTTGACCATGATGATGGAGCCCACGGGCAGGCTGTACACGGCCGCCGTGTTGCTGGACGTACGCATCTTGACGTTGCCTTCGTCGTCGCAGACGGACACGGAGGGACGGAAGTTGGTGGTGCGGTATTCCATGATGGTCAGGGAGGCCTGACGGGTCACGTCGTCCACCTTTTCCTGCACGGTCTTGCCGTCCACGATGTCGGTGAAGCGGATGGTACCGTCCACTTCGCTGACGAAGGGTTCGTTGAAGGGGTCCCATTCGGCCAGCACGATGCCCTTGGTCACTTCCTGACCGTCCTGCACGTTGAGGCGCGCGCCGTTGGGCAGGATGTACTTCTCACGCTCGCGGCCCTGCGGGTCCACGATGGAGAGCTGGCCGCTCTTGCCGATGACGAGCTGGACGCCGTCGCGGTTGGTGACGGCCTTCACCCGGTTGAAGATGACCCGGCCGGCGTTGAGCGCCTCGAACTTGTTCTTTTCGATGGTGCTGGAGGCCGTACCGCCGATGTGGAAGGTACGCATGGTGAGCTGGGTGCCCGGCTCGCCGATGGACTGGGCCGCGATGATGCCCACGGTCTCCCCGATGTTGACCAGATGGCCGCGGGCCAGGTCGCGCCCGTAGCAGAGCGCGCAGATGCCGCGTTCGGACTGGCAGGTCAGCGGCGAGCGCACCATGATGGAGGACACGCCGTGCTGTTCGAGGATCTGGGCCTCATTCTCATTGATGAGGGTGTTTTCCGGCAGCAGGACCACGTCGGGATTTTCGGGATCGTAAACAGGGTAGAGCAGTACGCGCCCGATGGCCCGCTCGGACAGGGGCGTCTTGATGTCGCCGCCGTCCTTGAGGTGGGTGAGCTCCACGCCGTCCACCGTGCCGCAGTCGTGTTCGGAGACGATGACGTCCTGCACCACGTCCACGAGACGGCGGGTCAGATAACCGGAGTTGGCCGTCTTGAGGGCGGTGTCGGCCAGACCCTTGCGCGCGCCGTGGGTGGAGGTGAAGTACTGCAGCACCGACAGGCCCTCACGGAAGGAAGAGGTGATGGGCGTCTCGATGATTTCCCCGGAAGGCTTGGCCATAAGGCCGCGCATGCCGGCGAGCTGGCGCATCTGGTCCTGGTTGCCTCGAGCGCCGGAGTTGGACATCATGAAGATGGGGTTGAAGCTCTGGTTCTTTTCCTGACGCCCGGTCTTGGGATCGGTCAGGATGTCGTAGGAGATCTCCTTGGTCATTTCCGCGGAAACGTCCTGCGTGGCCTTGGTCCAGACGTCGACGACCTTGTTGTACTTTTCGGTACGGGTGATGATACCGTCGCGGTACTGGCGTTCGATGTCGTCCACCTCGGCCTGGGAGGCCGCCAGGATCTCCTTCTTGCGCGCCGGGATGGTGAGGTCCTTCACGCCGATGGTCACGCCGGCGCGGGTGGCGAACTCATATCCCATGTCCTTGAGGCGGTCGCAGAGGATGACCGTGGCCTTGATGCCGCACTGGCGGTAGGCCGCGCCCACGAGACGGGCGATGTTCTTCTTGGTGAGGATGAGATTCACATGCTCGAAGCCCAGTTCGGGCGGCAGGATGTTGCTCACCAGCACGCGGCCGGGCGTGGTGTCGTAGATCTTGCCGTCGGGCATGCGCACCCGGATGCGGGCGTGCAGGGAGACGGAGCCGGCATCATAGGCGGCTTCCACTTCCCACGGGCCGCAGAAGGTCATGCCTTCGCCTTCCTCGAAGCTGCGTTCGGCGGTCATGTAGTAGAGGCCGAGCACGATGTCCTGCGAAGGCACGATGACCGGGCCGCCGTTGGCCGGAGAAAGGATGTTGTTGGTGCTCATCATGAGCACGCGGCATTCGATCTGCGCCTCCACGGACAGCGGGATGTGCACGGCCATCTGGTCGCCGTCGAAGTCCGCGTTGTAGGCGGAGCAGACGAGCGGATGCAGACGGATGGCCTTGCCTTCCACCAGCAGGGGTTCAAAGGCCTGGATGCCCAGGCGGTGCAGGGTGGGGGCGCGGTTGAGCAGGATGGGATACTCCCGCACCACTTCGGAGAGGATGTCCCAGACCACCAGCTCCTCGCGTTCCACCATCTTCTTGGCGCTCTTGATGGTGGTGGCGTGGCCGCGCTTCTCCAGTTCCGAATAGATGAAGGGCTTGAAGAGCTCCAGCGCCATCTTCTTGGGCAGGCCGCACTGATGCAGCTTGAGGTAGGGGCCCACGGTGATGACCGAACGGCCGGAGTAGTCCACGCGCTTGCCCAGCAGGTTCTGGCGGAAGCGGCCCTGCTTGCCCTTGATCATGTCGGACAGGGACTTGAGGGAACGGCCGTTGGTGCCCGCGATGGCGCGGCCGCGGCGGCCGTTGTCGAACAGGGCGTCCACGGCTTCCTGCAGCATGCGCTTTTCGTTGCGGATGATGATCTCCGGCGCGCCCAGCTCCATGAGCCGCTTGAGGCGGTTGTTGCGGTTGATGACGCGACGGTAGAGGTCGTTCAGGTCGGAGGTGGCGAAGCGGCCGCCGTCCAGCGGAACCAGAGGACGCAGCTCCGGCGGGATGACCGGGATGACTTCCATGATCATCCATTCGGGCTTGTTGTTGGACTCGAGGAAGGCCTCGACGATCTTCAGCCGCTTGGTGATCTTCTTTTTCTTGGTCTGGCTCTTGGTGGTCTCGCCTTCCTCACGCAGCTCGATGCGCAGCTTCTCGAGGTCCAGCTCTTCCAGCAAGGAGCGCACGGCCTCGGCGCCCATGCCCACGGTGAGCACGTCGTCGGTGCCGTAGTGATCCAGGATCTGGAGGTACTGGTCCTCGGAGATGACCTGCTGCTTCTGCAGATTGGTCTGGCCGGGATCGAGCACGATGTAGGAGTCGAAGTAGAGCACCTTTTCCAGATCGGCCATGGTCATGTCCAGCAGGGTGCCGATCTTGGAGGGCAGGGTCTTCAGGAACCAGATGTGGGCCACGGGCGCGGCAAGCTCGATGTGGCCCATGCGCTCGCGGCGCACCTTGGAAGCGATGACTTCCACGCCGCACTTTTCGCAGACGATGCCGCGATGCTTCATGCGCTTGTACTTGCCGCAGTTGCACTCGTAGTCCTTCACGGGGCCGAAGATCTTGGCGCAGAACAGGCCGTCCCGCTCCGGCTTGAAGGTGCGGTAATTGATGGTTTCCGGTTTCTTCACCTCGCCGTAGGACCATGCGCGGATGGATTCGGGCGAAGCGATGGAAATCTGGATGGCTTTCAGGTTGCGGATGTTGGTCACATTGGCCGACGTGCCGCGTACGGTGAAGAGATCGTCCAGGCTCATATAGCTACCTTGCTTGTCAAAAGCTCGTTACAGTCCTTGCCTCTGCCGACGGATGAGCGGCGGCTACTCGTCCACTTCCTGCTCGCGCATGAAGCCGACGCGCTTGGGCTTTTTCTTGCCTTCTTCCTCGTGCAGGGTCACGTCGAGGCCCAGGCTCATGAGTTCCTTCACCAGCACGTTGAAGGACTCGGGCAGGCCGGCTTCGAGGAAGTTGTCGCCCTTGACGATTTTTTCGTACATCTTCACACGGCCCGTCACGTCGTCGGACTTGACCGTGAGGAATTCCTGCAGCAGATAGGCCGCGCCGTAAGCTTCCAGGGCCCAGACTTCCATTTCCCCGAGACGCTGGCCGCCGAACTGGGCCTTACCGCCCAGAGGCTGCTGGGTGACGAGGCTGTAGGGGCCGGTGGAACGGGCGTGGATCTTATCGTCGACCAGGTGGTGCAGCTTCAGGATATACATGACGCCGGTGGTCACGCGGTTCTTGAAGGGCACGCCCGTACGGCCGTCATAGAGCACGGTCTTGCCGTCATGCGGCATGCCGGACTTGACCATCCAGCCCCAGATCTCGTCTTCCGTGGCGCCGTCGAAGACCGGCGTGCGGGTCACGATGCCGTTGCGCAGCTTCTTCACCGAGGCGATGAACTCCTCGTCGTCCATGCCGTCCACGAGCTCGTTGATGGCCTCGGAGTTGAAGACGTCCTTCACGTCGGCGCGCACCGTGGCCACGGCCGCGCCGGAGTCCACCAGTTCGGCGAGCTGGCGGCCGAGCTCCTTGGCGCCCCAGCCGAGGTGGGTCTCCATGATCTGACCGATGTTCATACGCGAGGGCACGCCCAGCGGGTTGAGCACGATGTCCACGGGACGCCCGTCGGCAAAGAAGGGCATGTCCTCTTCCGGCAGGATGCAGGAGACGACACCCTTGTTCCCGTGACGGCCGGCCATCTTGTCGCCCACCGAGAGCTTACGCTTGATGGCGATGTAGACCTTGACCATCTTGATGACGCCGGGGGGCAGGTCGTCGCCTTCGGTGACCTTTTCGCGCTTGGAGTCGTAGATGCCCTTGAGGTACTCCACCTCCAGGTCATAGGCGCGCAGCAGTTCGGCCACGTTGTCGTTGACTTCCTTGCTCTTGAAGAGGCCGGCCAGCTTCCTGACCGGGATCTGCTCGAGCTGTTCCTCGCTCAGGGCCGCGCCGGCTTCCACCAGCACCTCGCCCTTCTTCTTGCCGGGCACGGTGGTGGCCACCTGCTTGCCCACGACATGGGGCGCGATGAGCGTGCGCGTCCGGTCGGAGAGGGCGCGCAGGTGATCGGCTTCCTTCTGGTCGAGCACGGCGGTCTCGTGAGCCTCGATGGCCAGGGTGCGTTCATCCTTCTCGCCGGAGCGGCGGTTGAAGACCTTGACGTCGATGACCGTACCTTCCACTCCCGGGGGCACCTTGAGGGAGGTATTCTTCACGTCGCGGGCCTTTTCGCCGAAGATGGCCCGCAAGAGCTTTTCTTCAGGGGTGAGCTGGGTCTCGCCCTTGGGGGTGATCTTGCCCACAAGGATGTCGTCAGGCTTCACGGCCGCGCCGATGCGGATGATGCCGCTCTCGTCGAGGTTGCGGAGCATGTCCTCGCTGACGTTGGGGATGTCGCGGGTGATCTCTTCCGGTCCCAGCTTGGTGTCGCGGGCCACCACTTCAAAGTCTTCGATGTGGACGGAGGTGAAGATGTCCTCCTTGACCACACGCTCGGAAATGAGGATGGAGTCTTCGTAGTTGTAGCCGCACCAGGGCATGAAGGCGACCACGAGGTTCTTGCCCAGGGCCAGCGTGCCTTCGTCGATGCCCGGACCGTCGGCCAGGATCTGGCCCTTCTTCACGATCTGACCGGGATAGCAGGTCGGCTTCTGGCCGAAGCAGGAGTTCTGGTTGGACTTGTGGTACTTGAGCAGATCGTAGGCCTTGACGCCGCCGGACTGCTTGAACAGCCCGCCCTCGTAGGCCACCACGATGCGGTCGGCGTCGGCGTATTTGACCACGCCGTCGGCCGGAGCCACGATGCAGGCGCCGGAGTCGCGCGCCACGTCCACTTCCATGCCGGTGCCCACCAGCGGCTTTTCGCTGCGCAGCAGCGGCACGGCCTGACGCTGCATGTTGGAGCCCATGAGCGCGCGGTTGGCGTCGTCATGCTCCAGGAAGGGGATGAGCGCGGCGGAGATGGACACCATCTGGCTGGGCGAGATGTCCATGAGGGTCACTTCCTCGCGGGAGCGCATTTCCACTTCGCCCTTGACGCGCACGGTGACGAATTCGTCGGCCAGACGGCCGTCGGCGTCGATGCGCACATTGGCCTGCGCCACCACGGCGTCGGATTCGCGCGAGGCGTCGAGATGCACGATCTCGTCGGTGACGTAGCCGTCGCGGATGACGCGGTAAGGCGTTTCGATGAAGCCGAAGTCGTTGACCTGCGCGAAGGTGGTCAGCGAGACGATGAGGCCGATGTTCGGGCCTTCGGGCGTCTCGATGGGACAGATGCGGCCGTAGTGGGAAGTGTGTACGTCGCGCACTTCAAAGCCCGCGCGCTCGCGGGTCAGACCGCCGGGACCCAGGGCGGAGAGACGCCGCTTGTGCGTCACTTCGGACAGGGAGTTGGTCTGGTCCATGAACTGCGAGAGCTGGGACGTGCCGAAGAATTCCTTGAGCACGGCCGCGACCGGCTTGGGATTGATGAGGTCGTGCGGCATGAGCGTGGAGATCTCCTGCAGGCTCATGCGCTCCTTGATGGCGCGTTCCATGCGCACAAGGCCGATGCGGTACTGGTTCTCCACCAGTTCGCCCACCAGGCGCACGCGGCGGTTGCCCAGATGGTCGATGTCGTCGGCGGGGCCGTGGCTGTCCTTCAACTGCACGAGCACCTTGATGGCGGTCAGGATGTCGTGGTCGTTAAGCGTGCGGTTCTCCAGCAGGCCGTGGAATTTTTCCTCAAGGGTCTTGCCGTCCTCATTGACGAACTTCTTGTCGTAGGCGGACAGCTCGGCCCCGGCCACCGCCTGCGCGGTGAGGGCAAGGCGCTGGTTGAGCTTGTAGCGGCCCACCGGCGACAGGTCGTAGTAGTCGGGATTGCGGAAAAGATTGTCGAAGAAGCTGGCCGCGATCTCCGCGGTGGGCGGGGAAGAGGGACGCAGACGGCGGTAGATCTCCTCCTGGGCCTTTTCCTGATCCGCGATGCGGTCCTGCATGAGGGTGTCGCGGATGGAGGAGGAGGTGTCCGTGCCCTTGGTGTGCAGCACGGCGATGCGCCGGATGCCCGCATCCCGCATACGCTCCAGCAGGCCGGGGGTGATCTCGTCCGCGGCTTCGGCCAGCACTTCGCCGCTGCCGTCGGCCACCACGTCCTCGGCAAGGAACATGCCGTCCAGGGTGTCCGGGCGCACTTCGATGGTGGGGATGCCCGCCTCGCAGATCTGCCGCCAGCCGCGCTTGGTGATGAGCTTGCCCGCCTTGACGAGGACCGTGCCGTCCGGGGCGGCGATGTCGGCGTAGGCATTGTCCTTGCGGTAGAGGTCCTTCTCCACTTCCCAGAACAGGCGGTCGGGGTCGGCGAGCTGGTAGTGCTCGCGGGTGTAGAAGTAGTCGAGGATGTCCGTCTTGCTCATGCCCATGGCCTTGAAAAGGATGGTGGCGGGCATCTTGCGGCGGCGGTCGATACGGACGTAGAGGATGTCCTTGTGGTCGAAGTCGAAGTCGAGCCAGGACCCGCGCATGGGGATGACGCGGCAGGAGTAGAGCACCTTGCGGCTGGTATGCGTCTTGCCGCCGTCGTGCTCGAAGATGATGCCGGGCGAGCGCTGGAGCTGATTGACGATGACGCGCTCGGTGCCGTTGATGATGAAGGTGCCCTTTTCGGTCATCAGGGGCAGGGTGCCGAAATAGATGTCCTGCTCCTTGATGTCCCGGATGGTCCGGTTGCCGGAGGCTTCATCCATGTCATAGACCACAAGGCGGACCTTGATGCGCACGGGCGCTTCGTAGGTCAGCCCCTTGGAGATGCATTCGGCCTGATCGTACTTGGGCTCCTGAACTTCGTAGCTCACGAACTCCAGACTGGCGGTCTTGTTGAAATCTTCGATGGGAAAGACGGTGTGGAAAACGCCTTCCAGCCCTTCGTCGGGCTTGCGGTCGGCCTCGGCCACGCCTTCCTGCAGAAACTTCTCGTACGAGTCTATCTGAAGATTGAGCAGGTGCGGGATGGGGAGCGAAACTTTGATCTTGCCGAACTGTTTGATAAGCTGGCCCATGCTGTACCTCAAGTGGGTAGCGGTTGCGCTTCGGTTCCTGACGCCGGGTGGGGTGGCCCCGTGCCGCCGGGCGGACGCACGCTCTGCGGGCGACGCCAGTCTGCCGCTGTCCGAAGCGTAGTTCCCTTGGGTTTCTGGTCAAAGACGCAACAAAGGACAAACGGGCGCACCCCTCTTTGCGGGGCGTTCCGTTTGCCTGCCTGAAAAAATCTATGCCGTGCGTGTGCGTTTTGCCGTAATGACCAGAGTATCCCCCAATGCATTATAGGAATCAATGCTCATATCCCTACTTTTGCTTTTTGGCAAGTCTTTTTTCCGGCAGCGTGAGGGGGACGGGCGGCGGGCGAAAGGCAAGCCCCTCCTTTCCGGTGTGCGGCGGAAAGAAGGGGCCGGGGGGCGCTGTCGACTGGAGGCTGCCATGACCGGCAGGATGCCTTTCAGGAGTTTGGGTATGCCTGGAAAATGGGTTGTTGCCTGAGAGCGTGCCCCGTCCGGGCCGTTCTCGTTTTGGCCGCCGCCGGGGGTGAGGAGGCTCCCGGCGGCGGCGTGCGGGGATGTCCTCTCGTATGTCGGGGCATGCGACATGGGGAGCGAACGCCTCGACGAGACAGCGCGCCAGAACGCGCGTGGGATCCACGAGAGGAGTCCCCTGAAAATCCTTGCCTTCCAGCGCCAGCGGCAACTCGGTGCAGCCGAGCAGGATGACGTCCGCCTGCCGGGAACGCAGGCTTTCGGCCTGGGCCTCGATGGCCCCGCGCGCCTGTGCGGTGACGGGCTGGGAAAAGGCCTTGATGCCGAAATCCGGGTCGCTGATGGCATGCTGCAGGGCGTCGCGTCCGGCGTCATCGGGATAGATGACCTCCAGCCCCGCCGGCTGGAAATGCTGGGTGAACACCTGCGAGGCGTAGGCTCCCTGCGTGCAGAGGACGCCGATCCGGCGGGCCTCGGGGAAGGTCTTGCGCAGGTAGTCCGCGGTGGCCGTGATCATATGGATGAAGCGCCCCGTGAAGCCGGACTTTTTCAGGCGTTCAAGGGCCACGTCCAGCATGGGCGCGCTGTGCGCCGTATTGCAGGGCATGCCGATGACGGTGGCCCCGGCCTGCGCCAGCCGTACCATGATGTCCCCCATGGCGTGGCCGGGATTGTCCGGGCTGCTGCCCAGCAGGAATTCCACCCGGGGCGGGATCTCGTTGGGGAAGGAGTAGAGCATGACGGGCAGGTGATCCTGATCCCGGTGGGCGGGGCAGCAGTCGAAGATCTTGTGCACCAGATCGAGCCCGGCATAGGGGCCGAGACCGCCGAGGACGCCGATGGAGGGAGGCAGCTGGGTAGACATGCGGTTCATTCCTGAGGCTGCCGGGACGGCGGCCGCCGTCCCGGCAGGTTGTGGGGCTTACTTGCGGAAGGTGTCAAGGTAGGCGTACAGGGCCGGGGAGCCGCCGGTGTGCAGGAAGAGCACATTGCTGCCGTCGGCGAAATGGCCCTTGCGCACCAGGTCGATGAGGCCGGCCATGGCCTTGCCGGAGTACACCGGGTCGAGCAGGATGCCTTCGGTCTGGGCCAGCAGCTTCACGGCTTCCACCATGCTGTCGGTGGGCAGGGAGTAGCCGGGGCCCACGTAATCGTCGAAGGCCACCACCTTTTCGGCGGGCAGGGTCACGCCGGCGCCGATGTAGTCCAGCGTTTCCTGCGCCAGCTTGTGCACGGCCGCTTCCTGCACGGGCTTGGGACGGTTGACGCCGATGCCGGTCACCGGGATGCCAGCATTATTGCCGTACATGCCCGCGATGATGCCGGCGTGGGTCCCGGCGCTGCCGCTGGGCACCACCATGTGGTCGATGCGGATGCCCTTGTCGAAGAGCTGGCGCAGGGTCTCCTCGGCGCAGTTCACATAGCCGAGCGCGCCGATCTTGTTGGACGCGCCGCCGGGCACGATGTAGGGCTTTTTGCCCTGCGCCTTGAGGCTTTCGGCCACCTTGCCCATCTCTTCCAGCATGTTGCTGCCGCCGGGGACGACGGTGATGCTCTTCACGCCCAGCAGCTGGAAGAGGAAGTTGTTGCCGGAGGCTTCGGGCTTGTAGCTGTTCTTCACGCGCTCTTCCAGCACCAGGTGGCAGTCCAGCCCTTCCTTGACGGCCCAGGAAAGGGTCAGGCGGCAGTGGTTGGACTGGACGGCGCCGCAGGTGATGATGGTGTCGGCGCCCTGCGCCAGAGCGTCGGCCATGACGAAGTCCAGCTTGCGGGTCTTGTTGCCGCCGGCGGTGCCGGGCAGGAGGTCGTCACGCTTGATGTAGATGTTGACCTTGCCGCCCAGCGCCTTGGTGAAGTTGGGCAGGAATTCGAGGGGGGTGGGTTCGGTGACGTAGCCGCGACGGGGGAACTTGGCGAGATTCATGCTGAAAACCTCAATGAGTGGGTTAGAGGATGAAAGACAGGGAGCGAAAACGGACTTTACGGCGCGCTAGCGCAGGCCCATTTCCGTAACGACCTCGGCAATGATGTCGGCGATGACGTCGCAGTCCTCGACGGAGAAGGTGAGGGGCAGGCGCATGTCGCACATGGTGGCCAGCACGCGCCGCGTGGTGGGCAGGTCGAGCGTGGCCAGGTAGGGGAAATACTGCCAACTGTCGTAGGCGCTGGTGAAGCCGTTGGGTTCCTTGTTGCCGAACCACTTGACGGAGACGCCGCGCTCGGCGCACTTGGCGATGAAGGTCTCGATGTCGGCATAACCGGCCTTGGGCAGGTTCCACTGGATGGAGCTGCCCACATAGCCTTCGCGGGGGTCGCGCTGCGGGCAGACCACGCCGGGGATGGCCTTGAGCCGGGCGGCCATGTGGTCATGCAGCACGTTCCAGCGGCGGCACTGCTCGTCGAGGATCTTCAGCTGCGGCAGCAGGAGCGCGGCGCGCAGATTGTCCATGCGCGAACTGAAGTTCGGCGTGACCTTCTTGACCTTCTCGAAGACCGAGGCGTCCGGGCGGGCCGTATGCGCCGTGTAGAGCATGTAGGAGCCGGAGTACATGATGGCGCGGGCCATGACCAGATCGTCATTGGTGATGAGCAGGCCGCCCTCGCCGGAATTCATGTGCTTGTAGGTCTGGGTGCTGTAGCAGGCCGCATGGCCGAAGGTGCCGCTCTTTTTGCCGTCCCAGCTGCCGCCCATGGTGTGGGCGCAGTCTTCCAGCAGAATGAGGTTATGCTTGCGCACCACCTCCATGACCTTGTCCATGTTGGCCATATGGCCGCGCATGTGCGAGAGCAGGAAGAAGCGCGCGCCGGTCCTGGCGGCCTTGGCGTCCAGGTCGTCGATGTCGATGGTGTAGTCATCGGTGATCTCGACGAGCTCGATCTTGCCGCCCGCATTCTCGATGGCCCCGGGCACGGGGGCCAGGGTGTAGGCGTTGCAGAGGACGGTATCTCCGGCCTGCACGCCCAGGCTCTTGAGGGCGATATAGAGCGCGCTGCCGCAGGAAGCGCAGGCCAGGCAGTAACGGGAGCCCATGTAGGCGGCGAAGGCCTCTTCCAGCTCCGCGGCATAGCCCTTCTCGCCGGGCATGGTGTTGTAGCGGTGCAGGCGGCCGGTCTGCATGACGCCGAGCGCCAGCTCGATGCCTTCCTGAGGAATGGGTTCCTGCAGGGTGAAATCCTTGGTGAAAGTCTTCATGTCGGACTCCTTGCCGGGTTGTGGCGGCAGGCGGGACGTCCTGCCTGCCGCCGTCGTTCGCATATGAGAGCGTTTTCCGTTTGAAACGCTTGGCGTTTCAAACCATACGGCCTGGCGTTTCGCGGAAAAAACGCGGTTTTTCCGCTCACTTTCGGCCGGGCGGCGCTGTGCCGCCGCCTCGCGTTTTGCCTTTTTCAGCGGCAAAACGCTCTAGTACTTGGGATGCTCGTACACGGGGAAGTCCCATTCGCGGCCGGGATAGAACTTCCGCAGACGCCAGTCGCAGGCGCGTGCGTGGCCTTCCATGCCCTCCACGCGGGACAGGCGGGAAGCGGCGCCGCCGATGACGTCGTTCTTGTCGGGGTCGATGTGCTGATACGTGCAGATCTTGAGGAACTTGTGCACATTGAGGCCGCCGCTGTAGTAACCGGCCTTCTTGGTGGGCAGGATGTGGTTGGTGCCGGAACACTTGTCGCCGTGCGGCACGGTGCTGCCCTCACCCAGGAAGAGCGAACCGAAACAGCGCAGGCGGGTACGCCACCAGTCAAGGTCCTTGGCGATCACCTGGATGTGTTCGGGAGCGTACTGGTCGCTGACGGCGGCCATCTCTTCGCGGTCGTCGCACAGGACGATCTCGCCGTAGTCGCGCCAGGCGCTCAGCGGCACATCGGGATTGGGCATGTCGGCGCAGAGCTTGGGCATGAGCTCAAGCACCTTTTGGGCCAGCGCCTCGCTGGTGGTGAAGAGCCAGACCGGCGAGTTGTAGCCGTGCTCCGCCTGAGACACGAGGTCGATGGCCACCGTCATGGGATCGGCCGTTTCGTCGGCGATGATGCCGGATTCCGTGGGGCCGGCGAACACGTCGATGCCGCAGAGGCCGGAACCGCTCAACAGGGCCTTGGCTTCGGCCACATAGGCGTTGCCGGGGCCGACCAGGATGTTGGCCGGCTTGCCGGTGAACAGACCGTAAGCCATGGTGGCGATGGCCTGCACGCCGCCCATCTCAAGGATGATGTCCGCGCCGGCGATGTGCATGGCGTAGCAGGTGGCGGGGTCGATGTGGGTGCCGCGCGGCGGGGTGGCGGCCACGATGAAGGGCACGCCCGCCGCCTTGGCCGTGGCCACGCTCATCAGGGCCGAGCAGGCATGGGCAAAGCGGCCGCCGGGCACATAGCATCCGGCCACATCCATGGGGATGATGCGCTGCCCCAGCACCACGCCGGGCGTCACTTCGGTTTCAAATTCCTGGATGCTCTCGCGCTGGGCCTTCGCGAAACCGGCAACCTGCTTGTGGGCGAATTCCAGGTCGCGCTTGACGCTTTCGGGCACCATGGCGATGAGTTCCTGCCGCTTGGCATCGCTCAGGATGAAGTCCTGATCCCAGTTGTCGAACTTCTTGGCCAGCTGGCGGACGGCATCCTCGCGGCCGGCACGGATCTCTTCCAGCATCTGTTCGACGGCGACACGGGCCTGCTTGCTGTTGTCTTCAGCGGACTTGGTGGCTTGCTTGAGGTAACGCATGATCCTGCTCCTTGATGATTTATGAATTATTTCATGAAATTTTTCTAGCGAAAAATTTTCCCTTCGGTGAACAGCAGCGGGCGGGCCGTATCGCCCAGCAGCATGAACTGGAGACGCTCCGTGGAGATGGCGCTGAGCTCAGGGGCGCGGCGGCGGTAGAGCAGCGTGCCCAGCACGCACCAGACCAGCAGCAGGCCCCAGGATTCCGCGCTGATGGCGGCGGGGGAGCCGGGCACGGCCAGGAGGAAGAAGCTCGCGACGGATATGACGCAGCCGAGGAAGGCGATCTGCCGGGCAAAGGGCAGGGTGACCCGATCCGCATGCCGCAGGCTGTAGCGGTAGGCGCTGTAGCAGGTGAAGAAGTAGCTCAGGGCGGCGCTCAGGGCACAGGTATCCGTCAGCCAGACCAGCACGGGACGGCCGAACCAGGGCGCCAGCAGGGAGAAGAGCAGCACGAAGAGAATGGCGTTGACCGGGGTCTTGTGTTCAGGATGGATGCGCTCGAACCAGGCCGGGATGAACTTGCTGCGGCCCATGCTGAAGAGGATGCGGGTCGAGGCGATGAAATAGCCGTTCATGCCGCTGAAGATGCCCGCCAGCACCGGCACCGCCAGGATGACGCCGCCCCACTTGCCGAAGGCCATGCCGGCCACCGCGCCCGTCAGCCAGGGATGATCGGCGGCAAGCAGTTCAGGATACGGGCGGATGACCGCCACGGCGACCAGCACGAGCGAGTAGAGCACGCAGCCGCAGACGATGGAGACGACCATGAGCATGGTGGACTTGTCATGGCTGAAATTGAACTCTTCAGCCGTTTGCGGGATGGTGTCGAAGCCCTGATAGAGGAAGGGGGCCAGGGCCACAACGGAGATGATGCTGACAAGCAGGCCGGTCTGTTCGTTATACAAGGGCTCGAGGTTGGCGATCCCCGCGCCATCGTCGATACCGGAACCGACGGCCAGAGCCACCACGCCGGCGGCCAGGGAGAGCGAAAGCCACAACTGCACGGTATTGGCGCAGTTGCTGCCCCGGTAATTCATGAAGGCAAAGAAGAGGATTATCAAGGAGATGAGGATGATCTCCCCGGCATAGACGTTCCAGCCCGCCAATGTATAGAGGTGTCCCGTCTCGAAGGCCCCGGGCAGGAGGAAGCGCGTCAGCAGGAGGATGGCCGTGGCGTTGAGCGAGATGACGCAGCTGTAGCTCAGCGCGAGCCCCCAGCCGCACACCACGGCCGCCAGCCGTCCCAAGCCGACGAAGGCGTAGGCAAAAGCGCCGCCGGCCACGGGATAGCCCTTGATCATGATGCCGTAGCACAGAGCGACGATACAGAGTGCTGCCGCTCCTGCGGCTAGGCCGATGAGGCTTGCCAGCGGCCCCGAGACGGGGAGGAAGCGGGTTCCGGGCAAAATGAAGCATCCCCAGCCGATGATGGCGCCCACCGCCAGCGCCCAGGCCTGGATAGGCAGGACGGTCTTCCCGAGCTCATGCCGGTGGTGTGTCTGCTGATGTTCATGGTGCATGGTCTTCTCCTTGTGGAAAAAGGTTGAGCTGCCATGTGCCTGCGGCCCGTGGAGGTTTTCCTGTGCCGTTGGATCCACTCTAGGGGTTCCGTTCGAGGAAGTCAATATTTTATGAAATATTTTATGAAAAATTGTCTGTCATCAAAAAAGGTCTGTCAGCCGCCGTCCGCGGCTCTTGCGAGGCAGCCGCCGGAGCCTGCATGCCCGTATTGACCCCTGTGATATGTCAGGGTATAATTTTCGCATGAACGCCACAGAAAAACAGCGGAATAGCGCGACAAAATCACATGTCGCCTATGAGATGATTCGTGACATGATCATGCGGGGGGATGCCCTGCCGGGCACGCGCCTTATCCTCACGGAGCTTGAGCAGCGGCTCGGCGTCGGCCGCGGGCCCATTCGCGACGCCCTCCTGCTGCTGGACAAGTCGGGACTGGTGCAGAATATCCCGCACAAGGGCGCCATCGTCATGCTCCCTCCGGGGTTCCGTGAGATGAAGCTCATTTACGAGCAGCGCTGCAGCCTGGAGCTGGCGTTGGCCGAGGAGGCCATGCTGCAGGCCACGCCCGCCGAGCTGGATGCCCTGGAAAAGACGGCGCAGGAGATGGAGTCCGCCGGAGAGGAGACCTACTTCTTCCATATGGACAGGGAATTCCACCGCAAGCTCTATGAGCTCTCACGCATGCCGCATCTGGTCGCCGTGGTGGAGCATCTCATGGACTTCGTCCAGGCCTTCCTGACCTTGCGGGCCTATTCCGTGGAGCATAAGGAACTCTTCAACCAGCAGCACGCCACCATCATTGCCGCCCTGCGCAACAAGGATGCCGTACAGCTGCGCGCCACGCTGGAAAAGAACATCATGATCGGCCTTGAGCTCGTGCATGAGGAGATGCAGCGCTTCCGGCGTTAGGGTCTGTCAATACTATTCGCTGCCTTTTGGGGGGAAGGGAAACCCCTCCGCCTGCGCTGGAGGTGTTCCCCTTCCCCCCAAGCCCCCCATCCCTTCCCCAGCGCGCTTTTACCGGGGAAGAGTCGGGGACACGTGGTAGCCCCGTCCCCAAAAGCAAGCGGAGCCTGTATCGCTTTTTCGTCTTAGTTTTTGAAGTTTTGTGACATTTGAGTTGATGTGCCCTGTCCGTTTTGCCATTGAAAAAGGCAAGACGTGAGGCGGCAGCGCCTGCCGTCCGGCCGGGATCTAGCGGAAAAAACACGCTTTTTCCGCGAAACGACAAGGCAGTATGGGGTGGGGCGCAAAACGCTTCAAACGGAAAATGCTTTTGGAACAGCCATCTTCCTGGGCAAGGCGGCCGTTTCTCACAGGAAGCATTGTGTCGCTTGTCTGATCGTTTTGCCGTGCGCAGCAAGAAAAATGGATTTGCCTGGATGGCGCTATGCTGCCTGATGTAAGAAAAAAGCCCTTCCGCGTATGCGGAAGGGCTTTTTTTCCATTGTGTGGAGGTTGCGACTACAGGCAGCTCAGGGCTTCCATGTCTTCGCTGGAAAGCAGGCGGTCCAGATCCAGCATGATGAGCAGACGGTCCTGCAGTTTGCCGACGCCGCTCACATAGTCGGATTCCACACCGGCGACCACCGGCGGCGGCGGTTCCACCGTGCTGGCCGGTATGCGGAGCACCTCCGAAACGGCATCCACCACAAAACCCACAATGATGTTATTGATTTCGATGACGATGATGCGCGTATTCTTGTCATGCCCACGAGGCGCGAGCCCAAACCGGCGACGCAGGTCGATGATGGGGATCACCTTGCCGCGCAAATTGATGACGCCTTCCACAAAGTCGGGCGCACGCGGCACCTTGGTGATTTCCATGGTGCGGATGATCTCCTGCACCTTCAGGATGTTAACGCCGAACTCTTCCTCGCCTATGCTGAACGTCACGAGCTGGAGGAGCTGGTCATCCTGCTTTTTCTGATTCAAATCCATAGCTGCTCCTTGTGGGAAAAGCGTACCTTACCTTTGCTTTTTCTTATCGTCAGCTGTGGGCAAAGGCATAGGGCTCTTGCAAAAAATAATCCTTTCCCGGGCAGGGGCCTCCCGCAGGAGGCAAAAAGCGGCGGCACGCCAGGGCATGCCGGCATGGAGACAGACGACATCCCCAGTGGTGCATGAGCCTTTGTTTTTTATGGAATGCTTGTCAGCTCCTTCACCCCGCATGGAAAAAGCGCGCGCTGGGTAAGGGGGAGAACCCCGCTCCCGCGCCGGCAGCGACCCGACGGGCGGCCTTTAGGCAGTGTCTGTCAGTCTTTCAACAAAAATTATGAATAATCTCAGTGAAGAGGATTCAGGCCGTATGCATTTCGCTTGCTTTGAGGAAGTGGTCGTCTCCCGTCCCTGGTTCTTTCCCCGGTAAAAGCGCGCTGGGGGAAGGGTGGGGGGCTTGGGGGGAGGGGAACCCCGCTCCCGCGCCGGCGGAGGGGGTTCCCCTCCCCCCAACAAAGCGAATAGTGCCGTCAGCCTACACCATGCGCGTGATGATATCCATGCGCTCGCCGGGCAGCAGCTTGATGGGCGGCACGTCGATAAGCGTGTGGCAGCCGACTTCCATGCGCGTGGCGGCACGCGCGCAGGAAACGAGGACCTGCGCCGTGAGGGCGGGGTTGTTGATGCGCATGTCGAACTTGAGGATCTGGTTGTCCGTCATGCCGGATGCGCCGGTGCGCTCCATGAGGACGCCGTGGGACTGGTCGGCCACAAAGGAGAGTTCCTGCCGGTCGCGGCACTGCCGCACATCCAGCGGGTCATGGGCGAAATAGTCGTCGGCCTTGATGCGGGCCGTGACGTCGGCCAGGTTCTGCCCTTCTTCCAGCACCACATAGACGAGGCGCGAATGCCGGCCGCCGCCCACGGGGATGGTGATGGACACGGCATCGGCCACGCCCTCGATGGCGCGGGCGGCCACGGAGTGACCCATGCTGCGGCCACGGCCGAAATTGGTGAACGTCACGCCCGTGGGGGCCATCGCTTCAAAAAGGGCCCGCATGACCGAGTCCGTCCCGGGGTCCCAGCCCGCGGCGGTGATGCTTACGGCCTTGCCGCTGTGGGCCGCCTTGTCCAGACGGGCCACGCTCTGCGGGATGTCGGTGTGGACGTCGAAGCTGTCCACACAGTTGTACCCCTTGAGGAGAAAGGCTTCGGCCGTGTCGGGGATGCTGCGGGAGGGACCGCAGAGGGCGATGACGTCCGGGCGGCCCTGGGCCGCTTCCAGATCGGCAAGGCTGGCGTATTCCGGCAGTCCGCGCAGGTCCTGCGCGCGGGTTCCCAGCGAGTCGGCACGGCGGATGACGCCGAGGCAGCGGCAGTCAGGAGCCGCAAGGGCGGCCTCCACCACCTTGCAGCCGATGTTGCCCAGACTGTGCACGGCAAGCGTAAATTCTTTCATGGTCGTTCCTTTGGAAAAAAGTCGAAAAATCCCGCCGGGCGGCGGAAAGTTTTTTGTAGGGGCAAGAGCCGTACCGCGTCAAGAGCCGGAAAGGGCCGGCCCCTTGAAAGAGGAAGCGGGGAGCCGTCCGTCGGACGGGCTCCCCGCAGGGATCACAATGTCGTGGCTTCGGGCTCCCCGGCCGCAGGCGCGGGGGCGTTTGGCTCCGGAGCCGCCGGAGCCGTCTGTTCTTCCGTTGCCGGCCTGTCGGGAGCAGGGGCCGCTTCCTGTCGCGGCGGTACGGGCGCGGCCTCGACCGGAGGCGTCACGGAGGTTGCCGGCGTCCGCGTCTCAGGCGCGGCGAAGGCCGCCCCCGCTGTGCCGTCTCCCCTGAGGGCTGAAGCGGGCTGTCCGGCGTTCCTGCCGTCCGGCGTCGGGACGGGCGCGACAGCGGGCCGCTCCGGCGCGGCGGGGGCTTCGGCAGCCGGTTCTACCGTCGGTTCATCCGTCGACTCGTCCGTCGGTTCGTCCGTCGGCTCGGTGGTCGCTCCCGTTGCCGGTTCGGCAGCCGGGGCAGCTTCGGCGGGCTTGTCCGCATTGTCCGCGCCGTCGGACGCGGCCGGCGTATCGGTGACCGGTCCCGTTTCCTGTCCAGCGGCCGGGGCCGGTTCATCCGCGCTGCCGGTTGCGGCAGGGGCATCCTCGTTCAGGGACTTGAGGTCGATGGGCGCGGGATACCACGGCGGCAGCGGCTTTTCGTTCCGCTGGGTCAGGAAGGCCTGCAGTTCCGCCGCGCCGGGCAGGGGGACGGAGGGCTGTTCGCCAAGCTGCGGCGAGAGCAGGAGATGCACGGGCTGGGCAAGGAGACAGGCCAGCAGGCTGCAGACCAGCAGCGCGCCGCCGGGCCAGGCCCGGCGCACCAGCCGGGTGACGGTGACGGCGCAGAGGATGCCGAGGATGCCCAGCACGGGCAGGCCGTTCAGCTGCAGCACCATCCGCTGCTGCTCCGGCGTCAGCTTCAGCGAAGTGAAGTTGACGAGCCAGTCCAGCGTCACGTTGAAGCCGCAGGCCGTGAGCGCCATGCCCGCGTGCAGGAAGAGCAGCGCGACCACGAGATAGAACACCCGGCTCCCCAGATCCGAAAGACGCAGCAGTGCGCGGCCCAGCAGGATGGCCAGCAGACAGAGCAACGGCCCGGCCCCGCTGACGCCGGGAGCCAGCAGGCTCAGCACGGCCGCGAGCACGAGCGCGATCCAGAGGAAGGACGCGCCGCAGGTCTCATGCCGGCTCGCGGCCAGGGCATGCGGCGCCTGACGCAGCACGCGCGTCCAGGAGACGAAGGGGATAAGGGCAAGCCAGGGGGCCATGCCCAGCACGCCCGCCGCCAGAGGCAGCCACCACTTGCCCGTCAGGGGCAGGGGCCAGTGCCAGAACTGCCTGACCACGGACTGCAGATAGGTGTCGGCCCCGACGAGGATGATGAGCGCCAGCAGCCAGACGGCAATGACCAGCAGCATGAAGAGGAAGCCGAGCACGGCATCCAGCCGCTGGGCCCGGCCAAGGCGCAGCCGCCAGAACAGCCAGACGAGACTGGTGAGGGGCGGCAGGGCCACGTAGGCCAGTCCTCCCGTCAGGCCGGCCAGCCCCGCCAGCACGAAACCGAGCGGCAGGAGCAGGGAAGTGGAAGTGCTCTGCCAGCCGCGGCAGAGACAGGCCAGAGAGAGCAGCGTCAGGGCCGTGGCCAGCGGCGGCGGCCCCATGAAATGGGCGAAGAAGGGGAAGAGCAGGCTGCTCAGCAGCATGAGCCCGGCGGCAAGGGCGGATTCCCGGTCATTGCCCGTGGCCCGGCTCAGCGTCCAGGTGGCCAGCAGAGCCAGCGCGCCGCAGATGGCCGAAGTGACGGGGAACAGCGTCAGGTCGGGCAGCCCGGCCAGGAGCAGCAGCTGATGCAGACCGCCCATGAGCCAGAAAAGCAGGGGCAGCTGGGCCCCCTGCGGCCCGCTGGGGCAGAGCCATTGCCCGTCCTGCAGACTGGTGAGCGCGGCCAGCACGCTGGGCCATTCCGCCGGACAGAAACGCCCGCCGGTCAGGAAGATGGGCCAGATTTGGACGGCCAGCAGCACAAGAAGCGCAAGGGGGCCTGCCACGGCCAGACGCTGGAAGAGCTGCTGCGCCCGTCCTGCCGGGCGGCTGCGCCCTGTGGCCGGAGCCACTTCCAGAACGGGGATGTCTTCGTCATCGGGGACCGGATCGATGTGGGCCGTGGTGCCCCGCACGGCGGTTGCGCCTGCGGCGGACGTCCCGGACCCCGCGGCCTGTCCGGCATCGTCCGCGCCGTTCTCCCGGGCGGGAGCGGCGACGTCGGGATCGCCGGGAGCATCGGGGGCGGCAGCGCCGCCGTCGACAGAGAAGGGCGTCAGCATGTCCGCCGAGGACATGGCGCCGTCAGGGGACGCGGCATGGGGTGCGGGCTCCGGGGAAGATGGGGCGGCCGTGGCGCCGTCCGCGGGCGACGCAGCGGACGTATCGGCGGCAAGGGGCTTCTCGGGGGTGGGCCGGGTCGGGACGCCCGTATCGCAACGGATGTCGTTGTCCGACTGCTGGCCGGGGTAATATTGACTCATGGGCAACTCCTATGGGGCAGAAGGGGCGGCGTGGGTATCCATTACCAGATGACGCGACTGATGCGCCGCAAGGTCCAGAGAAAGACGACGGCCGGCGCTGAAGCTCTGGCCGCTGAAGATGTCGAGCAGGTCGCCGCCGGCGGGGAGCTGGACGGAGAATTCGCGTTCCCGGCCGGAAAGGTTGATGACGGTCAGCCAGTAGCCGCCCTCCGGCAGGGAGGAACAGAGCGCGAGACAGCCGCCCGACTGCTGGACGGAAACGAGCTTCCCCTGCGCCAGACCGGCCGCCTGACGGGCCAGCAGCAGCCGGGCCGTCAGCATGAGGAAGCTGTCCTGCGCGGCCATCTGTTCCCGCAGGGGGCCGAAGGCCAGCGGCGCGGGCGGCACGGCGCCGCCGTGGACGGAACTGTCGGGCAGGGGGACCATCCCCCGGCTGGGCAGGATGTCCCGCGAGACGCTGCGCGGCACGTCGAGCGCGCCGGTCAGCTCTTGCAGGCTGATGAAGAGCGGGCCGGGCAGCCCGGCCCGGCAGGCCAGCAGAGCCAGAGCGGCGCGGCGCAGCCCTTCGGCATGCTCCGGACGCAGGGCCGCCTCGGCGTCCAGACCGAGCGCGCGGGCCGCCAGCGAGGCAGGCGTCGTCCAGAGGCGGAAATCCTCGCCATCCAGCCCGCTCAGGCGCTGCGCTTCGCGGGCGAGGCGCTCCCCGTCGGGCAGATCGCGCAGCAGCCGCCAGTCCACGCCCTGCCAGCCGTGCAGGCCCCGGGCAAGGCGGGTCTGATCCAGTCCGCTTTCCTGCGCCTGACGCAACAGGCGGGCCAGCGGCGCGGCATCGCCGCTGAGCAGGGCATACTCCGCGGCGGGCGCGGTGAGGCCGTCCCGCGAGAAATCCACGCCCATGCGCAGTACCGGAGCCAGCAGGGAGGGGGGCAGGGCATCGGCCTGCACGGCCCAGCCGCCATAGCGGTGCACTTCACGCGCGGCGGCGGCCAGCGCGCCGTAGCCCGGCGTCAGCCGGTCCGACAGGGAGGCGGCCCCGCCTTCGCTGGCCGGAGGCGGCACATCAAGGCCGAACAGGGCTTCCAGCCGCAGCCCGGCCAGCGCCTGCCCCTGCAGGCCCGTATGACGGATGATGGCGGCGGAAAAAATGCGCCGGGCCTGGCCTGACGGGTCCTGCCAGAGCAGGACGGGCCGCTGGGGATCGTCCGCAAAGCGGTAGACCCAGCGCCGGATCTGGCCGTCCGTGCCGCGCACCTCGCCCGTGGCGGCCCAGCCGCCGGGCTGCGCCCAGTCCAGTTTTTGCCGCAGGAGCGTAGGCGGCAGCAGGCCCCTGGCCTGCAGGGCGTTCACCGCTTCCGGCCGCAGGGCCAGACAGTCCCACTCGCCGGGAACGGAGGGCAGACTGCTCCAGAGATCGCGCGGGACGCTGATCATGGCGTACAGGCCGTCAAAGCGGGGCGCATGGCGGGCCTGCAGGATGAAATCCGGGCCGAGGCCCGTGGCCGCGGGCGGCAGGTCGCCGCCGAGCTGGATGTGCGCGGCCTCAAGACGCTCCTGGAGACGGGCGAAGTCCTCGTCCGTGCCGGCGGCCTTGTCGAAATGCAGGGCGGTCACGTTGTCGGGCGTGCCGACGCGCGGGGCCTCCTGCCAGATGTCGCCCTTTTCGCCCGTGGGGGCGACATACAGCCCGCCGATCCCCAGCTGCGGCAGCAGGGCGGACAGCCCGCCGCCCAGAGCGGCCAGGACGCTGCCGGAAGCGCCGGCGGTATGCGGGTCGATCTCCAGCCAGTTGGGCGCGGCGGTCAGCAGCAGGGAGCGGTTCTTGCTCTGGGCGCTGTTGCTCCAGATGCGTTCCGTCCCCGATACCTGGCCCGCCAGCAGCGGCGCGGCCCCCAGCATGGACTGGCGCTCCAGCCACTGCACATAGCCCGGATCGGCGCGCGGCAGGCGGGCCTCCGGGCGTACGGCGGCCCCTGCGCCCCTGCCCGGCGTTCGGCCAGCCGTGCAGGCCGTCAGCAGCAGGGCCGCCATGAGCAGGGGGAGCAGCATGAGGCCGCACATGGCGCGGCGTCCGGACAGGGGGAGGGCGTCCATGTTCAGGCCTTCCCGGCTGTTTCTTCCGCCTTGGCCTGAGTCCACAGTTCGTCCTTCTCGTCCAGCGAGAGGGCGGCAAAGTCCCGGCCCTGCGAGCGCGCGAGCTCTTCCATGCGCGCGAAGCGCCGGAGGAAACGGGTATTGGCGTCGTCCAGCGCCTCGCTGGCCTTGATGCCCTTGCGCCGTCCCAGTTCGGCGATGCTGAAGAGCAGATCGCCCAGTTCATGCCGCTGGGCGTCCGTATCGTCCCCGGCCGCCACGTCCAGCCATTCCAGCCATTCGGCCTCCACCTGCTGCTCCACTTCCTCGTCCTCCTGCCAGGTGAAGCCCACACGGGCGGCCTTGGAGTGGATGCGGTAGGCCTTGGTCAGGGGCGGCAGGCTGGCGGGCAGGCTGTCGAAGAGCCCCTTGGGACGGCCCTCGGCGTCGGCGTGTTCGGTCCGCTTGATCTGTTCCCAGGTCTTGAGCTGTTCGTCCCGCGTGTCGAAATGCGCGTCACCGAAGACATGCGGGTGGCGGCGGATCATCTTGGCGCAATTGTGCGCCAGGGCGTCATCCAGCGAAAATTTCCCCTGCTTTTCGTAGAGCCGGGCCACGAAGAGAAGCAAAAAGGCCACATCGCCCAGCTCTTCGCAGACGTCGGCGTCCGTGCCGGAACGGATGGCGCTGACAAGTTCGTGGCTCTCCTCGATGATGTACTCGGCAAGGGTGCGGGGCGTCTGCTCCTTGTCCCACGGGCAGCCGCCTTCGTCGGCCGTCAGGCGGTCAAGGACCTCCTGCAATCGTTCCAGTGCGCTTTTTTCCATATCTCATTCCTTTATTGATGCGGCATGCCCCGCCCGCAGGCCGTGCGGCCCGCCGGAGCGTTCCCGGGAGGGCGCGCGGCAGGGACGGAAAACGTCCGTGAGCGGCGTCCCCGCATGCTTTCGGTCAGATGTTGAGCCAGCTCAGCACGTCCGGCGGCAGCCAGGCCCGGATCTGTTCGATGAGGCTGGTGAAATAGGGCAGGGCGCGCGAGTTCTGGAGAAAGGCCATGTCTCCCATGAGCTTCCGCAGCACGAGCAGCACGATGGAACAGAGCAGCAGCCCCTTGGCCAGGCCCAGGATGCCGCCCGCCAGTCTGTCCACCCAGGTGACGAAACTGAAGGACAGGACTTTCTGGAGGATGCGGGCCAGCACGGCCACCAGGATGAGCGTGCCGACGAAGATCAGCACATAGGCGGCGAGCTGCCGCCAGGCCGGTTCGCTGATGAAGGTCAGGTGTTCGGACAGGAGGGGGTGGAAGTTGTGCGCGGCCCAGAAGCCGCCCACGAGGGAGACCAGCCCGGCCACCTCGCCCACAAAACCGTTCCAGAAGCCGCGCAGGGTAAAAAAGACCAGCACCAGCACGACGATGACGTCAAAGATATCCTGTCCCATAGATCCCTCGAAAAAGCCTCGGAAAAGAAGTGCCGACAGCCTAGCAGAAGGCGGCCTTCCTCACAAGAGCGCGCCCCGCCTGTTTTTTCCGGCTGGGAGAGCGGGGGCGGCATGGCTGTACAGCGGGGGGGCAATAGGCTATGCTGAGGAGATGGAACGGACTTTTGCCTCATCTTCCGCATGCGGCGGCGTGCCGCAGGCTGCGGAAACGCCCGAAGACCGCGCCCGTATCGAAGTGACGGCGTGCGGGCGGCGCTGGGAACTGCTGCGCGCCGCCAATCTGGAAGAGCTCTGGGAGGCCATGACGGAAGACCCCCGGAATTTCGAGGATGAACGGCTCCCTTACTGGACGGAGCTCTGGCCGTCCAGCCTGGTGCTGGCCCGCTGGCTCGAACAGCGCCGCGAGGAGCTGGCCGGGCGGCGCTGCCTCGATCTGGGCTGCGGGCTGGGGCTGACCGCCCTGGTGGGGGCCTGGCTGGGGGCGCGGGTGCTGGGGCTGGACTACGAGATGGACGCCGTGCGCTTTGCCGCGCGCAATGCCGCGCACAACGGGATCCGCCCCGGGCCGCTCTGGGCCGTCATGGACTGGCGGCGGCCCGCGCTGCGGCCCGGCAGCATCGAGCGGATCTGGGGCGGGGACATCATGTACGAAAAGCGGTTCGTGGCGCCGGTCATGCGCTTTCTCGCGCATGCGCTCGCCCCCGGCGGCGTGGCCTGGGTGGCCGAGCCGGGCCGCAGCGTCTACGACGCCTTCCTGCAGGCGCTGCACGGCGGCGGCTGGCAGGGGCGGCGGGTCTTCAGCGCGGAAGTGGAGCCCCTCTATGCCCAGCCCGTGCCCGTTACCGTACACGTCTGGGAGATCAGCCGCCGGACGGCGGCATGTTGAGTCTGACGGCGGGAGAGGAGCTGGGCGCATGGGCAAGCTGACACGCTTTGGCGTTTCGCTGGATGAAGAGCTGCTGGAACCCTTTGACGAGCTGTGCCGCCGCAAGGGGTACGGCAACCGTTCGGAGGCCATCCGCGATCTCATCCGCAAGGCGCTGGTGGAGGAGGACTGGCGCAGCGCCGATGCCGAGGCGGCCGGAACGCTGACGCTGGTCTACGATCACCACAAGAACGATCTGGCCCGCAAGCTGACGCGCATGCAGCATGACGATCACGACATCATCATCACGACGCTGCATGTGCATCTGGATCATCATAATTGTCTGGAAGTGCTGGTGCTGAAGGGGGACGCGGGCCGGGTGCGCGCCCTTGCCGACCGCCTTGTCTCCTGCAAGGGAGTGAAGCACGGCACGTTCAGCGGAACAACGACAGGACAGGACCTTGCCTGATATGGAAGATGTGCAACGTCATGCGCCGCAGGTGGCGCTGCCGATAGATACGGTTGGGGTGCGGGGCATCACCATGCCCCTGCTGGTACGCGACAAGGCCGAGGGCAGCCGGCAGACCGTGGCCCGCGTCGATATGGGCGTGGATCTGCCCGCCGCCTTCAAGGGGACGCATATGAGTCGCTTCGTGGCGGCTCTGGAAGAATGGAACGACGCCATCAGCTATCAGTCCGTGCGGCGTCTGCTCGCCGCCATCAAGGAGCGCCTCGAGGCGCGGCGGGCCTATGTGCATTTCTGCTTCCCCTATTTCATGCGCAAGGCCGCGCCGGCCTCCGGCAGCGAGAGCCTCGTGGCCTACGAATGCCGCCTGACCGGCGAACTGACCGACGAGGGGCAGTCGTTCTCGCTGGACGTCAACGTGCCGGTCATGACGGTTTGTCCCTGCTCCAAGGCCATCAGCCGGGAAGGGGCGCACAGTCAGCGCACCATGATCAGGCTCTCCGTCCGCATGACGCATTTCAGCTGGATCGAGGACTTCATCGAAATGGCCGAGGCGTCGGGCTCGTCGGCCGTGTATACCCTGCTCAAGCGCGAGGACGAGAAATATGTGACCGAACACGCCTTCGCCCAGCCGACCTTTGTGGAGGACGTGGTGCGCAACGTGGCGCAGCGCCTGCTGGAACACGGGCAGATATCGTGGTTCCGCGTGGAGGTGGAGAGCATGGAGTCCATCCACAGTCACAACGCCTTTGCCTGCATCGAACGGCATCTGGACGCGTGAGGCCGGGGATGAGCGGCAGACTCCCGCCGTCTCACGGGCAAAAAAGTCTTTTGCCTTTTGAAGCGGTTTGTGCTAAAAACAGGAAAAGGGGAGTGATACTATGAGCATTTCAAGCAGCATGAGCATCGCCTCGTCGGCTCTTTCCGCTTTTGGCGCAGGCATGCAGACGACGACGCACAACGTCGCCAACGTGAATACGGCTGGTTTCAATCCGCAGCGTGCGGAATATTCGGATATCTCCGGCAATAACGGGACGCGTCTGGATGCCGTCTTTCAGGGCGATGGCCTTGCCGGACAGGAAGGCACGCGCATTTCCTATGACGAACTGCGTCAGCGTGCCCGCGATATGGGCGCCGGTGAAGGCGCGCCGCTGGAAAGTCTGTTCCCCAGCGGAACGAGCCTTGAGCGGGAGATGACCGAGCTTGTGGCCATGCCCCACACCTATGAGGCCAACGCGCAGGTCGTCCGGACCTCGGACGACATGCTGGGCGTCATCCTGGATATGAAGGCCTGACATTTCCTGTGGATATACGGGTCCGGCCCGTTTTTTCAACCCGCGCAAGCGGGTTTACCCTTGTCTGGAGAACGAATGCGGCAAGCACTCAATCTGCTGACCCTTTTTCTGATTTCCGCCGTGCTGCTCGGCTGCACGGCGCGCAAGCAGCAGGATAAAGATCTGCTGATCCGCTACCGGGCCAACGTGGAAGATGTCCTGGACCGGCAGGAGGACGCGCGCAACCGCGCATCCGGCCAGTCCGTGGTCAAGACGGCCCGCTCGGCCATCGGGACGCCCTATGTGCGTGGCGGACGCAATCCGGGCGGTTTTGACTGTTCGGGACTCGTACAGTGGGCCTATCAGAGCGTCGGGGTCAAGCTGCCCCGTACGGCGCGGGAACAGTCGTCCATCGGGCAGCGCATCGGGCGCGTGGAAGACATGCGCGCGGGCGATATCGTGGCTTTCCGGCATCCGCGGCGGGGCTACCATACGGGCATCTATGTCGGGGACGGCAAATTCGTGCACAGTCCGCGCCGGCGGAGCTCCGTCAAGATCAGCTCCCTGGATGACCCTTATTTCAACAATACGTTCCTCGGGGCGCGACGCGTCAGCATGAGCGCCGCCGACGGACAGGATCTGGCGGCCCAGGCGGAAAGCCGTATGGCCCAGTATACCGAAGAGCGCGCGGTCCGCGATATGGAGCGATCCCGCAAGGCGCGTCAGGAGGCCGCCGCCGAAAGCCGCAAGAAGGGCAAGCAGTCGGCGCAGGTCTCCTCGCAGCGGAAGAAGGATCAGGTGCGCAAACCTTCCGAACAGCGCCGGAAAAGCCGTGACAAGGCCACCTCTTCCCGCAAGGGCGGCAAGAGCAAGGAAAAGGCCGCCGCAGCATCGCGTCAGGGCAGCAAGAGCAAGACCAAGGCCCGCGCGTCGTCCCAGCAGCAAAAGAAGAAGGACAAGGGGACAGCACGTTCGTCCCGCAAGAGTTCTTCTTCCAAGAAGAAATAAATACCTGGTGTGAGCAGAAGTTTGTCTTTCCCCCAACCAAAGTGAGGTCACATGCTGCCGTCTCTTAGCCCTGTCGAAGTCTACAAGCGCCTGCAGGCCGGGGAGATCCGCCTGATCGATGTGCGCGAAGCCGATGAACTGGCTGTCGTTTCCGTCCCCGGGGCCGAAGCCGCGCCCCTTTCCGCGCTGCCGTTCCTGAAACTGGAGCCCGCCAGCGCCGAGAAGCCCATCGTGTTCATGTGCAATTCCGGTTCCCGCACGCGGGACAATGCCGATGTGCTGGAACGCGTGGCCGCCGGGCCCGCCTGGCTGGTGCTTGGCGGCGTGAGCGCCTGGGAAAAGGCCGGCCTGCCGGTGGAGCGGCATGAAAAATGTCCTCTGCCCATGAATCGTCAGATCCAGATCGGAGCCGGTGCGCTGGTGCTGTTCGGCCTGCTGGCCTCCTGCGTCTTCCCTGTCTTCGTCTGGTTGAGCGCCTTTGTGGGGGCCGGGCTCATCTACGCCGGGCTGACCGGCGTCTGCGGCATGGCCAAGCTGCTGGCCAAGATGCCCTGGAACAAGAAGTAAGGATACGGTTTTCTGACACGGGATCCGTGAGCCGCCGGGAGGCCTGGAGCGTTCCGGCAGCCTTGCGGAAACGGAAAACAGCCGTGCCGGCATCAGCGGGGACGCATCGCTCGTCTGAGGATGCTCCCCGTTTTGCGTATGGCGCGGCGAAGCCCGTACGGGGCGGACACGATGACACAGACCGCGCACCTCGAGCCCGGCATCCGGGGCCGTCTGGCCCCCAGCCCCACGGGCTATCTGCATCTGGGCAATGCCTGGGCCTTCCTCATGGCTTGGTGGGCCGCCCGGCAGGCGGGCGGGCGCATCGTGCTGCGGCTGGAAGATATCGACCCCCAGCGTTCGCGTGACGAGTACGCGCTGGCGGTCATGGAGGACCTGCGCTGGCTGGGCATGGACTGGGACGAAGGGCCGGAGCTTCCCGCTGTCGGGAGCGGCGCTCCCCTGTCGGAGCGGGGAGAGTGCGGCCCCTATGTGCAGAGCCGTTGTTCCGCCATCTATGCCCGGGCCCTGCAGCGGCTCCAGCGGCAGGGCTGCCTCTATCCCTGTTTCTGTACCCGCAAGGAGCTGCGAGCCCTGGCCGGCGCGCCGCATGTGGACGACATGGGGGCTCCCTATCCCGGGACCTGCCGCGAGCTCAGCGAGGCGCAGCGGGCGGCGCTGCGGCAGGCCGGGCGGCGGGCAAGCCTGCGCTTTCATGGGCCGGCGGGAGCCATCAGCTTCTGTGATGCGGTGCAGGGGCAACAGTGCTTCACTCTGGAGGACTGCGGCGGAGATTTTGCGGTACAGCGCTCGGACGGTGTGATCGCCTACCAGCTTGCCGTGGCGGTGGACGACGGGCGTATGGGCGTCAATCAGGTGGTGCGGGGGCGCGATATCCTGCCCTCCACGCCTCGTCAGATTGCCCTTTTACGGCTTTTGGGCTATGAGATACCGACGTATGCGCATGTTCCCCTGCTTTGCGACACGGAGGGGGAGCGCCTTGCCAAGCGGCACAACAGCCTTGCCCTGCGCAGCCTGCGCGCGGAAGGCGTGCCGCCGGGACGCATCGTCGGCCTGCTGGCCTGGCTCGCCGGGGCCAACCCGGGCCGCCGGGAGGCTTGCGCCGCGGAGCTGACGCCGTCATTCCGGCTGGACAGGCTGCCGCGGCAAGACTGCCGCCTTGACGGCCTGCTTTTGGACTGGCTGCGGCATGGCGCGCCCTCGGGCGGGATCGCATACGCATAAATGGCGGGCCTGCGGCCTGCCGGTACTGTCACGCAGCGATGGGGTGGACGGGGCGGCCGGATGCGAGGGCATCCGGGCCGTCGGGCTGCGTTCCGGCATCATGCACAAATGCAGTGGAGGAAACATGGTTCTTGATCAGGCTTTTCTGGATACGGTTTTTCCCGCGGAACGGACGGACGCCTTTTTTGATGCGCTTTTCGGCGGTGCCGAGGAAGGCGCGTACGATATCCGCCTGGTGTGCCGCAACGTCAGCGCCGACAGGGCGGAGCTGGCCTTTGAGCTGCATCAGCGTCCGGGCAAGTGCCTGGTGTGCAACCTTACCTACGGGCTGCCGCAGGTCTTCCAGCGTCACCCCGTGCTGAACGTGGCCGGCGTGGCGCGCGCGGTTGCCGAAAAGCTGGGCTGGGCTGCCGGTAGTCCCTGGAAGCTCGGTTCCACACAGGAAAAAAGCCGCGAGCTGCATTGCATCCCCTTTGTCATTGAACGGGCCTGATCCCCGCGACGGCCCGGGCTGCAGGAGCGGCACGCCGTCAGCCGGCATGCCGCGCCCGCTGTACTCGCTTCCTCCGGGGAGTGGGGCGGACGGCGAGGACGCCTTTTCGCGTATCTTCAGGGCATGACGGCTTGTCGTGCCCTTTTTGCGGCAGGGGGGCAGCCTCCCCGCCGGCGTCGCGCGCGGCGGGACAACCGCTCTGGAGCTTGGGCGAGACCAAGCGGGACGAGCCTTCCCGCGCAGCGGGAAAAGCGGACGACCGTCCGCAAGGAGCACAGATGACTACTCCCCCTTCCCGTCTGGAGAACAATGCCTTCCTTGGTCTGCTGCTGCTGGCCACCCTGGCGTTCCTCTGGATGCTTCGGCCGTTTTTCGACAATATTTTCTGGAGCCTCGTCATCGGCCTGCTCTTCATGCCCTTGCGGCAGCGGCTGCAGCAGCACGGGCTGGGGGGCAATGCCGCCTCGCTCTGCACGGTGCTGGTCAGCCTGGCCTTCATCATCCTGCCTGCGGGCTATCTGCTGTATACCTGCCTGTCCGAACTGGCGCAGCTCTATACGCGGCTGTCCGGCAATGCGGATGAGATAGGCGTCATGGTGGAGAAGCTGCGGCAGGCGCTGCCGGCGGCCGTCGAATGGCTGGAAAAATTCGGCTACGGGCCGGAGAAGATCAAGGCGGCCCTCTCATCCGCCGCCGTGACCGTCAGCGGCTATCTGGCGCGGCAGACCATGGCCATCGGCGGCGGCACCGTCAACTGGTTCATCGATCTGGCCATCGTGCTCTATCTGGCCTTCTTCCTTCTGCGGGATGGCGAGCGCATCCGTCAGCTGCTTATCCGGGCCCTGCCGTTCGGGGATCACCGTGAAGAGCTGCTCTTTGCCCGCTTTGCGCTCATGCTGCGGGCCACGGTGCGCGGCACGCTGCTGGTGGCCGTGGCGCAAGGGGCCTTGGGCGGCATCATATTTGCCGTGCTGGGGCTGCGTGCGCCCGTGCTCTGGGGCGTCATCATGACCCTGCTTTCCCTCATCCCCGTCGTGGGGGCGGCGGTGGTCTGGCTGCCCGCGGCGATCTACCTGCTGCTGACGGGCGAGGTCGTTTCCGGGGTGGTGCTCATGGTCTACGGGGTCTGCGTCATCGGACTTGCGGACAATGCCCTGCGGCCCATTCTGGTCGGTCGCGACACCAAACTGCCGGATTTCATGGTACTGCTTTCCACGCTGGGCGGCTTTGCCCTCTTCGGACTGGACGGTTTCATCACCGGCCCGGTGCTGGCGGTGCTCTTCGTGACCCTGTGGCAGATCTTCATGGAAGAATTCTCTTCCGGAGAGGCGGCAGCGCCCGCTGCGTCGGACGTAGAGGACGGCGGCGCGGCGGGGGGACGCCCGGCGGACTGAGGCCGTCCGTATCCGACCTTTCCTTTCATCTGATAGAAGGAGACCGTATGGCCGCCGCGCGCGATCATTTCTCGTCCCGTCTCGGGGTTCTGGCAGCAACCCTCGGTTCCGCCGTGGGCCTCGGCAACATCTGGAAATTCCCGGCCCTTGTGGGTCAGAACGGCGGGGCGTCCTTCCTGCTCGTCTATATTCTTGCCACGCTCTGCATCGGTCTGCCGCTCATGATCGCCGAGCTGGCCATCGGCCGGGCCGGACGCCGCAACGTGGTGGACGTCTTCCGTACCGTTGCCCCTCGTTCCGGCTGGTGGCTCATCGGTATGGGGGCCATCCTGAGCTGCATCGTGATCCTCGGGTTCTACTCCGATGTGGCGGGCTGGGTCTTTGCCTATATCTTCAAGTCCGCCCTGGGCGGCACAGCCTCCGCCGATCCGCAAACGGCCTGGCATACCTTCAACCAGCTCACGGGGGATCCGCTGGCCTCGCTGGGCTGGCAGTGGGCCGTCCTTATCCTGACGGGCGCCATCATCATGCGCGGGGCGTCGAAAGGCATCGAAAAGGTGACGCGCGTGCTCATGCCGCTGCTTTTTCTCCTGCTGGTCGGCATCTGCCTGCGCAGCCTGACCCTGCCGGGAGCGGGGGAGGGCCTGCGCTTCCTCTTCATGCCGCAGTGGGACCGCATCTCCGGCGAGGTCATCCTGACGGCCATGGGGCTGGCCTTTTTCAAGATGTCCGTGGGTATGGGCTGCATGCTCATCTACGGCAGCTATTTCAAGGAGGAAGTGAATATCCCGGCCACGGCCCTGCGGGTCATGGTCTGTGACCTGCTGGTCTCCCTGCTGGCCGGCATGGCCATCTTCCCGGCCGTGTTCAGCTTCGACTTCGAGGTCACACAGGGGCCTGCGCTGCTGTTCATGACCATCCCCGCGGTCTTTGCCTCCCTGCCCGGGGGGCATCTGCTGGCCACCGTCTTCTTTGTCCTGTCGGGCATCGCCGCCACAGGGGCCATCCTTTCCCTGCTGGAAGTGCCGGTGTCCTGCCTGGCGGAGCGCCTGAGCTGTTCGCGCGCAAAGGCCGTGCCCGCCGTATTGGCCGGGCTGATGCTGCTGGGCGCGCCGGCCGCGCTCTCGCTCGGCATCTGGAAGGATGTGCAGGTGTGCGGCATGACCTTCTTCGACCTGTACGACGCCTTGTCCTCCATGCTGCTCATGCCGGTGTGCGGCATAGCCACCTGCCTGTTCGTGGGCTATTCGGCCGCCGGCGGGCAGGTGCTTGCGCGGCTCGGGAACGGCCGTGCCCCCCGTGCCGTGCTCTTTCTCTGCCGCACCGCCACGCCGCTGCTCATCCTGCTGGTGCTGCTGCACGGGCTCGGGCTGATCTGAGGCCGTTCCGCGTCAACGTAGGGAAAAGAACGGACAGTACAGAAAAACGTACTTTTTTTCTTGACACGCTGCCTGATTTGACGCATTATTCCCTTCGCGCCAGCTTAGCTCAGTTGGTAGAGCAGCTGATTCGTAATCAGCAGGCCAAGAGTTCAAGTCTCTTAGCTGGCTCCAGAGAAAACAAGGACTTACGGGTAATGCCGTGAGTCCTTTTTTCGTCTCCGGCGGAGATTGTCCCCCATCTTGCCGCATGGGCAGCCTGTCGGGGACGGCATGTCTCGGCCTAGCCGCCGCAGATCTTGCAGGCCCTGAATCCGGCGGCGCGTGCCTCCTGGGCGGAGGCAAAGATCACGGTACAGTTCCGGCAGGTGTAGTAACGGCACGAGCTGTTGTGGTAGATGCGGCTTTTGGCGTTGCCGTGCAGTTCGCCCGCAGCCATGACGGCGCAGGTCATGCCCAGCACCAGCAGCAAGGCGGGCAGGAGGCTGTAGCATTTTTTCATCTGTGCTTCTCCTGGACTCTGACGTGGGCTGTCCGGCAGAGAAAGGCAGCCGGAAGGATCGTGTTCCTCCTTTTTTCTCTACGCCATGTGCGGGAAAAGACAAGAGTCGGCGATGCACGCGGCGGCGTGCAGTGAGCCCCCCAGCCGCAGGCAGGGGAGGAGAGGGCTGCTCAGGCACAGCGCTCACTGGCGGGAGTGGCCGCACCTGCTCCGCGATGCGGCCACTGCGGCGTGCGGGCAGCGATGGCGCTGCGTCGGATCATGCGAGACAGGCCCGCTTTTCCTGCGGCGTCATGTCCGCGACGCTTCGGATGAACCGGGCGGGCGTGCCCGCCACGATGCAGCCCGCTTCCACATCCCGCGTGACCACGGCTCCGGCGGCCACGATGGCGTTCTCGCCGATGGTGACGCCGGGCAGGACGACGGCCCCCGAGCCGATCCAGACGTTCCGGCCGATGACGATGGGAGCTGGGCGACAGCTCGAACGTTCTTCCGGCAGGAAACCATGATTGATGGTGGCCAGCACGACCCGGTGACCGATCAGCGCACCGTCGCCGAGCGTGATGCCGCCCTGATCCTGGAAGCAGCAGCAGGCATTGATGAAGACATTTTTTCCGATGGTGATGTTTTTGCCGAAGTCGCTGTAGAAGGGCGGGAAGAGGGTAAAACTGCCGTCGATGGGCTTGCCTGTGAGTTGCGACATGAGTTCGCGGATTCGCTCAGGCGAATGATAGGCCGTATTCAGCTCAGCCGTGATGCGCATGGCGTCATTGCTGCATTGCAGCAGCAGATCATGCTCCGCCGTACCGGGCGTTACGCTTTTTCCCTGATTGAAATGCTGGATGAGCTGTTCCGTATCCATGACGTGCTCCCTCGTGTGATCTATTATTTCATGGCGGCCGGAGATGCGGTCTCCGTTCTCCGGCCTGTGCCGAATGCCCTTACTGCAGGTGGGCCCTGAAAAAGCGCTCCATCTTGTCCCAGGGGATGACGTCCAGCCTGTCGTACAGATCCACATGACTGGCCTGGGGGATGAGCAGCAGTTCCTTGTTGTCGCCCTGGAGTTTTTTGAAGGCATCTTCGCTGAAGTAGCGGGAATGGGCCTTTTCGCCGTGGATGAGCAGGACGGCGGAGCGGATTTCCCCGGCATAGGCCAGCAGGGGCATGGTCATAAAGGACAGGGCCGAGGTGGCGTTCCAGCCGCTGCCGCCGTTGAGGGAGCGGGGATGATAGCCGCGCGGCGTCTTGTAGTAATCGTAGTAGTCCTTGACGAAGGCGGGTTCGTCGCCGGTCAGCCTGTCGGGGAGGCCGCCGGCGGCGGCGATGCGGCCGGAGCGGGCATCCGCGGTGCGCTGTTCGTTCAGCCGGGTGCGCAGGGCATGGCGCTCGTCCGCGGTCATGGCGTCAAAGTAGCCATTGGCGATGACGCGGCTCATGTCGTACATGGTGGAAGCGACCGTCGCCTTGATGCGGGTATCCATGGCGGCCGCATTGATCCCCATGCCGCCGAAGCCGCATATGCCGATGATGCCGATGCGCCCGGCGTCCACATCCTCGCGGGTGGTGAGGTAATCCACCGCCGCGCAAAAATCTTCGGTATTGATGTCGGGCGAGGCGACATGACGCGGCCGGCCGCCGCTTTCGCCGGTAAAGGACGGATCGAAGGCCAGCGTGATGAAGCCGCGTTCGGCCATGGTCTGGGCGTAAAGGCCGGAAGCCTGTTCCTTGACCGCGCCGAAGGGGCCGCTGACGGCGATGGCCGGCATTTTGCCCGTGCCCTGTGCGGGACGGTACAGATCCGCCGCCAGGGTGATGCCGTAGCGATTCTGGAAGGTTACTTTCTGATGCCGTACCTTGTCGCTTTGCGGGAAGGTCTTGTCCCATTCCTGTGTCAGATGCATGGTCGTACCATCCTTTGCGGGGGTGGCGGTCGATGCGGGGGCGGCCGCCGGTTCCCGGACAGAAAAAAGGACCAGACTCCCCAGCACGAGGCCGGTGGTCAGCAAACCGCGCAGAGCCGGCATGGACATGGCGCACCTCCTGTTTGTTCGTGTTGCGGGACCGCTACCGGGCCCGTGTGTTGCGTCTGCCGGTACGGTAGACAGGGATGCGATGAATAGCAAATACTTATACTGAATACTTTTCTATGCTTTTTTATTATGGAAAAGCGCAGGCGGGAGCCCGGCCCGTGGTCTGTGCGGGCTCCCGACGGGGCGGACACGGAGGGAGCCGTAACCTGCAAAGCCTCTTTATTCCGGGCGTCATCTCCTGTAGAAGAAAGGCGTGCGGCAGGGCGCGGCGCGGACGTTCCCGTTGCGGGCGTGCCGGCCACGACAGGGCCAACGGCCGTAAGCCTGCTGTTCTGGCGCTGCGTGCGGTTGTGGACGGCCGTCCCTGCCCGGCGTCTTTTGCTCTGAGGCCCGGTTTTGTGCGAACTTCCTCTCCGGTGTAGCTCATGAATGAAATTCTCCCTCTCCAGGCGGGCGGCGGTTCCTTTGACGTCTGCTCCATGCTCAATATCGCCATCATGAATCTGCCGACCGGCCTGTTCATTTGCGACAGGAACGGAGTGATCGTCTTTATCAACAAGGCCTATGCCGGATACCTGAATATCGAGCCGGAGCAGGCCATCGGACGGCATATCACGGAACTCATCCCCGATTCGCGCATCCCCGACGTACTGCAGAACGGAGAGCCGGATATCGGGGCCATCCGGCTCATCAGCGAGACTTCGAGCCGCATCCTGACCAACCGTTATCCGCTGTACAACGCGCAGGGCCAGCTCATGGGCGCCATGTCCATGGTGGTGCTGGACAAACCGGAGCAGCTCCACATCCTCCAGCGGCAGATCGATTCCCTCGGACGCAAGGTCAGCCGCTATGCCCGCCGCATCAAGACCGCGCTTGAGGCCCGCTATACGCTGGACTCCCTCGTGGGTTCCTCGCCGGCCATGCTGTCCTTCAAGCAGCTTTTGCTGCGCTTTGCCCGGACGGACGGCACCGTACTCATCAACGGCCAGACAGGCACCGGCAAGGAGCTGGCGGCCAGCGCCATCCATAACGCCAGCAGCCGCAGCGGCGGCCCCTTCGTCAGTCTCAACTGCGCGGCCATCCCGCAGGAACTCTTTGAGAGCGAACTTTTCGGCTACGCGCCGGGGTCGTTTTCCGGCGCGCGCAAAGAGGGCAAGGAAGGCCAGATCGAACTGGCGGACGAGGGGACGCTCTTTCTGGATGAAGTGGGGGATCTGCCGCCCGGGGCGCAGGTCAAGCTGCTGCGCGTCATCGAGGAGCGGGCCGTCCGCCGGGTGGGGGACAGTACGCCCCATCCGGTCAACTTCCGGCTGGTGACGGCCACCAACCGCGATCTGGGCAAGATGGTGGCCAACGGCACCTTTCGGGAAGACCTCTATTACCGCATCAATTCCATGCTGCTGACCCTGCCGCCGCTGCGGGACCGGCGGGAGGACATCCCCGCCCTGGTGGAACACATGCTGGAGCGGCAGGGGAATATCCGCTGCAGCGCGGAAGTGATGGCCGTTTTTCTCCGCTACACCTGGCCGGGCAATGTGCGCGAGCTCAAGAACGTCCTTTCGCATGCGCTCAGTCTGGCGGAAGGGGAGGTCATCACGCTGGACGATCTGCCGCCGTCGTTGCTGATGAGCGCTTCCCTGCCCGAAGACGACCGGCCTACCGGCGGCGAGCAGCGCCTTGGCGCCATCCGGGACAACAGCGAGCGCAACGCCATCCTGGTCGCTTTGCGGGAAAACCGCTGGAATGTCTCGCGTACGGCGCAGGCGCTCGGCATCTCGCGGGCCAATATGTATGAGAAGATGCGCAAATTCGGCATCAGGCGGCATGCGGAGGGCGCCGGACGTCCGTCGCGCGGGACAGCCGGCGGAGATATGTCTGGATATACGGACAAGCTGTCTTGAGTGTCCGCCCCGGCAGACAAGAGAGCAGGGGAAAGCGCCGTCCGCCGCTGCGGGGCACGCTTCCCGTCAGCATTGCCGCGGGCGGAAGATGCCGCCGCGGCGGCCTGGAGGCGGGTGATGCTGGCATGTAACTTGCTCAGCGCGTGGAAAACCCTTCAGGAGGTCGTTATGCGAACTGTGCTTTCTACGCTTCTGGCCTTTTTGCTGCTGGCAAGCCTGCCGCAGTCCGCCTACTGCGAAGCGCCATATACGCTCAACACCGCATGGCTGGTGGAGCATGAGGCCTTTGCCGCGTGGTACGCCCGCCAGAACGGCTGGGATGTGGAGGCGGGTTTCCGGCTCGATATGAAATTCTATGCGTCGGGCCGGGAACTGATGGCCGACATGCAGCGCGCGCCCTGGCAGATCGCCGCTTGCGGCGCCTTGCCCGCCCTGACGGCCTCCCTGGAAAATGCGGCGGAGATCATCGCCATCGGCAATGACGAGTCCCTGGCGACCGGCATCTATGTCCGCAAGGACAGCCCCATGCTGGGCCATACCGGCTATAATGCGCTCTATCCCGAAATGGCCGGCACGACCGGGACGGTACGCGGCAGGACCATCCTCTGCACGCTGGGCTCGTCCGCCCATTATACGGTGCACAAGTGGCTTGCGGCGCTCGGGCTGACGGAAAAGGACGTCATCCTCAAGGATATGTCGCAGGAAGAGGCGTTGCGCGCCTTTCTTGCCGGGGAGGGGGATGCCGTGGCGCTCTGGGCTCCCTACACGCTGGAGGCGGAACGCAACGATCTCCAGCCGGTGACGCTTTCCAGTCAGTGCGCCGCCAGTCAGCCGACGCTCATCCTGGCGGACAAGGCGTTTGCCCACCAGCATCCCGAGCGCGTCCGGGCCTTCCTGAGCATGTACTTCCGGGGGATCGCCGCCCTGCAGGAGACCCCGCGCGAAAAGCTCCTCGCGGCCTATGCCGACTTCCAGAAGCAATGGACGGGCAAGCACCTGCCGCCGCAGGATGCCGCCTGGGAACTGGCGCGCCACCCGATATTCGGGCTTGACGGACAGCTTGCCCTCTTTGCCGGAAAGGATCAGCGGCTACAGGGCTGGCTGCGCTCCCTGACCGATTTTGCCGGCGGCGCAACCCGTCTTGGAGATGTGACGGATCAGTATTTGCGTGCGCTTGCCGGCGAAGCGCAGCCTGCGCAGAAGTAGGTCCGTCCGGCAGGTCGGCCTGACGGCCTGCCGGACGGAGCCGCCCGTTTTTCTCCACCAGTCCCTCTGGCCGGGCGCGGCCCATTTCGCCTCCGCGTTGCCGTTTGTCCGGCTCCTCCACACGGTCTGCCGCTCTCCCGCCGGCAGGCAGTACGACGACCCCGACGACAGTTCGTCGGGGTCGTTTCGTATCGGCCGTCTGAAGCGGCGCATAGTTTTTCCCTGTCAAATATTATTTTCACAAATTGTATGATTTTTAAGACATTCTGTCGTTCTGTCTTTTTTCAAAGACAACATTTCGGACAATTTCGCTGTGAAACTTAGCGAAATATTGTATAACTAGTTATATTTATAGATATTTTTTCATATGCGACACGTTTTCATACGCTGGCACGCATCTTGTACTAAATAGCACAAATAAACGCGCGTTAGCATATCTCGTCATTATCAGCATGGAGACAGTGTTATGAGTCGTCTGAACAACTGCCTGACAGCCATATGTGGCGACAGAGTGCCGCTGGAAACAGCGCGCAAGACCTTTTTCTTTCTCCTGGGCATCGGCATCATGCTGCTGGTCATAGCCCTGCCCACGCCTCCGCCCTTCTATAAGGGGGAAGAGGTCATCCCCCTGACGCAAAATGCCAAAATCGTCATGGGCGTTTTGTGTTTCGCCGTCATCATGTGGATGACGGAAGCCATCCCCTTTCCCGCCACGTCCCTGAGCCTCATCGTGCTGCTGCACATCATGAACGTCGATTCCTTCGGCAACCTCGTCAAGGCGGGCCTGGGCAATCAGTCCATTCTCTTTCTCATGGGGGCCATGGGGCTTTCCGCCGCCATGACGGAATCCGGCCTCGCCCGGCGTTTCATGCTCTGGATGCTGACCAGGGTCGGCCGCCGCACGGATCGCATCGTGCTGGCTTTCATGCTGGTGGGTACGCTGGTATCCATGTGGGTGACGGATATGGCCGTGGCCGCCATGCTGCTGCCGCTGGGCATGAGCATCCTGCAGGGCAGCGGCTGCAAGCCGCTGGAAAGCAATTTCGGTCGAGCCCTCATGATCGGCATCGTCTGGGGCAGCCTCATCGGCGGCACGGCCACGCCCGCCGGCTGCGGCGCCAACGTGCTGGCCATGCAATATGTGCGCGACATCGCCAAGCTGGACGTCTCCTTTGCCGAGTGGATGGCCGTGGGCGTGCCCGGCGCGCTGCTCATGGTCCCGCTTGGCTGGTTCTGCCTTATGAAGATATTTCCGCCGGAACTGAAGGAAATCCCCATGTCCCTCGACAGCATCCGTGATGAACTGCGGGCTCTCGGCGGTCTCAAGGCCAAGGAAATCCGTACGCTCGTGGTGTTCGTGGTGATGGTGGCCCTGTGGCTCGGCGGATCGCATGTCGCTCCCATCCTGGGCTTCAAGGCTCCGGAAGCCTTCGTGGCCCTGCTGGGCTTCGTGCTCCTCTTCATGCCCGGCCTGCGCGTGTTCGAAGACTGGAAGGACGCTTCCCGCAGCATCGACTGGGGCGGCCTCATCCTGATCGCGGGCGGCATTTCGGCCGGCATGCTGCTGGCCAGCACCGGCGCGGCCCGCTGGATCGCCTGGGGGGCCCTGTCCGAAGTGGGCAGCCTGCATCCCGTGTTGCGGGTCCTCGCGGTCATCACCCTCGTGGAGCTGCTCAAGATCTTCTTCTCCAGCAACAGCGTCACCGGCGCGGTGATCATGCCGCTCATCATCGCCCTGGCCATGGATATCGGCATGAACCCCTGGGTGCTGGCCGGTCCTGCAGGCATCGCCTCCAGCATGGCCTTCATCATGGTGACCTCCAGCCCCACCAACGTCATCCCTTATTCATCCGGCTATTTCACCATTGCCGAGTTCGCGAAGTCCGGTGTGGTGATGACCATCATCGCCATCTGCTGCGTCACCCTCTCGGTGTCCGTCTTCGGAAGTTTCGCCGGAATGGACATCTGGCACTAAGGAACGCCCGGCGCGTCCGCAATCTTGCACATACCTAATTTTCCGGGAGGAAAATCCATGAAGACCATCAGTGAACAAATGGAACTGGCCCGCAAGGCGCAGGAAGCCATCAACGACTATACTCAGGAGCAGGTCGACGAGATGTGCCTTTCCGTGGGCTGGGAAGTCTATGAAGACGAAAATATCGCCAGGCTGGCCCGCATGGCCGTGGAAGAAACGGGCTTCGGCAATGTGGAGAGCAAGATCATCAAGCACAAGCGCAAGGTGGGCGGCGTGCTGCATGACATCCGCGGCGCCAAGAGCGTGGGCTGCATAGAGCGCGACGAGAAGAACGGCATCTCCAAGTATGCCAAGCCGGTGGGCGTCATCTGCGCCATCCTCCCGGCCACCAACCCCACGTCCACCTGCGGCGGCAAGGCCGTGGGCATGCTCAAGTGCCGCAATGCGGTCATCTTCAAGCCCAGCTCGCGCGCGCTGAAGTGCACCACCGAGGCCATCAACATGATGCGCAAGGGCCTGAGACGCGTGGGCGCGCCCGAGGACCTCATCCAGGTGGTGGAGGACAACAGCCGCGAGGCCGTGGCCGAACTCATGAAGGCCAGCGACCTTGTGGTGGCCACCGGCAGCGGCGCGGTGGTGCGCGCGGCCTACTCCAGCGGCACGCCGGCCTACGGCGTGGGGCAGGGCAACGCCGTGCCCATCGTGGCCGAGGATGCCGATGTGGCCGAGGCGGCAAAGCTCATCTGCGGCAGCAAGCTCTTTGACTACGCCACTTCCTGCTCGTCCGAAAACGCCGTGGTGCCGGTGGAGGCCATCTACGATCAGTTCATGGCCGAAATGAAGAAGAACGGCTGCTGGCTCGTGGAAGGCGAGGACCGGGAAAAGCTCAAGAACTACATGTGGAAGATCAATGCCAAGGGCAAGCTGGCCCTCAATCAGGACGTCATCGCCAAGTCCGCCCGCGTCATCGCCGAGGCCGCCGGCATCAGCATCCCGGACGGTACGGAGATCCTGCTCGTGGAAGGCACGCAGCCCATCCGTGAGGACAAGTTCCATGACGAGAAGATCTCGCCGGTGCTGACCGTCTACAAGGCCAGGGACTTCATGGACGCCTACCGCATCCTGACCGAGCTGACCAGCCTTGTGGGCCGCGGCCATTCCTGCGGCATCCATACCTACAAGCGGGAATACATCGAGTATCTCGGCGAACATATGAAGTCCTCCCGCGTGACGGTGCGTCAGGCCATGAGCGCGGGCAACGGCGGTCATCCCTTCAACCGCATGCCCTCCACGGCCACCCTGGGCTGCGGCACCTGGGGCGGCAACATCACGACGGAAAATGTGCACTGGAAGCATTTTATGAACGTGACCTGGGTCAATGAGCCCGTGGAACCGTGGAGCTTCAGCGACGAGGAAATGTGGGGAGAATTCTGGAAGAAGCACGGCAAGTAGGTTGACCGGCGGCCCGCAGGGGCCGCCCCCCCCTGCCAAGACGGCGCGCAAAAGCGCGCAAAAGGATTGACCATGAAGCTGTTTGAATATCAGGCGAAAAATATTTTCCGGGAAAAGGGCATCACCACCCCCAGAGGCATACTTATCCGCAATATGGAGGATCTGGATGCCGCCGTTGCCGACATCGGCCTGCCCTGCGTGCTCAAGTCGCAGGTGCTGCGCGGCGGACGCGGCAAGGCCGGGCTCATCCGGCTGGTGAAGGACGCCGAAAGCGCCCGCAACGAGGCGCAGGAGCTCTTTGCCTCCGAGCATAACGTCCATATGATCCTGGTGGAAGAGGCGGTCAGCATCGCCAGCGAGATTTATCTGGCCGTCACCGTGGACGCCGTGACCTCCACCGCCATGCTCATCGGCTGCGCCGAGGGCGGGGTGGAGATCGAAAAGCTGGCCGCCACCGCCCCGGAAAAGATTGTGACCGTCAAGGTGGATATGTCGCACGGGCTCGGCGGCTTCCACGTCAACAATCTTGTGTACGGCATGGGGCTGCCCACGGAGCTGATCAAGCCCGTCAGCGCCGTCGTCCGCAATCTCTACAAGACCTTTACGGCCTACGATGCCCAGCTGGCGGAGATCAACCCCCTGTTCATCACCACGGACGGCACGCCCATTGCCGGCGACGGCAAGCTGATCATCGACGACAACTCCGAATGGCGGCATCCCGACTATCCGCTGAGCCGCGAGCAGTTCGACTCGCAGGTGGAATTCGAGGCCGCGCAGGAGGGCATCCCCTATCTGGTCTTCGACGGGGACGTGGCCCTGATGTGCGCCGGAGCGGGGCTCACGACCACGGTCTTCGACCTCATCAACGATGCGGGCGGCACGGTGGCCACCTATGTGGAATTCGGCGGGGCCAACTACACCAAGGCCGTGCGGACCATGGAACTCTGTCTGGAAACGCCCAGCAAGGTCATCCTGGTGGTGACGTTCGGCACCATCGCCCGCGCGGACGTCATGGCGCAGGGGCTGGTGGAGGCCATCAAGACGCACAAGCCGCAGCAGCCCATCGTGACCTGCATCCGCGGCACCAACGAGGAAGAGGCCTTCAAGATCCTGCGCGAAGCCGGACTTGAACCGTTGACCAATACTGAAGAAGCTGTGCAACGTGCGGTGGACATCGCCGCGGGGAGGGCCTGATGAGCATTTTCGTCAACAAGCAGTCGCGCGTCATCGTGCAGGGCGTCACGGGCAAGGAAGGGGCCTTCTGGGCGAAACACATGAAGGACATGGGCACGCAGGTGGTGGCGGGCGTCACCCCCGGCAAGGAAGGCCAGAACGTGGACGGCATACCGGTGTATCACTCGGTACGGCGCGCCACGGCGGAACATCCGGCGGACGTCTCCATGCTCTTCGTGCCGCCCAAGTTCACCAAGGATGCGGTATTCGAGGCGCTGGACGCCGGCATCCGCAAGATCTGCACCATTGCCGACGGCATCCCCCTGCATGACGCCATCGAGATTCGGCGTGCCGCCATGTCCTGCGGCGCCATGGTCATCGGCGGCAACACGTCCGGCATCATCTCCGCCGGAGAAGCCATGCTGGGCACGATCCCCTATTGGATCGAGCGCGTGTACCGTAAGGGACATGTGGGCGTCATGACCCGCAGCGGCTCCCTGACCAACGAGGTGACGGCCGAGATCGTCAAGGGCGGCTTCGGCATCACCACGCTCATCGGCGTGGGCGGCGACCCGGTGCCCGGCACCCGCTTTGCCGAGCTTCTGCCCCTGTATGAAGCCGACGACGATACGCATGCCGTGGTCATCATCGGCGAACTGGGCGGCACCATGGAAGAGGAAGTGGCCGAAGCCAGGGAGGCCGGCATCTTCACCAAGCCCCTTGTGGCTTTCATGGGCGGACGTACCGCTCCGGAAGGCAAGCGCATGGGTCATGCGGGCGCCATCGTCACCGGCGGCCGCGGTACGGTCAAGGGCAAGACGGCGGCGCTCATCCAGGCCGGAGCCAAGGTCGCCAAGCGGCCCAGCGAGGTCGGCCCGCTGCTGCGGTCCTTCCTTGGATAAGGAGTAAGGCCGGCCGGGGGCGTTCGTGCCTCCGGCCGGCTGGCGAGCCGCGGGTGGCTGTCACATCAACTCACGAGGTCGTCTATGAGAATTCGCATCGCGCTGCTGCTGACCCTGCTGTTGGGATTGCTTGCCGCCCCGGTTCACGCGGAAATAGCGCTCAAGACCGCATGGCTTGGCGAACACGAAGCCTTTGTCGCCTGGTATGCCAAGAAGATGGGCTGAGACAAGGAGGCGGGACTGAGCCTGACCATGCTGCAGTTCGGCTCCGGCGACAAGATCATGTCCACCCAGCAGGAGCATGATTGGGCCATTGCCGCCTGCGGCGCCGTCCCTGTGGTCGTGTCTCCCCAAATCGACAATGTGTACATCATCGGCCTTGCCAATACGGAAACCGAAGCCAACGCCATCTACGCCCGGGAAGGTGGCCCCATCATGCAGGCAAAGGGCGCCAATCCCCAGTTTCCCGACGTGTTCGGCAGCGCGGAAAGCCTGCGCGGCAAGACCATACTGTGTCCGGTCAACACCTCGGCGCACTACCTGCTCGACAGGTGGCTGACCATCCTTGGCCTGACGGAAAAGGACGTCAAGGTGAGCAACGTGCTGCCCGGCCCGGCCATCGACATGATGAGCAAGGATTTTGGCGATGCCGCCGCCCTGTGGTGGCCCGCCAATGCCCGCGCCGCCAAGGCGGGGCTGGTGGAAGCCGCCTCGTCCAAGGCCTGCGGCGTGGAACATCCCATCGTCCTGGTCGTCAAGCGGGATTTTGCCCATCAGCATCCCGATCAGGTCATCATGTTCCTGCGCCTCTACCTGCGTACCGTGGCCGAGATGCAGCGTCTGGGGCCCGACACGCTTGTGGAGCAGTACCGCATCTTTGCCCTGCAGTGGTACAAGCAGGATATGAGCCGTGAGGATATTCTCGAGGATTTGCGTCTGCATCCCATCTACAACATCGATCAGCAGATGGCGCTTTTTGACGACAAGGAAAAGGGCCTGCCCGCCTGGATCAGTCAGATCGCCGATTTTTATGCCCGCAGCGGATCCCTTTCGCCTGAAAGAAGGGCCGAGCTCGGCCGCCTGTCCTTCCTCAATCCCCATTTCCTCAAGGCCGTCTGGCTGACGCGGTAGATGCCATACCTACGGCGGCATGAGGGAAGGAACGCCTCCTGTACGAACCATGTTTCCTTCCCTCATGCCCCTCCTTTCTCTCCCGTTGCGGATGTGGAGTCGACGGTCCGCCGCTTTTAAGGAGCGCAAAGGCCGCGGCGCGGGGAGCATGGAGCGAGCAGCCGTGGCAACGCTACGCCTCCGCCTGCTCCCGGAACAGTGATGAACCGGGATCAGGCAAAAGAAGCGTGCCGTCATCCTCATATGTGGTGGGCACATGCCGCCTGCCGCATGGCAGCCGCCAGCGGTACAGCCCTTTTTGACAGCACGCTCTCCTCCTGGGCGCTTCCGGGGCCATCACTCCCCCGGGAGCGCCTTTTTGGGGGCTTGCGCATGCGGCAAGTCCCCATTTTCAGGCTTTTGCAAAAGTTTTCGCAGGGAAAGCCCGTCAGGAGAGCAATTTCAGTTTGAAACGCTCTGCATTCCAAACCACACGGCCTGCCATTTTGCGGAAAAAACGCGGTTCTTTCGCCTGGTTTTGCCCGGCGGCGCTGTGCCGCCACCTCACATCGTCCCTTTTTCAAAGATAAAACGCTCTATTGCTTGTTCGTGGGGAAGGATACCCCTTCGCCTTGCTGTCGATGCCGGCATGGGCTTTCATCTGCGGCACACCGGCAGCACGTGCCCAGACGGCAACATGCCGCACCGATGCCTGACGCCTTGCTGACCGGCTCTGCGTCAGGATGGCTTGCCAAGCAGCCCTTTCGTGCTGATAGTATCTGAAGGAGCCGGTGCGGCATGTGGCCCTGCCGGATGATCTTTTCTCTTGTCATCGGAGGTTGCCGATGTTGCAGCACCTTTTGAAGATAGTGGCCGCTCTTGTCATGCTGGCGGTTTTGGTTTTGCTCGTCCAGCTCAACGGGCTGGCCCGCGAGCTGACGGAACTCTTTGCGCCCGGCTGGGGCAGGATCGCCTGGCTGGCCTGCGCCGGTCTGGAACTTGTCGCGCTGATCTGGCTGGGACTGGCCTGCTTTGCCCGTCCGTCCCGCCTGCTGCTGCGTGAGGATCCCAGCGAGGCGGAACGGCAGGCCTTTGCCGCCGAGCTGACGCACCGGTTGAGCGCGAACCGTCTGGTACGGCAGGCCGGACTTGATCCCGCCGCGGAGGATTTTCTGCCTCAGGCGCTGGCCCTGCTGGACAAGAAGGCGGATGCCATCATCCGCAGCGACGCCAAAAAAGTGTTTCTGGGCACGGCGCTTTCCCAGAACGGACGGCTGGATGCGCTCATCGTCTTTGTGGCGCTCTGCCGCATGGTCTGGAAGGTATCGGCCATTTATAACCAGCGGCCTTCGCTGCGGGAGGTGTGGAGCGTCTATCACGCGGTCTCTTCCGCCACTTTTCTGGCCTTTTCCATCGAGGCGCTGGATATACCCCGCACGGTGACGGAAAGCATGAGCGCGCTTGTTCCGGCGGCGGCCCCTTCTCTGGCCACGGCTTCCGTCCCGCTGGTGGGGGCCTCGGTACAGTTCTTCACTACGGCGGCCATCGACGGCGCGGCGAACAGTCTGCTTGCCATCCGGGCGGGCATGAGCACCAAGTATGCCTTTCGTCATGCGGCGCTGGATGAGGAGGACGCGCGGCAGGCAGGCATTCGGGACAGCGCGGCCATGCTGCTGGCCGTATCCGGCGAATGCCTGAATGAAGTGGTGAATGCTCTGCGCGGTCAGATCTGGCAGATGGGGAAGTCGGCTGGCGGATCGTTGCGCCATGCGGCAAGCAGCGTGAGCGAAGGCGTATGCGCGGCAGGCTCTGCGGCGGCCTCAGCGGTGACGCGGAGCAGCGGTGCGGTGGTGGATGCGGTGGACAACGGCATCTCGGCGACGCTGAAGGCGGCGGGCACGGCCACCAGCGCCACGGTGGGCGCGGTAAGTTCGGCGGCGTCGGCCGTGGGCAGCGGCGTGCGGAACGCGGCAAGCAGCGTGAGCGAAGGCGTATGCGCTGCGGGCTCGGCGGCGGCCTCAGCGGTGACGCGGGGCAGCGGTGCAGTGGTGGATGCGGTGGACAATGGCATCTCGGCGACGCTGAAGGCGGCGGGCACGGCCACCAGCGCCACGGTGGGCGCGGTGAGTTCGGCGGCGGGAAC
>NZ_CALUWS010000017.1 GCF_944324525.1 uncultured Desulfovibrio sp.
CGGGCTGAAGCCGCCAGCCAGCGACAGGAAAAGAAAAATATACCCGCCGCGCAGGCGACCAAGCCCGGATGCCGGGCAACAGCCGCCATCCCGCGACGGAAGTAAGAAAGAAAAAACAACGCCTTCAGCGCCTATCCCGTGCCTGCCAATGCAGGAGCAGGGCGGAATTGACGATGACCAGCACCGACCCGGCATTATGCACCAGCGCTCCGCTCACAGGGGAGAGCAGTCCCCCCATCGCCAGAAAGATGGCCGCAAAGTTGAGCAGCAGGGAAAAGCCAAGATTGCAGGTGATGGTGCGCATCATGCGGCGGGCGAGGGCGAAGATGTGCGGCAGCTCGCGGATATCGTCCTGCACCAGCGCCATGTCCGCGGCATCCACGGCAATATCGCTGCCCGCGCCGCCCATGGCCACCCCCACGAACGCCGTCTTGAGGGCCGGCGCGTCGTTGACGCCGTCGCCGATCATGCAGACGGGCCGTCCCTGCGCTTCCTGCCGTCGTATCCAGTGCAGTTTGTCTTCGGGCAGGCAGTGGGCGCGCACATCCGCCAGAGGGAGCTGACGGGCCACGCTCTGGGCGGCGGCGTCGCTGTCGCCGGTCAGCAACACGGTCTCCACGCCGCAGCGCCGGAGTCCGGCAAGGGTCTGCGCCGCCGTGGGACGCAGCTGGTCGGCCAGCGCCACCAGACCGGCCGCCTTGCCGTCCAGCGCCACATAGACGAGGGATTGCCCCTGCTGCTGGGCAGCCTGCGCTTCCTTTTCCAGCTCTGGCGGTAGGGAGATGCCCTGCTCGGCCAGTAGAGCGGCATTGCCCGCCAGCACCTGCCTGCCGTCGCAGCGAGCGCTTACGCCACGCCCGGGCAGCATGCGAAAATCTTCCACCGGCGCGGCCTTTCCGCCCGTTGCCCGAAAGTGCCGCACGATGGCCTTGCCGAGCGGATGCTCGGAGCGTTGTTCCGCCGCAGCGGTCAGACGCAGCAATCCCTCAGGGGCCAGGTCGGGCAGGGCGCTGTACACCCGGGCCACGCCGGGCGTGCCGAAGGTGAGCGTACCGGTTTTGTCGAAGGCCACGGTGCGTACACGGGCCAGCCGTTCCAGCGCGTCCCCTTCCTTGACGAGCATCCCGTGCCGGGTGGCGTTGCCGATGGCGGCCATGATGGCCGTGGGCGTGGCCAGCACCAGCGCGCAGGGACAAAAGACCACCAGGATGGTCACGGCCCGCAGCACTTCGCCGCTGACGATCCAGGTGCCTGCCGCCGCCAGCAGGGCCGTCAGCACGATCCAGGTGGCCCAGCGGTCAGCCAGACGCACGATGCGGGCCTTGCCCGCATCAGCGGACTGCACGAGGCGGATCATGCGCTGTAGGGCGCTGTCCTCGCCGACCTTGACGGCGCGCATGTCGAACGCGCCGAACTGGTTGACCGTGCCGCTGCTGACCTCATCGCCGGGGCCTTTGTCCACCGGCAGGGATTCGCCGGTCATGACCGACTGGTCGATGGACGTCTGTCCGGCAAGGATGACGCCGTCCACCGGTACGGTCTCGCCGGGGAGAACTCGCAAGGTGTCTCCCGCCTGGACAGCTTCGGCGGGGATGACGTTTTCCGTACCGTCCGCCGCCAACCGTCGTGCCGTGCGGGGGGTGAGATGCACGAGCCGCTCGATGCCGGCCCGCGCCCGCGCCACCGTGCGCTCCTCCAATAGCGCACCCAGCTGCATGATGAAGGCTACTTCGCCCGCGGCAAAGATCTCCCCGATGATGACGGAGGCCACCAACGCCAGCGACACCAGCACGTCCGCCCGGATGTCGAAGCGGGTGAAAAGCCCTTCGGCCCCTTCCCGGAGGATGGGTACGCCGCAGAGCAAGACCGCCAGCCAGGCCGGGTCCAGCCAGCCGATGCGCACGTCCAGGAAACTCAATGCCAGCGCCAATGCGGATGCGCCCAGCGCCGCCGCCTGCCGTGGCTCCTCCCGTAGCCATTGCCGTACCTCTGTCAGCATGATGTCCTCCTTGCAGAGAATTGAAAATCAAGTTCATTCGGGAGGAACTATACCTATAGGGGTATGGGTAGTCAAGCGCGAGCGAAAAAAAGGAGGGGGTCAGCTGCGGCGGGAAAAATGATCGATAGCCTTGGCAAAAGCGGCAATGGTCGCTTCGGCGTCGCCATGCTCGATGCCGTCACGCACGCAATGCTGCAGATGTCCCTCAAGGATGATCTGGCCGACTTTGTGCAGGGCGCCCTTGACGGCGTTGATCTGCATGAGCACGTCCTCGCAGGGGACATCCCGGTCGATCATCTGGTCGATGGCCTTGAGTTGCCCGATGAGCTTGCCGATGCGGCGATGCAGCTTTTCGGCGTCCATACATTGTTTCATGGTGTCCTCGTGTGGCAGAGGCCCGCGAGCGTCCTGTCGGCTGGCGGCGTCAGCCGTCCCTCACGACAGGGGGAGCCGTGCGCGGGCCGGTTGTTACAACACAAATTGGGCAAAGCGTTTCGAGCGGGAGGACGTTGGCCTCATTCGCAGTCCCTCCCTCTCAAGCATTCTTCGCTTGCACGCTTCACGTTACAAACCATACGATCTGTCGTTTCGCGGAAAAAAAACGGTCATCCCGCTTGGTTTGGGCCGGACGGCGCCGTGCCGCCGCTTCGCGTTTCGCCGTTTTCACAGCAAACGCACTAAAAGCACGCTGGGGAAGGGATGGGGGGGCTTGGGGGGAAGGGGCTCCCTTCCCCCCCAATAAACCACTACGGCACAGCACCCCTATCCCTTGAAGGGCGAGATCTTGCGCAGGGTCTCGATGGCGGACGGCAGATGCTGCACCGTGAAGTCCACTTCCTCTTCCGTGGTGTAGCGCGAAAGGGAGAAGCGCACCGAGCCGTGAGCGAAGGTGAAGGGCACGCCCATGGCCCGCAGCACATGCGAAGGCTCAAGGCTGCCGGACGTGCAGGCCGATCCGGAGCTGGCGCAGATGCCCAGCCGGTCCAGCATGAGCAGGATGGCCTCGCCTTCCACGTTCTTGAAGGCAATGTTGCTGGTATTGGGCAGGCGGTTCTCCGTATCGCCGTTGACGCGGCAGTCCGGGATGGCCGCCAGCAGGCCCTGCTCCAGCTTGTCCCGCAGTCGGGCGACGCCGGTACGCTCCTGCTCCATGTGCTCGCTGGCCAGATGCGCGGCCATGCCGAGGCCGATGATGTAGGGGACGTTCTCCGTTCCGGCGCGGCGGCCGTGTTCCTGATGCCCGCCGCGCAGCAGGGGACGGAAGCGGACGCCCTTGCGGACGTAGAGGACGCCGATACCCTTGGGGGCATGCAGCTTGTGCCCGGAGAGGGAGAGCATGCCGATGGCGGATTCTCCCAGGTTCAGCGGCGCCTTGCCCACGGCCTGTACGGCGTCGGTATGGAAAAGCACGCCCTTTTCCGCCGCCATGCGGGCCATCTTTTCCACGGGATAGATGGTCCCCACCTCGTTGTTGGCGCACATGACGCTCACCAGCGCGGTATCTTCCCGCAGGGCCTCGGCGTAGGCGTCAAGGTCGAGCCGGCACTTGTCGTCCACGGGAAGGTAGGTGACGTGGTAACCCTGCCGCTCCCAGTACTGGGCCACATTGAGGATGGCCGGATGCTCCACCCGGGTGGTGATGATGCGGCGTTTTTCGGGCTGGGTCTGCAGGGCGCTCCAGAAGGCGGTATTGTCGCTTTCCGAACCGCAAGAGGTGAAGATGATCTCCTCGGGCTGCGCGCCCAGCAGGCGGGCCACGCGCTGCCGGGCCTCATCCACGGCGCCGGCCACCTGACCGCCGAAGCTGTGCATGGAGGAGGGATTGCCGTAGAATTCGCCCAGATAGGGCAGCATGGCGTCCCGCACTTCGGGAGCCACGGCGGTCGTGGCGTTGTTGTCAAGATAGATGGTCTTCATGGCTAGGCCTCCTCCACCGTGATGTCGTCTTCCACCTGTTCGCGCAGGGTGCGCTGCACAAGGTCATGCAGGGTGACGGCACTGGCCCGGCACTGGGCGCAGCGGCCGCCCAGACTGACCAGCACCCGCTTGCCGTCCACATCCACCAGCTCGATGGTGCCGCCGTCGGCTTCGAGCTGGGGGCGGATCTCCTCGTCGATGACCTTCATGACGCGCTGCATGCGCTGCACGTTGGTCAGGCGGGGCTTGGGAGCGATCTCCACAAGGCGGGGGCTGCGCAGTTCGTCGGCAAGGATCTCCGCGATCTGGTCGAGGCAGTCGCCGCAGGCGCCGCCGGCCTTGGTGTAATTGGTGATCTCCTCCACGGTCTTGAGGCCGTTTTCCCGGATGGCGCGCAGGATCTGAGCGTCGGTCACGCCGAAGCACTTGCAGATGAGCTTGCCCTCCTCATGGGCGTGGGGCACGGCGGGTTCTCCCTTCCACTGGCGGATGGCGGCCTCCAGGGCTTCGGCTCCCATGACGGAGCAGTGCATCTTTTCCTTGGGCAGGCCGCCGAGGGCGTTGGCGATGTCCTTGTTGGTCAGCTTGATGGCCTCGTCCACATGCATGCCCTTGACCAGTTCCGTCAGCACGGAGCTGGACGCTATGGCGCTGGCACAGCCGAAGGTCTCAAAACCGGCATCCTCGATGATGCCCTTGTCGTTGATGCGCAGATAGAGCTTGAGCGCGTCGCCGCAGGCCAGGCTGCCCACTTCGCCGATGGCGTTGGCGTCGGCCAGAGGGCCGGCATTGCGGGGATGCAGGAAGTGATCATGGACGGCGTCGGTATAGTTCCACATGGATATATCCTCCGAACGTTAGAGCATTTTCAGTTTGGCCTGTCGTTTCGCGGAAAAAAACGCGGCCTTCCGCTCACGTTGGGCCGGGCGGCGCTGTGCCGCCTTGCGTTTCGCCTTTTGCGCCGGCAAAACGCGCTAGGCAGTTTTTTCGGCGTCGAGGATGTCCTGCAGCGTACGCTTGCGCAGGAAGGTCCTCACATGTTCATCCAGTTCATGCCAGAACTGCCGCGAGGTGCAGGTATCCTGCCGCTCGCAGTGCTTGCCTCCCGACAGGCAGGAAACAGGCGAGATCTCGCCTTCCAGCCGGGCGAACACCTCTTCCAGATTGATGCGGGAAGCCGGTCGGGCCAGCCGGTAGCCTCCGCCCAACCCGCGTACGGCAAAGAGGATGTCGAGCGGCTTGAGGGCGCGCACGATCTGTTCCAGATAGCCTGACGAAATGTTTTCCTCCTGCGCGACCTGCCCCAGCTGTACCAGAGAACCGTCAGGCTGCTGGGCAAGCCGCAGCAGGAAGCGCAGACCGTAGCGGGTGCGGGTGGAAAATCGCATGTCGTTCTCCTCTAGGCCTGCTTCGGGATTTCCCGGGTGAAGTCAAAGGGAGTGCCCTGATAGACGTAGTAGTTGAGCCAGTTGCTGTAGAAGAGGTGGGCATGGGCCCGCCAGGTCATGACCGGCAGTCTGTCCGGGTCCTCGTCCGGGTAATAGTGCAGCGGGGGCGGGGTATCCATGCCGCGCAGGCGGTCGCGCCGGTATTCGGCATCCAGCGTGCCGCGGTCATATTCCAGGTGGCCGGTCATGAAGACCTGCGTATGGTCCACCCGCTCCACCAGCGTCAGCCCCGCCTCGTCCGATTCGGCCAGGATGCGCAGATCGGGGATCTTGCGGACGTCTTCGCTGCGCACTTCCGTATGGCGGGAATGCGGCGCGGGGAAGTCGTCGTCGAAGCCACGGAAGAGGCGGCAGGAGGTCTGCCGCACCTGATGGCGAAACACGCCGAATCGCTTGGACGGCAGATCGTACTTGGGCACGCCGTAAAAATGATAAAGCGCCGCCTGCGCCGCCCAGCAGATGTAGAGCGTGGAATAGACGTTGTCCGCGGCGTACTGCATGATCTCCAGCAGTTCCTGCCAGTAGTCCACGGCCTCGAAGGGCAGATGCTCCACCGGCGCGCCCGTTACCACCATGCCGTCGAAGCGGCGGTGGCGTATCTCGTCAAACGTCCGGTAAAACCGTTCCAGATGGATGAGGGGCGTGTTCTTGGATTCGTGCTGCGCCGTACGCAGCAGGGTGATGTTCACCTGCAGCGGCGAATTGCCCAGCAGCCGCAGGAGCTGCGTCTCGGTGGCGATCTTGGTGGGCATCAGGTTGACGATGGCGATCTCCAGCGGACGGATGTCCTGGCTTTCGGCACGCTCTTCGGTCATGACGAAAATGTTTTCGTTCTCCAGGGCAAGGCGGGCGGGAAGATCGGCAGGAATCTGGATGGGCATGGGAATCTCGTTGGTTATGTGTGCTTTCCTTCAAAACATAGTCATCAACTATGTTTTGTCAAGTCGTCCGCGGGAACTAGCCCAGACGCACCGTATGGCTATGCAGGGGAACCTGCACGCCCGCGGCCGCCATGGCCTTTTGCGCCAGAGCATCCAGGCCGCCGCAGCAGGGGACGCTCATGCGCAGTACGGTGATGTCCTGAACGGCGCTGACGGCCAGGATATCGGTCAGCTTCCGCAGGTACTCGCCGCTGTCGTCCAGCTTGGGGCAGGCGATGAGCGCCACGCGGCCCGGCAGCCAGTCCCTGTGCAGATCCGGCAGGCAGAATCCCGCGCAGTGGGCGGCCAGCAGCAGGCGCGCCCCGCGCAGATAGGGGGCGGACGGCGTCACCAGCCGCAGCTGCAGCGGCCAGGTGGCCGTATGGGCAAGGGGAGAATCCGGGGACGCGGCGGGGGCGGCCAGCGCGCCCGGCTCGGACAGGAGGGGCGTCAGCCGGCGCGGGGCGCTGCCGGGGCAGCCGTGCCCGCCGGCCGTCCCGGCGGGCCGTCCTTCCCGGGCGGCCTTGGCGGCAAGCGCGGCCTCCTCGTCAAAGGCCGGGGCCTCGCGGGTCACGATGCGCAGCGCGCCGCGCGGGCAGTTGAGGCAGGCCCCGAGCCCGTCGCAAAAGACATCGCTGATCAGGCGGGCCTTGCCGTCGATGACGGCCAGAGCGCCTTCAGCGCAGTCCAGGACGCACTGGCCGCAGCCGTCGCATTTTTCTTCGTCGATCTCGATGATAGGGCGTTGCATGCGTCGTCTCTCCATCAGTTTGCAAGCAGGGAAGGCAGTTCGGAAGGATGCCGGACAAGGCGGGCGGCGCCGGCGGCGCGCACTTCCTCCAGTCCCCGGAAGCCCCAGGCCACGCCGACGCCGGCCATGCCGGCATGCCGGGCCGTGAGCATGTCCACATCACTGTCTCCGACATAAAAACACTGTGCGGGGGCCGTGCCGAGGTCCGCCGCCACGGCAAAGGCCCCGGCGGGGTCCGGCTTGAGCGGGGTGTCCGGGCGAGCGCCGCGCACCACGGAAAAGACGCCGGGGAAGTGCGCTTCGATGAGGATGCGGGTATATTCGTCCGGCTTGTTGGAAAAAACGGCCAGCGCCATGCCGCGTCCGGCCAGTTCCCGCAGAGCTTCGGGCATGCCTTCATACGGGCGGGTGGCGTCATTGAGATGGGCGGCGTACACGGTGCGGGTCTCGTCCACCAGGGCCTCCACGGCCCGCTCGTCGGGCTCCTGCGCTCTCAGGCGCTCCAGCGCATCGGCGGGCAGGGCGCGCCGCACCAGTTTGCCGAAACCGTTGCCCACCATCCGCCGGTAGGCTTCCGGCTGATGCACGGGGTAGCCGTGGGCCGCCAGCATGGCATTGCAGGCATGGCCGATGTCCAGCAGGGTATCCAGCAGGGTGCCGTCAAGGTCGAAGATGAATGCGCGCATACTTCCTCCGCAATAAAATGACCTAGTATTATATAAGGATTTGACCTGGCCGACAAGTGCGCCCTGTGCGGGGAAATCCGGCGGAACACGGAGGCGGAATAGCGGGATCTTTTTCGTTACTGGACAGCATGCTCGGGCATTGCTATGGTAAAGAGTCGCCAACTCCGATGGAGGTGAGTGTTATGGCACGACATGTTCTGAGCTTGCAGGATCTGGGAGAGTCGGGAAGCTGGCTGCTGGTGCAACAGGCGCGCGGCATCCCGGACGCCCGCTCACATACCGATTTCATGACGGAGCGCATGGCCATGCTGCTCTTTGCGCAGGAATCCCTGCCGGAGCGGCTTTGCATCACGGCCGCCGTGCGGCAGATGGGCGGTTCCACCCTTTATCAGGGGACCGTCGGCGAGTGGCGCGAAGAGCTGGACCAGCATCAGCATCAGCTCATGGGCGTCATCAACTATTATGTGGACTGCATGTACCTCTACGGCTTCCCCGCCCGCATCTGGGAAAAGCGGGAAGTGGAGGTGGAGTTCCCGGTCATCAATGCCGGCAGCCCGGACGGGCATCCGGCGCATGCGCTGGCGGACATCGCCTGCATGCTCAAGTATTCCAAGGATAATCTTTCGGGAGTGCGGGTCGGCTGGATAGGCTGCACCAACGGCACGCTTTTCTCCCTCATCGAGGGCATGCAGTATTTCCCCTACAGTCTCCAGGTCGCCCTGCCGCCGCGCAATGACAGGGAGCCTGTGCTGCGGGCCGCGGCCCGCTACGGCGTCAAGGTGGATATCGTGGAAACGCCGGAAGAGGCGGCCGGAGGGGTGGACTATCTGTTTGCCGGCTGCCGCAGCGAGCTGGACGTCCATGATGAGCCGCACTGGCGCATCACGGAAAAGCTCATGGAAAAGGCGGCCCCGGGAGCGCATGTGCTGCTGGGCTCGCAGCCCATACGCGCCATCGGCGTGGAAAGCGGGCTGGCGCTCAGTCCGCGTTCGCTGTTGCTGTTGCAGGCGGAGAACCGCCTGCGGGTGCACAAGCGGCTGCTGCACTGGGTCTTTCTGGAAAATTAGCCGGGCGGGCGCCTTGTCTGTCATCCGGCCGTGCGTGAACGGCACGGAGAAGACCGGTTCCGGCCCCGCCGGGCGGAGGGGCCGGTTTTCTCCGCTGCCGCGCAAGCTCCCCGGCATGCGGCAGGCGCGCATCCGGGGCGGCGTCAGGACCATCGAAAAAACGCCATGCCGCCGAGTGCCGCCGGTGGCGGTGCGGCCGGACAGGCTCTGCGCGCCGGGGCGCTCCGGCGTTCGGCAAAAAGGGCTTGTCATGAAAGCGTCTGACATTCCGCTGATCGATTCCCGGCAGGATCTGGACGCCCTGTGCGGGGCAGGGCAGGGGCCTGTCGTGGGGCTGTGGCCACGACCCTTGTCAACGACAATACGGCGTTGCTGCTGCTCCTGCGGGAGGCGCTGGAGCGGCGCGGCGTGCGGACCGTCTTTTTTCTGACCTGCAAGGAGCAGCTCCCCCGGCAGATCCGCCAGCTGCCCCCGGCAAGCCGCGAGGGGCTGTTCCGGGTGGAAAATCCGCATGTCTTCGCGGAAAGCGCCTTCCCCGACCTGCTCATCGCCAATACGCTGACCCTTACGTCCAAGCCCGCGGATTTTCGCGGCAAGACCATGATCCTGCCGCATGCGCCTTCGGAGCGGATGCCGAACCGGCTTTCCTACTGGGCGGATTATCCGGTCATCCCCACACGCGATGCCGCGCCCTTCGACTACGGCGCCTTCCCCAATTTCTGCAAGCACTGTGCGGGCAGGACACTTACGCTGCTGCCGGCCGGCTATCTCAAGAACGATCTGCTCTGCGCCTCCGCCCGCCGTCTGGGGCCCGCGCCCTACAGGCGGGTCAGCTTTTTTCCGCACTGGAAGCTGCCGCGCGGCATCAGGGCGGAAGCGCTGGGCGAGCTCTGGATCGAGCTCATCGAACGCTTTTTCAGCGAATTCCCCGGCTGGGAGTTCATCCTGCGGCCGCTGGAAAGCCAGCGTGACGCCCCGCAGGTGCGGCTCGTGCGCGAGCATTTCCGCAAGCTGGAAAAACGCCTTCTCGTGGACTGCGGCAGCGACGGACTGGACAGCCTGCTGCGGACGGATGCGCTGCTGACGGACTACTCCAGCGTCTGGCGCAACTATTCCTTCACGACGCTGCGGCCCGCCGTGCTTTTTCAGCCGGATGGGGATGCCGTTCCGGCCGGCGGGAAGAGGTTTTCTGGAAAGCCTCCACGCCGGAGGCGGCCATCGCGGCCATGCGGCAGGCGATGGCGGACGACGGGGACATGCGGCGGGCCATCCGGGCCCTGCGCGACAGGGAGAGCCTCAATTTCGGCCGGGCGATCCCCTATGTGTGCGATGCCGTGCAGCGCATCCTGCGCGGCGAGCCGCCCGCGGCCGACGCCATCGTGCTCGACAAGGGCGACAGTCCCTACACGACATGCCGGGAGTGGCTGCGCCTGCTGCGGCGTCCCTTTTCCCAGTGGCATCCCGAAAACGTGTCTGCCGTCCAGCAGTGGCATGATACGCTGCGCGGAGCGGATCCGCGGGTATGCCTCGCCATCCTGCGCGCCGGTCTGCGCTCCTGGGCCGACTATACCCGCCCCATAACGCGGGATGCCATGATCTTTCGCCTGCAGCATGCCCTTGCCTGCATGCCCGCCGCCTGGAGCGTCGCCTTTTTGCAACATTGCCGCCGGGCCGATCCGCGCGATCCGCTGGCTGCCGTGTGGGCGGCGCATGCGCTGCAGCGTTGCCAGGGCGACCATCCCGATCTGGCGGCCGGGCTGCGCGCCGCGGTAGGGCATTGCCTGGAGCTTGCCGCGCCCGCCATGCCGCTTTTGCCGGGCATTCTCAATTTTTCGGATCTCTTGCCGGAAGACCGTCTGCCTGACGCGTCGGCCCCGCCGCTGCAGCATGCCGTCGCCGCGATCATGCGGCTGCAGCGAGGGAACGTGGAGCAGGGAGCCGCCATCCTGGACGGCGTTTCCCGGCGTGTGGCGGCCGGGCAGGGAACGGCCCTTGCGGCCGCCGCCGTGGCCATCGGGCAGTCCCTGCTGCGGCACGCGGACGAACGCCGTCCGCATGCGGGGCGCTACCGGGCGCTGCATCTGCCCGTGATGGGCCTGTGGCTGTCCTTTTCCAGCGGGGAGGAGGCGCGCACGCTGCTTGCCGACGCGCTGCCGCCCTTCCGGGAACTCGCCCGGCAGGATGCCCGCCTGCTCATGCCCTGCGTGCACCTTGCCGCGGCCGTGGGGGACGACGACGTACGGCGCGGACCTTTGCCGAGGCCCGGCAGCAGGGCGTCGGCATGCGCGACATGATCATCATGGACGACATCATGCGTGCCGTGGCCCAGAACGGCGACGTGCCGCCGGCCGGGCTGCGCCTCTGACGCGGAGTCTTCCACCTTCCAAAAAGGCTTCCCCCCATTGGCATCCGGCTGCCCCTGGATGCCAATGGGGGGAAGAGCACGTTGCAACGCATACCATGTTTGCGTACTGCTCGTGAAAATGACGGGCCGCCGCGGGCTTATGCGGCCGTGGGCTCGGGAAGCTGGGAAGCAGGCCGCACGTCGCCGGCATGGCCGGCAAAGACGGCGCCAAACGATTCAGGGACCCAGTATTCGTAGCGCAGGATGCTGGCGGCTGCCGCCACGTTGCCGCGCAACAGGGAATCAAGGATGCGCTCATGCACGGCCAGCACGGACGTGCAGCGATGCAGGGCGACATCCCGGCTGCACGGCAGGACGTCGAGACGGCGGTACAAAGGATCCGTCAGGGCATCCCGCCATGTCTTGCGGGACGTCTCCTGGAGCGTTTTGTGGAACATCCTCTCCGCCCGGCGAAAACCGGCCGTGTCCTGTGCCTGCGCGAAATGGCGTTGCTCCTGCAGGCTGCTCTCCAGGGCCGGGAGCATGACGTCGTGCCGCAGCGGGAAGGCGCTCTCCAGGGCGTCGGCCTCCAGCAGGCCGAGGAGGCGGCAGATCTCGGCCAGCTCCGCCCTGCTGACGGGGCGCAGGAAGACCCCGCGGCGCGGGCGTATCTCGAGCATGCCCTCCTGCTCAAGGCGCAGCAGGGCATCCCGCAGGGGGGTACGGCTGATACGGAGTTCCTGACAGATGGCGTCCTGATCAAGGCAGACGGCCTGATGCAGGGGACGGGATTGCAGAACCGCGGCAAGATGCTGGTAGACGCGATCCCGAAGAGACGGGTGGTCGCTCCCAGCCGCTGAATAGGGGAAAAACGACATGATAACCTCCTGTCCAGACCTCGTGGACAAGCCGGATGCGCGGAGCGCCTTCCGGGTTGGGCAATGGCGGGCTGGCTTCCCGGCTCAAGGATCATCCTCCTCCGCGCCTTCCCGTGACGGCGGTCACAGTGGCATGATGCGGGATCGTCCCCTTTCACGGTTGCGGGCCAGCGTCGGATTTGCACCGAACTTTCCAATTCTTCCGGGCAGAGCCCGGACACCCGCCATACAAAAATAGTGGCCTCAGCCTTCTTTGAAAAGAGCTTATGTCAAAGATATATCTGATGGCAAGAAAAATTTTGCATATTCCCTAAGCAGAGCACGTATGCTACATATAAGACAACGCTACAAGTATAATCCAACGGAGTTTATCCATGAAACGCTCGTATGCTCCCCGGCAGCAGGATGCCTCCCCCGCGCCCCGGCAGGATTCCCTGCGCGAACAGGTGTATCAGTACCTCAAGGACGCCATGAGCGAGGGAACATTGCGGTATGGCGAATTTCTGGATCAGGACATCATTTGCGAGCGGCTCAACGTCAGCAAGACCCCCCTGCGTGACGCCCTCATTCGACTTGAGGCCGAGGGCTTCGTCTCCATCCTTCCGCGCAAGGGCGTACAAATCAACCCCATCACGCCCGAGTTCATCAGGAGCGCTTACCAGATCATCGGCGCCATCGAGGTGGATTGCCTCAACGAAGTGTTTGAAAAACTGACGCCGCGCCATGTCGAGGAATTCGAGGCCTCCAACGAGCGGCAGTGGAATCTGCTCAAGGACGAGAATTACGTGGAATACTACGAGGAGAACATACGTTTCCACAATATCTTTCTTAATCTTTCCTCAAACACGCTGCTGGATCAGACCCTGATCTATCTGCGCAGGCGTTTGTACGATTTTCCCCGCCGCAGCTATTCCTACGAGTGGGAGGCCTTCAACCTCGAGACGCACCGTCGTTTCATCGATTCCGTGAGATACGGCAACAAGGCCGCCGCCATGAGCATTTTTCGCATCGAGCACTGGTCCTTCGATGTGCACAAGAAGTTCTTCAAGCTCTACTATGACTTTGACTAGGGCCTGTTGAGGCTAGCCATTGCTTCTCTTTGGAAAAGGGAATTCTTCGCTCCACTGGCGGGGGGCCCTCAAACAGACGGCAACTCGTGTCGACAGGCCCTATGGCCGTCTTTCGGTCGCTGCCGGCGCGGGCGGCCCGTCAGCGGCGGAAAAGGGAAAAGCCTCTCCAACATATATCGTGCCGGGGCACGCGGCCTGACGCGTGCGGCTGACCTGGAAAATGCGCGAAAAATGCCGGATGCGGCCGGACGAACCGCGCCTGTTGGCGGTCTGACCGTCCGCCGTATGGATTCCATGTCCGCCACCGGCAACAAAAAAAGCTCCCGAAGGAGCTTTTTTTGTTGCGTGCGGGAAGGAAGCGATCCGTGCGGCCGGGGCTGCGGCGATCAGGCCCGCTTCATATCCTCGATGACGCTGTCGAGGTTCCGTGCCTGCTGCGCCAGCTCGGTGATGGCCTGCGCGGCCTGCTGCATGGCCTTGGACGTGCTGGTGGCAATGTTGTTGATGTCGGCAATGGAGCGGTTGATCTCTTCGCTGGTGGCGGATTGCTCCTCGCCGGCGGTGGCGATGGCGCGCACCTCGTCGGCGGACTGTTCGGCCATGCTGACGATCTGTTCCAGAGCCTGCCCCGAGCGGTTGGAAAGCTCGGTAACGCGGGCGATGCTTTCCACGGCCACATCCACCTGACGGATGGACTTTTCCGTACTGTTGCGTATGGCGTTGATGGCGTTGCCCACCTCGCTGGTGGAGGCCATGGTCTTTTCCGCCAGCTTGCGGACTTCATCCGCCACCACGGCAAAGCCGCGCCCGGCCTCCCCGGCGCGGGCGGCCTCGATGGCGGCATTGAGGGCCAGCAGGTTGGTCTGGTCGGCGATGTCGGAAATGACGCTCATGATCTGGGTGATGGAGCGGGCATTTTCGCCGAGCTGGGCCATATCTTCCTTGAGCGTCAGGGAAATGGACTGGACATCTTCGATGCCCTTGACCACCTGGCGTACGATTTCCGCGCCTTCATCGGCGCAATGGCGCATATTGGCGGACATCTCCGCGGCTTCGCCGGCATTCTTGGCCACTTCCAGCACGGTGGCGTTCATTTCGTTCATGGCCGTAGCGGTCTCCATGGCCCGGTGGGCCTGCTGCTCGGCGCCGCTGGTGGATTCCTCCACCTGACGGGCAAGCTGGGTGGAGGTGCTGGAAATGATGCCCACGGCGCCGGCAAGCTGATTGGCGGCATTGAACATGCCTTCCCGCTTGGCATTTTCCGCGCGCTTGCGGGCTTCTTCCGCTTCTTCCACGGCCTTTTTGGCGATGTCGGTCTGCTTTTGCGCTTCTTCGGTCTGCTGGCGGGATTCGCTGATGAACTTGCGCAGGTTGTTGAGCATGTCCTCCAGCGCGTGGTAGAGGCGGCCCAGCTCACCGAAGAAGTGACGAGAGTCCACTTGGGCCTCAAGCCTGCCGCCCGCCACTTCGTTGGCATAGCCGACGAGCAGATCCAGCGGCCGGGTGATGGAGCGCACGAGCACAAGGCCCAGCACGATCATGGCCAGCGTGATGATGAGACTGACGACGGCGATGGTCAGCATGGCCTCGTCAGCGGAGGAATAGATCTCGGCCACATCTTCCACGAAGGCCATTTTCCAGCCAAAGGGGGTGGTGATGCTCATGGCCATCACATCGGTCTTGCCGATGGTGATGCGGTAGAGACCGTCCGGGCTGTTCTGCAGGCGTTCGAGCGCCTCATGGCGAAAATCCTTGCCGATGACCTTGCCCACAAGGTCAGGCGTCTGGGGGGAGCAGATGAGCCGCCCCGTGTGCTCGATGAGGATAAAGCGACCGCTGTCGCCGAGCCGCATCGCGCCGATGGTCTTGGTCAGATTGGTCAGCGCAAGGTCGATGCCGAGCACGCCGATGAGCTGGCCCTTGTCGTCCTTGACTTTGGTGGTGGCGCAGACGACCATGTCCCCCTTGATGTTCTGATAGACTTCGCCCAGGGAGGAATCCTTGGGGTTGGCCGTACAGGAGAGGTACCAGGAACGCTTGGACATGTCCGTCCCGGCGGGGACAAGGGTCTCGGCAAAGGACATGGCATAGCCGCCATCCTTGTAGCCGATGAAGACTTCCCGGTAATTGGGATTGCTCTCCTGCATGTTGCGCAGCTCGGTGGCGATGGCCTTGGCATCCGGAGGAAGATCGTCGAATTTGTAGGGCGTGTCCTGCTTGCTGTCCCGGAAGGTGGGGAACTTGCCCATGCTGTTCTTGATCACAGGCGAACGCGCCAGCCCTTCGGCGGTGAAGGTGGCGTTGCTGAGCATCTGATCGATGTAAAATCCAAAGAGCTCCAGCTCCTGCTGGGATTTGGCGGTAAAATCGCTGAGGGCGGTATCACGCATTTTCCAGATGGCGACGCCGGCAACGCCGCCCGCCATGACAAGCAGTGGAATGATGAGCCCCAGCAGAATACGCGCTTTGACAGATGCGATTTTCACGACAACTCTCCCGCAATTTTCCTGAATGATTCAACAGTATGGGGAAACACTCCATGCCGGTGCCCCATACCATGAGGCCATGCTGTTGAACATGAAAACTTCATGAGTAATTCTATACCAAGCCGCCGTCAAAGAAAAGAACTTTTTTGTAATGTTTGAAGCAACGGTTCTCAGTTGGTAAATTGTAGGGATATTTTTGAATATCAAGCAGTTATAAAGAGATGTGCTCTTTTGCGGCAGAGGGGGACGCAGGAAGGCCGCTGCGTGCTACGGCGTACGCTGATGCCGGAATCTTCCTGATTTGTTAACAAAATGTTTTATATGGATACAGTTTTTTTGCTTATCTGTACATTTTGCAGGAAAAGGAGTAAGTAAAACAGTATCTTCATTTTTGTATGGAGTCTTATGTCTTATTTTAAGGTGTATTGCACCGAATAAAATGTATCATACTGGATGTATTGCGGATATTTTGCATACAGGAAGGGATGGCATGGCGGCGGCATCGTGAACGATGCCGTCCACAGGAAGGGATGCAGTCCGGGAGGCGGTCAGCGCAGCGTCTGTGAGTCGGGGGGCGCGCCTGCCGGCAGATCCGGGCTGTCAGGGCAGGCGGGGGAGAGTTTTTTTGCCGCAAGGACAGCCTGCCGGATCTGAGGGAGAAGGGGGGACGGGATGGGCGCATTTTCGGCCAATCATAATGTGATGTCCAACGGCGTTTCCCGTCAGCTGCGGGCGCATTACGGCAGACTGAACGATTCCGTCCGCCGCCTCTCCAGCGGCCTGCGCGTGGAGCGGGCCGCGGACGATGCCGCCGGACTGGCCATCCGGGAGCTCATACGGGCGGACATCCAGACGCTCGGGCAGGGGCGCGCAATGCCTGCGACGCCGTGTCCCTGATCCAGGTCGCGGACGGGGCCCTGCAAATCATCGACGAAAAGCTGATCCGCATGAAGGAGCTGGCCGAGCAGGCGGCGACCGGCACCTATGACTCCATACAGCGCCTGATGATCGAATCCGAATATCAGGCAATGGCTTCGGAGATCGACCGCATCGCCAATTTCACCGATTTCAATGGGGTGAAGCTGCTGGACGGCAGTCTTTCCGGCAGGCATGACGGGAGCGGCCTGACATCCCGCGGCGCTTTGAAAGTCCACTTCGGCACGGCCAACGACTCGGCGGAAGACTATTACTACATCACGATTGGCAACTGCACGGCGGCCGCCCTGGGGGGCGGCAATACGGCGCAGCCTACGGGGCCCACCGTCACCCGCGAGAAGGTGGAGACCGTCACGCGGGAGCACAAGACGTTCACGCCGCAGGGGACGGATTACGTCGAATATGTGGATCCCGATACCGGCAACAAGTATTATACGGATGGCAACTACTGGTTCACCGACCTGCGCGATCCCGGCGGCAGTGCGCTGGACTGGGAAACGGATGTGGAGATCATCGAGCGGCTGAAGACAAAGCAGGCGGAATATGTCCGGGACATCAGCTACATCGTCCTCAGGGATCCGGTCACCCAGATAAAATACTTTCGGAACTCATGGCCCGCGAACAATGGGAAGTACACCTCGGATCCTCTTGACCCCATCGGCAAGGTGCTGGATCCGAACAAGGCGGCCGACAAGGCCATCATCGACCGTCTGGAGTCCACGAACACGAAGGTGCAGTTCACCATCAGCTGGAAGGCCTACCGGACTCCCGACGGCAAAAGCTATTTCAGCTATAATGACGGCAAGACGTTCACCAGCGGCACGTCCGATCCCGCCGGCGGCGCGCTGGACCCCAAAGATCCTGACGACAGGGCCATCATCGACAGCCTCAAGCCGGACATGGTGACGGCCTTCGTCTACCAGCCGACCGTCCTGACCGTTTGGGAGCTGTACGAAGATCCGCAAAGCGGCGAAGTGTACTATACCCGTGACGGCGGGAAGTCCTTCGTCGCGGATCACACCAAGCCGAACGCAACGGCTCTTGACCCCGTGGCGGACAAGGATCTCATTTCCCGGCTTGTGGCCGTCCCCACACGGACGGCCACCTCGCATGGCTACGATACCTACGAGGACAAGACGACAGGAAAAAAATACTACACCGACGACGGGAAAAACTTCATCACCGACGTCAGAAAACCCGATGACATCGCCCTGAGCGCCGATGACCCCAAGGATGCGGCGGCCATCGCCAATCTGGAGATCGTCGGCCGCCTGACGTCCGGCAGTGTGGACTGCTCCGTGTACGAGGATACCGGCAACGGCAACAGGCGCTGGTACAGCGACGACGGCGGCGCGACCTTTTTTGACGATCCCACCGACCCCAAGGGGAGCCGTCTGGATGCCGGCGACCCCGATTACGCCACCGTGGTTGCCAGGCTGCAGAAGCTCAACATGACGGCCACCATCTCAAAGACCTATGCCGTATGGAAGGATCCGGCCACGAGCACCCTTTACTATACGCACGACGGCGGCCAGACCTTCTACAAGGACACGAAGGGAAAGGTTCTTGCGCTGGACAGGAACGATCCCACCGATCTGCCCATCATCAACAGCCTGGTGCCGGATCCCTCGCAGCAACCGGTGAACACGACCTACGACAATTACCGGGATCCGGTCACCGGGCAAAAGTACTACACGCTGTCGGACGGCGGAAAGGACATCTTCATCACCAATGTGCTCGCCCCGCACAACGTCGCGCTGGATGCCGGCAACCCGGCCGACAAGCCCATCATCGACAGGTTGGAGCCTATCCCGGACCATGTGCTGGAGATCTCGGAACAGAAGATCCCCGACAAATATTTCCTTTTCAGGGACACGCGGACAGGCAAGATATATTACAGCCCGGACGAGATGGGCACGGAGCTGGTCACCGAGCCCAACAATCCCGCGGGCACAGCCCTGGATCCTACCGATCCCGCGGACAAGGCCATCATCGACAATCTTGAACCGGTGGTCGCCACCCGGGTGGAGACCACCTGGATCGAGCGGGTGACGGGAGCGGGGCGCGGCGGCATCGCCGCGGGCTACACCAGCTCGACGCAGGAGGCGGCGCAACGCTCCCTGGTGGCCATCGATAATGCCATCGTGTCCAAGGACAGGATCCGTGCGCATCTGGGGGCGCTGCAGAACCGGCTGGAAAACACCATAACCAACCTCAATGTGCAGGCCGAAAGCCTCCAGGCTGCGGAGTCCCGCATTTCCGATGTGGATGTGGCTGAGGAGATGACGGTCTTCGTGCGCAATCAGGTGCTGATGCATTCCGCCAGCGCCATACTCACGCAGGCCAATGCCTTCCCGCACATGATCCTGCAGCTCCTCGAACAATAGAGCGTTTTCTCTTTGAAAAAGATACGATGCGCGGCAGCACAGCGACAAAGTCGGGGCCGCCCTGCCCAAACCAAGCGGGATGACCGCGCTTTTTCCACGAAACGCTAGGCCGTATGGTTTGCAACGCGAAGCGTTCCAAACGGAAAATGCCTACTGCGCGCCGTCCCCGGCATGTGCCTGCTCCAGCGGGGCGGCCTGACGGCAGCCGCGGCGGGGGCTTAGGGCGTGGTGACATAAATTTTACAAATAATTTCACTAGAGAAGGAAAATAAACTCTGCACGCTCCGCTTGCTTTTGGGGCAGGGTCGCCTCGTGACGCTGATCCTTTTCCGGTAAAAGCGCGCTGGGGAAGGGATGAGGGGCTTGGGGGAAGGGGAGCGACCGAATGGCGGCCGTAGGCCGTGCCCGTTGGGCGACGCAGGAGCCTTACGGGCATCGACAGCAGAGCGAGGGCTTCCCCTTCCCTCCAAACAAATAGCAAATTGAGTGAACAGGGCCTTACCTGGCTTCAGGCAGGATGTCGTAGGCGTCGAGCTTGTCGTTGAGCGTGCTGATGAGCAAGGCCATGACGGCCGCAAGGCGGGCCTGCGCGGCCAGCGCCTCAGCCTGGGGGAGTTCCGCGCCTGAACGGCGGTAGAAGAGGGCCGGGCAGCCCTGCGGGCCGGCTTGGGCCAGCAGGGGCATATAGGCGGAAAAGGGGCCGTCCACGAAGCGGGACAGGGCTTCCGTGAGCGCCGTTGTGCCGGCTTCCTCCCCGGCAGTTCCATCCTTCGCGGGGGAAGGGCCGGCGGGAGTCGTTTCTCCCTGCAGGAGCTGATGAGTCTGCCGCAGATAGTTCAGCACGACCTCCGCAGGCGCATGCTGCATGAGGGCCGCCGTGACGGCGGCGTGGACGAAGGCCCGCCATTCCGTACACAGGCCGGCGCTTTCCTCTTCCAGCAGGGCAGGGGGAAAGCCGCACTGGCGCAGCATGCGCAGGATGGCGGCCTCTTCCGTATTCAGGGCAAAGAGGATGCAGGCGGCCTGCACGCCTTCGGCGGCGCTGAGGCGGCGGCGCTCAGGCATGGGGCGTTCCCTGGGACAGGGCATCCGCACAGGCGGCCTTGTAGGCGGCATACCCCCGGGCTCGCAGACGGCAGGCGGGGCATTGTCCGCAGCCATAGCCCCAGTCGTGGCGCGTACCGCGCTCCCCGGCGTAGCAGGTATGGCTCTCTTCCACGATGGCGTCCACAAGGGCCGTGCCGCCGAGCTGTTCGGCAAGCTGCCAGGCGCCGCATTTGTCCAGCCACATGAGCGGCGTGTGGAGGACGTAGTGCGTGTCCATGCCCAGATTGAGGGCAAGCTGGAGCGCCTTGATGCTGTCGTCCCGGCAGTCGGGATACCCGGAGGAATCGCTCTGGCAGACGCCCAGCACCAGATGGCGTATGTTCTTCTCGTAAGCCCAGATGGCCGCCTGAAGGCCGAACAGCAGATTGCGGCCCGGCACGAAGGTATTGGGCAGGCCGTCGGCGGCGGTCGCGCCGAGAGGCGCGGCGTCAGGCGTGCCGGTGGCGGTCAGCGCGTTTTCGCCGCACTGCCGGTAGGTATCCAGCGTCAGCAGCACGTCTTCGCCCAGACGCTCGGCCCAGCGGGGCGAAAGGGCGGCAAGGGCCTCGCGGACCCGGCGGCGGCAATCCAGTTCCACATGGTGTCGCTGGCCGTAGTCAAAGCCCAGGGTCAGCACGCGGCCAAAGCGCGCAAGGCTCCAGGCAAGGCAGGTGGCGGAGTCCTGTCCGCCGGAAAAGACCACCAGCGCGGTCTCCTGCGCAAGAGGCTGCCGGTCAGACTGTTCCCGCATCATTTTTCCTCCGCGTCCGGCCAGGGATTGGTACGGCGCGCCGGGGCGTAGCCGGCCAGAAAGGCGTCCATGAGCGTGCCGAAATGCACGCGGTTGCGCGGCTTGATGCTTTGCGCTTCCTGCGAGGCGGCCGGGAAGAAGCGGCGGCTTTCCTTGTTGCCGGTATAGCTTTTGAGGGCCAGGGGCTGGGTGAGGATCCAGGCCCACATGCCGCGGCGCTCATGGATGGCGTCCGCCTGAAGAGATTTGAGCCAGTCCTGATAGGCCGGATCCAGGTCGGCATGGGGATAGAAGAACGCGGCCCCGGCTTCCACCATCAGCGCATTGAGAGAGCGTCCGTCCGGCAGGCAGACGTCGGCGATGAGCCGGCCGTACTTGTCCTGCTGCTTGTTGGAAGGCTGGTAAAGGGTGACGTCCTGACCGCGCGCAAGCTCGTTGAGGATCTCCCGCGCCTCGCGGGCGTAATATTGCGGCTTCTTGTCGCGCTTGCCCATTTCCGGGGTGTCGATGCCCGCCAGCCGGACCGTGCGGCGGCTGGTGAGTTTGAGGGTATCCCCGTCCAGACAGACGGCCACGGCCGCCTGCGGTGAGGCGGCAAGGGGCGGCAGGGCGGGGCGTTGCACGGCGGGGACGGCCGGGGCCTCGGCTCCGGTCTCGGCGCCGTCCTGTGCGGCGGCAACGAGCGCCGTACCGGGCGGCGGGGCCTGGTCCCGCGCCATGACGGGAGCGGCGCAGAGCAGGGCGACGACGAGGAACGACAACGGCAGATGACGCATCAGGCGTCCGAGCAGGAGGGAGGAAACGGACATGACAGCCTCTGGAGGTTGAAAAACGCTGTTCCGGTACGGCGGCATACCGCAAACCTGTCTGCCGGGCGCATGGCTGCGGGGGCAGGTCCCGGGAAGTATGGCCCGGCGGCAGCCGTCGACAGCCGGGGCACATCCTGCTGACGGCGCGTATCCGTCTCGCGGCGTCGCACGCAGGGCTTTTGCCGGGACGGACACGCGCCGAAGGCGTATCAGTTGTCGTAATAGGTGCGCAGGGTCTGGCTGCGCACGGGATGACGCAGCTTGCGCAGGGCCTTGGCCTCGATCTGCCGGATACGCTCGCGGGTCACGTTGAAGAGGCGGCCCACTTCCTCAAGGGTATGGTCGCTCTTCTCGGCGATGCCGAAGCGCTTGCGCAGCACTTGCTCCTCGCGGGGCGTGAGGTCGGCCAGCACGGCGGCGAGCTGCTCGCTGAGCTTGGTGTTGATGACCTCTTCGGCCGGGGCCACGGCCTTCTTGTCCTCGATGAAATCGCCGAGACTGGAATCTTCCTCGTCGCCGATGGGCGTTTCCAGCGAAATGGGTTCCTTGGCGATCTTGAGCACCTTCTTGACCTTCTCCACTGGATATTCCATGCGTTCGGCGATCTCTTCCGGCGTGGGGTCGCGGCCCAGCTCCTGCACGAGGTAGCGGGAGGTGCGGATGAGTTTGTTGATGGTCTCGATCATGTGCACCGGGATACGGATGGTGCGGGCCTGATCCGCGATGGCGCGGGTGATGGCCTGCCGTATCCACCAGGTGGCGTAGGTGGAGAACTTGTAGCCGCGCTGGTACTCGAATTTGTCCACGGCCTTCATGAGGCCGATGTTGCCTTCCTGGATGAGGTCGAGGAACTGCAGGCCGCGGTTGGTGTACTTCTTGGCGATGGAGACCACCAGACGCAGGTTGGAGCGGATGAGCTCCTGCTTGGCGCGCATGGCGGCCGTGTTGCCGCGCTTGATGCGCCAGAGCACTTCTTCAAGATCCGTGACGTTGTGGCAGCACTTTTCCTGCAGGCGCTTGAGTATCTCGATCTTGCCGAGGATCATTTCCTTGAAGGAGAAAAGCTCGTCCACGGAAAGGCCGAGGTCGCGCGCGGCGTCGTTGGGATTGACTTCGCGCTTTTCCAGACCGTCGAACATGGCCTGGATCTCCTGCTGGGTGCGGCCGGTGGAGAGGATATAGGCGGAAAGGTCGCGCTGGCAGTTGTGCATCTGGCGGACGTAGTCCTCCACCGTTTCGATGATGCGGTCGATGAGGGTCTTTTCCAGCTTGATGTCCCGCAGGCGGGTGACGATCTCCTCCTTGTAGCTGATAATCTCCTTCTGGGTGGAGGTCACGCGGCGCTCAAGGGTGTTGCAGTCGTCCAGCTTCTTGTAGATCTTGCGTTTTTTCTTGTAGACGGCCTTGATCTCGTCCAGGAGGAGGATGACGCGCGAGCGCTGGTTCATCTCGTCTTCGCTGGGGTCGTCTTCCTCGATGGTCTTCACCACGTCCTTGAGCTTGATGCGGTTCTGGCGCAGGTCTTCGCCCACGTTGATGAGCTCTTCCACAGCCACCGGCACTTCCACCAGCGCGTAGAGCACGTCCTGTTCGCCCAGTTCGATCTTCTTGGCGATGACCACCTCACCGTCACGGTCAAGCAGGGGCACGGCGCCCATTTCGCGCAGGTACATGCGCACGGGGTCGGTGCTGCGGGAGGAGTAGTCCGCGGATTCCTCGTCTTCCACGAGGTCGAGGTTGCCCACTTCATCGTCATCCACTTCGGTCGGCGTGGCGGCGATCTTCTTGCCTTCCTTCTCCGAATCGACGATGACGATCTCCAGCTCTTCGAAGATGCCGATGATCTCCTCGAAGCGGATATTCATTTCCACGGGCAGGGCCTTGGTGACCTCGTCGAAGGTCAGGAAGCCCGAATCCTTGCCCTTGGCAATGAGGGATTGTATCTGCTGGATTTCTTTAAGATTATTCATTCCGCTTCTCCCTAGTTTCCTGCAACGCGCGAAGATACTCCAAATCCGCCGCAAAGTCACCTGTGCCGGCATTTTTTTGTAAGGCCGCGGAAACAGAGGACTTTTGCGCAGAAGCGTAATAGGCGTCCAAATGATCTTTCAGACACTGGAATTCGTTATCGCCCGAATCCAGCGGGGCGGCGTGCGGGCCTTCGCGCTGTTCGAACCAGAATTTCCTTTGTCGTTCGCTGAGATGATAGGGAGCCTCTTCCGGCCCCCACTGCTCAATGGTGTCCCAAAATTCGCGGGCCGATGCCGATTGCAGGGCCAGGTCCGCGCCGATGTTCCGCAGGTCGTTGAGGCGCTGCGGGTAGCGCACGGCAAACAGCATGATCTGCACGTCGCGCATGTTCCGCCGCTGCCGTTCCGCCGGACGGGCGACGGGCGGCTGCCCGGTGGGGCGGCGCAGGGCAAGGCCCTCGCGCAGCAGCTCCTCCGAAAGCTGCAGATGGGTGGCCAGCCGCGAAGCGTACTGGCTGAGCAGCTCCGGCACTTCCACCTGCGCGAGGAAATGGCGCGCCCATTCCACGGTCTCGCGCGGGGCCAGCGTGCGCAGCACGTCCACGCAAAAGCGCAGGCCGTCCGGGGCCTTGTCCAACAGGGCCTCGAAGGCCTTCGGCCCCTGCGTGCGCAGCAGGCTGTCGATGTCTTCGCCGTCGGGCATGAGCACCACCGTACAGGCCAGCCCCCGCGTCAGCAGCATCTCGCAGGAACGCAGGGCCGCCTTGCGTCCGGCGCGGTCGCCGTCAAAGAGCAGCACCAGGCGGGAGGTGAAGCCGGAAAGGCGTTTGATCTGCTCCGGGGTGAGCGCCGTGCCCAGCACGCCCACGGCATTGTCGTAACCGAACTGATGCAGCGTGAGGACGTCCATATATCCTTCGGTCAGAAGCGCCTTTCCTTTAGTGGTGATGCCCTTGCGGGCCTGCGCCAGACCGTAGAGGTGGTCCCCCTTCTTGTAGATGGGCGTATCCGCGCTGTTGATGTACTTGGCCTCGTCCTCGTCGGCGATGATGCGGCCGCCGAAGGCGATGATCTGGTTGGACAGGTTCTTGATGGGGAACATGAGCCGCCCGCGGAAGCGGTCATAGGCCCGTCCTCTGTCCGACTGACCCAGCAGGCCGCACTCCACGGCGAGTTTTTCCGAGAAGCCGCCGCGTTGCAGGGCCCCGGCCAGGGACTGCCAGTCCCGTCGGGCCCAGCCCAGACCGAAACGCTCCACGATGTCCGGCGACAGGCCGCGCCGTTCCATATAGGCGCGGCATTCCTCGCCGTCCTTGCCCTTGAGGGCCGCAGCGAAGTGGGCCGCCGCCATCTCGGACATGCGCAGCATCTGCTGCCGGGCGGAACGTTCCTGCCGGTCCCGCTGCCGGCGTCCGGCATCCGCCGGGCCGCGCTCCAGCGTCACGCCGGCTTCGGCGGCAAGCTGTTCCAGCGTCTCACGGAAATCGAGGCCGTTGATGCGGCCATAAAAATCGAACAGATCGCCCGAGGCCTGACAGCCGAAACAATAGAACAGCCCCTGTTCCTCATTGACGGAGAAGGACGGCTTGGTCTCCTGATGGAAGGGACACGGCGCGACCCAGCGCGGGCCGTTGCGTTTGAGCTCCACATAACGGCGCACCATATCCACGATGTTGAGCCGTTCCTTGATGGCGCGAATGGCATCCCGCGACTGCATACGGCTGAAGCTCCCCCTGGGCGAAAACACGACGGTGCGCCGTGCCGCACCCGGTCTCAGTATGATAAGTCCGCCACCGGACTTGTTAAGGCTCCGGCGAAAAAATTTTTTTATCGCCGCGCCCGCCGCCGTTCTCGCCGTCCCACGGCGGATAGCCCGCCCGGCGGATGCGGTCGCGGCCGTCGGTTCGGGCAGTCAGTCCCGGAAGGCGCGGCTTTCCGCATCGAGCCGGCGGCAGGGGATCATGCAGAGGGCCGCACCGGACGTTCCCCTGCTTTGCGGCCTTCCCGACGGGCTACCGTGTGCGTTTTGAGCAGCAGAAGGCCAGAATGAACAGACAGTAGACCAACAGAAAGCTCATTCCCGTCGCCTTGTACTGCAGAAACGGCTTGAAAAAATCCATGAAGAACAGGCCGTACAGGGCAAAGGCGGCATACAGCAGCGGCGGCAGCAGGAAGGGCAGATAGCGTGCGCTGAAGGTGGAGGGGAAAGGGGCTTCGGACGCCAGCCAGTGACCGCAAAGCAGCGGGATGGCGATGCCGGCCAGGGTGAACGGCGGCATGATTATCGAATGCCACCAGGGGGAGCTGTTTTCCGAAGGGGCCACACCACAGACAAAAAACAGCGCCGGGAGCAGGAAGGCCAGACTCAGCAGCAGAAAGAAGGTCATCTTCACCGTCATGAGCGGATAGTGGGGATATGTCTGTTTTTCCTGTTCCGGGCTCGTGTCGCGGCAGGATGCGGCCTTCTCTTTGCGCTGTTCCCGCCGGTAACTGAGGCAAAAGGTAAAGAGGAGCAGAGCATACGGCGTCAGATAGACCAAAAGCAGCTTATCCGGCCGGCCGAACTCGATAACGACGTTGAAAAAAAGAGCAGGGGCAACAGCAGGGGAAAGAGCCTTGCCGTGCGCGAGCTGGGACGCGGAGCCCATGTGGCCAGCCGTTTGCCATAAAATATCGGCAGACCGAGGGAAACGGCAAAGATTGCCGCGGCGAGCAGGGCAAGTTGGGCGTCGGTAAAAAAAATATTCTTTCTGAAAAACCTCGTCATCAGCCATGCGGCTAGTGGCATGACTTGGGAAATGAAACCCAGCGCGGCGGCCATGAGCGCATAGCAAAGGTATTTGAGTGCCTGCATAAAATTTTTCTCCTGGTTGCGAAGTATGGATTACGGCTGCTGCGGACTTTCTCTGTCCCACGGCAGATAGCCCGCCCGGCGGATGAGGTCGCGGCCTTCGGGGCCGAGCAGCCAGTCCCGGAAAGCGCGGCTTTCGGCGTTGAGCGGGCGGCAGGAGATCATGCAGAGGGGGAGGCTGAGCGGATAGCTGCCGTCGCGTACGGTCGCGTCCGTGGGCGGTACGCCGTCCACGGCCAGCGGGCGGAAATCTCCGTCCGGGAACCACTTGTCCAGATACCAGCGCAGGCCGAAGCCCAGCGCCCCCGCCCGCTTGCGGTAGCGGGCCACGTCACGGGCCAGCCCCATCGAGGGTTGTTCCAGCAGGGGAGGGGCGGCCTCCTCGTCGCGCAGGACGAGCTCTTCCAGCGCGTGCTGGTTCTCGTCCCATCCTTCATGCTGGAAGGGGAGGATGCGCTCGTCCCGGCAGCCGACTTCCTTCCAGTTGGTGATCTCCCCGGTGTAGATGCGCCGGAGCTGTTCGCTGCTCAGGTTTCTTACGGGATTGTCCTTGTGGACGAAAAAGACGAGGGCCTCGTGGGCCACGGGCCGCACATCGGGCGTCAGCCCCTGGGCGCGCAGCTCGTCAAGCTGATATTTTGACGGCGGCGGCCCGAAAAAAATGTCCACGGAGTCCGGCGTATCCATCCTGGATGAGAGACGGGCCTGCTTCACGCGCCGGGATCGGACCTCCTCGGAGAGGAGGCGTCCGTCCTCGTCAAGGCAGGCCACGGCCTGGAAGGCGGCGGCGTACAGGGGCCTGGAGGACTTCACGCCGCTCAGCGTGGGCAGGTTTTCGCCAAGGCGCAGCGAGGGCGGCGCGGCGGGCAGCTCCAGCGTGTTGCCCGCACGTTCGGGGGAAAATCTCTCCCAGAACTGCAACAACACCGTTTTGTCGAGGGCATCGTCCTTGCCGCTGACGGTATCCCGCAACATGGTATGCAGATCGACGGCAACGGCCGCACAGCACAGGACGAAGACAAGCAACTGGCTGATCACCACCACGCGGCGGCCTCGCACGGGGGGACAGGCGCGGATCCCGAGGCGGAAGGCAAGCAGGAACAGGCCGTAGGTCAGCAGAAAGGACGCCGTCAGCAGGCCGTAGAGGTGGGCGGGGCCGAAGTGGATGCGGGCGCATACGAACACGAAGACGAGAAACAGCGGCAACGGCAGCAGGAGCGGCAGATATCTGGCGTTGAACGTGGATCTCGTCCGTGCGTGGCCCGCCAGCCATGCGCCGCAGGCCATCGGTACGGTGAGGCTGAAACAGACGACCGCCGCGAGGAGGGGATACTCACCGGGCGGGCAGCGAAGTTCAGACGCAAGCTCGAGGGGGATGCCGCTATTCTGGATGAGGAGAGAGCCGCCTTTCAGGACGAAAAACGCTTCGTCCAGGATGAACAGGTTCAGGAGGGTGCAGAGCGGCAGGATAAACACGCTCACGGTAACGGCCGCGATCTGATACCACACTGTCCTCGTCCCGTCGCCGGCGGGCCGCTCTTCTCCGTCGTGCCCTTCCGCCCTTTTCCGTGCGTGGCTGTGGAAGCAGAAGGCAAGCAGGAACCCCGCATACAGCAGGGCGATGGCAAGCAGCAGCAACAGATCGAAGGGTCTTGCCCACGGGGGTTGGAGCAGGGAGCGGAGCTTCTCCGTGGCCGGGGGGATGAAAGCAAGCATGAGGAGCGGCAACAGCGGGGGGGAGGAGCAAGGCGGATACGGAGCATCCCCGGGGCGCTTCGGCGGCCAGCCCGCGGCCCAGGGCCGCCACGAAGGAGATGCTGGTGTAGAGGATGAACAGGCCGAACACCTCCACGTACACCAGGGGAAACCAGATCGACACGCCGAAAAGATTGAAAAGGCAGTTCACCCCCACTTCCAGGCCGCCCCAGACGCCGCCTATGCTCACGCAGAGGAGCCAGAAGCCCAGGGCCGTGGCCATGAGCGCATAGCGAAGATATCCCCGCGTCATCATTGGGCGTTCTCCTTCGTATCCTTGCGTTCCTTTGTGTCGTCGCTTCCGCTGTCGTTCCCGCCGTCCCAGGGCAGATAGCCCGCCCGACGGATGAGGTCGCGGCCTTCGGGGCCGAGCAGCCAGTCCCGGAAAGCGCGGCTGTCGTCGTCGAGCGGACGGCAGGCGATCAGGCAGAGCGGCACGATGAGCGGATAGCTGCCGTCGCGCAGTCTCGCGTCCGTGGGCGTCACGCCGTCCACGGCCAGCGGGCGAACGTCGCCGTCCGGGAACCACTGGCCCAGATACCAGCGCAGGCCGAAGCCCAGCGCCCCCGCCCGCTTGCGGTAGCGGGCCACGCGAGCGGAAGGGAGATCGCTGGACGAAAACGGCAAATAGTCTTCCCGCAAGGGGGGAGCGGCGGCCTCGCCGCGCAGGACGAGCTCTTCCAGCAGGAGCTGGTTCTCGTCCTCCGCCTCATGCTGGAAGGGGAGGATACGTTCGTCCCGGCCGCCGACTTCCTTCCAGTTGGTGATCTCCCCGGTGTAGATGCGCCGGAGCTGTTCGCTGCTCAGGCTGCTGATTGGATTGTCCTTCTGGACGAAGAAGATGAGGGCCTCACGGGCCACAGGCCACATATCGGGCGTGATCCCCTGTGCGCGCAGCTCGTCAAGCTGCCGCCGTGAAGGCGGCGGGCCGAAAAAGATGTCGGTCGATACGGCGGCCAGCCGCTGCTGCTCATAGCGCTTGCTGTATTCCACACGTTCCCGCGTCAGCCGCTCGTTCCGTTCCCTCCAGGAGAGGAGGCGGCCGTCCTCGTCAAGGCAGGTCAGGGCCTGCAGGGCGGAAGCGTAGAGCGGCAGAGCGGCCAGCGTGCCGTCCAGACGGCTCGGACTTGCGCCGAGGCGCAGGGAGGGCGGCGCGGACGGCAGCGTGAGGGCGTTATCTTCCTCACGGGGGAAATACTTTTGGGCGAACTCCCAGTTCAGCGAGGGGATGACATCATGCACGCTGTTGTAGTTCCCCCGCGTCAGCGAGACCATGTTGACCGTATAGGCCGCACAAGGCGGGACGAGCACGAGCAGCAGGCAGGCCACGCCCACGCGGCGTCCCCGCGTCGGCTCCTGTCCCAAGGTGCGGGCCTCGCAGCCGAAGCCGAAAAGAAACAGGCTGTAGATCAGCAGGGAGGCTATCCCCGTGGACTGGTACAGGAGCAGGGGCACGGAGTGGTCCGTGCGCATGAAATAAAGACTGAGGGAAAGAAACAGCAGCGGCGGCAGCAGGTGGGGCAGATAGCGCGCGGCGAAGGTGGCGCGAAAAGGCGCCCCGGAAGCCAGCCAGCGACCGTAGTCCAGCGCGACGGCAAAGCCCAGGAGGGAGAGCGACGAGGAGGAGCGCAGCCATGACGTGCCGTCGGACAGGCCGTATACTTCCCGACCGAGGAAAAGGAGCAGCGGCGCGGTCATGCAGCCCAGACTCAGGGCCAGCGGGACGGTCGCGGCGACCGCCATGACCAGATAGCGGACGAGGTCCCTTCCCGCCTTTTCCGGTCGCCGCGGCGCGGGGCCGGTGAAAAGGCCAAGCAGGAACAGTCCGTACGGCAAAACGAACAGCAGCGTCTGCACGCCGATCACGTCCTCCCCCGCGAACAGGGAAGCCGTCAGGAAAGGAAGCGCCACCAGGAGATACAGCAGCGGCATCAGCAGCGGCGCCAGCGGAGGGAGCAGTCTTGCCGGGAGCGCGAGGGGGGCCTTGGCTCGGAGCAGGCGACCGGCATATATCGGCACGAAGAAGAAAGGACAGAAGGACGCCAGGACGTGCGGCGCGAACACGTCATAGCGCAGCAGGTCATGGGCGAAAGAGATGGCGAATCCCGCGAACAGTGCCAGAAGAGCACAGCCGATGCTCATGGGGATATAGGAAAAAGATCTCGTTTCCATCATCGTTCTTCCTCCGCGTCCTCGTTGTCCCCGCGGCTCCCGCGGCTCTCGTGGGCCGCCGTGTCGCCGCCGTTTTCGGCAGTCCCATCGTTTTCCTCGTCCCACGGCAGATAGCCCGCCCGGCGGATGAGGTCGCGGCCTTCGGGGCCGAGCAGCCAGTCCCGGAAAGCGCGGCTGTCGTCGTCGAGCGGACGGCAGGCGATCAGGCAGAGCGGCACGATGAGCGGATAGCTGCCGTCGCGCAGGCTCGCGTCCGTGGGCGTCACGCCGTCCACGGCCAGCGGGCGGACGTCGCCGTCCGGGAACCACTGGCCCAGATACCAGCGCAGGCCGAAGCCCAGCGCGCCGCTCCGCTTGCGGTAGCGGGCCACATCACGGGATGGCCCCATTGAGCCTCGTTCGCGCAGGGGCGGTGCGGCCTCCTCGCCGCGCAGGACGAGCCGTTTCAGCAGACGCTGGTTTTCCCCCCATTTTTCATGCTGGAAGGGGAGGATGCGCTCGTCCCGGCCGCCGACTTCCTTCCAGTTGGTGATCTCCCCGGTGTAGATGCGCCGGAGCTGTTCGCTGCTCAGGTTTCTTACGGGATTGTCCTTGTGGACGAAAAAGACGAGGGCCTCGTGGGCCACGGGCCGCACATCGGGCGTCAGCCCCTGGGCGCGCAGCTCGTCAAGCTGATATTTTGACGGCGGCGGCCCGAAAAAAATGTCTACGGAGTCCGGCGTATCCATCCTGGATGAGAGACGGGCCTGCTTCACGCGCCGGGACAGGATCTCCTCGGAGAGGAGGCGACCGTCCTCGCCAAGGCAGGCCACGGCCTGGAAGGCGGCGGCGTACAGGGGCCTGGAGGACTTCACGCCACTCAGCGTGGGCAGGTTTTCGCCAAGGCGCAGCGAGGGCGGCGCGGCGGGCAGCGCCAGAGCATTGCCCGGCGTGTCAGGGGAAAATCTCTTCCGGAAGTCCCAGTTGTCCCCTGTGCCGACGGCATCGTGATCTCCCGTGATCAGGGTGTCGTGCGCGGCGGACAGACTGACGGCAAGACCCGCGCAGAACGGGACAAGCGCAAGCAGCAGACAGACCACGCCCACGCGGCGGCCCCGCGTAGGCGCACAGGAACGGCTCCACAGGCGGAAGGCGCACAGAAACAGTCCGTAGGTCAGCAGAAAGGCCAGCATTGCCAGCAGGTAGACGGAGACAGAGCCGAAGGACGCACGAACGTGCAGGAGCAGGATGGAAAGAAAGATCAGCGGCGGCAGGAGAAGCGGCAGATATCTGGCGCTGAAGGTGGATGCCGCCTGCGCGCGGGACGCCAGCCAGCCGCCGCAGGCCGCCGGTACGGTGAGGCTGCAGCAGGCGATGGCCGCGTTGCAGAGATACGGAGCGACGATAAGCCCACTTCCCAACCTCGAAACAAGAGCGCGGTTCAGGTGGAACGGCGCACCGTTATTGAAGAAGAACAGATAGCTGTCGGTGAGGGTGAAAAGAACGCCGTTCACAACGAACATGTTCAGCAGCGTGCAAAGCGGCAGAAAGAAAACGCTTGCGGCAACGACCGTGCCCAGATAGCGCGGATAGCCCTGTGCCGCCGTGCTCTTGCCGTTCGTGGAAGTGGGCGGCTGCTCCCCGTGCTTCGCCGCCGTTTTCCGTGCACGACTATGGCGGTGGAAGGCAAGCAGGAACAGCACATACAGCAGGCCGGCGGCAAGCAGCGGCAGCAGCTCTTCCAGGAATACAAGATAATCCCGGTTGGAAAGTATGACGGCAAGGACGGGGAGCGGCGACAGCAAGGGGAAAAGTCCGGCGAATGCGGAGCACGACAGGGGCGCCTCGGCGGCCATGCGGCGAGTCAGGGCCGTCACGGCGATCAGGGGAATGCAGGCGCCGCCCACGAGGATGCCCAGCAGGCAAGGGAGGATCGCCCACGTGGGGACAAGCCGCAGAAAGTAAAAGATGCCCAGCATGCCGCCCCAGCCGAGGCCGATGCTCGCGAACAGGAGCCAGAAGCCCAGAGGCGCGGCCATGAGCGCATAGCGCAGATATGCCCGCGTCATCGGATGTTCTCCTTTCTTCGTTTGTACGCTATTCGTTTATCCGCAAAAAACGACAGGAACAGGACGTAGGTCAGCAGGAAAACCAGCATCCACTGAGCGGCATCGCGCACGAGGAGGCTGGAGAAGAAAAAACCGCTCGGTAGCGAGAGGAAAAGGAAGAGCAGCGACGGCAGCAGGAGCGGCTTGAAGCCGGGAAAGAAGGCGGCTACGGGCTGTGCGCGGGCTGCCAGCCAGTAGCCGCACGCCGCCGGGGTGCAGGACCAGAAAACGATGCTCAGCATGGAGAAGCTATCCCACAAGCCTATGCCCAGCAACGTGGAGAGCGGCAGGAAGAGGATGCTCACGACAACGGCTGCGACCAGATAGCGGCGATAGGCCCGCGCCATCGTACCTGTGTCGCTCGCGGCGGCGGACCGCTCTCCCTCTCCGTGCATTTCCGTCCATTTCCGTGCGCGGTGGCAGAGACAGAAGGCAAGCAGGAACAGCGCGTACAGCAGGCAGGCCAGCAGGCAGGCTGATAACAGCAGGAAACCCAGCATGTCCAGATCCTTAAACGTGAAGGGCAAACGGCTCGGCAGCACGCCCAGCCCGGCAGGCAGGAAGGCAAGGGCGGGGGTCGCGATCAGCAGGGGGAGCAGTCCGGCGGATACGGAGTACGACAGGGGCGTTTTGGCGGCCAGCCAGGAGCCCAGCTTCGTAACGGCGAGGAGGAGACAGTAGGGGCCGCCTATGAAGCCGCAGCAGATCGCCAGCAAGGTGATGAAAAAGTTGTCGGGAAGAAAGCGGAAAGGGGAGATAAAAAGGTAGGGGAGGATCAACAGGCCGCCCACGATCATGATGAGGACCCCGAAGCCCAGGGCCGTGGCCATGAGCGCATAGCGAAGATATCCCCGCGTCATCATTGGGCGTTCTCCTTCGTATCCTTGCGTTCCTTTGTGTCGTCGCTTCCGCTGTCGTTCCCGCCGTCCCACGGCAGATAGCCCGCCCGGCGGATGAGGTCGCGGCCTTCGGGGCCGAGCAGCCAGTCCCGGAAGGCGCGGCTTTCGGCGCTGAGCGGGCGGCAGCTCGCCATGCAGAGGGGGAGGCTGAGCGGATAGCTGCCGTCGCGCAGGGTCTCGTCCGTGGGCGGCACGCCGTCCACGGCCAGCGGGCGGACATCCCCGTTCGGGAACCACTTGTCCAGGTAGCTCCGCAGGCCGAAGCCCAGCGCGCCCGGCCTGTTGCGGTAGGCGGCCACGCGGCGGACGGGGCCGCTGTCACAGGGATCGAGCCGGCTTTCCTCCTGCAACGGGGTGGTGGGAGCCTCCCCGCGCAGGACGAGCTGTTCCAGCAGGAACTGGTTCTCGTCCCCTTCTTCATACTGGAAGGGGAAAATACGTTCGTCCCGACCGCCCACGTCCTGCCAGTTGGTGATCTCCCCGGTGTAGATGCGCCGGAGCTGTTCGCTGGTCAGACCGGTAACGGGATCGTCCTTGCGGACGAAAAAGACGAGGGCCTCGCGGGCCAGCGGCCGCACGTCGGGCGTCAGTCCCCGGGCGCGCAGCTCGTCAAGCTGCCGCATTGACGGCGGCGGCCCGAAAAAGAAGGTTATCTCCCCGGCGGTCAGCCGTTCCCAGCCGTGCAGGCCGTTGCACTCCACCAGGGGCGGCATACGGCGTTCCCGCCGTTCGGCGGCGGTGAGACGTTCGCCGTCCACGGCCCAGGATGCGGCGGCGTAGAGCGGCAGGGCGGCCAGCGTGCCGTCCAGAAGGGGCTGGTTTTGCGCAAGGCACAGCGAGGGCGGCCCGGCCGGGAGAACGATGCCCGTGAAATCGTCGAGACTGTACGGCCGCATGCGTTGCGCATCGTCAAAGAAGGTGACGCGCCGCACGGCATACAGATCGACGCCCACGGCGGCGCAGCAGGCGGCCGCCGTCAGCAGCAGGCAGGCAAGACCCCTGCGGCGCTCCCGCGTCGATTCCCGCTTGCGGTTCCTGACAAGGAAGGCAAGAAAAAAAAGACCGTACTGGGGCAGCAGCAGAAAACGCACGCCGTCCGCAAGATCCGCAAAGGTGGTGGGGAGGACGCGCAGATGGCGGCCCAGCAAAAAAAGGTAGATGCAGGGCGGCAGCAGCAGGGGCAGGAACTTGGCGGCGAAGGTGGGCGGGAAATGCGCCCGTGCCGCCAGCAGCCAGCCGCAGACAAGGGGCAGGATGACGCACAACGCCAGCACGCCCGGCACCGTGAGGAGCGAGCAGGCCAGACGAGCAAGGCCGATCATCAGACCGTTGTCCATGAGGAGATACGGCAACAGCGGCAGCGGAAACAGAAAGCTCACGGCAAAGGCCGTGACCATGTAACGCAGCTTTTCCCCCGTCCTCATCAGCAGTCCCCTTGCTTCGCCCGACTGCGCTGGCATGCCGCCTTCCGTACAGCACATCCCCGGCACGATACAAGACATAGCCACCCCGAAGCAAGTCCAACAGCGGCAACGGCTGCGATGATACTCTTGACGTCCGCCTGGGGGGAAGAGGAACCCCTCGCGCTGCTGTCGATGCCCGTAAGGCCTCTTCGTCGCCTAACAGGCACGGCCCTGCGGGCCGCCTTTCGGTCGCCGCCGTAGCGAAGCGAGAAAAGGCGTTCCCGCCATTCTTCCCCCCAGGCCCCCTTCCCTTCCCCAGCGCGCTTTTACCGAGAGAGACAACGGCACAAGGTGACCCTACTCCCCCAAAAAAGGAGGTGGCGTATGGTGGACGATGTGTTGATATGCTCTGGGGCGCGGGCGTGGTGACGTGACAGCGAACGGTGACGGCCGGCCAGGCCTTGCCTTTTCGTCGTGCCGCCGGGGGACCGGGAAACGCAGTCGGGACTACGGCGTCACCCGGACTATGAGTGACCCCGGCAAGAGTTTCGAGGGGAGGGGGGCCTTTGCAAAGGTCCCCCTCCCCCGCATACGCCATCGCCATCAGCTCCAATGGCAAAAAACCGGCGGGAAGGCACATTCCGCCGGTTTTGTGGAGGTCAGCACGGCGTGGAAACGGATGCTGACGCAAGGTGTGGCAAAAAAGTATCCCGGGGCTGGGAGAGCGGCTAGTCCTCGCCTTCGGCGTGGGACTGCTTGCCCGCGCCCTTGAGGCCGTACATGGTGGTGGAGCCGGAGGACCAGAATTCCAGCACTTCTTCATTGACCAGCTGGGTGAGCAGCTTTTTCACTTCGCGGGGGCCTTTGTCGGGGAAAAGATCGGTGAAGTCCTTGAAATAGAATTTGGACTTGGCGGCGGATTTGCCCTTGAGGAAGTCGATGATCACATCTTTGTCGGCCATTTTCGTCTCCTGTCCCGGCGGCGCGTATGCGCCGCCGGGGTCGCGTCGAACCGGGGTTAGAACTTGAACTGGGTGCTCTGCCGCCAGGTGTAGTAGGCGGGATCGCGGAAATCGTCGATGAGGTGGTGGGTGAACTTCAGGCCGGTGAGCTTGAAGAAGGATTCCCAGCCGATGCGGTTGGCCCAGTCGCCGAGCCGCTCGTACTTGTTGGCATGAGCGGCGTAGACGTCAAGGATGTGCTTGACGGTCTTGGTGAGGGTGGGCCAGCGCGGCGGTTCGTTGGGGATGTAGCCCACGACCACCTTGGAGAACTTGGGCATGGTGATGCGGTTGGACACCTTGCCGCCGACCATGATGGCGATGCCGTCGCCTTCGCTGTCGGCAATGGGCAGGGCGGGGCACATGGTGTAGCAGTTGCCGCAGTACATGCAACGATCCTGCTTGATGGCCACGGAATTCACCTTCTGGCCGTTCCATTCCGCCTTGGTGGGACGCACGGCGGCGGTGGGGCAGGCGGCCACGGCCAGCGGGATCTCGCACAGCTTGTCGGCCCACTGATGGTCGATCATGGGCGGCTTGCGGTGGATGCCCACGAGGCCGATGTCGGAACAGTGCACCGCGCCGCACATGTTGATGCAGCAAGCCAGGGAGATGCGCACCGGGGCGGGCAGGCGCATGTTCTTGAATTCCTCGAACACGGTGTCCATCACGCATTTCACCGGGCCGGAGGCGTCGGTGGCCGGGGTGTGACAATGGACCCAGCCCTGGGTGTGGATCATGTTGCTCACGCCCGCGCCGGTGCCGCCCACGGGGAACTTGTGGGAGCCGCCGGCAAAGGTGCGGGAGTTCAGGTCGTCGCGCAGGGCCTTCATGGTGGCTTCGTCCTCCACCATGAACTCGATGTTGCTGCGGGTGGTCCAGCGCACATAGCCGCCGCAGTATTTGTCCGCGATGTCGCAGATCTCGCGGATATGGGTGATGGACATGGTGCGGGTGCCGCCCACGCGGACGGTGTACACCTTGTCGCCGCTCTCGGCCACATGCATCAGCACGCCGGGCTCAAGGATCTCGTGATAGAGCCACTTGCCGAAGTTCTTCTTGATGACCGGCGGAAAGAATTCGTCATACTTGCGGGGGCCGATGTCGGTGATGCGGCCTTCCATCGGTTTGTCGGGATTGTATCCGGAAGAAATAAAAGCCATGATCGTCTCTCCCTTGAACTAGCGTTGATGACGGCTGCGGTAGGCGGCGAGATCGCGGTCCCAGCCGCCGGGCACTTCTTCCTTGAAGAAGATGTAGGGGTTGGAGCGGGGTTCCTTGACGTGGCAGGCGGCGGCCTCGATGTCGGTGACTTCCAGCAGCTTCTGGAAGGACAGGCGCTTCATGGTCTCGCCCACGCGCTCGCGGTTCTTGCCTTCCTCCATCCACCAGTCCCAGATCTTTTCGATGACTTCCTTGACTTCGGTGTAGGGCGCTTCACAGGAGATGAAGGGCACGAGCAGGGAACCCATCTGCGCGCCGTCCACCACCGGGGCCTTGGCGCCCACAAGGATGCTGGCGCCGCGCTCGTCGCCGATATGCAGGGCGCGGGGCATGGTGTTGATGCAGTGCATGCAGCGCACGCAGTCGGCGGTCTTGATGGAGATCTTGTTGCCGTCCCAGCTCATGCACTTGGAGGGGCAGAGGTCGATGACTTCCTTCTGGATGTCGAACTTGCCCCAGTCGCGGCCGGAATGCGCGCCGGCGTTGGGGGCGAATTCGCCGCCCACATAGGCTTTCACGGCGTCCTGATCGATCTTGATGTCGTCCTTCCAGGTGCCGACGACGGCAAAGTCGGAGCGGGCCATGGCGCAGACGCAGCCGTTGGGACAGCCGTCGAACTTGAATTTGAACTTGTAAGGGAAGGCCGGGCGGTGCAGCTCGTCCTGATAGTCCATGGTAAGCTGATAGCACATGTCCTGCGTGTTGTAGCAGGCATATTCACAGCGGGACTGACCGAGACAGGCGGCCGGGGTGCGCAGGTTGGAGCCGGAGCCGCCGAGGTCGTTACGCAGGTTGTGGGTCAGCTCGTGGAAGATCTCTTCCAGCTGCGGGGTCTGGGTGCCGAGCAGCACGATGTCGCCGGTGGAGCCGTGCATGTTGGTCAGGCCGGAACCGCGCAGATCCCAGATGTTGCACAGGCCGCGCAGGAATTCCGTATTGTAGTATTTGCCGGAAGGCTGGGCCACACGGATGGTGTGGAAATGCGCCACGCCGGGAAATTTTTCGGGCTGATCGCAGTAGCGGCCGATGACGCCGCCGCCGTAGCCGAACACGCCCACGATGCCGCCGTGCTTCCAGTGGGTCTCCTTTTCCTCGTAGGAGAGCTCAAGGACGCCGAGCAGATCTTCCGGGGCGTCCACCGGGATCTGGTAGTCCAGATTATCGGGATTGGCCGCACGGTGCGCCGCTTCCTGCTTGATGTCGGACACGAAGCTCGGCCAGGGGCCGCTTTCCAGCTGGTCCAGAAGGGGAGTTGCGTGTTTTGCCATTGCCGTACCTCCACATTACATGACAACGATTTTTCGTTAAATACTTGCTGGCGCTTGCCGGAACCGGCATGTGCCGTTGGTGGAGCAACACTAGCAACGGAAAATCATTTTCTCAATACTCTGCGCGAAAAAAAGTAAATACTCTACATGAATAAGGTGGATGTCCTGAATCTGCACCGTTTCTTGGCACGGCGTCTACAGATGGTGGGTGAATGTTATACAACGAAATTTAGTTGTAAATGATGTCAAAAAGTGCAGAAAAAAGAATAAATAGGGTTTATACAACTTTTTTTCGTTTTTTTGGGAGGAGAGTAGAGGAAGGGGGCGGGTGAAAAGACGTTAATTTGGTGCAATAAATACACGACATCCTGCTCCGCCTGCAGCAAGGGCAGGCAGCGGCAGTGCCGCCGCAGCCACGTCAGCATGACGCGCCGGAACGCGCTGTCCGCCTCCGGCAGCAGCAGGAGCGGCCCCGGCCCGCCGTGCCGGGCAAGACGATCCAGAAAGGCCGGGATGGCCTCACCGGCGGACCGGCCGTCCGGCAGTCCGCAAAAAAGTGCCGTACCGCGCGGAGCAAGGGCCGCCAGCCAGTGGCCGCCAAGCGGGGGACGGCCCGACGCGGCCCGGACAGGATGCGGCAGACAGCGCAGGAGGAAGAACGGCGGCGCGGGCAGGCCATGCCGCGTACCGGGAGTTGCGGCGGACAGGAGGCGGGTGCATTCCTGCCGGAGACGGGCAAGCGCCTCGCGCCTTTCCGGCGGCAGCGTCAGTCCCCATTGCTGGAGAAGCCGTTGCACCGTCCAGCGGGAAGGGCAGATGCCGCACTGGGCCTGCACGGCGGCGGTCAGGCGGTCCCGCGTCCACAGAAGCGGTCCGCCGGTGTCTGGGTCGGACGGCAGGTTCTCCATGACGAAACGGGCCAGATCGCCGTCCATGCCCCGCTCGATGGTCCGGCCTGTGGGCCGTCCTTTCCGACCGCCGCGCAGGGCCGCCGCGCCGCCGCCCCGAAAGGCCTTCATCCAGGCCGCCACCGTGGAGCGGCTGACGCCGAACACCGCCGCGGCTTCGGTCTGGTTCAGCTCTCCGGCCTGGATGGCTTCCACCGCCTTGCGGCGCATGATGTGCAGGGTCTCCGGCGAAAGGCGGCGTCCGTCACGTCCGGGCATGGCGGCCGTTCTCCGGGCGTCCGTCACGGCGGGATATGCCGTATTTCTTCAGGCGAGAGCAGAGCGTGGTGGGACTGATGCCCAGCAGGGCCGCCGCGCCGTCAGGGCCGTAGATCTTGCGGCCGCACTGGTCCAGCGCGCGGACCAGATTGTCACGGAACAGGCTGTCCATCTCCGTCTCCGTATAGACACGCTCCGCCCTGTCCGGCGGCGGGGCGCAGGCGCGCAGGCTCGCGGCAAGCTGCCCGGCGTCGAGTCGGCCGTCCGGCGCGGTGATGACGGCCCGCAGCAGGATATTGCGCAGCTCCCGGACATTGCCGGGCCAGTCGTATGCCGTAAGCACGGGCAGGACATCCGTGGGCAGCGCCGAAGCGGGGCGGTGCAGCTGCGCGGCAAAGGCGGACAGGAAGTGCCCGGCCAGCAGGGGGATGTCCTCCTTGCGCTCCCGCAGGGGAGGCACGTCCAGCGCAAGGACATTGAGCTGGTAATAGAGGTCCTCCCGAAACTTCCCCTGCCGCACCTGCTGGAAAAGATCCGCGTGCGTGGCGGCAAGAATGCGGATCCGCACCGGGCGGCGCGCTTTGTCGCCGGGACGCAGGAACGATCCCGAATGGATGATGCCCAGCAGCTTGCCCTGCACATCCAGCGGGATGTCATCGACATTTTCAAGAAAGAGCGTTCCGTGAGCGGCGGCCTCAAGAAAGCCCACATGCACCGCGTCGTCCTGTCGCTCTCCGAGGAATTCCCGCTCGAACTGCCCCGGTGAGATGGCCGCGCAGTCCACCTTGACCAGCGGCCCGGCGGCGACGGCGCTCTGCCGGTGCAGCTCGGCGGCCACCGCGCCCTTGCCCGTGCCCACCTCGCCGGTTATCAGCACGGGCGCGGCCGAAAAGGCCACGCGGCGGATGTTCTCCTTCAGGCCACGGATGGCCTGACTGTCGCCTACCAAGAAAGGGCCGGGATCGGCGCTGTCCCGCTGCAGATAGGAATTCTCGATCTCCAGACGCCGCTTGAGGCGCGTCAGCTCCTCAAACTGCTGGGCATTGGCCAGCGAGACGGCAAGATAATCGGCGATGAGCCGCAGCCTGTCCAGCGCCAGACCGTCATGACGGCTGCGGCTGAACAAGGCCAGCACGCCGAGCACCTCCCCCTTGTGGGTCAGCGGCTGGCCGAGGAAGGTGCTGATGCCTTCACGGGCGATCCAGTCCGGGTCGCTCACCCACGGCATGTCTGGGGAGACGGCATCCACATGGAACGCCTCGCCGGAAGCCGCGATGAGGCCCACCTTGCCGCGCCCCAGCGGGAAGCGCTGATGCCTGCCGTCCAGCGCCGTCCAGGTCTCGCCGCTGACGCGGGACTGCCCGTACCCGGCCGCAAGGCGCAGGCAGCGGCGATGCTCCGGGCAGTCGTAGAAGTGACGACAGGCGGCGCAGCGTTGGGGATCCGCCTGCTCCATGAGCCAGATGCGGCAGAGCGCCGTATCGTGCAGGCGGCCGAGATGATCCGTGACCAGCGCAAAAAGCTGATCAAGGTCGTGGCACTGGGCCATCCGCAAAAGGAGCCCGTGGACGGCGGCCATATCCCGGAGACTGGTCTCCTCCGACAGGTGAGCGTTGGTTTCCTGCATAGGCTGTCCGGGGACCGGGGCCACGGCGGGGGACTGCGGCGTCACCCGCACGGTGAGGGACCCCGGCAAGAGTTTCGAGGGGAGGGAGCGCGGGGGGGACCTTTGCAAAGGTCCCTCTCCCCCGCATCATCTCAGCGCAACTGGACGATGGTCATGCCGTCGCCGCCGCGGTCTTCGGGGGCAAGGGCAAAGTGTTCCACGGCCGGGAAGCCGCGCAGGAAATCGTGTATCTGCCGGCGCAGCGCGCCGGTGCCGCGTCCGTGTACCACTTCCAGCTCATGGAAGCCCGCCAGCAGGGCCTTGTCGAGGAAGCGTTCCACTTCGGCCAGGGCCTGATCCGCGCGCATGCCGCGCAGATCGAGCTTGAGGGCCGGGGCGCTGTCGTCCGTCTGCGCACGCACGGCCCGGCCCACCGCCGAGGGGGCGGCCGCGGGGGCGGCGGCCGCTGGCAGGCGCACGTCCTTCACCGCGGCCCAGAGACTCACGCCGTTGAGGTCAAGGCGCAGGCGGTTGCGGCGCTCGTCGATGTCGGTAATGCGGCCGCGCTTGTTGAAGGCGGTATGCAGCACTTCCTGTCCCACGCGGAAGGTCTCCGCCACGGGCAGGGCGGCGGCGGGGGCTTCCTCCTGCTGCGGGGCGGCGGCCAGCGAGGCCCGCAGGCGGGACATCTCCCGCAGGGCCTGCTTCTGGGTGGCGCGGCCTTCCTTCCAGGCGCGCATGAGCTCCTGCGCCTGCGCGCGTACCTCGTCATGCAGGCGCAGGCGCTCCTTCTCGAATTTTTCGCGGGCGTGTTCGGCCTCCCGCCGGGCCTTGTCCTGCGCCTTCTTCAGATCGCGCAGTTCTTCCTCACGGCGGGCGGCAAGGTCGTTGAGGCGCTGGAGCACCTGTCCCGTCTCCTGCCCGTCCTGCAAAAGATACTGTTCCGCCCGGCGCAGGATGCTGTCCGGCAGGCCGTGCTCACGGGCCACGTCCAGCGCCTGACTGGCCCCCACCTGATCGTAGGCCAGCCGGAAGAGGGGTTTCTTGCTCTGCGGGTCAAAGAGCACCGAAGCCGCCCGCGCGCCTTCGCGGGTGAGGGCGTAGCTCTTGAGGGCCGGGAAGTGCGTGGCCGCGAGAGTGTACGTCCGCTTTTCCAGCAGTTCGTCCAGCACGGCCTGGGCCAGCGCCGCCCCCTGCGCCGGGTCGGTGCCCGCGCCGAATTCGTCCAGCAGCACGAGGGCCTCGGCGTCCAGATGCTTCCAGGCCTTGCCCAGATGCTGGATCTGGGCCGTGAAGGTGGAGACGTTGTCCGCAAGGCTCTGCTCGTCGCCGATGAAGGCGTCCACCCGGCCGAACCACGGCAGATGCGAACCCGCGCCCGCCGGGACGGGCAGGGCGCTCAGGGTCATGGCGGCCATGAGGCCCAGCGTCTTGAGGCAGACGGTCTTTCCGCCCGCATTGCCGCCGGTGATGATGAGCGCGCGTTCGCCGGGGCGCAGCACGATGTCCAGCGGCCGCACGCGCCGCCGGGCCGCCTCGCGGGCTTCGGCCGCGTCGCGGGCGTTGCGCCGCTCGCGCTCCGGCGGCGTCTGGCGGGTCTCCTCCGCCCGGCCCAGCAGCAGGAGCGGATGCCGGGCCTCCAGCAGGCAGATGCCTTCCGCCGCCGGGGTCAGGGGCACGCAGCGGCCGTCATAGCTTTCAGCCAGACGGCGTTTGGCCTGCAGGACGTCCAGCCCGGCCAGCAGGTCGAGGGCGGCCCGCGCGCCGGGCAGCTCGGCCAGCAGCAGGGAGCGCAGATAGGCAAGGATCTTCTGCTCTTCCTCGCGCTCTTCCCGCTTGAGTTCCTGGAGGCGGTTGTTGATCTCCACCAGGAACATGGGCTCGAAATAGCAGGTCTCGCCGGTCTGCGACCAGTCATGGATGATGCCCTGCATGCGCCCCTTGAAATTGGCCTTGAGCGGCAGCACATAGCGGTCGGACGAAAGGGTCATGAATTCGTCCTGCAGATAGGGCAGCATATTGTACTGCACGGCGTAGTCCTTGACCTTGCGCATGCAGTTTTGATGCAGGCGGCGCAGCTCGCTGCGGACCTGATGCAGTTCCGGCGAGCTCTCGTCGCGGATGTAGCCGTCATCGGAAAGGCAGCGGTTGAGGGCGGCGGTGAGCTGCACCGGCAGAGGCGAGCGGCGGGCAAAGTCCAGCAGGTACGGCCATTGCGTCTCGGCTTCGGGCACGGCGATGGATTCCACGGCGGCCTGCGCCAGACGCAGTACCTCCCGCAGGGCCCAGAAGGCATCCGTATCCGGCTGGGCGTGCGGACGCTCCACCGCACGCAGCAGGCCGCTCACGTCGGGGAAGGAGGTCAGCATGAAACCGCCGTTGCCCAGCGGACGGGCCGCCCAGACGCGGGACTCGTCAAAAAGGCGGGCTTCCCGCGTGACGGCATCGGCATCGGCAAGAGGCGCGACACGCAGGGCGTGTTCGCGTCCGACGCCGGAGGTGCAATGCCCGGCCAGATGGGCGATGACGGCGTCAAATTCCAGAGCGGCAAGGGTTCGCGCGTGAATCATGGGGCAAGGGGGTGGCCGGGAGGCCGACTGAAGGTGAGCGGGATGACCTCCCCGTGAGCGGGGCAGGCGAAAAACGAAAAAAAGGCCGCGCAGCGGCACGGCCTCCTGTTGCGGGACTTATTGGGGCGTCAGGCGCTGCTTGACGGCTTCGGAAAGCTGCTTGCCGTCCACACGGCCCTTGTGCGTGGCCATGATGGCGGAGATGACCTTGCCCATGTCGCGGGGCGAGGCCGCGCCCACGGCGGTGATGGTCTCCTCGATGAGGCGGCCGAGTTCTTCCGCGCTCAGGGGCTGGGGCAGGTATTCCTGGATGACGGCCAGCTCCTCGGCTTCCTTCTGGGCCAGATCGGGACGATTGGCGGCGGTGTACTGCTCGATGGAGTCCTGACGCTGCTTGCCTTCCTTGATGATGACGTCCAGCATCTCTTCATCGCTCAGCGTGCCGCCGGGGCGGCGCAGCTCCACCAGCCGGTTCTTGACGGCGGTCTTGAGCAGACGCAGCACGGACAGGCGCACGGCGTCCTTGGCCTTGTAGGCCTGCACATAGTCTTTATCAATCTGTTCAAACAGGCTCATGTCGATATCCTCACGGGCCGGGACCCGGAAAAAATCAAAAAGCGGGAAGCCCAAGGCAGGGCCTCCCGCAAACGGACAGCGTCGCTTGCGCCCCAAGGGACGCGGGCGCGACATTACGCCGCGTTCATCTTGCGCATCTTCTTCATCAGGCGCTTACGGGCAGCGGCCTTCTTCTTCTTGCGCATCACGCTGGGCTTTTCGTAGTGCTGACGCTTCTTCATTTCGGACAGCACACCGGCCTTTTCCACCTGCTTCTTGAAGCGGCGGAGCGCGATATCAAAGTTGTAATCGTCTTCGTTCAGGAATACACCGGGCACAGACATCACCCCCTTTTTTCAGGGCTCCGGCCGTGGCCGGGCACTCGGCGACCGTAGCCGCCGTCGTTCCAAAGCGAACGAAAAGCGTCTATATACCGTTTTTCCCCGCAAGGCAAGTCTTTTTTCTCCAGAGGGAGGGCGGCGGGCAAAAAAAGCACAAGGCCACCCACCGTCTCCAGGAGCATTTTCCGTGTGAATCGTTTTACGTTGCACACTATACGGTCTGTCGTTTCGCGGTAAAAACGCGGTTTTTTCGCTTGGCGTGCCGCCGCCTCGCGTTTTATCTTTAAAGATAAAACGCTCTAGTCTTCGAGGGCGTCCTTGAGCATCTTGCCGGGACGGAATTTGATCATCTTGCCTTCGGCGATGGTGAGCGTCTCGCCGGTACGGGGATTGCGTCCCTGCCGGGCCTGACGGGTCTCCACACTGAAGGTGCCGAAACCGGTGAGCGTCAACTTGCCCTCTTCCACGAGACTTTCTTCCACGGAGGCAAGAAAGGCGTTGAGCACACGCTCGGCGGCGGCCTTGGTCAGATTGGATTTGGCCGCGATTTTTTCGATAAAGTCTGCCTTGGTCATGAAACTATCCTCCTACACATATCCCGGCCCCCCCGGCCAGGTTTCTTGTACGGCAGGCAAAAAAGGAAGCAAGCAAGGGACCGTACGTGAAAAGGGGAACAATTTTTCAGGAATCTTGTCAAGCTTTGGCGGCCAAAAGAGCGCTCAAACGGTGAAAATCCGCCACGGAAAGCTGTTCCGGGCGCAGCTGCGGCGCAAGTCCCGCCTCTTCCGGCAGGGTGAGCAGGGCCGCATCCCCGCAACGACGAAAAATGCCGCCGATCTGCTTGCGCCGCTGCTGGAAGCAGATCTTCAGCAGGCGCGAAAGTTCGGCCGCATGTGGCGGGCGTGCCGCTTCCGGCAGGGGCTCAAAGGTCAGGACGGCGGAGTCCACCTTGGGCGGCGGGCTGAACGCGCCCGGCCCCACGATGAATTCCAGCCGGGGGCGCACGAAACTCTGCACCCAGACCGACAACGCGCCGTAGTGCGACGTGCCCGGCCGGGCGGCCAGCCGCTGTCCCACTTCCTTCTGTACCATGAAGACGCCGCGCTGCAGGCCGCGTGCCTGCGCCACCATGTCCCAGAGCATGGGGGAGGCCACGTTGTAGGGCAGGTTGCCCGCGATCTTCCAGGGATAGGCGGGCGTGATGCGCGACCAGTCGAAGCGCAGCGCGTCCGTCAGCACGGCCTGCGTGCGGGCTCCGGCCAGCCGCTGCCGTTCCGCCGCCCAGTGATCGTCCTTTTCCAGCAGCAGCAAGCAGGCGTGCGGCTGCTCCTCCAGCGCGCGGGTCAGCGCGCCCGGCCCGGGGCCGATCTCCAGGACGCGGTCTTCCGGCTGCGGCAGCAGCAGGGCGGCGATGCGCCGGCAGATATGTTCATGCTTCAGAAAATGCTGACCAAGGCTTTTCTTGGCGGCGGGCTGGGCGGATGCGCCGCCGGGATGGCGTGACATGCTCTGTCTCCCGTGTGCGCCCGTCAGGGCAGGTCGAAGCGGTCAAAGGAAAGCATGAGCCCGGCCCGACCCTGTGTGGCCGAACGGAGCTGAGTGGAAAAGCCGAAAAGCTTGCGCAGGGGAGCCGTGGCCTGCACCTGCTTGAGACCCGCCCGGTCCTGCAGATCGTCCACCTTGCCGCCGCAAGCGCCAAGCAGGCTGATGGTCGCGCCCAGAAAATCGTCCGGTACGCTGATCTTGACGGTCATGATGGGTTCCAGCGTCACCGGCGAGGCGGCGGACACGGCCTCACGCAGGGCCTGCCCGGCCGCAAGATGCGTGCCCGGTACGGTGGTCAGCCCCTCCGTGCGTTCCACCAGTTCCAGCCGCACGGCCACATCTTCCAGCGGATAGCCGGTACGCTCGCCGCTCTGCAGGGCATCCCGCACGCCGGACAGGGCGGCCTCCAGCAGGGCACGAGGCAGCAGCCGCGCCGCTTCCTGCGGGTCGGCGGGCAAAAAGTCGCCCACCGTGACCGCATTTCCCGTGCCGCGCTCACGCGGAGCGACCGTAAGACGCACATGGCCCTGATGGTGCTCCTTGCCGAGGTCCCGTTCAAAGGTCACGTCGGCCTCGCCGCTCTTGCGTACGCATTCGCGCAGGATGACCTGCGGATGCCCGGCCCGGGGGCTTATGCCGTACTCGCGCCGGATGCGTTCCAGCAGGATGTCCAAATGCAGCTCACCCATGCCGGAGACCATGCGGCAGCCGGATTCCTCATCCTGCCGCACCAGCAGGGTGGGATCTTCGGCGGCATAGCGCTCCAGCGCCTCGTCCAGCACCTTGCCCTCGTCGGCATTGCGCGGTTCCAGCGCAAGCGTGATGACCGGCGCGTAACTTTCGATGGCTTCCAGGCGCACTTGCCGCTCCCGGCCCGTGAACGTCTCCCCGGTATGGGCCGAACGCAGGCCGATGATGCTGACGATGTCGCCCGCGGCGGCGCTTTCGAGTTGTTCGCGGCGGTCGGCGTGCATGCGGTAGATGCGTCCTACGCGCTCGTCGCAATGCTGGTTCACGTTGCGCAGGCTGTCGCCTTCATGCAGCGTCCCGGCGTACAGGCGCAAAAAACTCAGCTTGCGGCCATTCTCCATGAGCACCTTGAAGACCAGCGCCGCCACCGGGGCCGCCGGATCGGCGGGGATGACGACCTGTTCCCCCTCCTCATCCGTCCCCGTGGGCGCGGGCACGTCCAGCGGCGAGGGCAGCCAGGCGCAAACGCCGTCCAGCAGCGGCTGCACGCCGCTGTTGCGCAGAGCGGAACCGCAGTACACGGGCGTGACCGCACGCGCCAGCGTCGCCCGGCGCAAGGCCGCGCTGATGTCCTCCGGCCCGTAGCCGCCGCCAAGGTAGCTCTCCAGAAAATCGTCGTCGGCCTCGGCCAGCTTTTCCAGCAGATGTTCCCGCCAGGTGGCGCACAACTCCGCCGCCTGCGTCCCGGCCTCCGCCACGGGACGGCGCTCCACCGTGCGGCCCTGATCTTCCGCCGAAAACGTCAGGTACTCCTCGGCCAGCAGATCCACCAGCCCCTGGAATTCCTCCCCCTGTCCCACCGGGACGGTCAGCGGCAGGGGATTGGCCCCAAGCCGCTCCCGCAGCGCGATGAGCACGGACTCAAAGTCCGCGCCCAGCCGGTCTATCTTGTTGATGAACGCCAGCTTGGGCACGGCAAAATGCTCGGACTGCCGCCAGACGGTCTCCGACTGCGGCTCCACCCCGGCCACCGCGCAAAAGACCCCCACAGCGCCGTCCAGCACCCGCAGCGAACGCTCCACCTCGATGGTGAAATCCACATGCCCCGGCGTGTCGATGAGGTTGATGGTGTGCCCCGACCACTGACAGGACGTACAGGCCGAGGTGATGGTGATGCCCCGTTCCTGCTCTTCCGGCAGATAATCCATGGTGGCCGTACCGTCATGGACCTCGCCCAGGCGGTGGATCTTGTGGCTGTAAAAGAGCATACGCTCGGAAAGCGTCGTCTTGCCCGCGTCGATGTGGGCGATGATGCCGATATTGCGAATGTCCTGCATGGGCTGTCCTGTACGATGGTTCAAATTTCCCGCCAAAATGCTCCGGTACGGGTGGTCGTCGTCTGGGGGAAGGGGCCCCCTCGCTCTGCTGTCGATGCCCGTAAGGCTCCTGCGTCGCCTAACGGGCACGGCCTGCGGCCGCCTTTCGGTCGCGCTCTGCTGTCGATGCCCGTAAGACCGAAGGTCCGACGGACATGGCCCGTCTGGGGGGAAGGGGGACCCCTCCGCCGGCGCGGGAGGGGTCCCCCTTCCCCCCAGGCCCCCCAACCCCTCCCCAGCGCGCTTTTACTGGGGAGGATGGAAGGGGAAAAGTGGCACGCAGGCCGTCCCCTCGTCTTTCGGTCCCCCGGCGATACGGAAAAGGGATGCAGGGAAGGACGCGCCAGGCTGTCGTCCCCTGCCGTCCGCCTCCTCTCCAGTGTGTGTTTTTTGGGGAAGAGAGGCGGGTGGCGCGACACAAAAACCGTCCCTTCGTCCGCCGGTCTCCCGGTGATACGGGAAAAGGGACGCGGGGACGGATCCCCGCGTAAAATTTGCCTGAACGTCCCTACAGCAGGCCGAAGGCCGCGCGCCGGAGAGCGAAGAAATCCGGCGTCAGGCCGTCGTGCAGCCAGAAGCCTTCACAGCCGGGCGTCAGGGCCAGCGGGGCGGCGCCGCGTCCGAAAGGACGGTCCGCGCTCAGGTGGCAATGCGCGCGGGCGGCCTCCGGCGTAGTGTAGATGGCTGCCGGGCTTTCGGGCAGAGCGGCGGTACGGGCCCGTTTGACGCAGCCTTCGCCGTGGGCCAGCACAAGGGCTTCCATATCGAAGAGATCGGGCTGCGGCAGGGCCAGCGCCGGGGCATAGCGCTCCTCGTAACAGGGGATATGGAGGTGGCGCGCCGTCTGTGCGGCAATGTCCAGTTCGCCCTTGTGCAGCAGCACGAGGCGGCCGGGGCCGGGCTGGGTCTCTTCCAGCAGGCGGCAGAGCGCGGCTTCATCCAGACTGAACACGTCCTCGACGCCTGCCAGCTCCAGAGCCAGCAGGGCTTGCGGCGTGGGCGTCTGGCCCTGCGAGCCCACGCAGACGGCCCCAAGCAGGGGGACTTGCGCCAGGAGGGCGGGCAGGCAGGCCGCGGTGAGGCGGGCCGCCGCCGCATAGGCCGGGGTAAAGGCCACCACGGCCCACGGGGCGGGGCAACGATGCTCTTCCTGCCAGAAACCGCTGAAGGGGTCGCGCCAGCCGCCGCTTTGCTGGGCGGTGGGGCGGCCGAAATACTGGGCCATGAGGGCCAGACCGGTTTTCAGGGCGGCCCGCTGGGCGGGCGGAGCGGCTTCATAGGCGGCGGCGCTGGCGTCGTCGCCCACGCGGCAGGCATCCAGCCATTGCGGCCAACAGCTCTCTGGGTCAGCGAAAATGTCGGGGAGGGTGCTGCAAGTAGTCATACGGCCTCTCTCGTCTGGCGGGTACGGCAGGGGGCGGCGGAAAGCGGGACTGCCGCCATGCAGGACAATGTGTCGGACGACAATATAGCAAAAGTGCGCCGCATGCGCCAGAGGCGGGGCATCCGCCCCGCAGCGGCAGCGCAGCGCGTCCCTTCTTGCCGCATGCGTCCGGCATGCCGGCGCGCAAGAGCGTTTTGCCTTTGAAAAAAGCACACCGCGACGCGGCGGCTTCTCCGGCTCTGACGGAAAAAGCTGTTGTTCCGCCTTCCTTTTTGCTACAAAAACGTGGTTCGCGAAAAACGCCGTTTTCACTAGAGCATTTTCCGTTTGAAACGCTTCGCGCTTCAAACCATACGGCCTGGCGTTTCGCGGAAAAAGCGCGGTTTTTCCGCTCACTTTTGGCCGGGCGGCGCTGTGCTGCCGCCTCGCGTTTTACCTTTTTCAAAGGCAAAACGCTCTAAGCAGCCTGTGCAGGTGCGGGGTGGTCCCGCGTCTGTTTGCGCGGGCGCTTTCTGTCCATATCTCTTGTTCAGCCGTCCTGTTTGGGAGATGTCACATGATCGGACGCAACACTGCATCAGTTTTCGACAACGCCGGCGCCGCCCGTCCGGCCGTGTCGCGCAAGCGCCGTCTGTCCTCTGTTTTCGGCATTCTTTCCGTGGCCGCCATGCTGCTCATGGGGGGAGCGGGCGTCGCACTGGCCGAGATCCCCGGCGGCGAGTGGTGGAACTCTTCCGCGCCGGTCAGCCTGGAGCCCGGCGAGCACTGGACGCTGTCCGGCGAACGTCATGAGCAGGTCGAAACGACCTGGATCCTCATCCAGAAGGGGGCGCGCATGACGATCGACGGGGGCATGCTTTCCGGCGCTGCGCTCTCGTTTGTTTGCGAGGGCGAATTGATCGTGCGCAACGCCACGGTGGACGTCCGGTCCTGCACGGTCGCGGATGGCGACACGTCCCGCATCACGCTGGACGGCGGCCGGTTGTCCGTTGCCGGAGCGGCGCAGATCGGCACCCTTTCGGTGCGAGGCAAGGAAAACATCCTCGCGAGCGACAGGGGCCTTACCGGGCGCATCGAAGGGGACGGCGCCCTGACCCTGCAAAGCGCAACCCCCGGTCAGACGGCCCGCTGCGAGGTCCGCGAGCTGACCGGGGCCACGCTGACGGTCGCGCCGGATATGGACGTATCGTTCATCTACGACAAGGTGTCCGGGGCGCATATCGAGGTTCGGGGCACAGTGAAGCACGTGGCAGGGGGGCGGGCGGCATCCCCTGCGATAGCGGAGCAGGCGGCATCCTATGCCGTCCAGCCCGGCGGAAGTCTTGTCCTTGACGAGAGGATAGCGGACTCCATGATGCACGGCGGCAATATATCCCTTGCCGGGTCGGCCGCTGCTCCCGCCACGCTGGATATGGGATCGACGGGGGTGAAGACAGCGAGCCTTGAGCGCGTGACCGACAAGGGCCACGCCGTCTACAAGGCGGATAAGCTGCTGCTGAACGGCAGCAGCCTCAGCTTTCACCCCAGCAGCCGCCTGGTGTGCAACAATCTGATAGTGATGAACAAGATTACCCTTGCCTCGGGAGAGATCTGTCTCACTGGCACGGGGGACGAGCCTGCGCTGATTGATGGGCAGGGACTCACGCTTGACAGCAAAGGGGAAGGGGCGGCTGCCGTGCTGCGCCTGAGCGGGAACGGCGGCAAGCTGCCTCTGCCCGTCACCGTCTTCAACGGTTCGATCATCGTGGATGGCGGTGACTGGTATTTGGCCAGCCCTTATTCCTTTGAGGCGCTGCTCACGCTTGGTGAGGGCGGCATGGTGGACATGCGTGATGGCAAACTCACGGCTGGGTTGCGCGGCGAGGGCGGAGTCCTGCGGTTCGGCGGCGGCCACATGCGCCTGCTTTCCAAAACCAGGGCGAGCCTGTCCCGTCTGGAGGCGTCCGGGGCCGGCGAGTTCCAGCTGTACAAGGGCAGGCTTGATGTGAGGAAGGCAAAGATCGTCATGAACGGTGCTCTTGCCACGAGGATAGATGAGGGGACGCTCCGGCTCGACCCGGAGCAGGTAGAGGCCCTGACGGCGGCCGGCGGGAAGCTGACGCTGACCGGAGCCACCCTGGATCTTGGTGAGACCGTGACGCTGACGGCGGACATGGTCAGGCGCTGGCGCTCCAACGACAGGATCAAGAGTGACTATCTTACCTGCAGGACCGGTAATCTGACCCTGAAGGGCGAGAGCTTTGACTTTGACTGCCGCGTGGAGGCCGACATGCTGACGTTGGACAATAACGGCTCGCCCGTCACGCTCGCATCAGGGATGCTCGAGTTCAAAGGCAAGAAGGGGGAGACGCCCAGGTTGCTGGGTGACAGGCTGACGCTTGACGATAGCCAAAGCGCCAACCGGAACGCAACAGCCCAGCTGCTGCTGGGCGGCGAGCACGCCACTTCTCCAGGCGGCAGGCTGGAGACGGACATCCGTGTCGTCAGCGGCGTGATGCAGGTGTCCTGCGAATGGACACAGTCCGGGAGCAAGACGCTCATGCTGGAGGAGGGCGGCAAGCTGAGTCTCTCGAGTACGCTGGCGGCGAAAGTGAAAGGGGAGGGCGGCAGCGTCTCTTTAAATGGCGGCAGTCTGCATCTGAACGACGGCTCGGCGCTACGCCTGTCGCATCTGTCTGTCTTGCTCGGCAAATTCGTGCTGGAAGCCGCCAGGCTGGACCTGAGCGCAGCGGCTGCCGAAATGAGGGGAACGCTCTACACGACGGTCAACGGCGGCGGGACGCTCCGGCTCGACGTGGGGCAGATCGATGCCCTGACGGTTTATGAAGGCAACATCATCCTTGCGGGGCAGGAACAGAACGTCGCCACCCTGGACTTTGGCGAGACGGCGACGCTGAGCTCGGACGCGCTCGCAACCTGGCTCGGCGCGGGCACGATCGTGGACAAGGGGCACGCCGTCTACCGGGCCGGCAAGCTCTCTCCCCCGGCCGGCAGCAAGACGCTCGCACTTCCCGCCACCAGCAGGGTGAGCGCCGCACACTGAGCCGCGATCATGTCGCGTTACCGCCGCTCTTGATATCCCCTGCGCCCGCGGGCAGGTCCTCCATCCCTGCCAGAAACGTACAACGGCGCTTTCCCGCCTGGGGAAGCGCCGTTTTTCCTGCCATGATGCCGGGGAAGCCGCATCTGGAGGATATCCGGCGCCGCCGCTTTACGCTTTCCCTTTTTCAAAGGCAAAAGGCTCCAGCAGGAGGGAGGAGGGGGGGCAGGACAGTCCCTTGCCGGTATGCAGCCGGGAGACCTGCGGTCGAGGGGGAGCCTGCCGGGAAAAGTCTTCTTGTCACCCTCCCCGGTAAACGTTTTTGCGGGAGGAAAGGGGGGTGCAGGGGGGAAAGGAGGGGGCTTTTTGCAAAAAGCTCCCTCCTTTCCCCCCGCAAAAAAACACCCCGCCCGCTCCGTAGAGCATTTT
>NZ_CALUWS010000018.1 GCF_944324525.1 uncultured Desulfovibrio sp.
AAAGAGTAGACATGGTAACCTCCGTCTCCATACCTACTCTTTTTTGAAGCGTATGGAAATAATGAGTCCTGACCCTAAACAATCCGGCGGATCGACCGATGTCTTCATTGTCAGAAACGACAAGGAGCTGCACTTTTTTGCCAGCTACCTCCTGGAGCAGCACGGCGAATTTGTCGCGCAGGAGTATGTGGGAACGGCTGAGGACGAATTCACTGTCGGCGTCCTGCAGGATACGGAGGGCACCTTGATGGGAACCATTGGTCTGCATCGCAACCTGAACGTGTCCATCAGCCGCCGGCAGCGCGTCAAGAATACGACCGGCCGCAAGGAGCTGGGGGAACATCTGGTCATAAGCAGCGGGATCTCGCAGGGCACGCTGGCGGCCTATCCTCACGTCTGCGCGCCGTGTGCCGAGGTCGCCCTGGCGCTCGGAGGGCGTGGCCCCATGAACATCCAGTGCCGCTTTACCGGGGGGAAGCTTTGCCTGCTCGAGATCAATCCCCGCTTTTCGGGGACGACTTCTCTGCGGGCGCTTGGCGGCTGGAATGAGCCGGAGATGCTGCTCAGGCGGCAGATCCTTGGCGAGCGGACGCTGCCCGAAGCCTACACCAAGACAGTGTACATCGGCAGACGGCTGGAAGAGACGATCCTTCCCTAACACAACGGGCGCAACCCTTTTTCGGATGAATATGCAAAGCTGCTTGGTAACCGGCGCAGGAGGGTTCATCGGCCGCCATATCAGCCTTTCGCTGGCAAAGCGAGGGATCAGGGTCTATGCGCCTTACAGGAAAAGCCTGCCGCCAGCGCATCCGAATATAGAATATTTCCCGGGAGATATCCAATCCCCAGACAGCTGGGAGGACATCCTCCCCCGTCAGATCGACGCCTGCATCCATCTGGCGGCACTGCTGCCGGGGGCACAGCATTCCAGTGAGGACTATGCCAGGGTCAACGTGCAGGGGACCCGGAATGTGCTGGCCGTCGCTCTTGCGCGTCGCTGTCGGGCATTCATCAACATGTCAAGCGCCTATGTCACCGGCTCGTGCGCTGGCGGCCCACAGAACGAGGCCACGCCGGCAGAACCGCAAACCGCGTACCATATCTCGAAGCTTGCTGCGGAAGACGTCTGTGATGCCTGTCGCGGCACGACGCCGATGCGCATCCTGACCTACCGCATCGCCTCGCCCTATGGCGTGGGGATGCCGCAGACGACTTTGATGGGCATATTTTTGCGCAATGCGCTCGACGGCAAGCCTTTTGTCATCTGGGGCACAGGCGAGCGATGCCAGAACTTCATCCATGTGCAGGACATCGTCAGGGCCTGCCACTGCGGACTGCGCCAGGGAGAGGGCGTATTCCTGATCGCCGGGGAGCGGAGCATCTCCACCACGGATCTCGCCCGCCTGTTCATTGGCATCTCCGGCAAAAAAGGCACGCCCATCCGGTATGAAGCTTCCCGCTCAGAAGATATCAGCTGGTTTTTTGACATCAGCAAGGCAAAAAATGAACTGGGTTTTGCCCCCAGGATATCCCTGGCTGCCGGCTGCCGGCAACTTTACACGTTGTTAACAAAGTTCCCATCCGGCCAATATGAAAGGATCCCTGGCTGACGACGCGATATTTTGCGCTGCTCAGCATGGAATGCCGCCTGACAAGACAGGTAAGGAGAATCCGATGGATACGAAAATTGAAGAATTGGTCAGCCGTGCCAAAAAAAGTGCGCTCTTCGCATGGTCGAACCAGACCGACGGTGAAGTGGAATTCCCCAACGCCGTCTATATTTGCCCAACAAACGTCTGCAACAACAGATGCATAACGTGCGCCATCGACAAGATGCGCAAGGGAAAGGACGCCGAAGGCAATCCGCAGCGCGGCATCATGAAGTGGGAACTCTTTGAAAAAATCGTCAACGAGCTTCCGGAAGCCCCTCGCCGTGTATATCTTTACAAGACGGGCGAGGCTCTGCTCCATCCCCGCTTTATTGATATGATGGCCTATCTTAAGGAGAAGCGCCCCGACTATGAAGTCGCGCTGAATACCAACGCCGCGCGCATGAACACGACCATAGCCGATGGTCTTCTTGATTACGCAGACTATGTCGGTATCTCCATCTTCGCTATCGACAGGGAACACTACAAGATGGCACATCGGAGGGACTATTTTGATCTTGTCCTGAAGAATGTGGACTATCTCCACAGTGAATATGTACGGAGAAAAGAAACAAAAAAGATATTCATCTACATGGTCAGATGCGAGGCCAACAAACACTATGCGGATGAAGAAGTCTTTGACTTTTTCAGCAAGCGTTATCCCGCATTCAATATCAGCATCAACGGCTTGTTCAATTTCTACAATGCCGTCGACGGCATTGAATTTGAGTTCTTCGATCAGATCGAAGAAAAAAAGCTTCCCCGATGCATCATCCCCTATTCCATCATGCCCATAACGTGGGATGGCAAGGTGGTTTCGTGCATTGCCGACCCCTTTGAAACAAACATCATGGGGGACGTCAGCAAGCAGAGCATCATGGAGATCTGGAACGGCGAGAAGTATAAGCGCTATCGCAAGCTGATGTCAGACGCAAACTTCGCCCAGCTTGATAAGGAAAAATATCTGTGCAAAAACTGCAGCTGGCTGCTTTCGCTCAAGACGCACTCCACTGAAAACCTCTGCATCGCCAACCGCAGAGAGATCAAGGATCCGCACATCTTCTTTGCGAACAGCCAGTGTTCGACCACCGATGAGATGCTGGAGTTCGGGCTGCGCTCCTATATCCACGGGGATATTTCCGACGCTCTGAAGTCATTCATCATCGTGGCGATGGGCGGGAAGAATGAAGAAGTGCGCAACCTGGCGCGGGAATGGAAAGAATACTGCGAACATGTGTTTGAGATGCGCGCTGGCATCGATGCCTGGGAAGCCTGCCTGAACCAGCATGGCACCACGCTCCATGAGTTCATGATCAGCAAGTATCACATCTCCAATGCCTCGGCTGAGAAGTTGTTCATGGCCCTGCCGGACAGCCCTGACATCAAGGTGAAGAAAACGGATCTGTGATCATGAAGCCGCGCTGCGTGATATGGGGAGTGGGCAACTTCGCCCGGCAGGTATCCGTTCAGCTGAGTCCGCGGTTTGATATCGCCGGATATGTCGTTGATGACCACTGCCATCAGGAGCGTCAGTTCATGGGGAGGCCCTGCCTCCCCTTTTCCCTGCTGGAAACCCATGAAAACTTGGGCGCGGAACACTTTTTTTGTGCCATCGGCTACGGCAACTTCAATCAAAACCGTGCGGGATGCGTACAAAAAATGCTGGCCAAAGGCCTGCAGCCCATTTCCGTGATCAGCGGACAGGCCATCGTCGACGACTCCGCCCAGATCGGCGCAAACTGCTATGTCGGCCCGGGAGCCATCATTGACGCGGACGTACGCATAGGCAGCGCGGTCACCATCCTGCCGGGGGCGATCATCGGGCATGACAGTTCGCTTGCAGACAATGCCTATATCTGCCAGGGCGTCAACATCCCGGGCTTCGTCCATATCGGCGCCAACAGCTTCGTGGGGACGGGCGCCATCTTTTCGGACGGGGTCAGCATCGGGGATTTTTGTTTCATCAAAGCGGGCGAAAAGGTTTTTCACCACTGCGAAGACGGCAAGCTCACCAGCGGTCTGGATGCCAGAGTTTTTTTCGATTCATGGTACGACAACAGGAAAACGCTTTACTCAGCGATGCTTTCGCGCCAGTTTGCCTAAGCAAGAAAGCAACTGACGGTCAAAGTATTTTTCAACAAGGAAAATGCCATGAAAATTTTGATTTCAGGTATAAATACTGCGGGCTTTATCTATAATTTTGGCAGAGGTTTTTCAGAACTTGGCCATGATGTAAAAACGGCTGCCTTTTCCAGCAATGAATTTTATGATCATAATTTCTCATTTGTATTTGCCCCAAATACTTTTGTACAAGGACAAAACAACACTTCGCTTGAACCTTCAAAAGAATTTTTTTCGTTCATAGAAAATTTCGATCTCTTTATCTTCATCTCTGGGCAAACGCTGCTCCCAGGCATGTACGACCTGCCGATCTTGCATGAGATGGGGAAAAAGGTCATCATCCGCAATACAGGTTCCTGCACACGCTTTATCTATCCCAGCTCCCTAGCCTGGAATTACGCTGGCGCACCTTTCAACATAGCTCTTCCAGAACTGCTGGAACTTGCCCGCCCCAGCCGCGACTGGCGCAAGCCTGCCGCCTACATGTCTGGACTCGTCTACGTCTACCATCTTGCGCCAAAGCTGTATAAAGAGTGCATGAGCGCCTTGTACGCCGATGTCATCGCCAATTGTTCAGCCCATAGCTCACTGGGTTTTTCTCCTTTTTTTGCCGCGGTCAATACCTTCGATCCCGACGGCTGCTCGCCAATGATCCCGGCCCGAAAGACACCTGTCATCCTCCACGCCCCAAGCAGGGAGGCATTCAAGGGAACAAGCGTTATCGAGGCCTGCCTCAATGAACTGCGGGAAGAAGGGCTGGACTTTGATTACATCAGGCCACCGAAAGTCCCCAGCAAGCAACTCCAAAAAACACTTCAACTGGCGGATATCGTCATCGATCAGCTGGCTTGCGGCGGTCATGGCATCCTTGCCAACGAAAGCATGGCCTGCGGTTGCGCCGTCCTGGGCGGCAATAACGCGGACATGTCGCCGATCCCCTTCCACCGGCCCGTCATCCCCATCGACAGGAACAATTTGAAGGAACAGATCCGGCGGGCCGTTCTGGACATCCCGTTCCGCGTTCGTGTGGCTGAAGCGGGGATCGAGTACGTCAACAGGGTACACCGTCCCGCAACGTCAGCCTCCTATATGCTTTCCTGTCTGGAAAGAGCGAAAGACGCTTCGTATGACTACTATCCCTCGCTCTTTCTGGACAACCCCTTCCGTCCCGACTACAAGCAATGGCTGGCGCAGACCCACGCACGCCTCTACGCACCGGATGTGGATGACGCCGAGGCCCTCCTGAACCACCGGCGCGACGGACTGCCCGAATTCCTGCATGGCCTGTTTGGCAAAGCTCTTTTCAAGGCCGGTGTTCACCCGGATACGGATATGGACAAGTTTGTCCGCGAATTTGAGCTGAAGAACATCCAGCCTCATCTGCTCCCCCGCTGGGACACCAGCAAACTGAAGCGGGTCAACCCCTGGCTCTCTCTGGGCGATACCGCCGGAAAGGGCCTGCCCGACAAGGAGCTCATCCCCTACGAGGAACTGGCCCAGCCCTAACCCTCTGGAGCATTTTCCGTTTGCGCCGTTTTCGCGCCGCAAACCATAACCTGTCACATCGCGGGAAAAACGCGTTTTTTCCGCTCGCCGTGAGTCGGGTTGCGCTGTGCCGCCGCCTCGCGTTTGTCCATTCCAGCGGCACGGGACGCTTGAACAAACCGTCCGGCACTCCACCCGGCTCGCTGTTGCCGTTTCGTTGTCTGTTCGTGTACGGGCAGGCAAAAAAGGAGGGAGTCTGCGCGAAGCAGGCTCCCTCCTTGCATGGACGCTTCCCATCAGGCGTTACGCCTCTGTTCCTCCATCACCCCGCAGGCCGCCTTGCAAAAGCCCACCACGGGGCAGCGACTGACCTTCCTTCGGGCTGTTCTCGCTCCGACCAGGGCCTGTTAACATATTTGCTGCTCGTTTGGGGGAAGGGGAACCCCTCGCTCTGCTGTCGATGTCCGTAAGGCTCCTTTGTCGCCTAACGGACACGGCCCTTTGGGCCGCCTTTCGGTCGCCGCCGGCGCGGGAGGGGTTCCCCTTCCCCCAAGCCCCCATCCCTTCCCCAGCGCGCTTTTGCCATGGGAAGAGTCGAAACACGAGGCAAGCCCGCCCCAAAAGGCACATGGGGCATGCACAGCTTACTTTTGCTTATCCATTGAAATTGTTTACAAAATTTGTGTAACAGCCCCTGAAACATTTTTCCTTTGAAAAGGCGATATGTGAGGCGGCGCTGTGCCGCCGCCTCACGGCTCTAAAGCCCCGTGAAGCCCAGCAGGTTGCGGGTGCGGATATCGCAGTTCAGTCGTGCCCCGGCGGACGCCGCCTGTGCCAGCGCCGCGCCGTCGTCAAGGGAAATGCGCACGGCCACAAGCGAGGCGGAACCGCCGTCGCCCGTACCGCCGTTCGTGCCGGGAAGGGTCATCATCTGCGGGGGATAGACCTCTTCCACCTTGCCCTTCCAGACCGTCCCCGCCGTCGAGCGGGGCGCGGCGGAAGCCGTGGCGCCCTGGGCAAGGGTGATGCGGACAGCCTGCCCGGCGCTGATCCCTTCGGCCTCGTCGGCCGGATAGTAGGCCATGACCCACCAGGCGGCCGAGTCATCGGGCGCGATGAGCAGCACGGGATTGCCCGGCTGCGGGGTCTGCCCGGCGCTCTGCAGGACCTGCGTCACGGTCCCGCTTACCGGCGCGTAAAGATTCTCATCCGGCGTCGGCAGCTGGGCCGGCTGACTGGCCCGGACAGGCGGCTGTCCCTGCCGGGTGCGGGCAAGTTGCACCTCGGTACGGATGCGCTGCAATTCCTGATCAAGCGCCGCCCGCGCCCGGCTGGCCTTCTCGTAGGCCTCGCGGGCCTGCTCCATCCGCGTGCGCGCCGCCGCTTCCGCCTGACGCGCCCGCTCATAGGCAGCCTTGCCCTGATAGGGCTGGATGCCGCGCAAGGCTATCTGCGCCTGCACATGCGCCGTGACGCTACGGTCCCTTTCCTCAAGGCTCACGGCCTCCTCATTGCGCGCCGTGGCCAAACGGGTGACCATATCCAGCTCGGCTTCCTGCGCCTGCTGCATGCGCTGCGCCGCCTCCTGCAGGCCGGGCGCAAGACCGGCCAGTTCCTGGCTGGCGCGGGCAAGCTGGCGCGCATAGGCGCTCACATCGAGCCGGGCCACCACCTGGTTGGCGTCCACATGCATGCCGGGCTGCGCCATGACCTGACGCAGGGGCGCGCTGTATTCCGTCACGACGGGAACCATGTTGGCGTCCAGCACGGCCCAGCGGCTTTCCCGCCCGCCGTCGGAAAGCCACCAGAGCGCCAGCACCAGCAGCAGGGCGGCCAGCACCACCGTCAAAGGCAACCAGCGCAACCATTTACGGCAGCGCCCCGGACGTCCGCTCTCCCCCGTTCCCGGCCGCGGCGGCTCCTGGGGAGCCTCGCCCGACGGCATTTCCAGATACATCGGTTCGGACATGCAACCTCCCGTCATCGGCTGACGAACATTCATGATGAGGACACAGGGCTTTCCGGCCCGGGCGTCCTTTCGTTGCCTTCACTTTACAACAGGCACAAGGCTGCTTACAAGAAGCCTTTCCCTGCCGACCCGGCCAAAATTTTTTTCTGGGAGATATTCCATGCCTGCACGTTTCGCCGCACTGCTGTGCTGTGCATTCCTGCTGGCGGGCTGCGGAGCCCGTACGGTAGCCGTCATCGACGACAAGGGCTTTGCGGAGATGAGCCGCCGCATGCCGGACGAGATGCGCGCCCGCAAACTGCTCACGCCGGAAGGCGACTACTATTCCCGTCCCGCCGCCTCCCGGCCGTACGGAGATATCCTCTACGCCACCCTGTCGCCGGACTTCCTCTTCGACGATACCGGCGGGCACGTCTACCTTGGCGAGACCTTCCGGGCCACGCGCACGCCCTCCAGTCGGGCAAGCCTCCGTCAGAACGGCTTTACGCTCCGCCACCCCACCCAGACCGTCAGCGTCTCCATGCTGGGGGAACTGGACTGGGACGACAACGGCACGGACGAATGGCTCGTCTCCTGCCGGGTGGAGCCCCTGCGCGGCTCGCGCGTGCGCACCTACTATCTGCTGGTGCCGCCGCCGTCCCGCAAGGGACAGCCCCTCAAGGCCAGCGTGGCCGCGCTGTACGAATGCTACGGACTGGCCTGCACCATGTACGTCAATCAGGCGCTCGTGCTGCGCGGCGAGGGCAACGACAGCAGCGAGCCCGCCACCCCGGTGCAGGATTCCGTCCCGGGCCTGCAGCAGGTCACGGAACCGCCCGCAGCCGGAAAAAACGGCGCCGCCACTCCCGGCGGACTGGAAGAACACAGCCTGTAAGGGCCAGTTTAGAGCATTTTATACGGCTTGGTGGTTCGCGGGAAAAACACAGTTTTTCCGTTCACGGTGGGCCGGACGGCGCTGTGCCCCCGCCTCGCGTTTTGCCTTTTCAAAGGCAAATTGCTCTAAGCAGCAGACAGTGTTAGAAGGCCCCTAGCGATGCAGGAGCCTTACGGACATCGACGACGGATCAACGGGGGAGGCTCCCCCCGAAAGCGTGATACGCCCACGTCTTACCGCACTTTGCGGATGATGGTCACGGCCTTGTACGGCAGGATGGCGTCGCCGCCTTCCTCCACGGGGATGCCGTGCCGTGCCGCCAGCCCCAGCAGCAGGCGCACATCGGGGTCCGCGCGCCGGCTGACGAGCACATGTTCCGGCACCCGGCGCAAGAGCGCCCGCGTCGCTTCCGCTATGCCGGGTTTGATCCGGTTGGCGGCGTCGATGGCGAACCGCCGCATGAGACGCGCCACCAGTTCCCCGGACTGCCGCCGCAGGGCGGCGTACTGCGCGGGATCGGCAACGGCGGGGTGGCGCTGCGCCTCGGCCAGCATGTCGTCCGTCCAGAGCGCGGAGACCGTATCGACGAATGCGCGCGTCTGATCCACATGCCGCAGGGACTCCCAGAGCATGCATTTATGCAGGCCGTCATCCGCCCACAGGGAACGGGAGATGAGCCCGGCCACCGGCGCGCCCAGCAGGCTGAAGGGGATCAGCCAGTCCTCGCAGGAGGCGGCCAGCCAGCTTGTGCCGCAGAGGTCGGCCAGCACCGTCAGACGCGGCGGCCGCTGCGCATAACCGGGGCGTGTGGCCAGCGTCCGCGTCAGCTCGCCGCTGATGGCCCCCTTGCCGGTCCAGCCGTCCACGAAATAGATGTTTTCCGGGGGGCATTCCCGCTCCACCAGTGAGAGCGCGGCATGATCCAGCCCCCTGTCCCGGATGATGCTGACGCCGAAATGCCGGACGTCCCTCCCCATGCGTGTCAGGGCCCGCCGCAGCAACACGCCCAGCGGACAGCCGGCACGCACCAGACTGACCAGCCCGATGGGCCCGCCCGCGTCCGGCTGGGCGGCGATGGCGGCAGCGAGGGCGAGCGTCTCGCGTGCCAGCCGCGCCTTGCCGTCCTGCAGGGCTTGCGCGTAGATGGCCATATGTTCCGGCGTGGGGACGCTCTCTTCGCTGAGCATCTCCGAGTAGTGGCGCTGGCCGCTCTGGAGCCAGACTTCCTTTTCCGCCACCGGCGTCAGCTCGATAACGGTCTTGCGCAGCAGAAAGGTGATGTCCTCCGGCGCGTAGGAGCCGGAAAAGAACTGTCCTGCCTCCATCACCGTCCCTCCTCCCCCACGATACGCCCCACTGCGCCCGCCAGCTGACTGCGGCGGGGCATGCCCCACCAGTCGCACAGGGCAAGAAAGGGCATGTCGCTCAGGCTGTCGCCAAGCCCGACGGTGGGCCGCGCGCCGCCTTCCGCATCCAGCGTGCCCAGCAGATGGCGGAGAGCGGCGGCCTTGTCGATGCCGCGCGGCAGCAGGCTGATGTTGTTGTCGTTGCTGGACAGGACGAAACGCGAGAGGTCCAGCCCGGAAAGAACGTCATCCACGACGGCGTACAGTTCCGCCAGACGGCTGTTGTCCCGATGCTTCATGACGAGGTAGATGTCCGTGCCGTATTCCTGATTGATGCGGGCAAAGGCATCGTAGCCCCGCCGGGCGAAATAGTCCGTGCAGCACTGGGCGATATGGCGCAGCTCGTCTTGCAGCGGCCGCACGATGCCGAGGATGCGCTCCCGCCAGACGGCATCCTCGCTGCCGTCCGGGGTGAGGATGACGGCCCCGTGGGTGGCGATCTTCCAGGAACGGAAGGCGATGCGCACCCGTCCCAGCTCCTCGGTCCCGCGGCCTGTCACGGGGATGAGGCAGGCGTGCTCATTGAGCCAGTCCAGAAAATTCCGCTGCGTCTCGCTCATGAAGGAGCTGGGCCTGCCCTGCCTGTCCACGGCCGCCACGACGGCCCGCTCCCGCTGGGCCTCGCTCATCTTGCGCGCCGTCTGGAACAGGGTGTCGTCCAGATCGAGAAAGAAGAGCGGTCCCCTCCCCAGGGACACGAACGCGGACTCAGGCATGGTCATACTCCAGCACGACCGCCTTGCGCAGATGGCGCAGCAACTCCCTGTCGAGGGTCCCGGCTCCCGTCTCGCAGCAGAGATAGATGCTGTCGTAGGCCTCGGGATCGACGTTGTACAGGTAGTTGCTGATGCCGAAACCGTAATTGTCGCCGTGCTCCAGTCGGTGACGGATGGCCAGCCCCGGTTTGATGGGCGAACGCGTCGTCGCGCCGAAGCGCACGTCGGCTCCCTCCCGCTCCAGCCGCTCGGCCAGCAGGAAGGGCGGCCAGACGAATTCGCCGGTGCCCAGCACGAGCACGCGCCTTCCCGGCTGCTCCCGTACTTCCGGCCACGGCCGCAGGTCGGGCTCCAGCATGCCGAAGCGGCCCCAGTCCTGCCGCCGGCTCACCGGCTCGCCGCCCGCGCCCTGCTCCACCCGCGCGGGGAAGGGCGTCGGCGGATAGCCGGGCGTCGGCGTCCAGTGCCACGTTCCCTGCAGCAGGCTCACCACTTCGCCGGGCCAGGGCAGGGCCGCCTTGGCCGCCGCCGGGCTCCAGTCCACGATGACCACGCGGGTCACGCGCCGCAACGGCAGGCCCGCGCCGTGCAGGGCCTCGCAAAGATGCAGGAAGGTGTCTCCCGTCGTCATCTCGTCGTCGACGGCCACGAGATGCAAGGGCTTCTCCCCGAGGGTGACGCCGCGCGGCCGGTAGAGGATATGCCGCATGGCATGGCTGTGGGCTTCGTCGAATTCCGCCAGACGGGGCGCGGCAAAGGCATGGCGGGTGGAGGCCAGATAGCAGCTGTCCGGACACGTTTCCCGGCAGCGGCGAAATACCCCGGCCCCAAGCCCCACAGCGGTCTCCGCCATGCCGACGAAGAGAGTCTGCATGTCCGGCGGCAGCGTGATGCCGTCGGCAAGGCGCTGCTGCACGTCCCGCATGACGGACGGCGCCACGGGGATATGCCGCCCCAGCACCTTGCTGACGAAAAGAAAGACCCGGCGAGGGTTCTGCCGTTCGGCAAAGTCGAACAGCGCCTCCGCCGGCAGGTCGGCCCGGGCGATCTCCAGTTCGAGCCGTCCGGCGGCGTAGGTCTGCACGAGTTTCTCCATCCCCTTGCTCCTTCCGGCAGCCGCTTGCCGCCCCGCCCTTCTTCCGCCGCGGGGCATGCCTCCGCTCCGGGCAGGGCCGCAGGCCCCGCCATGCGGCGGCCTGTGCCGGCGTGCCGGGAACGGCCGACGTGCGCCGCTCCCGGCCCGGCCCAAACAGTTAGACGTTGACGCCGTAGTTGCGGGCAAGGGGGCCAAGCCCGCCATCATAGCCCTGCCCCACGGCCCGGAACTTCCATTCGTTGTTGTGCCGGTAGACTTCGCCAAAGATGATGGCCGTATTGGTGCTGGCATCTTCGCTCAGGTCGAAGCGGGCCACCTCGCGGCCGGTCTTGCGGTTGACGATGCGGATGAAGGCGTTGGACACCATGCCGAAGTTCTGGCGGCGCTGGTCGGCCTCATGGATGGTCACCGTGAAGGCCAGTTTGCTCACGTCGGCGGGGATGCGCGACAGTTCGACGTTGATGGCTTCGTCATCGCCGTCGCCGACGCCGGTGCGGTTGTCGCCGGTGTGCTCCACGGCGCCGCAGGCGGACTTGAGGTTGTTGTAGAAGATGAAATCGCTGTCGCTGCGGACCTTGCCCGAGGCGTTCAGGAGGAAGCAGGAGGCGTCAAGGTCGAAATCGTTGCCGTCGGTGCTGCGGGCGTCCCAGCCCAGGCCGACCATGATGGACTCGATACCCGGTTCTTCCTTGGAAAGCGAAACGTTGCCGCCTTTGACGAGAGATACGGACATGGGAGTGCTCCTGTCGTTAGAGGATCGCGCTGATGGGGCCGATCATGTCGGCAACGGTCTTGCCGCGCATGGATTCGCCCACGGCCTGCATTTTCCATTCGCCGTTGTGGCGGTAGAGCTTGGCCATGATCATGGCCGTATAGTCGCCGCCGCCGCTGATGGTGTAGCGGGCGACTTCCTTCCCGCTGTCGTCCACCAGACGGCAATAGGCGTTGGCCACCTCATTGAAAGTCTGTCCGCGGTAGCTGCTGACGGTAAAGACGAGATAGTTCACCTCGGCGGGGACGTTGGCCAGCGTGACGTTGATGACCTCGTCGTCCCCCTCTCCGTCGCCGGTCAGATTGTCGCCGGAATGGATGATGCTGCCGTCCTTGCTCTTGAGCTGGCCGAAGTAGACGACGTCCAGCGGCTGCTTGTCCGCGGAAAACAGCACGCAGGAGGCGTCAAGGTCGATGTCGCCGCCACCGACCAAACGTCCCAGAAAGCCGCCTTTCTTGACGGCATCCCAGCCCAGCCCCATGAAGACCTTGTTCAGGGTCTTCCCCGACTCTTTGTCGAGGGAGATCTTCTGCCCTTTGATAAGACTGACGCTCATGTGCTACTCCTGGTTTTTCTTTTGTGTTGCGCTGATGATGGAGGCAATGATGCCGACGGCCAGAACCGCCAGCACCACCACCAGCGAGAAGTGGGGCGACAGCTCGAAGCCGATGCCGAAACCGTGCTTGAGTGCGGAGAGCAGCAACTTTGCCGCGATGAAGAAGAGCAGCACGATGACGGCCTTTTCCAAGTGTACCAGATAACGGCTCATGGCTTCCAGCACAAAATAAAGGCTTCGCAGACCGAGGATGGCGAAGATCATGGCCGAGTAGATGATCAGCGGTTCACGGCTGACGGCGATGACGGCCGGCACCGAGTCAAAGGCGAACATGACGTCGCTGACCTCGATGACCGCGAGGCAGAGGAAGAGCGGTGTCGCCACGAAGGGGATCTTGTGGCCCAGTCCCTCCACCGTGATGCCCAACCGGGAAGCTTCTTCCGTCGCATGCTTGCGGGTGATGAAGAAGTCATGCCCGTGCAGGCGCGGCCACATGGGGAAGATGCGCTTCACGCCCTTGTAGGCGATATGGGAGGAATAGTCCTCGATCTCTTCTTCCTGATCGCCCTTTTTGAGCATGACAAAGCCGGTGTAGGCCACCATGGCGGCAAAGAGCAGCTCCACATACGGGCCGAAGGAAAGCAGGCCCGTGCCGATGGCCACGAAGATGGCGCGAAAGACGATGGCCCCCAGCACCCCCCAGTAGAGCACGCGGTGGCGGAACTCGTTGGGGATGGAGAACCAGGAAAAAATGGCCATGATGACGAAAAGGTTATCCACCGACAGCACCTTTTCCAGCACATAACCGGTGAAGAACAGGCTCGCCATGTCGCTGCCGTGGTGGATGTAGAGATAGATGCCGAAAGCGATGGAGACCGCGATCCAGAAAATGGTCCAGAGGCAGGCGCTTTTCAGCGTCACGTCGGCATCGCGTTTGTGCGCGAAAAGGTCAAGAAAGAGAGAGAGGATGACGGTCACGGCAAAAATGACGACCGTTTCCGTGGGAAAACCCAGATGTTCCATGATTGATTACCTTGTGGCTGTTGCCGGTTTGCCGCAGGATAACGCGCCTCGCCCATGCCGTGCCGTCAGCACGCGGCCGTCATGACGCAACCGCACCTCCCGCCCTCCTGCCCCACGCTGGCGCTCCCCGCCGCACACGCGGGTCGGGAGCGCCCGTCATATCCGGGGCATGGCGTCACGCCGGTACGGGGAAGATGCCGCCGCCCTTCTGGACGCCCCCTTCCGCACCGTCGCGGCGGGAAAGTCGTAACGTCCCAATGCGGCAGGCCTGCCCGCTGCCGGAGCAACACCTGTCAACACACAAGCGTTTTGCCGTTGAAAACGGCAAAACGCGAGGCGGCGGCACAGCGCCGCCCGGCCAAACGTAAGCGGAAAAACCGCGTTTTTCCGCGAAACGACCGGCCGTATGGTTTGGAGCGCACAGCGTTCCAAACGGAAAATGCTCGTGGACAGCGCCTGCAAGAGACGCTGGCCACGCAGGGCAAAAAACCCTTTTTCCTGTCTGCGCGGACGGCCGCGCCACCTGCGGCGCGGCCGTCCGCTGCCGAAGCGGCTTAGATGTTCACGCCATAGTTGCGGGCCAGCGCTCCCAGCCCGCCGTCGAAGCCCTGCCCCACGGCGCGGAACTTCCATTCGTCATTGTGACGGTAAAGCTCCCCGAAAATGAGACTGGTATTGGTGCTGGCGTCCTCGCTCAGGTCGAAGCGGGCGATCTCCGTGCCGTCCTTTTCGTTGACGACGCGGATAAAGGCATTGGACACCATGCCGAAGTTCTGACGGCGCTGCTCCGCCTCGTGGATGGTGACGGCAAAGGCCAGCTTCATCACGTCGGCGGGCATGGCGGCCAGCTTGACCATGACCTTCTCGTCGTCGCCGTCGCCCTCGCCGGTCAGATTATCGCCCAGATGCTGCACGGACCCGCAGGCCGAGGCCTTGTTGTTGTAGAAAATGAAATCAGCGTCGGAACGCACCTTACCCTCGCCGTTGAGCAGGAAGCAGCTCGCGTCGAGGTCGAAGGCTTCGCCATCGGTCGCGCGCACATCCCAGCCCAGCCCCACGACCACGTTTTCCAGCCCGGGGGCTTCCTTGGTCAGAGAAACATTGCCGCCTTTCACCAGAGATACAGACATGGTTCTTTCCTTTGAGGAGGTCGTTTCTGCCGCACGGCCGCCGGCATCCGCCGGCCGCACCGCTGCCGCCTGCCGCGGCGTGTCCCTCCATTCCGCGCCGCGGCACTTCGCATCATCCATTCAACAGTCAAAGTCTTCAACGGGCACATTCAGTTCCGCGCAGATCTCGCGGACAGCCCGTTTCTCGCTGTCGTCAAAGTTGCCGTCGCTCTTGGCGATGACGATGGCCACACGGACGAGCAGGCGGGCCTGCTCATCCTTGCCGCGCAGCTTGCCGATTTTTTTCAGGGCCTCCGCCTTGCCGATGCCCATATCAAAGTCGAAGGCGTCCGCGATCTTTTTGAAGGCGGCCACCACCTCATCCGTGTCAAAGCACTTCAAGTCTTCGGAAACCTTGATGTAGTCGCAGAGCTTCTTTTTCTCTTCCGAGGTGGCCGCGCCGTCGGCGAAGGAAATGATCACGGCCCCCGCCACGACCCCTTCAAGGAAGGTGGCATTGCGAAAACGGCTGACCTCCGTGGCGAGCTTGCCGCGTCCCTCGGCAAGCTTCTGCTTCAGATTGTCCAGAAAACCCATAGGATGCTCCTTCTTTACTAATGTTGCCGCGCCGCCCTACGGACGGACGGAAATCATCCCCGGCACATCGTCCGCCGGGGGAAGCGGCCCGGGCAAAGCCCTGCCGCGCCTCCCGCCCGTCGCCCCTTGCGGCGCACATGACGTCTCATCGCGGGCCTGTAAACACTATGTGCTTTGGGAGCGTTTTGCCTTTGGAAAAGGCGAAACGCGAGGCGGCGGCACAGCGCCGCCCGGCCAAAACCAAGCGGAAAAACCGCGTTTTCCGCGAAATGGCAGGCCGTATGGTTTGGAGCGCCAAGCGTTTCAAACCAACCATACTCTATTTGGATACGGGGAGCGCCTTTTCCGCAAGCATGCGGGGCAAGCCTTTTCCCCTCTGGAACTACCGTAAAGTTTACATCAAGCGCCTGACGCGCAAAGTCCTTCTCACGGAAGGCCAGCGGCGCTCCCGCCGTCCGGCTCAGCCTGCGGCCCGCTCTCCCCAAAAACCTCCCTGCGCTCCAGGATCTTCCGGGCCCAGTGGGAATGCGTGGCCGGTTCGCACATTCTGCCGTCAAAACGGAAGACGGCCTTCTCCTTTTCCAGTATGGCGCGCGCGGAAGCCGCCTCTTCCGGGGTGACCCTGAAGGCGGCCTGGATATGGCCCAGTTGTGAGGGGTGGATGGCGGTCTTGCCGCAAAAGCCGTGCAGGATATCGCGCTCAAGCTCGGCGGCCAGCAGCCTTTCATCATCCAGCAGCTCGAAGACCGGAGCCGTCAGCGCGAAGCCGCGCGGCAAAAATATGGTGGCCAGCATGCCGAGGACATAGCCCAACGGCCCCTCGTACACCGTATGCCGCCCGCTGCGCCGTACCCCGAGCTGCTGCTGCAGGTCGTTTCCGCCTATCCGCAACGCCACGATGCGCTCCCGGCCCGGCCCGGCCAGCAGCGCATCAGCCAGTTCCCGCATGGCGGCGGGATCGAACGCGTCCGCCGTCTCCAGAGTCGGCATCCAGAGGTACGGCATACCCTGCAGACGCCGCTCCCAGTCAGGCAGATCGGCAAGCCGGAATTTCGGCAGGACGAATCCGGCGATGCCCTCAAGGCCGCCCCTGTCCAGCAGGGCGGAAAGATTGCCGCCGTCACGCGGCCGGATGAAGATATGCGGCAGGCCGTCACGCTGCCGCGCCGCCGCAAGGAAGCGCCCGATGCACTCCATGCCCCGCGCCACTTCGCTGCTGTCGATGGAGTCCTCGAGACAGAGCGTGACGGAAGGGAGAACGCCATATTTTCCCGCGAGGATGTTTTCCATGTACTTCCAGGCGGTCGAAGGCACGTAGAGAGTCGTCCCCACAGCATAGGGGGAAAGCCGTTCCATGCGTTTCCTCCAGGATGACGCGTGTTTGCCCGGCGGCAGCCTGTCCGCAGCGCGACCGGTCTTTCTGTTTATTTTTTTAGTTTATCACAAACCACGCCGGTGTGGTGATTTTTCTGTTACATTTATGTTACAAATTATGTCAGCTCCCGGCAAGACATGCCGGGGCTCCCGTGCCTGTGCGGTCTTCCCTGTCTTTGCCGCCGGATACGTCGGCGTCCGCCCCTCCTTATCCCTCCCCGCCTGCCGGAGGAAGGGGGACAGCCACCGTCAGCGGCCGGATGGTCAGCGGCCGGAAATCCCGCACGGCGCGTCGTGCGATCTCGTCCGGGTCCAGCCTGCCCAGCATGAGTCCCGCCCACAGGGCGGGCAGGTTGCATCCCGCGGCAAGGCCGTAGCCGATGCCGCCGGAAGGCCGCAAATTGGCTTCCAGCAGGAGAGGGTGTCCCTTTTCCGCCTCGATGAGCTGGATATTGACCAGTCCGTCGCATCCCAGCAGGCGGGCGCATTCGTACGCGAGCTCCGTCGCCTTGCCGGGCGCTTCCAGGTCCTGCAGGGGCCCGTGCTTGCGCCGCTGCACGGAGCAGAGCGCACGGCCCTGCCGTACGAGCATGTCCACGGAATACTCGTCCCCGCCGCAATAGGGCATGAGCAGCAACGGCTCGGGCGATTCCTCCAGCAGGCGGAGATACCAGGCGGACGGCACGCGCCGTCCCGCCGTATCCGCCAGCACGTCGCGCAGGCCGACGCTGTCGTCGAGAATGCGGAAACCCTGCCCGTAAACGCCCTGCACCGGCTTGACGCACAAGCGGACAGCTCCGAAGGGCGACGTACGCAGCGCTTCGCGCAGGTCCTCGGCCCGTTCTATGGACAGGGCCGGCACCACAGGCAGCCCGGCCTCCCGCATCCGCGTCGAAAACTGGAGCTTGTTGTCGGCCAGCGCAAAGTCCGCTTCCCGGCAGGCTCCTGTCGAAAGCCGCACCCCCAGCGATTCCAGACGTGCGCGCCGGCCTTCGAACCAACGGCCGCGCCGCCCGGCATGGAGGACCGTCACGGCATGACGCCGGATGACCTCCTCGATGAAGGCGGCACGCTCCTCCTCGTCACGAGGTTCGCGCAGGGCGATGTCCCCGCAGCCCAGTATTTCCCGCCGGTCGTCCCGATGCGAAACAAGCAGCCGCACGTCGGGGCAGGCCGCCTTGATGGCCAGCGCCATGTCCCGTTGGGACGCGTAGCCTTCCGCAAGCCAGCACACGCCGCCCCGCGGCGTCACTTCCAGCCCGCCCGCCATTTGAACCCCCAGCCGAAAAAGCGATCCATCTCCTCATGGCCGCGAAAATACCGCTCAAGGCGCTCGATGCTCAGCTTGCCGCCGCTATTGGTGATGCGCGCGATGGCGCACATGGGCAGCGGCTCATTGCCGTCGGCAAGCCGCGTCTCGATCTTGGGCTGGCCCGGGATGTCCACGCGCACCACGGCATCCGTGGCGTTCCAGTTGGGAGCGCCGGCATAGATGAAGGTAAAGATGATGATCTCCGCCAGCTCGTCGATGCGGTCGCCGTTGATGTGGATCCATTCGCCGTCGGCCTGACTTCCCGTGCGGTCGTCGCCCATCAGCTTGACGAAGGGCGGCTGCTCCAGCGAGCCGAACCGCTCCCCAAGGGCCTGGACGATGGTCTGATCCCCGTTTTTCAGAAGGACATAGGCGGCCAGATCCAGATCGATGCCCCGATTGGGGTTGAACAGCCCGGCAAGGCCGCTCGGCCGGCTCGTGAAGGCGCGGTTCCAGTTGAGATTGACGCGGTACATGCCCCCGGCAAGAGTATGCTTGGTCAGGTCGATGCGCGGAGAGGCCTTGGTGAGCACGATCTTGCCCAAATTGACGGCCCGGGACGGCGCTGGAACGGGGGACGGCGCGGATGCGCCGGCAGGAGCCGGACGGGACGCCGCAGGGCCGGGATGCGCGGGACCGGAAGAGGCCGGACGAGGAGGGACGGGGGACGGCGCGGGCCCTGGCGCGGGGGACGGCGCGGGCGCTGGGGCATCGTCCGCCACATCCACGCCGTAGAATTCGGCAAGCGGTTTGAGACCGCCCCGGAAGCCCTGCGCCACGAAGCGAAATTTCCACTGCCCGTTGCGCCGGTAGAACTCGCCCAGGATCAGGGCAGCCTCATCATGACGCGCCACCTCGACCGAACAGCGCAGCAGGCACTCCGCCCCCTGCGCGGCCTCCAGCGTCAGGGACGACAGGCGCGCGACGGTGGGGAAGTCCGAGGTGACGGCAAGGGCCACCTTTTCCACATCCGGCGCAAGCCGGGCCAGATCCACGCTGAACACGCCGGAGCAGGCGTCGTGGCTGAGCGAGATGGTGCCGTCATCATTCCTTTTCTGCCCGTAGAACACGAAGTCCTCGTCCCGGCGCGTCTTGCCGCCGGCAAAGAGACGAAACGCGGAAAAGTCGGCCGCGGCTCCGGCCCTGATGCTGACGGAAAGCAGGGATGCGGGGACGGGACAATTCTGTCCGGGAACAAGAGTCTGCGTCATGATCTCTCCTTATGCATGGCGCACGGGGGCGCCGTTCCGGTTTGCGTCTCAGGCCGAAGGGATGCGCGCCTCCGCCAGACGGGCTTCATCTTCCCGGTCCTGGGCGCGCAGGGCCCGGGCAAGCACCTGCCAGCCCTCCGCCGTATCGTGCAGGCGCACGCTCTTGCGCGCCAGCAGCTCGGCCACGGAGGGATCCTCGTTGCCGTCCAGATAAAGACGGGCCATGAGCAACATGGAGGCCGCGTCGTTGGGGTCGCGCAACAGCGCCTCATGCAGCAGCTCGCGCGCCTCGCCCCCACGCCGCTGCCGTGCCGCCACCCGCGCCAGATAGCGCCGGGCGAGGCTGGGCCCGCCGTCCTGTTTGCCTTCGCGCAGGCTGTCCTCGATGCGGGCCGCCTCCTCATAGAAGCGGCGAGCCTCGTTGCGCCGCCCGCCCTCCTCGCACAGCTGCCCGAGCCGCAGGTGGGCGTACAGATGTTCCGGTTCCGCGGCCAGACATTGCCGGTAATAGCGGGCCGCCGTGCGGCGTTCGCCCAGTTGCTGACATACCGTGCCCAGATTGTAGCGGGTCTGAGCCGTCTGCCCGGGGTCGGAACAGCGGCGCAGCGCCTCGAGGAAATGCCGTCGGGCCTCATGGTGCCGGCCGAGCGCGGCCATGCAGACGCCCAGCGAGTTGCGCGCCAGCACATTGTCCTCATCGGCCAGCAGGGACAGCTTGTACTCTTCCACCGCGCCGAAGATGTCGCCCTGGCTGTAGCGCCTGTCCGCACTGATGTTGAGGGCCAGCGAGTTGCAGATGCCCACATGCGGCGCGGGCAGCAGGAGCGCGTATTCCAGCGCCTTCAGGGTGCATTCCAGCATCTCGCCCTTGCGGAACTGCAGGAAGGGGTAGGTCGCCAGACCGCAGGCGGCGCGTACGCCCCGCTCGTCCAGCGCCCGGCAGACCGATTCGTACAGCGGCAGCAGGCGCTGTCCGTCCGTCTCGGGATGGTGGAACACAAGGCTGTTGCCTCCGTAAAGTCCGCGCACAGCGGCCTCTCCCGCCGCTTCGTCCTGTCCGGCGAGGCATTGCCGCCACAGCCCCGCCGCCTGTCCCAGCGCCGCGCAGGGCGACACGCCCTCTTCCGGCGACGTTCCCAGGTCCAGGCGCAGCAGCGCCAGCGAAAAATGATTGAGATCCTCCGCATGCCGGCGCAGGGCACGCATGAACTCGCCATGCCCGAGAAAGCCCTCAAGGCCGTCGCCGGCCCCGCAGGCTGCGGGCTGTGCCGTTTCGTCCGGCGCGGCCGCCGGTTCCGCGCCCTCGACGGCCGTGTCGACGGCGGGCTCCCCGCCAGCCTCATCGCGCGGCAGCCGCCCGTCCTCGGCCAGGATGCCCTCTTCCTCAAAAGCCGCCGCCTCGTCCAGCAGGGCCAGGCGCTGGCCCACGGCCAGCGGGCGCGCCGCATCGGTCAGCTGCAGGGTCTCGGCCACGGCATCCTGTTCGCGCACCAGCAGCAACACCACCTCGCCCCGCAGTCGCCGGCGTCCTTCCGCGTCCGGCTCCCAGACGGCGAAGCGCTGGCCCTCGCGGGCCTTGGCGCGCAGGCCGAGGCTGATGCGCACCCGTCCCATGCCGAGGCATTCCTCGATGACGCCGCCCTCCTGCAGGATGCGCGCAAAGGACATGATGCGTCCGGGGACACGGCTCCGCACCGCCTCTCTGGCGGCCAGACGGGCCCGCTCCATGAAGCGCCGCGCCTGCTCGTACATGGACAGGGCAAATTCCGGCCCTTCCATGTCCTGCGGATAGACGGCATGCCCCGCGCACAGGCGGGGACGCACCATCTTGCGCGTCACCCCGCAGCGCTGTTCCACCCCGGCCATGCGGCGGAGCGCCTCCTGCGCCAGACGCTGACAGGCCTTGCGGCCGCTGCTGCTGGGCATGAGCAGCGCCATGCCGAAGCGCCCCACGCGCGCCGCCATGACGTTGCCCGGCAGATCCGCCCGCAGGGCGTCCGCCACCTGCCGCAGCAGGCCGTCGGTAAAGGCATAGCCGTATGTCTCGGCCAGTTCCCTGCCGTTGCTCATGCGCACGAGGACGAGCCCCATACAGAGCCTGTGCAGGGAAGCGCCGTGCGAATCCTCGGCCGTGGGGTCGGCAAGCTGCTCGCGCACGCGTGTCGCTTCTTCCTCCATACGGGCATAGAGCAGGTTCTCCGTGGCCAGCCCGGTCACGGCATCGGTACGCTCCCCTCGGGTACGCTCCAGCAGATCCAGACAGATGTCGGCCACGGCGGGCAGCAGCGGCAGGGCCTGGCGCGTCTCGCGCACGCGCACGCCGTGCAGCATGGCCACGGCCAGCGGCGTTTCCCCCCGCCAGAGCGGCAGCAGCAGACGCCGTTCCCCGGCCAGCAGCTCGGCCTGCCGTGACGGCGCTTCCGTGGGGAAGTACAGGGCGCAGCCCGTACAGGGGATCACGCGCCGCAGCTCGGCAAAGAGCTGGGCATCCATCTCCATGAGATCGCCGCGGGTCAGACTCGATGTGGATTTTTCCGTATTCATCCGCCTATGGTATGATGCGGCACGGCTCCATGTCTAGAAAAATTCACGACTTTTCCTGTTATACGACGCCATACGGCGTCCGTGACCGGACGTTCGCAGCGGACACGCCGCATCTTCGCTTGCCGTTCCCCGCCGGGCAACGTATCCTGCAAAAAAATTTACCGCAAAGGAACCGCTATGCCCATTGCCAAGTTCGCTCTCGGCCCGCTGGAAACAAACTGCTACGTCGTCAGCAACGACAGGGAAGCCGTCATCATCGACGTCGGCGGCGATCCCGCGCCCATGCAGGAATACCTTGCCCAGCGCGGTCTGAAGCTGCTCGCCGTCTGCCTGACCCACAAGCATTTCGACCATGCCTATGGCGTCGCCGCCCTGGCCGCGGCCACGGGCGCACCCGTCTACGCCTCCCGCCATGAGGCCTGCCTCGACGATACGGAATCCGTCCGTGGCGGCATCTGGGGATTCCCCCCCGTGCCGCCCTACACCACGGAAGACCTCCCGGCCGGAGAACGCCGCTTCGGCGATCTTGTCTTCACGGTGCTGGATACGCCCGGCCACACTCCCGGCGGCATCTCGCTCTACTATCCCGCCGAGAATGCCGTCTTTACCGGCGACGCCCTGTTCTTCCGCTCCATCGGGCGCACGGACTTCCCCGGCGGCGATCAGGCCCTGCTGCTGCGCTCCATCCGCGAACAGCTCTTCACGCTGCCCGAGGACACCGACGCGTATCCCGGACATGGCCCCGCCACGACCATCGGCGACGAACGCCGCCAGAACGCCTTTTGCGGGGATCTCTGCTGATGCGGCACGGGATCGTCCTGCTGGGCAGTCCCCGGCGCGACGGCAGCAGCGACAGCCTGGCCCGCTGCTTCATGGAAGGGGCCGCGGAGCAGGGGCTGATGCTGGAACCCCTGCCGCTGCGGGAGTGCCGGGTACGCCCCTGTACGCATTGCGGCGGCTGCCGGCGGCCGCCGCATCGCTGCGTCCTCGCGGAGGGCGACGACGGCGAGCGCCTGCTGCAGGCCCTTGAGCGGACGCCGTTTTTGCTGCTGGCCGCCCCCATCTACTTCTACGCGCTGCCCGGTCAGCTCAAGTGTCTTGTGGATCGCGCCCAGAGCCGCTGGATGGCCCGGCAGGACGGCACCGCGGGGGACGGCAGTCCCGGCGTGAGCCTGTCGCTGCTGGTGGCCGGCCGGCCGCGAGGGGAACAGCTCTTCACGGGCAGCGAGCTCTGCCTGTCCTATTTTCTGCGGGCCCTCGGGCGCGAACTCACCGAGCGGCAGGCCGTGCGCGGCATCGAAACGCCGTCGGACATTTCCCCCGAACTGCAGGCCGCCATGCGCGACTGGGGACGGCGGCAGGCCGCCGACGCGCTTTCAGCCCCCACGCCCCCAGCCTCGTTTGCCTCCGGCAGCCCATGAGCGCTCGGGGCTTCCTTCGCCCGCCGCTACGCCTGCTGCGGCGTCTGGGGCTGCTGGAACGCCGTTGCGCCCACTGCCTTACCCCGTTCACGCCTCTTCACGGCGAAGCCTTTTGCCCGCATTGCCTGCCCCTGCTTGCTCCCTATCAGGGCACGGCTTGTCCGCGCTGCGGCCTGCCGCCGGCGAGTCCGGGCGACACGGACGCGCCCAGCGTCCCGTGCGGGCACTGCCTGGCCGACCCGCCGCCCTGGGAGAGCATACAGGTCTACGGCCTGTACCAGGGCGCTTTGCGTGACTGCCTGCTGCGCCTGAAGTTCTCGGGAGAACTGGCGCTGGCCGCGCCGCTGGGCGGTCTGCTGGCGCAGCGCCTGCAGGCCTGCCCTCCGCCATGCCCCGCCCCTGACTGCGTTCTGGCCGTGCCGCAGCATCCCGACCATTTGCGGGAACGCGGCTACAATCAGGCGCACGAACTGGCGGCGGCCCTCTGCCGGGAACTGCGCCTCCCGTTGCGGCATGACCTGTTGCACCGGACACGACGTGTCCAGCCGCAGGCAGGCCTTGATGCCGCCCGCCGGGTCGCCAATGTGCGCAACAGCTTTTCCGCCTCCCCACACCAGCTTGCGGGCGCGCACTGCTGGCTGCTCGATGACGTCATGACCACCGGCAGCACGGCCCGCGCCGCCTGCTCGGCGCTGCGCGAGGCCGGGGCCGCATCGATCACCCTGCTGGTCATGGCTCGCACGCCGTCCCGCTGACCGGGACGTGCACGCGGCTGGTGGCTTATTTTGGGGGGCAGGAGAACCCCTCTCGCGCTGGCGGAGGGGTTCCCCTTCCCCCAAACAAGTAGCTGATAGCACTCGCAGGCCCTAACACGCAGCAAGCGTATGCGGCGTTTACGGAGTAAAAGCGACTTGCCGATGCAGCGCGGCGGGCCGAAAAAACGAAGGGAGCGGAAAGCCCCTCCCGGTGGAAAGGCTTCCCGCTCCCGGCGGTGCGTTCGGAAAGGAAGGACTAGGCCTTCTTGTCCTTCTTGAGCCAGCTCATCATGCCGCGCAGCTCGCTGCCCACCTTTTCGATCTGGTGGTTGGCTTCGTTGCGGCGGGTGGCAAGGAACATGGGATACTTGGCGCGGGCTTCAAGGATGAAGTCGCGGGCGAACTTGCCGCTCTGGATGTCCTTGAGCACGTTCTTCATTTCCTTCTTGGTCTCTTCGGTGATGAGACGCGGGCCGGTCACATAGTCGCCGTATTCGGCGGTGTTGCTGATGGAGTAGCGCATGCGGGACAGGCCGCCCTCGTACATGAGGTCGACGATGAGCTTCATTTCGTGCATGCACTCGAAGTAGGCCATTTCCGGCTGGTAGCCGGCTTCCACCAGCGTCTCGAAGCCGGCCTTGATCAGGGCGGACACGCCGCCGCAGAGCACGGCCTGTTCGCCGAAGAGGTCGGTCTCGGTCTCTTCACGGAAGGAGGTCTCGATGACGCCGGAACGGGTGCCGCCGATGCCCTTGGCATAGGCCAGCGCGTTCTTGAGGGCGTTGCCGGAGGCGTCCTGATGGATGGCCACCAGGCAGGGCACGCCGCCGCCTTCGGTGAAGGTGCGACGCACGAGGTGGCCGGGGCCCTTGGGCGCGATGAGGTACACGTCCACATCCTTGGGCGGGATGATCTGGCTGAAGTGGATGTTGAAGCCGTGCGCGAAGAGCAGCGCCTTGCCCGCCTTGAGGTTGGGCTTGATGTCGTTCGCATAGACGGCGGCCTGCACTTCGTCGGGCAGCAGAATCATGATCAGGTCGGCCTGGGCGGCCGCTTCGGCGGCGCTCACGGGGCTGAAGCCGTGTTCCCTGGCAAGTTCGTAATTGGCGCCGCCGGGACGCTGACCCACCACGACGTTGACGCCGGAATCACGAAGGTTCTGGGCATGGGCATGGCCCTGGCTGCCATAGCCGATGATGGCGACCGTCTTGCCCTTGAGCGCGTTGATGTCCGCATCCTGATCATAGTACACTTTCATATTCGTATCCCTCTGTCGTTATGATACACAAATCCTCCCGCACAGGGCGGGAGGAAAATTGTTGTGCCGCTTCGCCGCAAAAGTCAAGCCCCGGCGGGGCTCACTCCGCCAGCTTTTTGGAGCGGCGCATGGCCACGGAGCCGGTACGCGCCAGCTCCTTGATGCCGAAGCGGTGCAGCAGGCTGATGATGGCCTCCAGCTTGCCGTGATCCCCGGTGGCCTCGATGGTCATTTCCGTGGCGCTCACGTCCACGACCTTGCAGCGGAAGATCTCCACCGTGCGCAGGATCTCGCCGCGCATGGCCCCTTCGGCCTGCACCTTGACGAACATCATCTCCCGCTCCACGGCGGGGATTTCGGCAAAGTCCACCACCTTGATGACGGACACGATCTTGTGGAGCTGCTTCATGATCTGCTCCAGGATCTGGCTGTCGCCATACGTGGTGATGGTCATGTGGGAAACGCCCTCTTCCAGCGTGGGGGCCACATTGAGCGAGTCGATGTTGAAGCCGCGGCCGCTGAAGAGCCCCGCCACACGGGAGAGCACGCCGGGCTCATTCTCCACCAGAACAGAAAGCACATGTCGTTCCATGCCGCCCCTCCTACACCAAGAGCATCTCGTCCAGGGCAGCCCCGGCGGGCACCATGGGATAGACGTTTTCCTCACGTTCCACGGTCACGTCCACGATGGCCGGATTGGGCGAGGACAGCGCGGCCTCCAGCACCGGGCGCAGCTCCTCGGGCCGGGAGATGCGGTAGCCCTCGGCGCCGTAGGCCTCGGCCAGCTTCACGAAATCGGGCTGCGCCTCCATGTTGGTGAAGCTGTAGTTGCGGTCATAGAACAGTTCCTGCCACTGCCGCACCATGCCCAGATGCCGGTTGTTGAGGATGATGACCTTGATGGGCAGACGGTACTGCACCACGGTGGCCAGCTCCTGGATGTTCATCTGGATGGAGCCGTCACCGGCCACGGCCACGACCTTCTTGTCCGGGAAGGCGCACTGCGCCCCGATGGAGGCCGGGAAGCCGTAGCCCATGGTGCCGAGCCCGCCGCTGGTCAGCAGGGTACGGGGCCGGGTGAAGGGATAGAACTGAGCCGCCCACATCTGGTTCTGGCCCACTTCGGTGGTGATGATGGCCTCGCCGCTGGTGAGCGCGTACACTTCCTCGATGACGTGCTGCGGCTTGATGTGGTCATTGCGGATGTAGCCGAGGGGCTTGCTCTGCTTCCACTGGGCCACGGTCTCCAACCAGGCCTCATGATCGCCCCGCCAGTCCACGTGCGCCATCTTGCCCGCGGCGATGTCCAGCATGCCGGAGAGCGCCAGCTTGCAGTCCCCCACCACCGGCACGTCCACTTCCACGTTCTTGCGGATGGACGTGGGGTCGATGTCGATGTGGATGATGCGCGCGTGCGAGGCGAAAGCGGAGATCTTGCCCGTTACGCGGTCGTCGAAGCGCGCGCCCACGCAGACGAGCACGTCGGCATTGTTGATGGCCATATTGGCGGCATAGGCCCCGTGCATGCCCACCATGCCCAGCCAGAGGTCGTCCGTGGCCGGGAAAGCGCCAAGCCCCATGAGCGTGCAGGATACGGGCAGATGCAGGGCATGGGCCAGCTCCCTGAGGGTCGCCGCCGCATCGGACATGATGACGCCGCCGCCGGCCAGGATCATGGGACGGCGGGCCTGCGCCAGCACTTCCACCGCACGCCGCAACTGATTGAGGTTGGGCTTGTAGGTGGGGTTGTAGCTGCGCATGTAGATGTCTTCAGGCCAGACGAATTCCGCATGGGCCTGCATCACGTCCTTGGGCAGGTCCACGAGCACGGGGCCGGGCCGCCCGGAGCGGGCGAGATAGAAGGCCTGCCGGATGGTCTTGGCCAGCTTGCGGATGTCCTTGACCAGAAAATTATGCTTGGTGCAGGGCCGGGTGATGCCCACGATGTCCACTTCCTGGAAAGCATCGTTGCCGATGAGTTTCGTGGGCACCTGTCCGGTAAAGACCACAAGAGGAATGGAGTCACAGTAGGCCGTGGCTATGCCCGTGACCGTATTGGTGGCGCCGGGACCGGAAGTCACCAGACAGACGCCCACCTTGCCGGAAGCGCGGGCATAGCCGTCGGCCGCGTGCACAGCCCCTTGCTCGTGCCGAACCAGGATATGCTTCAGCTCGGGATGGCGCGGCAGTTCATCATAAATATCAAGGACCGCGCCGCCCGGATAGCCGAACAGCACGTCCACCCCTTCCTTTTTCAGGGATTCAAGGAGAATCTGTGCACCTGTGAGTTCCATGACGATAAGGCTCCTGCGCCGTTACTTGCCTTCGGCGCGATATTTATCCAACAATTCCATCAGTCTGGTTTTGCCTTCCAGCTTCTGCTTCTTCAGCTGCTTGAGGGTCTGCTCCTCGGTGGGGGTGCGGAAGGTCTTGGCTTCCAGCTTTTCCACCTGCTTTTCATAGAGCACATGGTCTTCCCAGAGGGATTTCAGCTCCGGATCAGTGGGGGCCAACTTTTCCAGAAGTTCAATTTCATGCTGATCCATAAGAAATCTCCAGTGTTAGGGGTTGAAGCCCGGCTGGGCATGATTACAGGTGATGCCGGGACAGGCTCGGCGGCCATGCCGTAGCCGGCCTGCACGGGGATCGCGCCCCGGCGCGTCCCGGTCCCGGGCCGCCGTCCGCCCGCCGCAGCGGAACGGTCTATATCGAGGCGGCGTACTGCGCGAGGGAACGCACGACGATCTGATCGACGAGCTGGATGGCCAGCAGCACTACCACGGGAGAGAAGTCGATCCCCGCGCGGTAGGTGAAGGGCATCCATTTGCGGACATAGTAGAAAGCCGGTTCCGTCATCATGCGCAGAGCGCGCACGATGGGATTGTAGGGATCCGGCCGCACCCAGGTGATGACCGCCGCAACGATGACGATCCAGAAATAGAGATTGAGCAGCGTGCTGAGCACGCTCACCACGGCCATAAGAACATTTTGAATCACGAACACGCTTGTCGCTCCACGCTGTCAGTAAGAGCCGCCCGAAGAGCGGCATAGTCCATGACCACCACATCCCCCGCCAGCTCCTCATTGCCGAAGGAAGCGAACGGGATGCCCGCCGCGCCCGCCGCCCTGCCGTCGTGAGAACTGTCTCCCACAAAGAGTACACGCTCCGGCGGCAGGCCCCAGGCCGACAGGATGTACTGCGCGCCCTGCGGGCTGGGCTTGGGCAGAATGCCGGGAGTATCCGCGGCAACCACAGGATTAAAATAGGGAGGCATGCCGAAAATGTCCAGAACCGTTTGCACGCCGATGCCCGTCCTGTTGGTGTCCACCGCCATGCGCACGCCGTGGGCGTGCAGCCAGTCCACCGTCTCACGGAAGCCGTCGCACAGACGCAGCAGGGGCAGGATGTCCCGCCGGTAGTTCACCACCTCTCGGGTGACGTAATCTATCTGCGGATGCAGTTCCTCCGGCAGGATATGCTCCAGCGCCTGTCTTGCCGTGGCCATGAAGGAGAAGCGCTCCTGCTCCGGGGTCATGGACGGCAGACCAAAGTGCTCGAGCACCCGGTTGTAGTAGATGCCGTTGGCGGAGCGAGAGTCGATGATGACGCCGTCACAGTCAAAGATGACTCCGCCAAGTCCCTGTGGAAACAGTTCGCCCATCGTCAGTTCCCCCACGTCAGCAAGATAAGAGGACGTTCCCAATGCGGTTGGCAGCCCGGGCAGCGCGGGCGCTGCAGCACCTGCCAGAGCGGCGCCTCAAGGACAAGAAGGGGGGGGCCGTCCTCGCAGGCGAGCTCCGTCCGCAGCTCCGCCGGGGCCGGGAGCATGTCGCCACGTTCCAGCAGGGCCTCGCGCAGGCCGGCTTCCGCCACGATGCATGCCCCTTCGGGCAGGAAGTGACAGGCCGCGTCCAGCACCCGCCGCCACGGCGGCAGCATGGACGCCAGAGCGGCGGCCTCCTCCGGCTGTTCGGGCATCACTCCCCGCAGGATGTCGTCCGGAAGATCCGACGAGGCGGCGTCCGCGTTCTCGCCGTCCAGCGCGGCAGCCAGGTGGGCCCGGCCTCCGGCATAGCGCCGGTGCAGGGCGGCCATCTCGGCAAGACGCTCCTCCTGCAGCCAGCAGAGCAGCAAAAGCCGCTGCGCCCGGCAAAGGCGTTCCCGCGCCTCGGCCGCCTCGGCCGCCGCCAGCGCGGCCGTCTCGTCGCCCGCCCCGGCGGCAAAGGCCGCACGCGCCGCGCTTTCGGCCTGCCCCCGCAGGGAGTCGCGCTGCCGGCCCTGCCAGGCGCGCAACGGCGTCCCGCTCAGCGCCGCATCGGTCATGCGCTGCAGATCCTGCAGACAGGCCAGCGCCTGTTGCGGCGTCAGCGGGAAATTCCCGGGATGGAACCACGGCCCCTGCGGCGCGGGTGCGCCGCTCGCCCCTTGCCGGAGCGTCTCATCTTCCCGGGGCAGTCCCGGCCACAGACGGGGCAGCCCGGCAAGCGGGGACGGTGTCTCCTCCCCGGCCAGCGGCCCGCGCACCACAGGCAAACGTACATATATTCCGCTCATATTCCTTCTCACAAAAAATTGATTAGTAGACCGCTCCAGACGGAAAAGCAAGTTCTTCTCCCGAGCCCCGCATCCTGCGCCATACGGCAAAAAAAATGCTTGCATGCCCGGCCGAATCGTCTAAATTGGGAATCCTTGCCGTATTCGTGCGGCGTTCATTCCCCTTTTTTCCGGAATTCCGGTACAAAAAGGAGAACAACACTATGGAACAGGGTACCCTTCGCCTCAAGACGGGCCTCGCTGAGATGCTCAAGGGGGGCGTCATCATGGACGTGACCACTCCCGAACAGGCGAAAATTGCCCAGGACGCCGGGGCCTGCGCCGTCATGGCGTTGGAGCGCGTGCCTGCGGACATCCGCGCCGCCGGGGGAGTCGCCCGGATGGCCGATCCTACCATCGTGGAACGCATCATGAAGGCCGTGAGCATTCCCGTCATGGCCAAGGCGCGCATCGGCCACTTTGTGGAAGCGCGCATCCTGGAAGCACTGGGCGTGGATTACATCGACGAAAGCGAGGTGCTTACTCCCGCCGACGACAAGTATCACATCAACAAGCGGGACTTCACCGTCCCCTTTGTCTGCGGCTGCCGCAATCTGGGCGAAGCCCTGCGCCGCATCGCCGAAGGAGCGGCCATGATCCGCACCAAGGGCGAACCCGGGACCGGCAACGTCATCGAGGCCGTCCGCCACTGCCGCCAGGTGCTGGACGACATCCGGCGTCTTTGCGTCCTGCCTGAGGATGAAGTGGCCAATTACGCCAAGGAGATCGGCGCGCCGCTGGAGATCTGCCTGCTGGTCCGCAAGGAGGGCCGCCTGCCGGTGGTGAACTTTGCCGCCGGCGGCATCGCCACCCCCGCCGATGCGGCCCTGATGATGCAGCTTGGCTGCGACGGCGTCTTTGTGGGTTCCGGCATCTTCAAGTCCGGCGACCCGGCCAAGCGTGCCCGGGCCATCGTGCAGGCCGTGACGAACTATAATGACTACAAGCTGCTGGCCGAGATCTCCAAGGATCTGGGCGAACCCATGGTCGGCATCGAGATATCCAACATCCCCGCTGCCGAGCGCATGCAGGAACGGGGCTGGTAATATGGCGCTGGTTGGCGTTCTTGCCCTGCAGGGGGCATTCAGGGAACATGCGGCGGCCGTCTCCCGGCTGGGAGCGGATGTGCGGGAACTGCGCCAGCGCAGGCATCTGGACGGCATCGACGCCCTCATCCTTCCCGGCGGCGAAAGCACCGTCATGGGCAAGCTGCTGACGGAGCTCGACATGCTCGAGCCCGTCCGCGAGCGCATCGCCGCGGGCATGCCCGTGTACGGCAGCTGCGCCGGGCTCATCCTGTTGTGCGAGACCATCGAGGACTCGACGCAGCCGCGCATCGGCCTGCTGCATGCTTCGGTGCGCCGCAACGCCTTTGGCCGGCAGGTGGACAGCTTTGAGACGGATCTTGCCGTCAAGGGGTTGGACGCTCCCCTGCGGGCCGTCTTCATCCGCGCGCCGCTCATTACGGCGGTGGGCCCGGACGTGGACGTGCTGGCCCGCGTGGACATGACGGCGCATGGCGGCGAAGGGGAGCGGATCGTGGCCGTCCGGCAGGGGAACATCCTTGCCACCTCCTTCCATCCTGAACTGACGCCAGATACCCGGCTGCATGCCGCCTTCCTGCGCATGCTGTCCGCCTGATCCTCAGTCTGATCTATAACAGCGCCCGGGCGCTTTTTTTTCGCCCACGCAGCGGCAACAAAAAAGGCACCCGGCTCTCCACCGGGCGCCTTTTTCTTTCCCAAACGGGACGGCGGCCGCCTAGCGGCTTCTGCCGTGCCCCTTGAGATAGGAGACGTAGCCCGGGTCGGTCCCCTGGATATGGTTGATGAGCCAGTCCTTGAGGAAGGCCAGCAGGTCCATGCTGACCGTGGTGGTGCCGTTCTTGATCTGCGACTCGAACTCTTCCAGCTTGGCCACAAAGCGGCGGTGCACATCCTTGTGCTCGCGGGTATGCGGGTAGGCCGAATGTTCGAAAAGCTGCTCTTCCGTACTGAAGTGCGAGGCCGTGTATTCGCGCAGATGCTGCATGATGGTCGCCAGCTCATCCTTGGCGGAATTGTTCTTCATGGCACTGTACAGATCATTGATATAGCTGCACAGCATGCGGTGCTGTTCGTCGACCAGCTGCACGCCGAGGTTGAGCTTGTCCGTCCACTGCACGAACTTGTCGCTGGAGGAAGCCATTTCCAGATTGCCGCTGAACAGCGCGTTGACGATCATGCCAAGATCTTCAATACCGCTCTTGAGGGAAAGGATGGAGCCCGTGAAGCTCTCCATATTGTCCGCGTTTTCCTCGGCGACCTGATGGATGGCCGCCAGCGAGGAGCTTGTCTGGCTGCTCTGACCGGACTGCTCCGCCACGGCGGCGGCAATGACCTTGAGATGGTCGGCCGTCTCTTCCATGCAGTTGATGATCTCTCCCATGAATTCGCCCGCGCGACCGGCGCGCTCCGCCCCTTCCACCGTCAGCTGCGCCGCGGCTTCCACGGCCTGCACGTTGTTGTGCGTCTCGTCCTGGATGGCGCGGACGGCGTCCTCCACTTCCTTGGTGGCGGTCATGGTCTTTTCGGCCAGCTTGCGCACTTCGTCGGCCACCACCGCGAAGCCTCGCCCGGCCTCGCCGGCCCGCGCCGCTTCGATGGCGGCATTGAGGGCCAGCAGGTTGGTCTGGTCGGCCACTTCATTGATGACGCTCATCACCTGCCCGATGCTGCTGGCCCGCTGGCCCAGCTTGTCCATGGCCCCCTTGAGGTGCAGGATGGTCTCCTTGACCGAGTCGATGGACGCCACGGCGCTGCGCACATCCTGCTCGCCCACGCTGGCCTTGCTGCGCGAGGTCTCGGCGCTGTCGGACAGATCCTGCACCCGCCGGGCCGACTCCACGGCGGCGTCGCTGATCTGCGTCATGGCGGAGCTGGTCTCCTCGAGCTGATAGCGCTGCACTTCCACTCCGTGGTTCACGTTGGCCACCACCTGCGAGATGCTGCGCGTCTCGCGCGAAAGACCAAGACATACGCCATTGGCCTTGGCCAGCAGCTTCCTGCGGGCTTCCACCTGCTCCGTAAGCTCTTTCAGCCCGGCATTGGCCTTGTCCAGATCGCTGCGGGCCGCCGCACGCTCTTCTTCCGCAGCGGCAAGCTTGCTCTCCAGCTCGCTGATGCGGGCCGCCCCCTGCGCGCGCTCCCGCTGCAGCAGGGCCGCCGCCTGCTCGGCAAGACTGCCGGCGCCGCCGCCCAGCACTTCCCGCATGCGCTTTTTCTCCCGTTCGGCAAGGACGGAGAATCCGATACCCGCAAGACAGCCGGCAATGAGCAGGACAAGCAGAAGGGTTCCGGCCAGACCGGTCGTCCCCGCAACGGCAAGGATGGCTGCCAGCACCAGGAGAATGGCATGCAGAACAATACCCATAAATCGCTCCTCTACGAAGTTTCTTAGCTTATCGTCGGATACAGGCTGCCCTTTAGGCAAAATACCAAGGAATATTTCCTGATAGCAAGAGCTCCGTTTAATGGCCTGAAAGCATTAAATTTCATAATGTAACATTATCCCCGCATGGAGGATGCCGCCGCGAGGCGCGCTCCCCGAGAACATTTTACCTTCGCCATAGGCAAAATGCGAGGCGGCGGCACAGCGCCGTTCGGCCCAACCCCAGCGAAAAGCCGCGCTTCTTCCGCGTAAGACCAGACCGTATGATTTGAAACGCCGGGTGTTTCAAACGAAAAATTTTCGACGGGGGACGGGCGCTTTGGGCAAGGGGGCGAAGATGGGTGGGGAGGCTGGCAAAAGCCCCCCGCTCGCGGGAGCGGGGGGCTCGTCAGTCAGCGGACGCGCCGGCCAAGGCTCACCGGCCGGCGAACGAACGGCTTAGAGGGCGGCCTTGTAAATGGCGGCCACAGCGGCATCCGTCATGATGCGGGGGTTGGTCAGGCCGCAGGCGTCCTTCTGAGCATTGGCGGTCATGGTGGGGATGTCCTCCTCACGCACTTCCTTGCCGTATTTCTTGCCCAGGGCGATGAGGCCCGCGGGGATGTTCACGTCACGGGAAAGGATGTTGATGGCCTCGATGGCGCGATGCGACGCATCGCTGGCGCTCAGATGGTCCACACGCTCGCCCAGCAGCTTGGCCACACGGCCGAAGCGGCGGCGGCAGGCGATAAGGTTGTATTCGCAGACATGGGGCAGCAGAATGGCGTTGCACTCGCCGTGCGGCAGGTCGTAGAAGCCGCCCAGCTGGTGCGCCATGGCGTGCACATGGCCCAGGCTGGCATTGTTGAAGGCCATGCCGGCAAGGTACTGGGCGTAGCACATGCCTTCGCGGGCTTCCTTGTCCTTGGCGCCGCAGGCCACGGAACGCCGCAGGTAACGGTTGATGTATTCCATGGCTTTTTCGGCACAGGCATCGGTCATGGGCGTGGCCGCGGTGGACACGTACGCTTCGATGGCGTGGGTCAGGGCGTCCATGCCCGTGGCCGCCGTCAGGGAAGCGGGCATGTTCATCATGAGGACGGGGTCGTCAATGGCCACGCTGGGCGTGCAGCGCCAGTCCACGATGGCCATCTTCACCTTGCGGGAGGTATCGGTGATGATGCAGAAGCGGGTCATTTCCGACGCCGTACCGGCGGTGGTGTTGACCGCCACATACGGCGGGAAGGGCTTGGAGGACTTGTCCACGCCTTCATAGTCATGGATGGTGCCGCCGTTGCTGACCACGAAGCCCACGCCCTTGCCGCAGTCATGCGAGCTGCCGCCGCCCAGGGTGATGAGGCTGTCGCACTTGTTTTCCTTGTACATCTCCGTGGCTTCGGCCACGTTCTTGTCCGTGGGGTTCGGCACCGTGCCGTCATACACCACGTACTTCATGCGGGCCTTGTCCAGGATGTCGGTAATGTGCTTGAGGATGCCGCAGGCGGCGATCCCCTTGTCGGTCACGATGAGCGGACGCTTACCGCCGATATTTTTCAGACGCCGGGGAATTTCGGAGCAACAATTTTCACCCACCAGCGTCACGTTGGGGATGAAGAAAGAGGTGATCTGACCCATGTGCATGCTCTTCACGTCCGTGCTCATAACGACTCCTTTTTTTCTACCGCAAAGGGCTCTGCGGCGTGTTTTGTGATGGTTAGGAGTCAGATTACGGCACTCACGGACTTATGACAAGCTCTTTTTTGCATAAAGACGAGTGACAGCTCCAAAAATCACAAGGCTGTTTGAGCGCACAACACAATAGGAAAAACATCGCGCCAGGGGCGGCAAACCGCCATGCCGCAAGCCAGATGCAACCCCGCTACAGGCTGTCCATCGCTTCCGCGCCATTCTGCGCAGTCGTCCCTTTCCGTACGTTGCTCCGGCACAATTGCGTCATGGCCCGCAGGTATTCGCCGTGCTTGTCAAGGAAAAAAGCAAGCGGTTTTGCAAAGTTGTGTCCAATCAGACCGTCCACCATGAGCTGACAGATCTCCCGTTCGCGCAAAAGCACCAATTGAGAACGAAAGAACACCCTTCTGTCGGCCGTCGACATGCCCCGGATGATCTGCCGGCAGGCTTCCTGGGCCCGCGGCAGATAAAACCAGAAGTACATGAGGTCCAGAGCGGCGATGATGAGCGCCCGCTCGAGCTTGCGGGCCTCGCGCCCTCCCCGTTCGCCCAGGCCGCCGGGCCGGGCAAGCTTGATGAGGGCGTCCTCCCGCGGGAAGAGCATCTCCAGCCGGGTATAGTAATCAAAGGCGCGGCGCAGTTTCCCCTCATAGTCCCGACGGCGCATGCGCATGTTGACCTTGCTGTCGGCCACCCCCTCGATGAGCGCCGCCACGGTATCCGAGGCGGTCTTGGAAATGATGGCCGCGCTCGGGGCCAGATAGGCCAGCGGATCCGTCACGCCCACGCTCAGCAGCAGGGCCCAGAGCCCCGTATTGTAGAGAGAGGAGATGGGGATGGCCAGGACGCTGCGGAACAGGTTGCCGATGGCCGCCTGCCGGGGGAAGCCGCGGTAGATGTTGTGGGCAAAGATATAGAAGCCGTTGATGACGTTGAGCACCGCAAAGACGAGCAGCGGTCTGTCCTCCACCGTCACGCCGCACAGGTCCTGCAGCAGGCCGGCCCGTATGATGCCCTCAAGCAGCAATACGGAGATGCCGGTATACATGAGGGAGTCGCACAGGCGGTTCATGCTGACGTGTTCCTTCCAGTGCGTCAGCGTGCCGCGCGTGGCCCCCTGCGCCGCCATGACCATTTGCAGGACGTTGCGTACCCCCGTGATGCCGAACCAGATGAAGCTGCCGAACCACGCGAGCACCCACCATTGCTGGGTGGCCTGGAAGGTGAAGAAGGCGGGGATGAAGCCCACCAGCACCTTGGCCCACAGGCTCAGTCCCGTATTGAGATAGCGGAAGCCGGGCGCGCCGTCCGGGGCCTTTTCCTTTTCCAGGAGTTCATTGGGCGCGGGGATGTTGTGTCCGCCCAGCGTGTGGATATTTCCCTGCTCGCTGTAGCGGCAGTCCTCGCTGGCGGATATCCATTCCTGCCGCCTTTCCTTGCCCAGCCGTTCCAGCAGGGGCAGGGAGCGGCAGCGGCCAAACAGCCGCTGCAGCCAGCCGGCATGCTCGGGCTCGGCAAAGACGAGCTTTTCCTCCACAGGCACATGAATGGGGATGCAGGGCGAGCCGTCCCGGCGCAGGGCCGCCACGCCGCGCGGCGGCAGCGTCTCCATGATGGCGAAGCCCATGCCGAAGGATCGCAACCGCGTTGCCGCATTGCTGCCGAGCTGCGTCCGCAGCGGGCTGCGCCGGTAGGTCTCCCAGAGCTTGGGCACATTGCGCAGGATCTCCTGGAACTTGGCCAGGCGCTCGCTGTCCCCCTCCTGCGCCATGCGCCGTATGATCTGGCGGATCATCTGCTTCATGCGCGGCCCGTGCCCGTGATTGAGCACCTGCAAGAGCTGACTGATGGACGCCATGCCGCCCAGTTTGCCCAGCATCCAGCTCTTGGTATTGAATATCTCCAGATGGGTGATGCCGCCCTGACAATCCCAGAGCAATTCGATGACGTCCTCGGCGGTCAGGTTTTCCGTACAGAGCGTCAGCTGATAGCCGGGCATGAGCTCCCGCAGCTGTCGGGTCAGCTCGGCGGCGGGCAGGCGGCGCAATTCCGGCTCATCCGGCGCGCTGCCGGGCATACCCGCATCGGGCAGCTCGCCGTCAAGCAGGGCGGCGAACCATTCATGATAGACCACATCGACGGAGATCTGTTCCAGCTCCCGGATCTCCTGCCGGGCGGCCTCATCGCCCTCCGCGGCCCGCCCTTCCAGCTGGCGGGCCCGCAGGCGCAGGCTCGGCAGGATGAGCTGATGCAGGTATTCGGCCAGCCGCAGCATGACGGAATGCCGTCTGCCCAGAAAATCCAGGAAATCGTCGGAATCCGCAGGCGAAACGGACACGCCCCATTTTGCCTGCAGCTGCGGGCGTTGCCGCTCGTTCCAGAGATCGAGCGCCTTCAGGGCCCGTTCGCGCCACCAGTGCAGCACCGCCCTGCCCCGCTCCTGCATCTTTTCCACCGGCGCACTGTGCATGAAGTCCAGAAAACCCTGGCGGGAGACGAAGCCGCGCGGCACCCACAAAAAACTGACGAACCGCCCGTGGAACGGCACCTGATACTCGATCCCCACCCGGACGGTCATCCCGGTTATGCCCGCCGCATCCAGCAGCTCTTCCGCGGCATCCAGCTCGATGCAGTTGTCGTAAAGCACCGTCAGGGATCGCAGGCCCTTGATCCAGGCATCCATGATGAGATGCGTCGGCGTCTTCCGGCCCTTGGTGTTGACGTCGTACACATGGTCGTCAAAGGCGATCTGGTTCCACTCCTCCGGCATTTCCGGCAGATGGTAGCGCGCGAGCATGCGCCGCACCACACGCGGCGTGCCCAGAGCGGCCTTGCGGAAGTCATGCGCCAGCTTGAGCTGCTCCGTACGGTCGCCCTGCAGGCGCACCATATCCTTCATGATCTGCAGCAGGACGCGCGCCGTATTGCGGCGCAGGGGGGAATGCGCGCTGGCCAGCACTTCATCGAAAAGACTCTGCAGCGCACACAGCCTGTCGCGGGAGTTGGAGCCGCCGACCTCCAGATTGCGCAGCAGGTTCACCGTGGCGTACGCCATGCGCGAAGCCTGGGAGGCCACCATCTCCTTTATGCCGTGAGGATGCAGCTCAGGATCGGCCAGGTCGTCGGAAAGCGTGGCCGGCGCACTGTCGGGCGCGTCGAGGATGCGGTTGACCAGCGTCCTGATGTCCTTGTCCTGCTTGTCGAAATAGGGGCTGAAACGATGTCTGCGCTGCATGAGGCGACGCACCTCCGATGTCTCCGGATGCTGATAAAATGGGCCCGTAAAGCGGAAGGCCGCCCGCAGGGGCGACCTCCGCAGAGAAGAAACAGGGGATCTTTGCCGTCTGCCGGTCCTGCCGGCCTCAGATGAATTCGTCCACGCGCCCGGCCCTGACCTTCTGCAGCAGACGCACGGACGCTCCCTTGTCCGGCTCCGGCATGGCCGCCAGCTTCTCTTCAATGAGCGCTTCCCCGAGGCGGCGGGTGGCGGGCGTGGCGTAATGGAGCAGGAACTCCAGGAACGAGGCGATGGAGTTGGGCCCGCACTGGCCCTTCATGCCGCACTCGCGCACCATGGAGAGGAACTCCACGCCGCTGCGGCCCAGACGAGGACAGGCCGTACAGAAGGATGGCAGATGGCGGGCCTCCTCCAGAAGGAAGCTCACCACATCGTCCACATGGCAGTTCTCGCCGATGGGGAAGGGCACGCCGCCGGGGCCGGGCAGCGGGCTCCAGTCTTCATAGGGATTGGCCACACTGCCGGTCAGCAGCTGCGAACAGCCCACGCCGCAGCCGTCGCGCCACAGGCCGGACGGCTCGCGGGAACTGAGGATGATGCCCGTGTAAGGGATGGCCAGACGCGTGATGGCCACGCAGCGCAGGAAGTCCTGATCGCTCACAGGGAAGGGAGCCTGCGTCAGGCCGCCGGGTGCGGGGCGCATGCGGTGCATGCTCACCGTGTGCCCGCCCGTGCCGTAGACGCTGGCCAGATGCGCGGCATGCAGGCTCAGGGCCAGCACATCGAACTGCCACGGGGCAAGCCCCAGCAGCAGGCCCAGGCCCACATCCCCCATGCCCGCGCTCAGGGCCTCGTCGGCGGCGTTGACGCGCCGCTCGTAATTGGCCTTGGGGCCGGCCTTGTGCACGGCCTGATAGTGCTCGGGATGGTAGGTGTCCTGATACAGGAGGACGGAGCCCACGTCGGCCGCACGCAGGACATCGTACTGATCGGCGGCCAGCGGCCCCACGTTCACGTTGACCCGGCGGATCTCGCCATCGCCTTCATACAGCGTATAGAGGATGCTCACCGCTTCCGCCAGGTATTCCACATCGGCGTTGGGCAGCTGCCCGCTGACCAGAAAGACGCGCTTGTGCCCCTGCCGGATGAGCTTGCGGCCGGCTTCGCTGATCTCGGGCGAGGTCATGTACTTGCGCTGCACCATGTCGTTGCCCTTGCGGTTGGCGCAGTAGAGACATTCGCTGCCGCAGTGATTGGTGAGGTGCAGCGGCGCCGAAAGGACGATGCGGTCCCCGTAGACCTTCTGCTTCACCTCGTCGGCAGTCCGCATGATGGCCAGCAGGCCGTCCGGCGAGGTCACGCACATGAGCGTCGCCGTTTCCGCCAGCGTCAGGGGACGAAGTGCGCGGGACTTGTCAAGAATGCCTTTCAGCCGGGAGGCATCGGGCGCCACGGCACAGGCCAGCGCTTCCTCGATGGCACGCACATCCAGCCAGGACGGGAGGGTAAAATTCGGCATGATTTCTTCCTCAAATGAGCTAATGAGCTAAAGACGTTCCGGACTCGGCCCGGGTCTGGCCGGAAGGGCCGACATGCACGCATGGCGGCCCCGGCTTACCCTGCGGGGCACATCATCGACCATAGCAGCGGGACGGTCGAAAAGCGAGAGATTTTTTTCACAGCCTCCGGCCTGCCCCCTTTGCGGCCATACCGGCATAATATGCAATAACCATCTAAAATAAAAAGTTAAAACAGTAATGATACGAAAAAGCGCCTTTTTTTGCCCTTGGGGACGGCTCCGAGGCGCTCCCGTGCCGGAAAAGCGCCCGACCTCAAGAAAAAAAGCAGGGAGGAGGCATTTTTTTATGTTTCATTCCAGGTGAATACGAAAAAAAATCGCTTGCGGTTGACAAGGGTTTTTAAAACTCCTATTTGTCCTGTTAGCCAATGTGAACCACGTTCCGAAAGGGCCCTGGCTTGCGACGGCGCGTGCGGCGCCACCGTAGAAATGAGCCCTAGACACCTAAATGATTTTGGAGGCTACCATGGCTCAGTGCAATCCCGCCGATCTGATCGCCACCGACAAGAAATATGTGTGGCACCATCTGACCCAGCACAAAGTGTATGAACATGCCGACCCGACCGTCTTCGTGGAAGCCAAGGGCAACCGCGTGAAGGACATCAACGGCAAGGAATATCTTGATGCCGTGTCCGGTGGCGTGTGGACCGTCAACGTGGGCTTCGGTCGTGAAAAGATCGTCAAGGCTGTGGCCGATCAGCTGATGAAGCTGTGCTACTTCGCCAACTCCTACGGCAACATCCCGACCATCGAATTCTCCAAGAAGCTCATTGAGAAGATGCCCGGCATGAGCCGCGTGTACATCTCCAACTCCGGTTCCGAAGCCAACGAAAAGGCCTTCAAGATCGTCCGCCAGATCTCCGCTCTGAAGCACGGCGGCAAAAAGAGCAAGATCCTGTACCGTGACCGTGACTACCACGGCACCACCATCACCACGCTGAGCGCCTGCGGTCAGTACGAGCGCCGCAACCAGTTCGGCCCCTTCACCCCTGGTTTCGTGGAAGTGCCCCACTGCTGCGCGTATCGTTCGCCCTTCGGTGATTGCGCCGATCTCGGCAAGAAATTCGCCAAGCAGATCGAAGAAGTCATCCAGAAGGAAGATCCTGATACCGTGGGCGGCCTGATCCTCGAGCCCATCACCGCCGGCGGCGGCGTCATCGTGCCCCCGGACGGCTACTTCGAGACCGTGCAGGAAATCTGCAAGAAGTACGGCGTGCTCCTGATCATCGACGAAGTGGTGTGCGGCCTTGGTCGTACCGGCAAGTGGTTCGGCTACCAGCACTTCGGCGTGAAGCCCGACATCGTCACCATGGCCAAGGGTGTGGCCAGCGGCTACGCGCCCATCTCCTGCACCGTGACCACGGAAGAAGTCTTCCAGGACTTCATCAACGATCCCAATGACCGCGACGCCTACTTCCGCGATATTTCCACCTTCGGCGGCTGCACCTCCGGCCCCGCCGCGGCTATCGCCAACATGGAAATCATCGAAGAAGAACACCTGCTCGACAACGTCGTGAAACAGGGCGAATACCTCATGGGCCGCCTGCTCGAGCTGAAGGACAAGTACCAGATCATCGGCGACGTGCGCGGCAAGGGCCTCTTCGCCGGTCTGGAACTGGTCAAGGACCGCACCACCAAGGAACCGGTGGACGAATCCGTGGCCGGCGCCGTGGTGGGCGACTGCTTCAAGCAGGGCGTCATCATCGGCAAGACCTCGCGCAGCTTCCGCGAGTTCAACAACACCATCTGCCTCAGCCCGGCCCTGATCTCCACTCAGGCCGACATTGACGAACTGGTCAATGCCATCGACAAGGCTCTGGCCAAGGTGTCTGCCTAATCGGCACGCACACTGACGACAAGGGGGGCTTCGGCCCCCCTTTTTTTGTCCCATGGGGCTGCCGCCGGACTGGCCCCGTCTTTTTATTCCCCTTCCCTCGCGAGACCTCGCCATGCCCATGCCGCCGCGCCGTTTCCCGTCCCCGTCCCTGTGCCGTACTTTGTCCCGGCCCCTGTCCCGCCGCCTGCCGGGCACGCTCGCCTGTCTGGCGCTCTGTCTTTTTCTGTGTCTGTCCTCGCTGCCTGTCCACGCGGCGCAGCCCGCCACGGCAGGCACGGTCTGTCTGCTGCTGGAAAGTCTGACGCCCGACAAGGGCTGGCACGATCAGCTCCGGGCCGGCCTTGCCCGCGCCGAAAAAGATTTCGGCATCACGGCCCGGGTGGTCGCCGCCCCGGCGGACAGCGATCAGCAGGCCATTTTCCGAGAGGAGGCCGCCCGGTCCGACCTTGTGCTCGTTGCCGACGACAGTCTGCACGAAGTGCTCCGCAACAATGCAGGCAACTTCCGCAAGGTGCATTTCGGCTGCATAGATACCGGGGTCCGGGCCGCCAATATCATGTCCGTCACCTTTGCCGACGAGCAGGCGGCCTTTCTGGCCGGGGCGGCTGCCGCCATGCTGACGGTCTCGGACAGCCGGGGCATGAACCCGCAGAAGACCCTGGGCTGGCTCTCCGGCAAGGAGACCGGCCCCATCGTCACCATGCTCAACGGCTTTCTGGAAGGCGCCCGGCTGATCGACCCGGAGATACGCATCGTCCACCGCAGCCTTGACTCTTTCGAGGACACGCAGCGGGCACAGGCCGGCTGTCGCGAACTGCTCGCGGAAGGCGCGGATATCGTGGTGCTGGCGGCAGGCAGCGCGGGACTTGCCGCGCTGGACGTGCTGGCCGGCCAGCAGGCGCTGGCCATAGGAATGGCCGAAGATCAGGACAGGCTGCGCCCCGGCCAGGTGCTCACCTCCATCCTCAAGCAGGGAGACCGCGCCGTCTACGAGATCGTCTCCAGCCATGTGCGGGGGAATTTCCGCGGCGGGGATATCGTCACCTACACGCTGGCGGACAAGGGGGTCGGCATCACCGACCTTCGCAGCTTCGCCGCAGGGGAAGGGAACAAGCTGCCGCCTCGCCTTGCGAGCCGCCTGACGGAACTGCGCCGTGAGCTCGAGCGCCAGGCCATCCGTCTGCCTTCGCTGCGCCAGGGAACGCTGTGCAATTGCCGCTGAGGTCGACGCTTGCCGCTCTGCCGGGGGATCGGCAAGCGCCGACCTCAGCCTGACGGATGCCGTCTCCGGCCAGTTCGTGAAAGAAATTTTTTTTTCGTGAAAACCCCGTGCAATCCTCTTGCTGTTGCAACGGAAAAGGGCTAGGGTCTTTTCGCGAGCTGCGGAGCGGACCTGTTTGTCTGTTCAATGATGCAGAAATGAGCACGTGCCCCGATGAGACACGAAGGCCCAACCGCATCGGCAGGCGCCGCAAGCCTTGGAGCAATACCCTACCTGAAAGATCCGGCCGTTTCGGCTGATCAGCACGGTTGCCCCAAGTCCGTTTGCGAAAGGGTATGTCCGTCATGTACGGAATTTTTCATCATTCACTTGCAGCCTTTCAGGAGGGCTTCAAATGCTTATCGGCGTTACTAAAGAAATCAAGGCCAATGAACATCGCGTGGGTATCACCCCTGCCGGCGTCAAAGCTCTGAAAGACCACGGCCACGACGTCATGATCGAAGTGGGCGCCGGTCTCGGCAGCCGCATCTCCGACGACGAATACAAAGCCGCTGGCGCCACCATGCTGCCCGTGGCCGACGTGTGGGCCAAGGCCGACATGATCATGAAGGTCAAGGAGCCTCTGCAGAGCGAATACAAGTACTTCCGTGAAGGCCTGCTGCTCTTCACCTACCTGCACCTGGCCGCCGACAAGCCCCAGACCGACGCCCTGCTGAACTCCGGCGTGGTGGGCCTTGCCTACGAAACCGTGCAGCCCGAAGACCGCACCCTGCCCCTGCTGGCCCCCATGTCCGAAGTGGCCGGCCGCATGTCCATCCAGGTGGGCGCCAACATCCTGACCAAGCATGCCGGCGGTTGCGGCGTGCTGCTGGGTGGCGTGCCTGGCGTGCAGCGCGGTAAAGTCGTGATCGTGGGCGGCGGTATCGTGGGTACCAACGCTGCCAAGATGGCCATCGGTCTCGGCGCCGAAGTGACCATCCTCGACAACAACCTGAACCGTCTGCGTTACCTCGACGACATCTTCGGCGCTCGCGTGCAGACCATGGCTTCCAACAGCCACAACATCGCCGCCGCCGTGAAGGACGCCGACCTCGTGATCGGTTCCGTGCTCATCCCCGGCGCCAAGTGCCCGCAGCTGGTGACCGAAGAAATGATCAAGACCATGCGCCCCGGTTCCGCCGTGGTGGACGTGGCCATTGACCAGGGCGGCGCTGTGGAAACCACCGCCGGCCATCCGACCACCCACGAAAACCCGACCTTCGTGAAGCACGACGTCGTCCACTACTCCGTGGCCAACATCCCCGGCGCTGTGCCGATCGCCTCCACCTACGCCCTGACCAACGCCACCCTGCCCTTCGCTCTGCAGCTGGCCGACAAGGGCTGGAAGAAGGCTTGCGCCGACAACATCGCGCTGGCTCGCGGCCTGAACACCGTCAACGGCAAATGCACCTTCAAGGGTGTGGCCGACGCCTTCGGTCTGCCCTACGTGCCCGCCGCCGACCTGCTGAAGTAAGCATTCGGCACGCACTGTCCCGCCTGCTCGCAGGCAACGGACGGTATGACGGCAACGTCAAGCGCCCTCTGTGCAAACGGAGGGCGCTTTTTTTACCTGCGGACGGGCAGTCTCCCCCCGCCGGGATAGCGATCCCGTCTTTCCGCCTGGACAGCCTGCCGCCTCTTTCCTCCTCAGCGCATACCGTACTTTTGCCTCCTGCGGCATTTACCGCTTTTTCAGGGCATTCGTACACTTGCGGCCCGCGTCAGGACAGCGTATGCTGAAAGAATACGGCGGCACGGTACGCACTGTCCGCCAGAAGCATCACCCCGGGGACATCCCCCACCATCCTGCCTGCCGACAACATCTTTTGGAGAGACGTGTATGCTGAAAAAACTTCTTTGTATGGCTCTTGCCGCCTTCATGCTGCTGAGCACGGGCATCCGTCCGGCATCGGCCGCCGAGCTTGTGGAAGTTCCCACGGCCTGGCTTGACGAGCACGAGACGTTCCTCATGTGGTATGCGGTGGAAAAGGGCTGGGACGTTGAGGCCGGGCTGAAGATCAAGATGCAGCTTTTCAGCTCGGGCGCGGATATCCTGAACGCGCTTCCTTCCGGCAAATGGGTGTATGCCGGCATGGGGGCCGTGCCGGCTATGCTGGGCAACCTGCGCTACGGCACGTCCATCATCGCCCTGGGCAATGACGAATCCCGCTGCAATGCGGTGCTGGTGCGGCCTGACAGCCCCATCGCCAAAGTCAAGGGCTGGAACAAGGAGCATCCCGCCGTTCTGGGCAGCCCCGCGACGGTGCGCGGCAAGACCTTTCTGGTCACCACGGTCTCCTCGGCCCACTATGCCCTCAGCGCCTGGCTGGAGACCCTTGGGCTGACCGACAGCGACATCGCCATCAAGAACATGGATCAGGCGCAGGCCCTTGCCGCCTTTGAAAACAACATCGGCGACGGCGTGGGCCTCTGGGCCCCGCACATGTTCGTGGCCATGGACAAGGGAGCCGTTCTCGCCGCCGACATGAAGACGCTGGGCAAGGGCAATCCCATCGTGCTGGTGGCCGACACGCGCTATGCGGAAAAAAATCCTGACGTCACGGCGCGTTTCCTGAGCGTCTATCTGCGCGCCGTCAAGATGTTCAAGGAAACCACTCCGGAGATGCTTGTCGGCGAGTACCAGCGTTTCCACCGCGAATTCGTGGGCAAGGATTATGACGCGACCCTGGCGCTCAAGGACCTGCAGTACCATCCCGTCTACGATCTGCAACAGCAGCTCGCCCTCTTTGACGACAGCAAGGGGCCGAGTCAGGTGCAGCAGTGGCAGGCCGACATCGCCGCGTATTTCAGCAGCATTGGCCGCATCACGGCGGATGAAGCCAAGAAGGTCGCCGACGGCAAGTACGCGACCAATGCCTATCTCAAGCAGATAAAGTAGCGGACATGCCGCAACGTCTGCCCCAGCCTGCATGACAGGCCGGACACGCCATCATGAGGCCCGGCCGGGTATCCCCCCGGTCAGGGCCTCTTTCATTGCCCTCCTCCCGCTGAGGCCGTCCCGCCGCATGCCGGCCCAAGCGCAACGCCACCGCCTGCACCTAAACCGTGTGGCATGCCGTACCGACGCGGATGCAAAAAAAATGGCGGAAGCACCAGCCAGCGTACGGCCGGTTTTCTTCCCGCCAGAGGAAGGAAAAGGTGGTGCTGGCCGCCTGGACACGCAGATCAAGACTGTGCAGACAGTATATCGGTCAGCTCTTGCATCCTGAAGAGCTTCAGTGCAGACTGCTTCTGCCTTACGGCCTTCCCCCTGTAACTCTTACCTGGATCCTTGCCATGCCTTCTCCTGCCGCCGGTCATTTCTCTCCACGCCGCTACTACCGCACCGCGCTCATGGCCTTCTTTTTTGTCATGGGCCTCGTCTTCGCCTCATGGGCCATCCGCATCCCCGACATCAAGGCACGCCTCTCGCTGGGGGATGCCGCCCTGGGCAGCATCCTGCTGGCCGCGCCCCTGGGCGAGATGCTGGCCATCGCGCCCACCGCCTGGCTGCTTGGGCGTATCGGCAGCCGTCACGGCATCGACTGCGCCCTGCTGCTCATGCCCGTCTGTCTTGTGCTGCTGGGCCTCGCCCCGTCGCCCGCGCTGCTGTTTGCCGCACTGCTCTGCTTCGGCTTTGCCAACAATATGCTCAATATCGCCCTCAACACGCAGGCGGTCGATGTGGAGATCCTCTACAGCCGCAGCATCATGGCCACCTTTCACGGCATGTGGAGCCTTGGCGGCCTTGTGGGAGGTCTCCTGGGAGCCGCCATCGCCCCGCAGGGCATCGCGCCGCTGCCGCACTTCTGCGCCGTCCTCTGTCTGGTGCTGCTCACGCTGTTCAGCCTGCGGCACTGGACGCTGCCGCGTGCCGTACGCATCGGTGGACGCCAGAAAGCGAAAACTTCCGGGCGTTTCCGCATGGACGCCTACCTGCTGGTACTGGGATTCATCGCCCTGGGCAGCATGGCGACGGAGGGCGCCATGTACGACTGGAGTTCGGTCTATTTTGCCGATGTCGTTCAGCCCGGCGAGGCCCTCGTCCGCGTAGGCTATGTGGTCTGCATGGCCTGCATGGTGCTGGGCCGCCTTACCGCGGACGGCCTGGTCAATCGTTTCGGCGTTGCGCTGGTGCTGCGTCTGAGCGGGCTTTCCATCGCAGCGGGGCTGAGTCTGGCTGTTCTCTTCCCCTCTCTTGTCCCGGCCACCTTGGGCCTTGGGCTTGTGGGTTACGGCATGGCCTCGGTCGTGCCGCTTTGCTACAGTCTCGCAGGCAAATCCACCAGAGTCCCCGCGCGCGTAGGCATCTCCCTTGTGTCCAGCGTGAGCTTTTTGGGCTTCCTGGGCTGCCCGCCACTCATCGGCTTCCTCTCCCACGCCGCAGGCAGTCTGCGCTGGGCTTTCTGCCCCATCATCGCGCTGGGCCTGTCCATTGCGCTGCTGGTCCCTGTGCTGCGTCGCCTGCGGGCCTGACATATGCCGGGCGTGCCTCTTTTTTGAGGGAGAGGGGGACCCCGCGCCTCGCGCGGGCGGGGTCCCCCTCCCCCTCAAACTCCCCTACCCCTCCCCCGCGCGCTTTCTCCGTGGGACATCGCTGAACTTTCATGCACATTTACTTACCCTTCCTTCAGGTTTCAGCTGACAAAAGCCTAATTTGAAATTTATTTTCTGAAATCTTAGGGGGTTAAGTACTTTTTAATGATAATAGTAATTATTACTATTTACTTTTCACCTGTTCTTTGCCATGTTGACTTCAGCAACGGCGCAACAGGCCGTTAGTTCGCTTCCCCTTCAACGATCAACCCGCAAGGAGAGCACATCATGGCAGACAACAAGGATCTTCTCACCACCAACGCCGGCGCGCCCGTCCCCAACAACAATCATGCCCTCACCGCCGGACCGCGCGGGCCCATGCTCATGCAGGACGTCTGGTTTCAGGAGAAGCTTGCCCATTTCGACCGCGAAGTCATCCCCGAGCGCCGCATGCACGCCAAGGGTTCCGGGGCCTACGGCACCTTTACGGTCACGCACGACGTGACCGCCTACACCCGGGCTTCGCTCTTTGCCGAGATCGGCAAGAAGACCGATGTTTTTGTCCGCTTCTCCACGGTGGCGGGCGAGCGCGGCGCGGCGGATGCCGAGCGTGACATCCGCGGTTTTGCCGTCAAATTTTACACGGATCAGGGCAACTGGGACATGGTGGGCAACAATACGCCGGTGTTCTTCCTGCGCGATCCGCTGAAATTCCCGGATCTGAACCATGTGGTGAAGCGCAATCCGCGCACCAACATGCACAGCGCCAAGGACAACTGGGATTTCTGGACGCTGCTCCCCGAAGCGCTGCACCAGATCACCGTGGTCATGAGCGATCGCGGCATTCCGGCCACTTACCGTCACATGCACGGTTTCGGCAGTCATACCTACAGCCTGATCAATGCGGAAAACAAGCGTTTCTGGGTCAAGTTCCACTTCAAGAGCCAGCAGGGCATCAAGAACCTGACCGACGCCGAAGCGCAGGAACTCATCGGCCGCGACCGCGACAGCCATCAGCGCGACCTCTATGAGCACATCGAAAAGGGCGACTATCCCCGCTGGACGCTCTATTTCCAGGTCATGCCCGAAGAGGACGCCGAAAAGCTGCCCTACCATCCCTTTGACCTGACCAAGGTCTGGTACCACTCCGACTATCCGCTCATCGAGGTGGGCGTGCTGGAACTGAACCGCAACCCGGAAAACTACTTTGCCGAAGTGGAGCAGGCCGCCTTCAATCCCGCCAACCTCGTTCCCGGTATCGGCGTGTCGCCTGACAAGATGCTGCAAGGGCGTCTGTTCTCCTACGGGGACGCCCAGCGTTACCGTCTCGGCGTCAATCATCACTTGATCCCGGTCAACCGGCCCCGCTGCCCCTTCCACAGCTTCCATCGCGACGGCCAGATGCGCGTGGACGGCAACCACGGCAGCTATACGAGCTATGAGCCCAACAGCGAAGGCGCCTGGAAGGAACAGCCGGACTTCACGGAACCGCCCCTGAAGATCAGCGGCGATGCGGCCCGCTGGGACTACCCCTGCGATGATGCCGACTACTTCGAGCAGCCCGGCCGCCTCTTCCGGCTCATGACGCCCGAGCAGCAGGAAGCTCTCTTCGGCAACACGGCCCGCGCCCTTGGTGACGCCCCCAAGGAGATCAAGCTGCGCCACATCCGCAACTGCGCCAAGGCGGACCCGGCCTACGGCGCGGGCGTGGCGCGAGCCTGCGGCATCGCTGAAAGCGAGATCTAAGCACAACCTCCCGGCGGCCCGGCCAGTCTGAGGCCGCCGCACTCCCCCCCACCCTCTCACAAAAGCAGGGGCTGCCGTGACGCCACGGCAGCCCCTGCGCTTCTTTTCCGTATCCAGGATCTAAATCATTTTCAGTGCGAAACGCTTCGCGTTTCACACCATACGGCCCGTCGTTTCGCGGAAAAAATGCGGTTTTTTCCGTTTGGTTTCGGCCGGGCGGCGGCACTGTGCCGCCGCCTCGCGGCCCTCCTTTTTCAAAGGCGAAACGCTCTATTTCCAGCGGGCGATAAAGGTCGCGGCGCTGCCGCCTTCGTCCAGATGGCGCAGCAGGGCGCTGCCGAAAACCGCGGCATCAGGCCGGGCGTCCGGCGGCAAGTCCTCTATCTGCGCGGGTTCGGAAAGGCCGAAGCCCAGCGCCAGCGGCAGGGAGAATACCGTACGCGCCCGGCGCATGGTGGCCGCCACCTGCGGCACGAGCAACGAACGCTGGCCCGTGGTGCCCATCGTCGAGACCACATAGACGTATCCCAGACTGACTTCCGCGTAACGCCGCATGCGCTCTTCATCCGTATTGGGCCCCACCAGCGCGATCAGGGCGATCCCCCGCGTAGCCAGCAGGGCACGCAGCTCGCCGGCTTCCTCATACGGCAGATCCGGCACGATGACGCCATGAACGCCCGCACGGGCCGCATCCTCGGCAAACTTTTCCAGCCCGTACTGCATGATGGGATTGTAATAGCCCATGAGCACCATGCCGCAATGGAAAAAATCCTTGCGCGCTTCCAGTTCGCTCAACAGACGAGCCAGGCTCATGCCGTCGCTGAGCACCCGGCGGGAAGCCTCTTCCACCACAGGCCCGTCAGCCACAGGGTCGGAGAACGGGATGCCGATCTCGATGATGTCCGCGCCGCCCTCGTCCAGTTCCCGCACGGCGGGCCAGAAGCTGCCCTCATCAGGGAAACCGGCCGTCACAAAGGGGATAAGGGCCGTTCGTCCGGCCTCACGCGCAGCGCGGATCTTCTCTTCCAAAATATGCATGACTCCACCCTCCTTCAGCAAAACTCGCCCACGGCCTGCAAGCCCAGCGCCTTGCGCACGATGCCCAGATCCTTGTCGCCCCGTCCGGACAAGTTGACCACCACCTTGCTGCCCGGCGCGAATTCCTCGGCATGGTCCAGCGCCCAGGCCAGCGCATGCGAGGATTCCAGCGCGGGCAAAATGCCCTCGGCCCGGCAAAGCCGTTCAAAGGCCGCCAGCGCGCGCTGATCCCGCACCATCACATACCGCACCCGGCCGCTCTTGTGCAGATAGGCGTGTTCCGGCCCGACGCCGGGATAATCCAGACCGGCGGAAATGGACTGGGAGGGCTCAATCTGCCCGTCGTCATTCTGGAGCAGCATGGTCAGGCTGCCGTGCAGCACCCCCGGCACCCCCAGACTGAGCGGCGCGGAATTGAAGCAACCCGGCTCGCCCGAGCCCGCGGCCTCCACACCGATGAGCTTCACGCCCGGCTCGTCCAGAAAAGGATGGAACATGCCGATGGCATTGGAGCCGCCGCCCACGCAGGCCACCACGGCATCCGGCAGTTTGCCCGCCCGCTCCCGCATCTGCTCGCGCGTCTCCTCCCCGATGACCTGCTGGAACATCCGTACCAGCGTGGGGAAGGGATGCGGCCCGGCCGCCGTGCCGAAACAGTAATGCGTGGTCTGCTGCTGGGCTATCCAGGCCCGCAGAGCCTCATTGATGGCGTCCTTGAGCGTACGCGTGCCGCTTTCCACCGGGATGACCGTCGCCCCGAGCAAACGCATGCGCATGACATTGGGAGCCTGCCGTTCCACGTCCTCCGCGCCCATGTACACCGTGCAGCGCATGCCCAGCCGGGCCGCCGCCACGGCCGTGGCCACCCCGTGTTGTCCGGCTCCGGTCTCGGCCACCAGCGCCGTCTTGCCCATATACCTGGCCAGCAGCGCCTGCCCCAGCGTATTGTTGATCTTGTGTGCCCCGGAATGCAGCAGGTCCTCCCGCTTGAGCCAAAGCTCGATGCCCAGCTCCTCGGAAAGACGCGGGCAGAACGTCAACGGCGTGGGACGCCCGGCAAAATTGTGCAGCAGATCCCGCAGTTCCGCCTGAAAACGCTCCGTAGGCAGGATGGACTGCATGGCCGCTTCCACTTCCAGCAGCGGCGGCATGAGCAGCTCCGGCACGAAGCAGCCGCCGAATTCGCCGAAATAGCCCTTTTTCATTCTTCCTCCCGCAACGGCTCCGCCGTCGCCTGACGCACGGCCTGCACGACCGCCGCCATCTTTTCCCGATTCTTCACGCCCGGCGCGTCTTCCACACCGGAATTGACATCCACTCCGTCCGGCCCGCACTGCCGCAGGGCCTCCGCCACATTGTCCGGCCCAAGCCCTCCGGCCAGCCACCACGGACGCGGCCAGCGCACACGCCCCAACGCTCCCCAGTCCAGCACGCGCCCGCTGCCGCCGCCCCCTTTGCCGGCATCCACCAGAAACGCCGCGCAATACGGGGCCTCCCGTTCCAGCTCCGCCTGCAAGGCCACCATATCCGCATACCGCTGCGGCCAGACGACCCGCCACAGCCGCTCCGCCCCCAGCCGGCGCGCACAGGCCGCCGTGTCCTGACTCCCGTGGAGCTGGGCCACATCCAGCCGCGCCGCCGCCATGATGCGGGCTATCTCCTCCTCTTTCTGTTCCACAAAAACGCCCACCCGCGCAAGCCCCGGCGCAGATAACGCCACCGCCTGCTCCGGCCCGCAGCCGCGCGGGCTCGCCGCATGAAAAACGAAACCCACCATGTCCGCCCCCAGCCCGGCCGCCGCCTCTATATCCTCCTGACGCCGCATGCCGCAAAACTTGATACGCATATGTCTTTTCTCTCCCTGGAGGGGGAAGGGGCCGGGTTTTGCGGGGGAAGGTGACCTTTGAAAAGGTCCCCCTCCCCCGTACCCCCTCCCCCCGAAACGTTTATTCTGGTCAACTTCCCGCCGTCATATCCCGCACGCCGTCTCCTGACTGCTCCGTCCCCCGGCGCCATGGGAGAGATGGTT
>NZ_CALUWS010000019.1 GCF_944324525.1 uncultured Desulfovibrio sp.
AAGGGGAACCCCTCCGCCGGCGCGGGAGGGGTTCCCCTTCCCCCCAAGCCCCCCATCCCTTCCCCAGCGCGCTTTTATCAGGGGAAAATGCAGGGACGCGGGACGCATCGCCTTCCAGGGCAGGCGGGATATGTACAGCTTATGTTATTTTATATATTGAAATAATTAGTAAAATTTGAGTTGGCAGGCCCCGGGCGACGCAGGAGCCTTACAGGCATCGACAGCAACACGAGGGGGTTCCCCTTCCCCCCAAACAAAAGCAGATAGCCTCGCAGGCCCTAAGCCGTCTCGCCGCCGCTGTGGAGCAGGTGGACGGCAAGCTGGGTATCGTGCCCGCGCAGGCCGAGCTTGCGCCGGATGTTGCGGCGATGGGTCTGCACGGTCTCCGGCGAGATGTTGAGCAGCCCGGCGATCTCCTTGGAGCTGTGGCCCGCCCGCACCAGCCGGCAGACCTTCAGCTCCGCCAGGGTCAGCTTGTCCAGACCGTCCCGCGCCCGGTCGTCGCCGTCGATCAGGGGCAGCAGGCTGCCGCGCACGAGCTGGATCATGGATCGGCGCGCGGCGGCATCCGGTTCCCTGCCGATCTGTTCGAGGGCGGGCAGCAGCACGCGGCGGATATGGGAGGAAAGCTCGTCGCGGCGGCTGTCCCGCTCGGCATGGATGGTGGACAGCACCGTACGGAGCGTGATGTCCAGTTCTTCCTGGCGGCGTTTCTCTTCCGTCAGGGCGGCGGCATGGCGGCCTATGGCCTCTTCCATCATTTCCCGTTGCAGCACCTGCGGCGTGATGTTGGTCAGCAGCACGAGGTATTCCCCGGCGCTGGCAAGGCTGACCCCGCCCAGCGAGGCGATGGACAGGCGAAAGAACAGGCCGTCCCCGAACGGGCTGACCTCCACGGTCTGCCCGATGGGATAGTAGCGGAAAAATTCCTCCGGACTTTCACCCTCAAGGCCCAGGGCCTCCCAAACGGGCTTGCCCTCGATGCCTTCTCCGGCGTATTGACGCAACGAGCGGTTGGTGGTGGAGATGCGGCAGTTCTCGTCCATCACCAGCACGCCGTCGGACGTGGTGTTGAAAATGTTCTCGAAGCGGCATTTCTCCAGCGTGAGCAGGCGCAGCAGCTCATCCTGCGGCGGGAGGGCCGACGGATGCACGGACTGCCGGGCGGCGGCGGTCTCCCGCAGGCCGGCTTCCGTCCAGAGCACTTCAAAGGCATGGGCATGCAGGCGCAGGAACTCCGTCGCCGCCGGGATATGATCCGCGGGGATGCCGGGACAGAGCCGCGGCAGCAGGGCAAGCGCATCTTCCAGCGCCATGATGAAGGTCTTGAAGCAGCCCAGGTACATGGCCACGGTGACGCCGCGGCGGCAATGGCGCAAGCCGGACTCCAGCAGCGCGTCGGCCCAGCCGCCGGCATTCTCGCGCAGGGTCTCGAAGGTGGGGGGCTGCTCCGCGGCGGCATGCCGCAGCACAGGGTCCAGAAAGGCCCGGCAGGCGGCCACGCAGTCGTCACGCCGGGCCGTGGTGAAGGAAAGATAGCCCGCTGCCTGCATGCTCAGGGTCCAGAATTCCAGGAAGCTGTCCATGCAGACGTCGAAACGGGCCAGTACGGCGGCGGCCTTCCGGCGGGTCTGGGGCTGCGGCACGAAGAGGCCGGAAAAGGCTTCGGAAGACGAAAGATGGCGTCGGCGTGCGGAAGAGGCCTGCGGCATGGCGGATTTTCCAAAAAAGAGTGAGGGAGGTTACGAATGCGTTGTGCACGAACACTGCTGTGCTTGTTTCTTCTTTTTCCCTGGCCTGTCAAGGCCGCGGGTCTGGACGAGGCCCGTTCGGCCGCCGAAGCCGTCCAGGGCACGCGGGCCAGCCTGCCCGCCGAAGCCCGCTGCGGCGAGACCGTACGCCTCACGGCGGAACAGCCGCCCCTGCCCGGCGGCACGGCCTATGCCGGGGTGCAGGTGAGCTGGACGCAGCGGCCGGAAGGCAGGGAACCGGATGTCCTGCCCGGCTTCCCGGAGAGCGACATTTGTTTCCATGTGCCGGGGCGCTATGTCTGTACGGTCTCCGTGGGCTACGTCAGCAAGGGGACCTGCGCCGGGGCCGTCTGGCATGAACGCGGCACGCATACGCTGGAAATACAGGTGCTGCCCGCATCCGCTCCCGCGGAGACGCCTTCCCGCTAGGAGCTGTTTCTAAAAAAGCTGGACATCTTAAATGACTCCTGCTTTCCTGTTTGTCATGAGCAGACATGACATTTCAGATGAAAAGTGGGCGGTCATCGGTCCTATGCTGGAAAAGAAAAAGACTGAAACCAGAGGACGGAAGCGTAAAGATGACCGCCTCATGTTCAATGGTATTTTGTGGATTTTGAAAACTGGAGCACCCTGGAGGGATTTACCTGCGGAATTCGGACCATGGAATACTGTTCATAAACGGTTTCTCGAATGGACGAGACTCGAAGTCTGGGATGATATTTTACGCATGCTGTCCATAAAAGCTGATCGGGATGCCCTCATTATTGATGCGACCTTTGTCAAGGTGCATCAGCACGCCACCGGCGCAAAAGGGGGCACTTCCGACAGGAAATCGGACGTACAAAGGGCGGACTGACAAGCAAAATTCATGCGGTTGTTGACGCTCTTGGAAATCCTTTGCGCATATATCTCACGGCGGGCAACGTAAACGATACGGTACCCGTTGGGGGACTCCTTGCGAATTTGTCCGCGGACAAGCTCCTTGCGGATCGAGCTTATGACAGTGATGCAGTGCTGGAGCAGGCTCGACAACAAAAGATGGAAGTAGTTATTCCCTCCCGAAAGTGCAGACGTCAACAGCGGGAGTATGATGCCCATGTGTACAAGGAACGTCATCTAGTTGAATGTTTTTTTGCAAAGCTCAAGTCATTTCGACGCATTGCAACCCGCTATGACAAATTGGCCGCGACATTCCGGGCAAACGTCATGTTAGCGGCCTGTCTGGTTTGGCTGCAATAAACTTTTTAGAAACAGCCCCTAGGGCCTGTTAACACTATTCGTTACTTGTTTGGGGGGAAGGGGAACCCCTCGCGTTGCTGCCGATGCCCGTAACTTCCTGCGTCGCCTAACAGGCACGGCCTGCGGCCGCCTTTCGGTCGCGCTCTGCTGTCGATGTCCGTAAGGCTCCTTCGTCGCCTAACGGACACGGCCCTCCGGGCCGCCTTTCGGTCGCCGCCGGCGCGGGAGGGCCCAGCCTTTTCGCAGCGGAGCGAGAAAAGGCGTTCTCGCCATCCTTCCCCCAAAGCCCCCCATCCCCTCCCCAGCGCGCTTTTATCAGGCGCAGTGAGAGCGTTCGGGGCGACCCGCATCCAAAACACGCGGCGCGTGTGCGGCTGTTTTTCTTTATCTCTTGAAATAATGTGTAAAATCGTGTCGGCAGACAGACACGGGGCCGTCAGGCGGCTATTTGCCTGAAAAGCCGTGGCCGGCCGAGGAGAGATGCCGCTCCACGGCATTGCGTGCGGCAAGCAGGCAGGCGCGCACCAGCCGTTCCTTGTCCTCATCCAGCCGAAAGGCGGGCATGGAGACGCTGACGGCCGCGTCGACCTGTCCGTCCAGACGGATGGGCAGGGCGAAACAGCGCAGATGTTCGTGGGATTCGTCCACGTCCAGCGCGAACTCTCCCATATGGATGCGGGCCAGCTGCCCGCAAAATTCGTCCATGTCCCGGATGCTGCTCGGCGTCAGCGCGGGGAGCCCGTCCGGGTAGAGGCTCTCCACTTCCTGCCGGGTGCAGTCGCAGAGCAGGGCCTTGCCGATGGCCGTGCAGCTGGCGGGCAGGCTCTTGCCCACGCTGGAGACGAGGCGCAGCGGTTCCGGCGAATCTATCTTGGCGATATAAAAGACGTTGCTGCCTTCGCGTATGCCGAGCTGGCAGGTCTCCGAACAGCGGTCCACCACGCGCTGCATCTCCTGCATGGTCAGGGAATAGATGTCGGTGGTGGCAAAGGCGGCGGAGAGCAGCAGGGTCCTCGCGCCCAGCGTGTAGACCATGTTCTTGCGGTTGCAATCCAGATAGCCGCGGGCGCAGAGCGTGCGCAAAAAGGGCGTCAGGCTGCTGGCCGGGGCATCCACGCTGCGGGACAGCTCGGTCAGCGTCAGGCCGCCGTCACGCTGGGCAAGGGTTTCCAGGATGTCCAGCACGCGGCTGGTGGGGCGGTGCGGCTCGTGAGTCATGCTTTCCTCGACATGGCGTGGCGTTTTCTGCGGCGGGTCTGGCCGTCCTTTTTCCACATGCTTTCCTGCTCCTGCCGCGGCCTGCCGGGGGACCATGCCCGTCCGGCAGCGGCGCGATTCCACCAGATCCCTTTCTTCCGTCTTTCCCTCTGGAACCATTCAGCTTTTTGCGGACGGCAGGCATATCTGTCCTGACCCTAGCATGCTCCGCGGGCAAGCTCAAGGACTGAGGCGCGGCAGCGGGAACGCCTTGGCAGGCAGCGGTCCGGCCCATGTCTCGACCTGTCGGCATATGTTTCTGATATACAAAACGACTATGGGTAAACAAAGAAATAGCCGCTCCCGCCAGCACGCAAAAGGTGCCGTCCTTACGTGGCGAAGAAGCTTGTTTGCTGAAAATACTGGATTTCTCATCAAGGTGTGCGCTGATTTTCTCTTATAATATATTTTAATAAATGAATAAAAAATATCACCCCCATGCCTTGACAAGAAGGGTGGAGATTGCGTATGTGGAAATTATGGTTCGAATATAAGTATTCGTTTCGAATATACGAAAAGGAGAAGATTCATGAGCACTACCAAATTCGCGGGCATCATGCCCCCCATGTCCACGTTTTTCGATGCTGAAGGCACGTTTGACCGCAAGGCCACGGCCGCTCTCATGGACCGCCTCATGGAGGCCGGCGTGCAGGGCGTGCTCATCCTGGGCAGCGCCGGGGAATTCTTCAGCATGAACATGGCCCAGCGTAAGGAAGTGGCCGAGTTCTGCCTGCGCCACATCGACGGGCGCATCACCACCCTGGTGGGCACGGGCGCCTGCGGCACGCAGGAGACCATCGAACTTTCCCGCCACGCCGCCGAACACGGAGCCGATGCGGTCATGGTCATCAATCCCTACTACTCGCCCATGAGCGACGACTGCCTTTTTGCCCACTACAGCGCCGTGGCCGACGCCTGCCCCTGCCCGGTCATGCTCTACAACTTCCCGGCCATGACCAAGCAGGATCTGTCCGTGGAGCTCATCGCCCGCCTGGCGGAGCATCCCAACATCCGCGGCCTCAAGGACAGCGTGGCCGAGGTGGCCCACACCCGCCGCGTCATCCTGGAAGTGGGCACGAAGCATCCCGACTTCGCGGTCTTTTCCGGCTTTGACGAGCATGTGCTGAACAACCTTGCCCTGGGCGGCGCGGGCGGCATCCCCGGCACGGCCAACTTCGCGCCGCAGTTCATCTGCGGGTTGTACAAGGCCTTCCGCGAAGGCGACTTCGCGCGGGCCCACGAGCTGCACCGCGTGGTGGCGGCGCTCTCCAACGTGTACGCCATCGAGACCCCCTATTTCGGCACCCTCAAGGAAGCGGCCCGCCTCTGCGGCCTGCCCGACCTGCCCACCCACGTGCTGCGTCCCTCGCAGCCCCTGAGCGAGCAGGGCAAGGCGAAGCTGCGGGCCCTGCTGGAGTCCTGCGGCCTGCTGTAAGAGCTTTCTTCCTTCCCCCCGTCACCACGAGAGGTGAACCATGAATGCCAATGTCTCTTCTTCCGCCGAACCCACGCGCATCCGCTGGAAGATCTTCGGCGTGCTGTTCCTTCTGGTCGTGGTCAACATGATCGACCGGGCCTCCATTTCCATCGCCATGCCCACCATCGCGCAGGAGCTGAACCTGAGCGGGGTCATGCAAGGGCTGGTGCTCAGCGGCTTTTTCTGGACATACGCCCTGATGCAGATCCCCAGCGGCCTCATTGCCGACAAGTTCGGCCCGCGTTCGACCGTCTCCATCTCCACCGTGCTGTGGGGCGCTTCGCAGGCCCTGCTGGGCCTGTGCCACAACGGCATCGCCCTCATCGGCGCACGCCTGCTGCTGGGGGCCAGCGAGGCCCCGGTCTTCCCGGCGGGGGCCCGGCTCAACGCCATCTGGCTCAACAAGAAGGAGCGGGCGCGCGGCGCGGTGCTCATGGATGCCGGCGGGCCTTTCGGGGCGGCGCTGGGCGGCATCCTGGTGGCGGAGATGATCCTGTTCTTCGCCTCCTGGCGCATAACCTTCATCATCGCCGGGGTGGCCACCATCCTGCTCGGCTTCCTCGCGCATTACATCATCCGCGATGACCCGACCCATGACCCGATGGTCAATGAGGCGGAACTGTCCATCATCCGCGAGGGACAGAACGACGGCCCGGCCGTGCAGGCGGAAGGGGAGAGCGGTTCCCTCCTCCACCTCATGTCGCTGCGTTCGCTGGCGGGCATGCTGGTGGGCCGCTGCGCCTGGGCCATGATGTTCTTCGGCCTGCTGACCTGGGGACCCAGCTTCCTGGCCAGTGCGCTGAATCTTGACCTGAAGTCCGTGGGCTTCGCCACGATGATCATCTTCTGCGCCGGGGGCGTGGGCAGCCTGTGCGGCGGCTTTTTGTGCGACAGGCTGGTCAGCGGCGGCATGAGCCGCGCCCGCTCCTGCAAGCTGCTGCTCACCATCTCCGGCCTGCTGACGCTGGGGGCCTTTGCGGCCCTGCCCTATGTGCCGGACGTGACCTCCTCGATCATCCTGCTGTCCTGCGCGTCCTTCGTGCTCATGTGGGGCAGCATGTACTGGAGTTTCCCGCCCATGCTGGCCCCGCGTTCGCGTGTGGCGACCGTGGGCGGCATGATGAACATGGCCGGCAGCGTGGGCGGCATCTGCATCCCGCTCATCGTGGGCTGGATCCTCGACCTCACCGGCGGCTCCTTTGACCCGGTGCTGCACTTCTTTGCCGCCTGCGCCGTGGTGTTCGTCATCATGACCAATATCATCGACCTGCGTAACGCCCGCTGACGGCTGCGCGGCGGCCGCCCGCGGACGGCGCTCCGCAGCGGCCGCCGCCCCTTCGGCGATCCTCAGGAGGTATCCCCATGCAACTGGAAGCCCTGCACCTTTACGACGGCCCCGTCATCGACGCGCACCATCATTTCTGGGACCCCATCAAGAACGATCACCCCTGGCTCAAGCCCGACGTGCTCATCCCCTTCCGTTACGGCGACTATACGGCCATCAAGCGTCCCTACTATCCGGCGGACTACTTTCAGGATACCGGGGACATCAACGTGGTGGAGACCTGCTACATGGAGACCGAATGGAATCCGGCGGACCCCACGGGCGAGAGCGACTTCATCACCTCGGTTGCCCGCGAGACGGGCTATCCCAACGCGGTGGTGGGGCAGGCCTGGCTGCACCATGCGGATGTGGAGGACGTGCTGCGCGCCCAGAGCGCCTATACCCTCATGCGCAGCGTGCGCCACAAGCCCGGCGGCCCCGCCTCGCCCGAAGAGGTGGGGAGCTGCCGCACCCTCATGAGCGACGACGCCTGGCGCAAGGGCTACGAGCTGCTGGAGAAGTACGGCCTCATGTTCGACTTGCAGACCCCGTGGTGGAACCTGCCTGAAGCCGTCTCCCTGGCCTGCGATTTCCCGGACACGACCATCATCCTCAACCATACGGGCCTGCCCGCCCAGCGTTCGCACGAGGGGCTGGCTGGCTGGCACAAGCACATGGCGGCTCTGGCCGAATGCGAGAACGTGATGGTAAAGGTGTCGGGCATCGGCCTGAAGGACGTGCCGTGGACGGTGGAGAGCAACGGCTGGATCATCTCCGAAGTGCTGGCCATGTTCGGGCCTGACCGCATCATGTTCGCCAGCAATTTCCCGGTGGACAGCCTGTGCGGCAGCTTCCCGGACATCTTCCACGGCTTCATGACGGTCTGCGCCATGAAGGGGTATTCCTACGCGGCGCAGCGCAAGATGTTCCACGACAACTGCAAACGCGTCTACCGCACCATCGCGCCGGAAGACCTCAAGGGAAAGATCGTAAAATAGGGGCCGCGGCGGCCCCGGAGGACCAAGCATGAGCAATGCCATCATCATCAGCCCCGCCGACGACGTGGCCGTGGCCATCGAGCCCATCGCGGCCGGTGAGGCCGTGGATTACGGCCCGGCGCAGGCCGAGGCCTTCTGCGCGCGGGAGGACATCCCCATCTACCACAAGGTCGCCGTGCGCGATCTGGCTGCCGGGCAGAAGATCTGCAAGTACGGCGAACATATCGGCGAGGCCCTGTACGACATCGCGCGCGGCAGTCATGTGCACGTGCACAATGTGGGCAGCGTGCGCGAAGATCTGGACAACAAATAGGGGCGGGACATGCAAACCTTTCTTGGATACAAGCGCCCGGACGGGCGCGTGGGCATCCGCAATCATGTGCTCATCCTGCCTGCCAGCGTCTGCGCTTCGGATACGGCGCGCATCGTGGCCGGGCAGGTGGAAGGGGCGGTCACCTTCAACAATCAGAACGGCTGCTCGCAGGTGGCCCCCGACCAGCAGCTGACCATGGACGTCATGGCCGGGTATGCGGCCAATCCCAACGTCTACGGTACGGTGGTCATCTCGCTGGGCTGCGAGAACTGCCAGATGGATCTGGTGGTGGAGGCCATCCGGCAGCGTACCTGCAAACCGATGGAGACCTTCATCATCCAGCAGGAGGGCGGCACGCTCAAGACCATCGAGAAGGCCGTGCGCGCGGCCCGCGCCATGCAGCAGGAGGCCGGGCTCATCCAGCGGGAGGCCTTCCCCCTGTCCGAGCTCATCGTGGGCACCGAATGCGGCGGCAGCGACCCCACCAGCGGGCTGGCGGCCAATCCGCTCATCGGCGAGCTGTCCGACAGGATAGTGGACGCCGGCGGGACGGCCATCCTCAGCGAGACCACGGAATTCATCGGGGCCGAGCACATCCTTGCCCGGCGCGCTGCCACGCCGCAGGTGCGGGAGCGCATCCTCGACATCGTGCACCGCTACGAGAAGGCCCTGCGTCTGGTGGGCGAAGAAGTGCGCGAGGGCAATCCCTCGCCCGGCAACAAGGCCGGCGGCATCACCACGCTGGAGGAGAAAAGCCTCGGCTGCATCCACAAGGGCGGTCACCGGCCGGTCATGGCCGTGTACGATTACGCCAAGCAGATCGACACCCGCGGGCTCGTCATCATGGACACGCCCGGCAACGATCCTTCCTCGGTGGCGGGCATGGTCGCCGGGGGCTGCCAGCTCGTGGTCTTCAGTACCGGGCGCGGCACGCCCACGGGCAATCCCATCGTGCCGGTCATCAAGGTGACGGGTAACCGGCAGACCTATGCCGCCATGCTCGACAATATGGACTTTGACGCCAGCCCCGTCATCTATGAACCGGGCTGCATGGACAGGCTGGCCGGGGAGTTCCTCGACCTGGCCGTCGCCACGGCCAACGGCCGCAAGACCAAGGCCGAAGCGCTGGGCTTTACGGAAATGGCCATCGCCCGCGTGTGCAACTACGTTTAACCCGCTATCCCGCAGGAGCGTTCCATGAAACCCATCCTTGGCATCTTTCTGGGCGAGGCCGCCGGCATCGGGCCGGAAGTCATCGCCCGCCTCGTGGCCAACGGCACCGTGCAGAAATATTGCCGCCCGCTGCTCATCGGCGACAGCCGCGTCCTCAAGCTCGGGCAGCGCATCGCCGGGGTCGATTTCCCCGTCAGCATCATCTCGGACGCCGCGGCGGCGAACTGGGACGGGCCGGTGCCCTTCCTGGATCTGAAGAACTTCGATCCCGACGGGCTCGTCATGGGGCAGGTCGATACCGCTTCCGGCAAGGCCACCGGGGACTCGCTCATCGAAAGCATGAAGCTGCTCAAGGCCGGCAGCATCGACGGCTTCGTCTTCGGCCCCCTCAACAAGGAGGCCTTCAAGAAGGGCGGCCATCACGTGGAGGACGAGCATGCCCTCTTTGCCCAGTGCCTGGACTGGCTGGACAAGCCGCGCGGCCTGCTCAACGTGCTGGAGGACCTCTGGGTGTTCCGCGTGACCGGGCACATCCCCTTCAAGGACATCTCCGCCCACATCACGCGGGAGAGCGTGGGGCGGGCCATCCGCCTCTCCTATGACACGCTGCGCATGGCCGGTTACGACGATCCGCGCATCGCCGTGGCGGCCCTCAATCCGCACGCCGGGGACGGCGGCACCTGCGGCATGGAAGAGATCGACGTGCTCATCCCCACCATCCAGGAGATGCGTGCCCAGGGCATGAACGTCATCGGGCCCGTGCCCGCCGACACCATCTTCATGCACGCCTTCAACAAGGAATACGATACGGTGGTGACGCTCTACCATGACCAGGGCCAGATCGCCACCAAGCTCAAAGCCTTCGATGTGGGCGTCACCGTGTCCGGCGGCATGCCCTACGCCATCACCACCCCCGAACACGGCACCGCCTTCGACATCGCCGGCAAGGGCATCGCCAAGACGCTTGCCACGGAAGAAGCCATCCGCATCGCCGCCCGCATGGCGGCGACCCGCCACGCGGGATAGCGGGACACGCCATGCCTCCTCTTCCCCCCCCCGCAAACGGGAGGCCTGCCGCTCACGCTGCGGCGGCCTCCCGTTTCGCTTGCGCGGGCCGGGTCTTCCGCGCCTAGCACATTTTACGGCCTGTCATTTCGCGGAAAAACGCGGTTTTCCGCTTGGTTTGGGCCTGGCGGCGCTGTAGCGCCGGCACGCATCTTGCCTTTTTCAAAGACAAAATGCTCTGTTGACAGCACCGCAAAGCATGGCTATTTTGCCAAATATGAATGAGGTGAACGCACGTCCCCATCGGGAGTACATCGCCGAGCAGGCTAAGATCTTCAAGGCGCTGGGGCATCCCAGCCGTCTGCTCATGGTGCAGGCCCTGCGCGACGGGGAAAAATGCGTCTGCGATCTGCAAACGCTCATCGGGGCGGACATGTCCACCGTGTCGCGCCATCTGGCGGTATTGCGGGAGGCGGGCGTGGTGCGCAGCGAAAAGCGCGGCACCAACATCTATTATGCTCTGGCCCTGAGCTGTCTGGATACCTTTCTGCACTGCACAGGTACGCTCATTGCGGAGCGCATCCGCGAAAAGGCGTCCCTGTTGGGGGGCGGAGAGCGGGCGTCGTAGCCGTCCGACCGGCGGGGGAGGGCAGTCCGGCCGTTCCCTCGCGTGTGCGCCGGCCGCCTGTCGTTGCTGCGACAGGCATTTTTTGAACACTGTTATTTGGCTTTTTTGCCAATAAGAAAATTAAGGAGAACATCATGCAAGGTCCTTGCTGCTGTCAGTCGGGGAAGGACAAGCCGCAGTCGGCACCGCAGGGAAATGCCGGGCCGCTGCGCGAGCTGACGCCGCTGCGGCCGCAACCGGTGGACCGCCTGCGCTATTTCGGGACGGGTGCGCTCGTCTTTGCGGTCTGGACGGGCTGCTATCTGGCCATCGAACCGCTGGCCCGGCTGTTGACGCAAGCCGTGCCCGGCCTGAGCGAGCGGGCGGCGGCCGCGCTGGAGTTCTTCCTCTACGATACGGCCAAGATCCTGCTCCTGCTGCTGCTCATGGTCTACGTCATCGGCTGGCTGCGGGCCGGGCTGCACGTGGAGCGGGTGCGGGACTTCCTGGCGGGCAGGCGGCGCGTGCTGGGCTATGTGCTGGGCGCGGGGTTTGGGGCCATCACGCCGTTCTGTTCCTGTTCCAGCATCCCGCTGTTTCTGGGCTTCACCACGTCGGGCATACCGGTGGGCATCACGCTGGCCTTCCTCATCACCTCGCCGCTGATCAACGAGATCGCCGTGGTCCTGCTCTGGGGGCTGCTGGGCTGGAAGCTCACGCTTGTCTATGTGCTGGCCGGACTGGGGGCGGGCATCATCGGCGGCTGGTTCATGGACGTGCTGCGCGCGGAGCGCTGGTTGCAGGACTACCTGAAGGAAAGCATCGCCTCCGGCGCGGCGCAGCAGCCCATCGGGACGGCGCAACGGAAGATCGGTCTGCGTGAGCGCCACCTCTTTGCCGGCGGGGAAACGCGCTCCATCTTCCGGCGCGTCTGGCGCTGGGTCATCATCGGGGTGGGGCTGGGGGCCCTGCTGCACGGCTATGTGCCGGAAGCCTGGTTCGCCGAGCATCTGGGCGCGGGCCAGTGGTGGTCGGTCCCGGCTGCGGTGGCCGTGGGCATCCCGCTCTACACCAACGTCACGGGCATCGTGCCCGTCATGGAAAGCCTGCTGCTCAAGGGCCTGCCCGTGGGCACCACGCTGGCCTTCTGCATGAGCGCCGTGGCGGCCAGCCTGCCGGAAGTGCTCATGCTGCGGCAGGTCATGCGCGGCAAGCTGCTGGCGCTCTTCCTGGGGACGCTGCTGGTGCTCTTCTCCCTGCTGGGCTGGCTGCTCAACGCGGTGCAGGGCTGGCTGCTGTAGAGCCTGCTGGCTCTATTGACTGCTTGTTTGGGGGGAAGGGGAGCCCATCCCTTCCCCAGCGCGCTTTTACTGTGGGAAGAGTCAGGGACACGAGGCCCGCTCTCAAAGGCAAGCGGAGAAATCGCGTTTTTCCCGCGAAGCGTTTCAAACTGAAAATGCGCTAATATACGACAAGGAGAAAGTTCATGGACATCAAGGTGCTGGGGCCGGGCTGTGCCCGCTGCCATGAAACGGAAGAACTGGTGCGGGCCGTGGTGGCGGAAACGGGCTGCGCGGCCGAAGTGGAAAAGGTGACGGATTTTCGGGAGATGCTGCGGCTGGGCGTCATGGCCACGCCCGCCGTGCTGGTGGACGGCAGGGTCATGTGTTCGGGGCGCGTGCCCACGCGGGAGGAAGTGCGCGACTGGCTGGCCGGGGCCGGGCAGGCATAGTCCGCCGCGTCCTCACGACGGGGGTCGCCGCATGCGAAGGAAAGTCCGGTGTGTCGCCGCCGTACCTCGTGATGTCATGGGGCGGGGGAGCGGAAGCGTGGGAGAGGGACCCTTTTCACACTCGGGAAAGGGGTCTCTCCCGCATAAAGCACGCCGCGACCGTCAGGCTCAGGCCCGTTCGATGCGGAATTCCACTTTGTCCGCGCAATCCGGGCACTGGAAGGGGCCGTGATTGATGACGCCCTTGCGGGCCGCGTACACGAAGGGGAAGATGGCGTTCATGGCCATCATGCAGATATTGGCGCTCTCGTCCTTGGCGATGAGCGGCCCGTCAAAGACGACGGAATCGCCCGCCGAGTAGAGCGGACAGGAGGAGGACTGGACCGTGAGGCGGATCTTGATTTCTTCCATGAGAGTCTTCCTTTCGGCAAAGAGGGTGAGCGAAGACGGACAGCCGCCCGCCGACCCGTACGGCAGGGGCTGATGCGCGTACCGTCGGGAGAGTAGTCCTGACGGTACGCGGCGTCAAATGCCGTCGTGCGCCTCGTCCTGTTCCGGGGCAAAGACGAGCCGAACGGCAAAGCCCAACGGCGAACCGCTGTGAGCGGATGCTTCCTGATCCGGCCCGAAATGCAGCGAAAAGCCATGAAGCCGGGCGATGCGGCACATGATGGAGCAGCCCAATCCGCTGCCGCGTTCCGTCTGTCCCGGCGGACGGAAAAAGCGTTCGCCCACGCGGGCAAACTGCTCCGGCGGCAGGGAGGGGCCGCTGTTGGCGATGGTCAGCGCGGCGGAGGTCAGGTCGATACGGATGCTGCCGCCCTGCGGGGTGTAGCGGACGGCATTGTCCAGCGCATTGCGCAGCAGCAGCCGCAGGAGCGGAAGATACCCGGTGAGGCCGCAGGGCGTGGACAGGATGGAGCGGCTGACGGCAAGATCTTTTTCGTCCAGGCGGTCACAATGCCCGGCCAGCGCCTCGTCCAGCAGGGAAGGCCAGTCCACGGGCTCACGCGTCAGGCCGCCGCTGTCGGGCGGAGCGTCGCCGAAGGCCTCCAGACGGGAGAGGGCAAGGAGCTGTTCGGCAAGGCGTCCGCAGCGGTCGATGGCCTGCAGCATGGCCGCTACGGCTTCATGCCGGGCCGGGGCGTCGTCGTCCAGCAGGGCGATGACCTCGGCCTGGATGCGCAGCCCGGCCAGCGGCGTGCGCAGTTCATGGGCAGCATCGGCCACGAAGGCGCGTTCCCGGTCAAGCAGTGCCGCCGTGCGCCTGAAAAGATCATTCTGGGCTTCCACCAGCGGCCGCAGTTCGGCGGGCGTGCGGGACAGTCTCAGGGGGGCGGCATCCTTCGGGGAGCGGCGGGCAAGGCGCTGCGTCAGCTCGCGGAAGGGAGCTGTCTCCCGCTGGAGCAGCCAGAAGAGTCCCAGCAGGCAGACGGGCAGAAAAGGCAGCCAGGGGAGCGCCTGCCGCCAGAGCAGGGAGAGAGCCATGTTCCGCCGGTAGGCGAGGTCCTGCCCCACCATCACGATCCGTTCCCCGTCCGGCGCGCTGAGCCAGACTTCGCGCCGGACAGCCCCATTTTTGCCTGCCGGGCGGTTGACGAAGCCTCGCCGCAGGGGCGTGGCGGTCAGGCGCTCGCCCGGGCCGCCATCGCGCAGCAGGCAATTGCCCTCCCCGTCATAGACGGCGAAGGAGAGCGCCTTCTTGCTCTGGCGGCCGCGGGCCTTCTTGCCGCCAAAGGGCAGCGCCTCGCGTGGCGAGGGCAGGACGGCGGGGCCGCCATTACCGGCTGTGTCGGCCCTGGAGAGGGGGGACGATGCACGAACGTCGCTGTGCATGGAAAGCAGCGTCCGGGCGTAGAGGAGCTGTTGGGTGTCGAAAAAGGTATCCAGATTCCGGCGGTGGACGGAAAAGGAGATCAGCAGCATCACGGCCCAGACGACCAGCAGGAACAGGCCGAACAGCAGACCGAAGCGCAGGCGCAGGCTGCCGTCCCGCAGGGAAAGGCGCCTCATGCCTCCTCTCCCAGCATATAGCCGACGCCGTGGACCGTCCTGATGGAGTCCCGGCCCAGCTTGCGGCGAATGGCATGCACATGCACTTCCACGGCATTGCTGCTGATTTCTTCTCCCCAGGGATAGAGACTGTCTTCGATTTGTCGCCGGGTAAGCGCCTGCCCCCGGTGCAGCAGGAGGAGCTCCAGCAGCGCAAGGGCGCGGGGCGGCAGGGAGATCTCTTCGCCGTCGCGGAAAAGGCGGCGGCTGGCCGTATCCAGACTGAGGCCGCCGTGGACGAGACAGGCCGCTGTCCGGCCGTGGCGGCGGCGGATCAGGGCCTGCAGGCGGGCCGCCAGCTCTTCCAGCGCGAAGGGCTTGCCGAGGTAGTCGTCCGCGCCGTTGTGGAAGCCTGCAAGACGCTGATCCAGCGCGTCCCGGGCAGTGAGGATGAGCACAGGCACGTCCAGCCCCCGCCGTCGCCAGCGGCGCAGGATATCCAGCCCGTCCAGTCCGGGCAGGGAAAGATCCAGCACCACCGCGTCATAAGGAGCGGCGGACAGGGCGTCCAGCCCTTCCTGACCGTCACGGAACCAGTCCATGCTGAAGTTGAGCCGCGTCAGACCGGCCCGGATGCCGCTGCCGATGATGGCATCATCTTCCACAAGCAGAATGCGCATGCCTCGCCTCCTTCTTCGGCCGCGCCGCCGTTCCCCCGGCGGCGCGGCACGGCCGGGCTACCGCCGGACGACACGCCGGATGTCGATGAAGCTATGTTCCCAGTGACGGCGTACCTTGCCGTAGAGCAGCACCGTGTCTTCGGCGGAAACCTGCACGCCCTGCCAGGCCTTCTGGCCGATGCGCACGTCGGCATTGCCGCTGGCGTCGGTGAAGATGTATTCCTTTTCTCCCACCCGACGGCTGATGTTGCCCCGCAGTACGACCCAGGCGCCGTCACCGCGCGTCAGGGCGTCCCGCGCCGGGAGGACGGTCTCGTCCGTGAGAGCGTAGCCGCCCATATCCAGCGGGCGGGGCGCGGGCGCGACGGCAAAGGACTCGTGAGGCGCTCCGTCCTTGTCCTTCTTCGCCTGCACGGGCTGGCAGTCGAGCAGCAGGGCGGCGGCCAGCAGCAGGGCCAGCGGCAGGACGGGCAGCGGGCGGCCGGTGCGGGACGGGCGGGACTGACGGGCGGACGTGGTGGATGTGGTGTTCATGGGGACCTCCGATATGCTGGTTTGCGCGGGGGGAACATCCCTGCCCGCAGATCCAGAACACCACAGGCAGCTTAAGAAAAGCTTACGGGTCGCCGGGCGGGAAAAATTTTTTCCGTCCGGCGTACAGGTGGCGGACGGCGTGCCGTCCATTCCGTCAGCACGGTTTGACGGCCCGCAGGGCGAACATGGGCACAGGATTGAACGAACCGTCCCGTACGGCAAAGACGCGTCCGCTGAGTCCCCTGTCGCAGATGCAGGCGGCAAAACCGATGCGCTCCAGCGTTTCCTTGTCCCACTGCGGGCGGCATTCCCGACTGAGCGGCAGTTCCTGCCGGATATGTTCGCCTTCGCGCAGCAGGTCGGGATCGATGCCGGCATGGGCGTGCCGCCCCGCCGTCCCGGCCTGTTCGGTAAAGTCGGCGGACCCGTAGTCGGCGTCGAAATTGAGCAGGCTGCCGCCCCGCCGCAGCACGCGCCACCACTCCCGGTAGGCGGCGCAGGGATCGACCAGCGTCCAGGTGACGTTGCGCGCCACGATGCAGTCGAACGAGGCGTCGGGGAAGTCCAGTCGCTGGGCGTCCATAGGCAGGAAGTCGACGCTGCGGCCGTCCTGCCGGGCCAGGACGCGCGCCTCATCCAGCATGGGCAGGCAGCTGTCCACGCCAGTCGCCTCGCAGCCGTGGCGAGCCAGCAGGATGGCCAGAAAGCCCGCGCCGGTCCCCACATCCAGTACGCGCAGCGGCTTTTTGTCATCCGGGGCAGGCAGGTAAGGGGCGATCTCCGCCCACCAGCGTTCGGCCTTGTCGCTGTGCAGCTCCTGCTGGCGGACCTGCCCGAAGCCGGCGGCTCGGTGGGACCAGTATTGCCGGATGCGGGCGTCGAGACGGAGGGAAGGGGTGGCTGTTTCCGTGGTGCGGGGACGTGTCATGGCTGTTCTTCCTGTGTCGGTAGGGGGGAAACGTGCGGCCGGGCGGAGAGCTCAAGGCGCAGGGAGGCGTCCAGCAGATGCCGCAGCCGGGGGGAGGCCGCGTGCAGTTCCGTCAGGGCGCGGTCGTCGGTCAGACGGCCCTGATGCAGCACCGCCAGTCTGTCGCAAAGCAGCGCGGCCGCCTGGATGTCATGGGTGATGAAGATCTGGGTCATTTGGCCCCGAAGGCCCTTGAGCAGGCGCAACACCTCCGCCTGGGCGGAAGCGTCCAGCGCGCTCACGGCCTCGTCGAAAATGAGCAGGTCGGGCCGGCAGGCCAGCGCCCGCGCGATGCAGACGCGTTGCAGCTGTCCGCCGCTCAGCTGATGCGGCAGGCAGGCGGCCAGGCGGGGCGAGAGCTCCACGCGCTCCAGGAGCCCGGCCACGGCATCCGGCCCGGCGGGGCTGTCCGGCACGGTGCCGCAGCCCTCGGCGATGATCTGTCCGACGGTCAGGCCCAGATTGACGGACTGCGCGTAGTCCTGAAAAACGACGCTCATCCTGCCCCGGCGTTGGCGTCGCCACGCGGCGAGGGGCTGCCCGTCCAGAAGGATGTCTCCCGCATCCGGTCGTTCCAGCCCCAGCAGCAGGCGGGCAAGGGTGCTCTTGCCGCTGCCGCTTTCTCCCAGCAGGCCCAGGGTGACGCCTTTCTCCAGACGGAAACTGATGTCGTGCAGCACGGCCCGGCGGCCGCGTGCGCCGAAGAAGCCGCTCCGCGCGGGATAGCTTTTGCCGAGGCCCCGCACCTGCAGGAAGGGGACGCCGGAAGCGGGAGCCGCGGGCGCTGCCGGGGACGGCGTGCTTCCGTCGCGCGGGCCGCATGCCTGATGGGCCTGCGGCGCGGCCTCGGCCGTCTGTCCGTCCGCCATATGCCGGTCAAGGGCTTGCGTCAGCAGCCGCCGCGTGCGGATGAGGCGTTGCGTACAGGCGTGGCGCGGGGCCCGCAGCACATGGGCCGCATCCCCCTGCTCCACACAGACGCCCCCCTGCATGACGAGCAGCCGGTCGGCAAGCTGCTGCACCACGGCCAGATCATGGGACACGACGATGAGGCCCAGACGGCGTTCCGCCTTCAGATGGGCAAGCAGGCGCACGATGTCCCGCCGGTTGGGCGCATCAAGGGAGGAGGTCGGCTCGTCGGCGATGATGAGGCGGGACCCCAGCCCCAGACTGAGGCCGATCAGGCAGCGTTGCAGCGTGCCGCCGGAAAGCTGGTGGGGGTGGCGTTGCAGCACGCCGGCGGGCAGGTTGAGCTGCCGCAGCACCTCCTCCGCCAGCTCGTCGGCCTGTCCCGCCGTGAGGGAGCGCTTTTCCCGCCAGGTCTCCCGCCATTGCGCGCCGATGGTGAGGAGGGGATCGAAGGCGCTGCCGGCCTGCTGGAAAACGGCGCTGATGCCCGTGCCGCGCAGACGGCGGGCCAGCGGCGCGGCGGCGCGCAGCATGTCGGTTCCCGCGAACAGAGCTTCTCCATCCGCGGCGAGCTCCGGCGGCAGCAGCCCCAGGAGCGCCCGGCAGAGCAGGGTCTTGCCGCTGCCGCTCTCGCCCACGATGCCCAGACACCGCCCTTCGCGCAGCGTAAAGCTCACGTCCGTCACCAGCGCTTTGCCGGAGGCCCGTTCCCGGATGCTCAGACGGTGCAGGGCGGCGAGAGGAGAAGCTGCGCGAGCGTCCATACGGCTACCGTGTGCGGGAGGTACGCCGGGGGGACAGGGCGTCCCGCAGGCTGTCGCCCAGCAGGTTGCAGGCCGCCGTCACCAGGAGGACGGCAAGGCCGGGGGGCAGCATCTGCCAGGGATGCAGGGTCATGACGTTGCGGGCCTCGCTCAACATGGCCCCCCATTCCGGCGTGGGCGGCTGCACGTTCAGGCCGAGGAAGGAAAGGGCGGACAGGAGCAGGATGACCGAGCCGGAGTCCAGCGTGGCCAGCACGGCGATCTCTCCGGCCGCGCGGGGCAGCAGATGCCGCCGGATGATGGCGGGCGCGGCGTAGCCCGCGACGCGGGCGAAGCATACATAGGGCATGTCGGCGTACTGCCGGGTGATGGTGTGGATCATGCGGGCGTACCAGGGCCATTTGGCCAGGATGCAGGCCAGGAAGACATGTTCCGGCGCGGGGCCGAGCAGGCCGACCAGGGCGAGGATCAGCACTTCGGCCGGTCCAGTCCGCCCAGCGGCAGCAGGTCCCAGTGGACGGCGAACAGCCAGATAAGCAGCAGCCCGGCCCAGTAGGCCGGTACGGACGTGCCCAGCAGGATCAGCCCCCGCAGCAGGAGGTCCGGCAGCTTCCCCGCCCCGCAGGCGCTCAACATGGCTGCCGGAACGCTGCACAAAAGGACGATGCAGGCCGCCGTCCCCGCCAGCAGCAGGGTGGGGGGCAGGGCGGCGGCCAGTTCTCCCGTCACGGCCTTTCCGTCGGTATGGCTGGCGCCCAGGTTCCCCTGCAGGGCCTGTCCCAGCCAGTGCAGGTAACGCTCGAGGAAAGGGCGGTCGAGCCCGAGTCGGGCTCGCGTCTCGGCCAGCAGTTCCGGCGTGGGGCGCATGCCGTTGACCCGGATGGCCACCTCCGCCGAATCGCCCGGGCTGAGCTGGATGACGGCAAAGGAAAGGAAGCTGATGCACAGCAGCAGGGGCACGGCGCGCAGCAGCCTGCCCGCAAGGACGGCGAACAGGCGCGCGAGAGCAGCCGGTCGGCCGGACTCAGAACGCCATCTTCTCAAAGGGGATCTCGTACTGGGAGAGGCCGAATTCCACGCCCTTCAGGGCTTTGGCGTATACGGCCTTGGTCCGGGAGGTGGTGAGGGGGAGGTAGATGGCCTCGTCGTGGACGTAGGTCAGGATATCCCGGTATATGGCGCGGCGCGCGCTCTCGTCCGTCTCCGCCATGAGGCGGGTGATCGCCGCGTCCAGCCAGGACTTGCGTTCCAGCCCCGTCTGGGCCTGATAGTCCCCGTGGGCGGGGACGCGCCAGGAGGAAAGATAGGACTGCGGAGCATAGGGCGTGCCCCAGGAAAGGGAATACTGCATGTCGAAGTCGCCGCGCTTCTGACGGTCAAGGAAAGCCTGCTTTTCCTCGCCGATGATGCGCATCTCCACGCCGATCTGTTTCAGGTTCGCCTGGGCGAATTCGCTGATGGTGCGTTCCTGCGCATTGTCGGCATTGTAGAAGAGGCGCACCACCGCCCTCTCGCCATCCTTGTACCGCCAGCCGTCAGGCGCGAGCGTCCAGCCCGCGGCATCCAGCAGGGCGGCGGCCTTTTCCGGGTCATGGTCGCGCCGTTCCAGCGGCACGTCGCAGTAGGGAACGCCGGGATCCAGCAGCGTATGGGCGACGGATTCGGAACCGTTGAGCACGCCTTCGGCGATGCCGGCCTTGTCCACGGCATATTGCAGGGCGCGGCGCACGGCGCGCTCCCGCGTGAAGGGCTGATGCGCGTTGAGCAGGAGGGCGCGTGAGGCGATGGGCCGGCTGAGCGCCGTGGCGTAGCGGCCGTCACGTTGCAGGGCCGCAAAGGCGTCAAGGTTGAGCATGTCGCCGTCAGCGCCGAAAACGAGGTCTATCTCTCCCTTCTGCAGGGCCATGAGGATGGACTGATGGTCGGGGATGACCTTCCAGCGCACGGCGTCCAGGCGGGGTCTCGTCCCCCAGTACTGCGGATTGGCGGTAAAGAGGGCGTACTGATCTTTCCGGTGTTCCGTCAGTATCCACGGCCCGGTGCCGATGAGGCCCGTCACGCCGTCCTTCGTCTGGCCGTCGGTGAAGCATTTGGGCGAGAGGAAGCGGAACGGCCGCAGCAACCCCAGCTCCGTGAGCGTCGGGTAGTAGGGATGTCTGAGCACGAGGCGGCAGGTGTGGTCGTCCACCACTTCGCAGGCTTCAAGAGCATTGGTGAGGTCGAGGCATGGCGGGAGCGGTTGGCCATGATGGCGTCCATGTTCAGCTTCACGACCTGGGCGGTGAAGGGCTCGCCGTCGGAAAAGCGCACGTCCCGGCGCAAATGGAAGGTGTAGACCGTGCCGTCGGCCGAGATCTCCCAGCGTTCCGCGAGCCACGGCCTGATCCCTTCGCGGGTGTTGACGACCAGCGGCTCGAAGACCATGCCCTGGGCCGCCATCTCGCCGCCGTAGAGGTGCGGATGGATGTTGCGTATATCCTTGGTGCTGGCATAGACCAGCTCGCGGCGCCGGGCGGCGTCCGCATCCGGGCCGTCGTCCGGCTGTTCGTTCGCTTCGCAGCCTGCCGCGATCAGGGACAGGATGAAAATGATGAGCAAGGCGGGCAGATGGCGCATGCGCTTTCCTCATGAGGACGTTTCCGGGAGCGGTCCCGCTACCGGGGATGTGGGCGTGTCATGAGGTGATAGCACGTTTTGTCAAAAGATGCCACCCTGCGGGCGACCCTGTCCGCGCGCCGGGACTGCGGCCGGAAAATGCCGGGCGCGCTGTCCGGCGGATGCCCGGCCGGGGTGGTTCCGATACGCAGCAAACAGGGGGCGGTCGTCTGATCAGGCCCGGTCAGGCCCGTTTCAGCTTGGCGATGAGCTCCATGAGGCGGCCGGACTGGGCGGCCACATCCTGCACGAGCTGCGCCGACTGCCGCATGGTGACCACCGCGTCGGCGGAGACCTGATTGATGTCCGACAGGGAGTGATTGATGGCGTCGGAGGTGGCCGACTGCCGCTCGGCCGCCGTGGCGATGGTGCGGATCTGTTCGGCGGTGCTGTCGGCCATTTCCACGATCTCAACCAGCGCCGTGCCGGATTCGTTGACGAGCCGGGTGGCGTCCTCGATGGAGCTTACCGCCAGCTCCATCTGCTTTTCACTTTCCTGTGTGGATGCCTGGATGGCGCTGATGCTCTTGCCCACTTCGCCGGTGGAGGCCATGGTCTTTTCGGCCAGCTTGCGCACTTCGTCGGCCACCACGGCAAAGCCGCGCCCGGCTTCCCCGGCGCGGGCGGCCTCGATGGCGGCATTGAGGGCCAGCAGATTGGTCTGGTCGGCGATGTCCGAGATGACGCCCATAACCGTGCCGATGTCGCGGGCGCTGGCGGCGAGGTTGGCCATGTCGTCCTTGAGCTTGAGGGACTGTTCCCGCACGCCCTGCATGCCGCTGATGGCAAGCTGGCTCAGGCGTGCGCCGTTTTCCGCCCGCTCGCGGGTCTCGGCGGAGACTTCCGAGGTCTTGCCGGCATTCTGCGCCACGTCGATGACCGAGGCGTTCATCTGTTCCATGGCGTGGGCCGTTTCGGTGATGCGTCCCGCCTGCTGGCGTGCGCCGTCCTCCGAATGGGCCACCTGTTCCCGCAGCGAGCGGGTGGCGGCATCGATGGCCGCGGCGATGCCCTCGAGCTGCCCGGCCGCGGCCAGCATGCCTTCGGCCTTGGCCCGTTCGGCATCGGCCTTGGCCTGCTCCGCCACCTGTACGGCGTCACGGGCCCGCTGGGACTCTTCCTGCGCCCGCAGGCTGTCCTGCTCGGACTGGCGCAGCATCTTGCGCAGGGAGCCGATCATGACGCCGAGCGACGCGCAGAGCGCGCCCAGCTCATGCCGCATGTGCGAGGGGGGCGGCGTTTCCGTATCGCCGCCGGAGACCCTGTCGGCATAGGCGATGAGCTGGCGGATGGGGCGGGTGATGGAGAGGATGACGAGCACGAGCACGATGCTGATGAGCACGATGACCGCCGCGATGATGACGCAGAGCTCCACCAGCGTGGACGACGCCTCGGCCTGCACAAGTCCCATGCGGTTTTCAAAGGCCTCGAATTCCACGTCCCGGATCTTGTTCAGTCCGTCGATGATGGCGGTCATGTTCTTCCAGAACTGATCGGCGTTGACGCCGAACTGTCCGGACGCCGCCCGCGCGATGACGTTTTGCAGGGCGGTCTCGGCCTCCTTCCAGTAGGCGGAGGCGCGCAGGCCGTCCAGGATGGCCCGTGAATCGCCGGTCAGCGTCAGCAGGCCCGAATCGAGGTGGATCTCCATGCCGGAGCGCAGCGCCATAACGCGGTCGAGCGTGGCGGGATCCAGCGGCTTGCCGGCCGTGATCAGCGCCGTCAGCGTCCCGCGCAGCAGGCCGGCGCTCTCCTTGACGTCTTCCAGCAGCAGCAGCGAGGTGAAGGTGGTACGCATGCCGTCGCCCATGTCCCGCAGGTCGGGGAGCGCGCCGGCGAGCGCAAGCTGACCGCGGACGATGCGCGAATACGCTTGCAGCACTTCGGCCGATGCGGCCTTGGCGTCCACCAGGCGGCGCGCATCGGCGATCTTGCCGCTCAGGGCCGCAAGATCCCGCCCCTGAGCGGGCGTGAGCAGCACAGGCGCCCGTAGTTCCGCCAGACGTTCCAGCGCGGTATCGGTGTTTTTCCGCTGGGTGGCGATGACGGCCTTGTCCCCGGTGGTCAGATAGACGTTGGAAAGGCCGCGTTCCTTTTGCGTTTCGTTGACCAGACCCGACAGGCCGCGGAACAGGGCGATATTGTTGCCCACTTCGGAGAGGGCGTCCCGCTTTTCCAGCCAGACGAGAGCATACAGGATGCTGATGACAAGAAAGGCCAGCATGGGGATGCTGCTCAGCAGCAGAAGCTTGTGGGAGATCTTCATGGTCGTTCCGCGTCTTTTTCCCACCGCCGTATCGTAGCGCGGCAGAGAATACATGCGGCCTCCGTGGCTGGTTACGGCAGAGCTGGGACGCGGGGGTCCTTCCGTCCGCCGGTGTTGCAGGCAGTGTCCGTCCAAAATGTCATCCGTCGCACGGATTTTCCCGCTGAGGCATGCCGCGCTCACTGCGTTATGCGAAACAGCGCATGCGGAGAAGGGCATACGACGGTCTGTGTTGCGTATACGTGATTACTTACACAAAAAAAAGCCGTCCGACAAGCATATGCCCGGGTTCGGCATGTTCACCGCCGCCAGTCGAACACGCCGCTGCTTCCGTGCAACCTCTTCTTTTTACAGCACTACAATACATGCCCTCTCCTGTACCCGCACAGCGCACGGCGGCTTGTCATGGCAAAGGTTGTGACTGTATGAGATGAAAAAAGAGGGATGCCGTCCGCCGCCGTCCCGGCGCGAGCGGCAGGCCCGCAACGCCGTACGGCAGGGAGGCGCCATGCCACGGATAGCGACAAAAAACCACACATGCCGCACTGCCGCCGGGCTGCTGGGGGCTGTTTGTCTTGCCGTCCTGCTCCTGTCGGGGCTGGGGGCGGCGTGTCCGGCCCGGGCCGCGCAGGCCGCGGACACCTCTCTGGCGGGCGCGTTCGCCCGATTGCTCGAGGATCCGTCCCTCTCCACACGCCTGCAGGCCTGTTTCCTCGCGGCGGGGCTGCCGGAAGCGCCCGAGCTCGTGGATAGCCTGCGCCGCCGCAGCCGCGATGCCACCGATGCGACGGAGCGGATCGCCGTTTTGTACGCGCTGGCGACCACGACCCGCGACGCCGGGGACTGCGAGGCCTTTCTGGCCGCCTTCCCGGCCGAACCGCAGCTTTTTTTCGATTTGATGGAAGCGGAATGGGCGCTTGCCAGGGGCACGTTCAATACCGGTTTCGCGGACTTCCTGCTGTTGCTGGCCTACGAGCCGGCCACACGCCAAAAGGCGCTGCCCCATGTGGCGCGCACCGCCTGCAATATGCCCGGCGAACTGGAATCCATGGGGAGATATTGGAAAGATCCGCTGGTCGGCCCCTATGCCCGCAAGCACTACAAGAGCCTGCGGCTGGATGATTCCGGCCTGAAGTCCCTGCGGGATCTTCCCGAGCCGTCGACTTGCGCGGATACGCTGACGGCTTTCCTTCGCCACGGCAGCGAGGCGGAAAAAACGGCGGCCTGGCTGATGACGGGGAGCCGGATGGGCATGTCCGACCCCGCCTTGCACAAGGCGTGGAAAGCGTTTGGCGAGCGGGAGGAGGGGAAGCAGGACATCCACGCCTGTTTCCTTCTGAGTGACTGGCCGGATGACGAGGCGTTCGTGGCCCGGCTTGCGGCGGAACCGGAGCTGTTGCAAACCATCCTGCGTGCGGAGAAGGGGCTGTACCATCCGCCGCTGCAGGGCTTTCTCGAATCGTTATGGGATGCCCTTGAAGTCGATGAAGCCTGGCGAAGCGAGGGCATATACCGGGACAAGGAGGGGCCGGAAGACGAGGCAAAGCGGCGTGCCCGGCGGATCGCGGTCCTCAAGGCCCTGGCCCGCGTCGAACAGGACTGTCTCGAAGTCTATGACGGATGTCAGCTGGAACGATATATGCGGCAATTCGGCATAGCGGAAGACGCCGGCAGGGGAGAAGGGAAGGCCGGGCCGCATCCGTGATGCCCTGCGCGGCAGCTCCCGGCCATGACGGGACGGGGCCATGACGGGGCTGGTCATGACGGTTGCGGGCGTCGTCCGCCGCACGCGTTTTGCGCCGCCGGGACAGCGGCCGCCTGCGCCCCGGCGGGCCGTCCACTGGGAGCGCAGCCACGACATGACGCACAAAGCCCCCTTGCCGCATGACACGGCAGGGGGGCCCGGGACGGCAGGGCGGAGAGCGTCAGGCCACGGGCAGGGCGTTGAGATCGGCGCGGGCCTGCCGCCAGCGGGGGTAATGGCGGCCCAGCAGGGCGTAATAGCGCTCGTCGTGCCGGGGTTCGCGCAGGTGGCACAGCTCATGTGCCACCACATACTCCAGCAGGTCCTTGGGTTTTTTGACCAGTTCGGTATTGAAGCGCACATAGCCGCGATCCGGGGTGCAGCTGCCCCAGCGGGTTTTCATGCGCTGCACGAAAAAGGCGTTCACCGTCACGTCGAGGATGGCCTCCCACTGCCGGATGAGGGGCGGCAGCGCGGCGCGGAGCAGGCGCTTGTGCCATTCGTGCATGATCCGTTCCCGGCACTGGCGGTCGCTGCCCGGGCGCACGGTGAGCACGATCTCGTCATGGCGGAGTTCGATGCCGGGCCGGGCCGCCTGTTCCTCCACACGCAGCAGGTAGCGGCGGCCCCAGAGGTAATGCGTCTCGCGGGTCAGGTATTCCCGCGCGGATTCCCGCGGCTGCCGCCGGAACGCCTCCTGTTTGTCCCGTATCCAGCCCAGACGGCTGAGGACGAAGGCGCGGATGACCTCCGGCCGTTTTTCCAGCGGCGCGGAGATGAGCACCCGGCCGTCGGGAGGGTAGACCGCGATGTGGATGTGCTTGATGGCCTTGCGCCGCACAGGCAGGCACAGCTCGTCGATGCGGATATGTTCCCGCGCATCAGACATGGAAATCCCCTCCCTTGATCAGCTCGAACAGGGCAAGGGTGGCCGTTTCATCCTTTTGCAGGAAGGGATAGAGCAGGGCCTTGACCCTGTTTTCCCGTGCGTGGACGCCGCGCCAGGCGCTGGGAGCCTCCTTTTCCAGCGCCGCCTCCATGTCCAGCGCCAGCGTGGCGCGCGTTTCGGCATCTTCGGGGCAGACGAAGGTCCGCGCGGGCAGAGCGGGCAGATTGTGGAAGATGGTCGCGGCGAGCTTCCTGCCCTTCAGGCGGGCGGGCAGGGTGACGGCGGCGGCGCTGCCGGCGGCGATCTGCTGCGCCAGCTCTTCCATGCGCTTCAGGAAGGCCTCATAGGCCAGGGCGCCGCTGCGCTGCTGTTCGAGCAGATCGCCCAGCAGCCTGGACATGTCCTCGTAAAATCTGGGGTCGGTCTCCTTCTTGTCGTTGACGGCCTTGCGGAGGTTGTTGACGATGCCGTCCGCAACGGCACGAGGTGAAGTCTTTTCCAGCCATTTCCGGGCAATGGCCTCATGGATGCCGCTCCTGACGATGAGATCCAGCAGGGAAAAGTCGTCCAGACTGCCCTGTTCGTACGGGACGTCGGCCCGGATATACATGTCGATGAGGTGGCGCATGTCCCGTTCGTAGGCTTTGAGATCCAGCTCTTCCCCGGCGAACTTCTTCACGGCGTCGCGCAGCTCGCTGAACAGCCGGACGTCGGCCGCGATGGCGTGCGCCTCGGCGGGCGAATAGCCCGCGCACAGCAGGTCTTGCGCCATTTCGCCGTACACGCGGAGAAAACGCGCCGTCAGCTTGTACAGCTCGTCCCGCAGGGGGGCCGTGGCGGCAAGGGCTTCCGGGTCGGCGGCGTCGCCGCAGAAGAAGAGCAGCGCATCCTCCAGTTCGCGGGGCGGGCGCACATGTTCGTACAGCCTCTTCAGCTCCCGCCGCACCGCATCGAGTTCCCGCCGTCCTTCCCGCAGACGGTCCTTGAGCAGGATGTTGTCGCCGTCCGCGCCCGCGCCGGGCGAGGGCTCCAGCTCGTCGGCGCTGTAGACGGCCACGGATTCCTGTACGGAGGCGAATTGCTCCTTGTAGTCCACCACCTGGCCGTATTCCTTGTCCGCCCCGTCCAGACGGTTGGTGCGGGTGATGGCCTGGAACAGGGCATGATCCTTCAGGCGCTTGTCGAGATAGATGTAGCTGCACGAGGGCGCGTCAAAGCCCACCAGCAGCTTGCTGACCACGATGAGCAGGCGGCAGCGTCCCGGCTCCTCCCGAAAGCGCCGTTTCATCTCGGTTTCGTAACGTGCCGTGTCCGGCAGGTCCGCGCTCAGGACGTGGCGCGTGTAGGTCTCGTGCTTGTAGTGCTCCTCTCCCTGTTCCGGCTCGCGGGAAATGTCCACCTGTGTCGGATCGTAGGAGGTGATCAGGCCGCATTTGCCCTGAAGCGGGGTGTCGCTCTCAAAGAGACGGAAATAGCGGCAGGCGTCATAGATGGAATCCGCCACCAGCATGGCCGTGCCCCGGCCGCCGGCAAGGCGGGGCTTGAGGTCGAAGTCCATGCAGATGTCTTCCACGATGCGCTGCATCCGCCCGCGGGAGGTCCGAAGGCGTTCCAGGGTGCCCCAGCGGCGGCGCAGGAGCGCCTTCTGATAGTCGGACAGGCCCGCCGTCCTGGCGGCGAACCAGGCGTCCACCTTTTGCGGGGAGGTCAGTTCCTGCGGCACGGTGCGGGCCTCGTACTTCAGGTCGAGCACCACCCCGTCGGCCACGGCTTCGGGGAACTTGTAGGTATGGATATAGGTGCCGAAGACCGCGCGGGTGGATCGGGCATCCGCTTTCAGCAGGGGAGTGCCGGTAAAGCCGATGAAAACGGCGTTGGGCAGCCACCGCTTCATCTGTGCGTGGAAATCGCCGCTCTGGGTGCGGTGGCATTCGTCCACCAGCACATAAAACTCGCCGTGCACCTCGGGCGGCACTTCCCTGCCGAGATCGAACTTGTGGATGAGGGCGCAGAGCAGGCGCGGGGCGGGAGCCTGCAATTTTTCCCGAAACGTCTGCCGGCTGGTGACGGCGCTCTCTTTGGCATTCAGTCCGGCCGCGCCTGACCGGCTCATGACGCGGCGTATCTGGTCATCCAGTTCGGTACGGTCCGTGACGATGAGCACCCGTGCGGCGGGCCTGTGCTCCAGTATCCACTTGACGAGCATGACCATGAGGAGGCTTTTCCCCGAGCCCTGCGTATGCCAGATGACGCCGCCCTCCTTGCGGAGGAGGCGCTCCTGCGCGGCCTTGAGGGCCAGATACTGGTGCGGGCGCGGGACCTTTTTGACGCCGCCGTCGTAGAGGATGCCGTCCCGCAGCAGATCCAGCAGGGTCTCCCGGTCGCAGAGCCGGGCCAGCGGGCCGTCCAGATGGCAGCCGGGCGCGGGCGCGGCCGGGGCCGCCTCCTTCCAGCGCACATAGAACTGCTCTTCCGTGCCGCAGGTGCCGTAATACAGGCCCTCCACATCGTTGCCGGCAAGGAGAAGCTGAGAGGCCACAAAAAAATAGGGATTGGCGCGCTGGTTGCTGATGAGCTGGCGGATGCCGTCGCCCACCGTGACCGAGGCCCGCTTGAGCTCGATGACGCCCACGGCAAAGCCGTTGAGGTAGAGCACGAGATCCGGACGGCGCACGTCGCCGCCCTCGCGCAGCGTCACCTCCTCGGCCAGGGCAAAGTCGTTGTTTTCCGGCGTGTCCCAGTCCACCAGCCGCACGGTCTCATGCGGCTTGCCGGGGCCGGCGGACACGATGACGCCGTAGCGCAGCAGTTGGTAGACCCCGGCATTGGCCTCGTAGAGGGTATGGCCGAGCACGGGCAGGGCCTGATCGATGCGGAGGCGCGCCGCCGCCACCAGTTCCGGCGCGACGCCCCGCCGCCGCAGGAAGGCCTCCAGCAGTTCGTACTCCACGGCGCGGTTCTTCTCGCGCCGGCTCCAGTCGCCAAGATAGGCATAGCCCATTTTCTGGAACAGACGGATGACGCGATCTTGCGTTTCCCGTTCGCTGCGTGCGCTATTGGCCATGTTGTCCTCCCGCGCCGGCAAGGCGCGTCCTGCCCGTGAGCAACTCCCGCATCATGCCCTGCTTGACGGCCCGCAGCTTGTCGCGCCGGGCCTCCAGCGCCGCCAGCTCGGCGTCCATGTCGGACAGGACGGCGGCAATGGCGCGTTGTTCGTCAAAGGATGGGGGAAACTCCAGAAAAAGACCGGAAAGACTTGTCTTACTAATGGAAGAGACCTTGATTCCAGTCACATAGGCTGCCAGTTGTCCATGAAATTTTTCGCTATTGATAAGGTAGCCGAGAATTCCCTTAGCAAACCGTATTTTCGGTCTGCATAAAAATGTATGTTGACCGGAAAGGACTTTTCCATCGATGTTAATAACTTCAACAGCTTTTCCGACTGTAGAATCTTCTGCCGTGTTGGCAATCACCACATCGCCATTTTGTAGAAAACACTTTTGGGGATAATTCTTTTCCGACAGTATCTTATTGATAAAGGGGAGTTTGTCTTTGGAAATGTCGATAATAAATGAAAATTTTGTTAAAATGTCTCCGTAATGGATATTCCTGATGCAGCCTCTTTGTACAAACTGTGAACGAGAATAGGGATTTGTAGGAAGAAATTCAAATATCTCTCCAAAAAATTTCTTTATCCACGGTTCTTGAAAACCCGGCAGACGCGTTTTCCCCGTCAAAAGCTGCTGCATGGCGGCCAGCTTGATGTTGCGCTTTTTGGCTATGAGGCGTTCCTGCGCATCCAGCAGGGCGTCCACATCCGACAGGGCGGCGGCAATGGCGTGTTGCTCGGGAAGGCTCTTGGGCAGGCAGAGCAAAATTTCCCCCAACTTACGGGGACTGATTTCCAAAAAAGTTGAACCGGATGCCTGTTTGAGAAGTTCCTTTTTGAATATTGTCAGTAAATAGTAAATAAATTCATTGTCAATATCATCATTTATAATAAGATTTTTAAAGCCCTGGTTTGTTGTCGCAGGTAACAGGAGAATAGACTTAAGACCAATCGAAGCGCGCGTTGTCAGAAGTATTGTGCCGACGGGAAGCAGTTTTGCAGAGCTTTTTTTCAGGCCGTCATCTGAAATTTTTTTATTGCTTGTTGAAACGTATTTCTTTTCATCATTAATTTCAGATGGCGTAAACCAAGAAATATTGCCATCCCAATAGGCAGAAATAGCGGTTGAGGGGGTTCCTCCGCCTACGATTCGTGCAATGGAAAAAAGTGGCCTGACCTCCCAATCCTCAGGGAGGACGCCCAGTTCCGTCATGGTGTAGCCGGGTCTCAGTTCCATGTCAGCCCCATGTTGCGGAGGTGTTCGGCCACACGGGCGGAGAGCGTTTCCACCTCCCGCTCCAGCGCGGGGAGGGGGGTCGCGTAGCGGTCGGCCAGCTGGTGCAGGCGGCTTTCCGTCCACTGCACGAGGCGGTCCAGCTCGTCGGCAAGAGCGCGGCGCAGCACCGGCAGCCATTTGTCATGCACGAGCATGTCCCGCAGCGTGGTCTCGTCCAGACGCGGATACTGGGCGAGGGTCTTACTTTCCAGTTCGGTCTCCGCATCCTTGATCTGTTTCTTCAGCCTGGCCATGCGCTCGTCAAGGCGCAGCCACCGCGCGAGGACGTCCGCCTCCTCATCCCGGCCCGCCTGTTCTTTGATGTCCGCCAGCAGGGCCTTGACCGGCTTTTTGGCGATCTTCTCCAGCTCGAAAAAGATGCCGTCCTCTCCGCCGTTTTCCTCCTCCAGACTTTCCAGCTCCTGCCGGGCGTTTTCCAGTTCGCCCCGCAGCGTCTCAAGAGCGGCGGCCTCCGCGGCAAAGAAGCGCCGCACCACATACTCGCCGGGCAGGAGGTCGCAGCGCCAGACGCGTTTTTCCCGCTTGCCGCTTTTGACCGTCTCCCATACCGGTTCCGCCTTCCAGCCGTCGTCACTGATCTGGTAAAAGTCGTCCTGCATGGTATCGGCCCAGTATTCCATAAGGCGCTGGTAGACGGCATAGGCATCCACCAGCGGCACGGGCCGGAAGGCCGCCAGCAGGGACTCGGCAAGCCCGGCGATGAGCTCCCGCGGCCGGTCCCCGCGGGCAAAGCCGCACATGCGCGGCTCCGCCTCGCTCTGCCATTGCCGCAGGGCCGTTTCCGCCGTTTCCGTCAGCCGCATGAATCCCGCATCCTGCCGGATGGTCTCCCCCAGCGCGTCCGGCGGCACGGCAAGGGTGGACCTGTCCGTGCCCGGCAGCGGGGCAACGAGGCGGGCGCGCAGATGGGGCAGGGCTTCCCATACCGTATGCAGGGCCGCAAGGTCGCTGTTCGGGATGCCGCCGTTGAGGTGGGCGTCCAGATGGTGGATGTCCTCGTCCGTGTCGCTGTCGATATAGCGGGGCAGGTTGAGATTGCAGGCGTTCCGCTCGGAAGCGATCTCCTCCAGCGGCACCATGCGGGCGTAGCCGGGCACGTCCCGCATCGCCGCAAAGACGCTGACGATCTTGTGGATGTCGCGTTCCCGCAGGCGGTTCTTGTTGCCGTCCTTCATGAAGTCCCGCGAGGCGTCCAGCATGAAGATGCCCCGGCGGGCCTGCGCGTTCTCCTTGTCCAGAACGAGGATGCAGGCCGGGATGCCCGTGCCGTAAAACAGGTTGGGCGGCAGGCCGATGATGCCCTTCAGGATGCCGGAACGCACGAGCCCCTCGCGGATGACGGCCTCCGCATTGCCGCGAAACAGCACGCCGTGCGGCAGGATGCAGGCGCCCTTGCCGGTATCTTTCAACGAATGGATGATATGCAGCAGGTAGGCGTAATCCCCCTGCTTTTCCGGCGGTACGCCCCAGCTGAAACGGTGGTAGGGGTCGTTTTCCCTCTCCACGCCGATGGCCCATTGCTTGTCCGAAAAGGGCGGATTGGCCACCACGAAGTCGTAGGTGCGCAGGCGGCCCTCATCCGTGAAGCGCGGATTGGCCAGCGTGTTGCCCCCGGCGATGACCGCATCGGCCACCCCGTGCAGCAGCATGTTCATGCGGGCAAGACCCACCGTGCTCACGTCCTTTTCCTGTCCCTCGAGCGTGATGTCCCGCCCGGCCTCGGCCGCCACCTTGAGCAGCAGCGAGCCGGAGCCGCATGTGGGGTCGTAGGCGCTGGTCGATTTGGTGACCGCTTCCGGGCGGATGCCGATGACACGGGCTATGACGCGGCTCACCTCCGAAGGCGTGTAGAATTGCCCCTTGCTCTTGCCGCTCTCCGTGGCGAAGTGCCGCATCAGGTACTCGTAGGCGTCGCCGAGCAGGTCGTCGTTTTCCGCGCGGTTACGGGAAAAATCGAGGCGCTTGTCCTCGAAGATGGCGATCAGCGCCGTGAGGCGATCCACCATCTCCTTGCCTTCGCCTAGACGGGACGCGTCGTTGAAATCGGGAAAGTCCGTGCGGGCCAGGCCGTTGTTGGCCTCGATGAGCGGCTGGATGATGTGCTTGTTGATGCAGTCCCCGATGTCCGCCTTGCCCTTGAGGCGGCACATGTCCGCAAAGCTCGCCCCCTGCGGCACCTTGAACGCGGCAAACGGCCCGGCATCGGCAAACTTGTCCGACACGTACTTGATGAAGAGCATGAACAGCACATAGTCCTTGTACAGACTGGCGTCCATGCCGCCGCGCAGCGTGTCGCAACTTGCCCAGATGGATGCGTATATCTCCGATTTCTTGACGGCCATGTCGTCCCCCTGCCGCGAGAAAAAAACGAATCGCGAAAAAAAGAGAATATAGAGATTTTGCCGGCAAAAGTCGATGACCCCCGTATGCGTCCGCCGCCGTGCCGCCTGGGCACGCACCTTCCCTTGCGGAGAACGGGGAGCGGAGGCGGCAGTCCTGCCAAAAGAGACGGAAGGACACTCACCGCCGGAGACGAAACAAGGACTCGCGGCATCATCCGCAAGTCCTTGTTTCATTGCGCTGCTTCACGCAAAAAGTGGGGACAAAATGGGGACAACGTTTCGGGAGCGCACACGCTGGGCTATCAATGGCATCAGCTGGAAGAAGGCAGCCGGGTACGAGAACATCCCACACGCAAGCACGGCAGCAAGCCTGACCTGTATTTTGCCATCCGCTGTCAGAAGGACGGCAAGCGGCAGGGAGAGTCTCTGGACTGGACATCGCAGGGCATGACCCTGCACAAGGCCCGTCTGGCGCTGGCTCAGCTTCGGGAAGCGGCGCGCACCGGCAATGGAGCCACGCGACTCCGGGAACAGCGGCAGAAAGGGGCTTGTGCACTTCTGCCGGAGCAATGAGGGGACGGGCCGCATGATACGGCGATCCGCTCCCGATGCGGACAGTCAGCTGCGCGAGGTCATCAGGTTCGCCGGCTATCTTGCCAAGGTGCAGGGCAAGGAGAGACTGGCCAAAGGCAGCAGGGTTTCCTCCGCCTCCCACGGTTTCAGTGTCGCCGCGCCTTTTCCTGATATACGGAGGACAGCGACTGAGACGTCGTCTCTCGCCGGCAGCAGGGGAGGGCAGGGGAGATCATCATCTGTGGGAAGGCATCTGCAAACCGGCAAATACATGCGTAGTCGGGACTGTCCTTTTTCCCTTCTCTGGGGTACCCTGAAGGCAGGTTGTCCATCATGCCGATCCGCATCGTTCTTTCCCTCGGAGTGCCGTCATGTTGAAGCGATCCATCTGCCTCACCTGTCTTGCCGTCCTGCTGCTGACCGGCCCCTGCCTTGCCGGAGACAAGAGCGTAAGCGAACTGCGCCAGATCGTTCAGGCCGGCGGTTCCCTCATTCTGGATATGAGCAACCGCCGCTATTCGGTGACCGAACTGCTGACGCTTGCCGCCGCCCTGCGCGACAATGCCACCTTGACCATCAGGATGGACAGGGGCGGCGAACTCTCCACCGTGGACTGTCAGCGACTGAGCAAGAGCCGTCCGGGACAGATTCGTTTCTGGTTTTGAGGTGGCCGGGGCATGGACGCTCCGCCTGCTTCCTCATTGATGCGCGGGCGGGGTTGGATGACATCGCCTCGGCCAGCGTGCTCGATCTTGCACCGCGGCTGGTGCTGTTTTTTTGCGTTCATTGAAGAAAGCAGAAAATTTTCTGGCGAAAAAACGCGGTTTTTCCACTTGGTTTGGGCTGGGCGGCGCTGTACCGCCGCCTCGCGTTTTACCTTTTTCAAAGACAACATGCTCTAAAAAATGAGGATTTCGTGTCTTGTCGTCTTATTTCCGAAATCTGGAAAGATCGGGCCGTAGAGCGTACGGCAAGGAGAAGCACCCATGCCGAGCAAATATGATCAGGACAGCACGCCGGGCGTCAAACTGTTGCGGCTGTTCCGCAAGCTGCTGGCGGACGGCAGGCGGCACTACCAGAGCGATCTGGCTGCCGAATTCCAGTGTTCGCCACAAACCATCATGCGGCTGACCGCGGAAATAGAAAGCGTCATCGGCGCCAATCTGGAAACGGGGCTGGACTGCCGCCGGCGCTGGTACCGCATTGCCAGCAGCCATCCCAACCGCCTGGGATTGGAGTATGAGGAGCTGCGCTATCTGGCCGTCTGTCGGGACCTGGCGATGCCCGCCCTGCCGGAACCGGTACGCCGCCGCGTGGATGAGACGCTCCTCCAGCTTTCGCTGCATATGGCCGAACAGGGATTTTCCGATCAGCCGGATGTGCGGGAGCCGCGCTTCGGCTTTTATTCCAAGGGACGCATCGACTACACGCCGCATCAGGAAACGCTGGAGCAGCTTCTTTGTGCCATACGGAATCATGGCGTGTGCCGCCTGCTCTATAAAGCGTCGGGCAACAAGGCGAGCAAGGAGCATCTCTTTGCGCCGGGCAGGCTCGTCAGCATGAACCTGACCATATATGTGCTGGGGGCGCTGCTGACGGAGGAGGGGGCGGAGGTCCGGCACTACACGCATCTGGCTGTTCATCGCATACAGGAGATTTCCCGAACCAAGCTTGTCTACAGCGGGACGTTCCCGGACGCCGAGCAGGGGACGTTCGGCCTGCCGTGGCATGAACCGAGGGAATTCCATATCCGCTTCAAGGCCGGAAGAGCGGCGGATTATGTCTGTGAGCGCATCTGGGCGGACAGGCAGACCATCGAGACGCAGCCGGACGGAAGCGTCATCCTGCACATCACCACCCGCAGCGAGCCGGAACTCATGGCCTGGGTACGGAGCTTCGGGGAGGAAGCTTGTCTGCTTGGCAGGGAGTAGGGCGACCGGAAGGCGGTGCAGCGGCACGGGGCGGATGTTTTTCTCGAATGCGGGATACTGGATTCCATTTTCTGGAAACGAAGAGAGGTAATGGGAACCGCCAGCACTGCCCCGCTCCCGGCTTGCCCGATGCTGAGACCTTGCGTCATTTGGGGGATACGCTCACTCAGCAGGTTGCGGGGCACAAAAGAAAACGGAGGAAACCATGTTCGGAAACCGACTGATTCATCTTGGCGGGGCGGTCTGCCTTGTCCTTGTCCTGCTTGGCGCACACGTCCCCGCGCGAGCGGCAAGCAAAACGACCTGCCCGGAAAAGGTCATTGACGTCCAGACCGTCACGGGAACGTATCTGGGCTGGTTCGAGACGGAGGAAGGGCTCAATACCATCGGCATTCAGGTTCCCGGTGAAACGGAACCCGTGTATATCGGCGCATCGGAAGAAGAAGCCAGAAAATTTTTCGGCAATGGTACGGGGCAGCGGGTGTCCGTCACCTGGCAGGTGGAGCAGATGTGGATAGACGAAACACGGGAATGTCTGCGTCTGGAAATCCTGAAGGAAGGCCATCCGCTCGACGCAGCGGAACAAGGCTCCGCTGTGAAGGTGATCCCCGGACAATACAAGTACATGAGCACCCATGAAGATGCCTCGGGTGAGTTGCGGCTTTCCGCCCCGGATCCATCGGGAAAGTTTGCCGTTACCATCGAAACGATAAGCCCGCAACTGCATACCTGCGGCTTCAGCGGGTTCTGTACCCTCAAGGATGATATGCTGATCTGCCGAAACGCGCCGGAATACGACGATGCAGAGAATCCTGATGCCTACGTCGGCATCAAGGTTTTGCAGAGCGGTCTTGAGATCGTGCATGGAAGCTACGGCTGGTGTGGCGCAAAAGGATCAATGGTAGGCATCTATATGCTGAAATAGACGGAGCTCAGGTGGACAGTGTTGATTGCGGAAAGCAAATTTCCCGATTCTAGAGCGTTTCATCTTTGAAAAAGGTGAAACGCGAGGCGGCGGCACAGCGCCGCCCGGCCCAAAGTGAGCGGAAAAACCGCCTGAAAATGCTCTAGAAAAAAAACGGATAACCGTCAGAACAAGTCTGCGCGACTACCAATTTGAACGGCAAAAAGCCCCCTCCCTCGATCAGTTCACGCAGGGTAAGGGGGCCGTTTCATCCCCTTGCAGGAATGGAGCAGATAGAGCGTGCTCCTGTTTTCCCGTGCGGAGATCCATGCTGTGCTCTCTGTGTTCACGCCTTCTCCGGGTATTTTTCACAAATTTCATCCAAGGCGTCTTCATAAAGCTCTTCATTGTTTTTGTAGAGCTCAATCAGATTGGGAATCACTTCAGAAAGATAATTTCTAAAGAGGCGTATGCATATTTCTCCCACTGTCGCCATTTCACAAAACAAGGAATTATTTGCTTGTGACTTCATTGTAAAATCACATCCGCTACGTTCATATCCTCCCGGCTCCGCCAATTCGCGAAATGTGGAAAACGTTGCGTGTTCGTCAATTCCATCATCAAAAAATAAAAATTTCTTTTTATTTTTCGCAGTGAGACAGAAAATGCCTTCAGCAGTAATGATTACTTGTTCGCGGTCTCCATTAAGGAAGTCTGGATTTGCAATCAAGACAGTAACAAGGAGCTCATTTGTTGGTTCATCAGTACACACCCGATTACCCCACCAAAGTCCGTCTCCATTCTGATGCTCCAGGCTAGGATTGTAAATATGCTGCGTTCTAAACGTTGTGCTTGGAATACGATACCACCAAAGTGCGCCGGCGCCGGGGTACGAAAATTCAGAAAATGCTTTTGTATTGCAAGAGCAAATACCATATTGGGGTTGTTTTCTCCCACTCTCATATCCAGCTTCCAACGTATCGCCATATTTTTCCACAGAGTAAGGAAATGAAAATTTTTCCCGGCATACATCATACACCATTTTCCGCCATTTGTTGTAGCTTTCCATTACTCTTCTCCCAATTTGCTGTTTATATCCGATTCAAGCTCGGAAAGTCCCAGCTTTGCGGTTTCGCAAAGCCTACCTTCATCGTCCACGATGGTTATCCCGGCAAAGGCGTTTATCAGATCGCATACGGAACATGCGCGATACAGCTTTTCCTGCGTATCCAGGCCGGAGTTCTTGAGATCAGCACCGCGCAAATCCTGAATGGAGGGCAGCAGCTCCCGGGCGATTCCGTCAAGTCGGGCCAGAATCCTTTGGGAAAGTGCGGCCAGCCGGGCAATTTCCCTGAGCCGCTCATTTATGACTTCGAATTCCTTTTCTTTCACCCGCATTTTTTCAAGTTCGCTCATCGCCTCGGCGCAAAGCGTTTCGGACTTTGCCCCAAGCGAGATGCCGGTGATAAGAAGCGCGGGGAGGGCAATCAGGCCCGTGAGGGCCAATGCGCCTCCGGCCATCCCCAATCCTCCCGCCGCCAGTGTGCCGCCGCCGAGCCATGCCAAGGTGGCGTTTACCGCCGCCGCTCCGGAGAGAGAGCTTATGGCGGTTCCTGTTCCCGCTGTTCCCAGCAGCCCCGCCAGCGAATAGGCGCCAAAGCTTACCAGCGCTCCCGTTACGCCCCCCGCCGCCAGCCCCGTGGCCGTGCCACAGGCTATTGCGCTTGCCGTATCGCAGGCTTTTTCACATACCGCGGACGGCCTGATGGATGGTAACTGTTCTTTAGTCCCCTTGAATTCAACAGTTGCCCCCTCGGGTATTTGCAAGGCCTGCAGGGCATTGAGGAGCTGAGTGTACGTCCCCCCGTCCTTCTTGAACGTATCCCGTTTGAGCTTTCCCAGCTTGCGGAGCGCGACTCTGGCTTTTTCCCGTTCACCTGCACAGGCGCCCTCAATGGCACGCTGATAGTGCGGCAGACGCTCCGCTATCTTGCTTGCTTGTTGTATATTATCATAAATCGTGAATGGATTGAGCGTAACCATATTCCCTCACAAAGAGTCGAGCATTGCCCTGAACGCGGAAAAACTTTCATACCGCAATTTCGTATTGAGCGTCTTTGCCATCTGTTGCGCACCTTTTTCAAATTCTTCAAGGGAAGAATTTCGCTCCATCATTTCAAGGGCTTCATTGCTCTCCTGTTCTATTTTTGCAAAATAGTTTTCAAACGTGGTGAAAAGCTCAAATCTGTACTCCTCCCACTTGCGGCAGGCAGCACGTGCTCTGGCACGGGTTTCCTCATATCGCTCCCTGGCTGCCCGCGCTTTCCTGATGGCAAAAATGCTTTCGGTAAAGCATAGCGAACTCAGCGCACAGGCAATGGTCGCTCCCACGACGGCTCCCACCACGGGAACAGGCAAGAGTATCTGCCCCGCAGTTCCGCCCCAAACCCCGGCCAGAGCGGCAACACCTTTTTGCCCCAGTTCTTCCACCGCAGCGCCCGCATCGATCTCGCCTGCCGCCAATCGCGACAGCGTTTTTGCCACATCTACCGTAGCAGATGCGATCATTCCCGGCAGAGCGGTCCCGGCAAGGGAGCGCAGCACGGCTTTATCCGATTGCTGCATGGCCCCCTTTGCCACGCTTCCCACCGCCGCCCCTGCATATCCCATCAGTGCGGATTTTCCGGCATCTGCGGCTATGCCGGCTATGGCATCTTCAAACTCGATATTGCCTCTGTACACCTGCAGCAAATGGAGACCTGTCGAGACCGCCGCGCCGGCGACCAGCCCCGCGCAAGCGCCCTGCTTGCCCGCCTCATGGGCCACACGTCCCATTTCCAGAGCTGTTGCGAGTTCAGGATGCTCTCGCAGGAAGAGGGCATCCTCCGTGGTCATGCCGCTGTCGCGTATGTTTTTTTCCAGAGCATCAAAATTGTCCGCTTGCGCCCTGCATTTTTCCGCTTGTTCCGCCAGTCCCTTTTCTTCCAGCCGATCCGCTTTGATACGGAAATGGCGGCTTTGTTGTCGGCAATGCTCCTTTCCGCACTCCACCTGCTCACTGGGAAGGTCAAGCGGGATGCCTTGATAACGGGAAAAATCGTTCCTGCCCCCACCTTCCCCAAGTGCGATTTTATTCAGCAGGTTCTTGTAGTTCCCAACAAATTTCATTTGTGAGCCGGAATTTCCTACTACCTGCCCTCCACGAAGTTCGATGTGGTCGAAACGCTGATCATTATGCGGAAATCCGGGGGCATCATCCGTCCTCATGCTCCGTCTGGCACGCCCATCAATAATATTTCGCGCATTATCCCGGCTTACTTTATTGACTTCTGCGGAGAATCCCGCCTGCTGCTTGATATTCTGCTCTGCATAATCAGGGTTGACCCTGGAATTTGCAATATCTTTCAATCCCTTGAATCTACGAAGTGTTTGCTGATCGAATCCGGTGTACCCCTTGACGAATTCCGCATTTGCCGAACCATAGCGATCAACAATCTCCGCATTCTCGACAAGAGTCGCTGCAGTGCGAATTTTTTCGCAGTCGCCCTTGATGCTGTCATGTTCATCATTACACATATGACACACCGCCAATTCATGACCGGTCTTTATCGACCATCAATCCGGGATCTGGGCCGCCAAGAACTCAGGGGAAAGTATGCTGGTCAAACCCACCGTGTTCAGGAGTTTCCAGGCAGCCATTCTTCAAAATTTCCCACCCTGCGAGGCATGACAATCAGGCGAGACAGGAATCACCCGTGTGCTTGAGAACACAATTCAACCTCTTGTATCAATTAAGATTCTAGCGATTTTTTCACTTGGTGGAAAGTACGTAAAATTGATGCAACTGATGCTGTACGGCAGAACATCAGCACGACAATCAAAAAAAATTTGTTGTGCTGAAGTGGGTATAGCGGGCACTTACCCTCCGCCCACCTATCTCATACATACTCTTTAGTGATTTTTATGTCAATAATTGATTTTTATGCTGTTTTTTTTGAGGGGAAGTTCTCATGTACCCTTTTCCACCAGGAAAGGAGGACAGCAATATCCCGAAGCAAAGTACGACCCAGGATTCACCAGACGGGCACGACGTGGCGGCCGGCATTCCTCCCCGGCACAAGGCTGAAAGGCTGTCCGCCTGCCTCGGCAGCAGAAAGCCTGTCGGCCTGCACGGTATTCACAGCACAAGGACATCGTCGTTCTCCAGCATGGCGTCGCATCCTTTTTCGGTGGCATCACTCCTTCCACGGGCAAGGTCCACGGCACATCGTCAGTAGCGCAGCCCGTCCCTTTGCATCCCAGTGTAGACGCGCAATGCTCCATAATCCGGAAACGTCAAAAAAATTTTTTCAGGGGATGGTTCCGCATCAGCAACTCCCCCCCGCACAGCAGGCCGGATAACGAAGCGGCATACAAAACGCCCCCTTTCCGCACGGAACGGAAAGGGGGCGTTTCAGTTGGAAAAACAGTGGTCGACTATTTCCAGGGATATACAAGATCAGAGCAGACCCTGCCGGGCAGCCTCAGTCCAGACAAATGGGGAATATTTCTTGAGAAACCCCTCTGTTACCTCCCCTTCGCAATAGAACTGGTAATGCTTGGCACGCATTTCGTTATGGGCAGGACTATCCAGTTTCAGCCGGTCTATGCTTGCCTGAATCTTTTGTTGCAGAGAGGCAGGCAACTGCGGGTTGGGAAAAATATGCCCGCTTACAAGTTCCAGATAAAACCAACCATCCTCGATTTCAAAAGGATCGAGAATATCCGTGAAGTCCCTTTTGCGGCTGTTTATTGCGGAACAGGCCAGACGGTAATTGCGCCATTCGTACGCAAGATCAGGGCGCAAAGACTTGGGGAGAAAATGCTCTACGTGTCCAGTCCCTGTAGTTCTTTCAAAGAAAACGGCAAGATAGGCGCAAACTCCGTCATAGTTATGATACAGTTCATCTAGACAGGCCCGCCAGTAGGGAGGCAGTTCCGTCCCTGACGGCAGGGGAGCTGTGATGTCGATATGATGTTTCTCCAGCCAGCGCAGACCCTTTTGGCGAACTTGTGTATCGAAATCTTTCGGTTCTGGCTGCGGTATCACCGGAATCATGCCAGCCACCCCTTTTTTCCCGCCACAAAGCGCCAGCGGATCCAGAAAGGATCGGTGTCTGAAAGCACGCCGCGTAATTGCTGATCCAGCTTTTGCGCATCTTCCGGGCCGAAGCTTTCATTGCTCAATGCCTGTGTGGCCTCTTCCAGAACCTTTTCCGCTTCCCGAGGATAGCCGGACGGCAAATCAAAGGCTTCGCTGGTAAGCCAGTTGGAGACATTCCCCTGCCGCAGGAAGGGCCGCTGCGTCAGGAGGACTTTGCCGTCGTTGAGATCGAGGTCGAACCAGGCATCCTTCGCCGCATCGAACAGGGTTTCCACAGAGGCCATGATCAGCGGCGAATGCGTTGCAACGATGAGCTGCATTTCCCTGTCGGGACGTAACGTCTCCATGACCTGCATCAGGGCCGGTATGACCGTGCGCTGCCACTTGGGATGCAGATGCGCCTCCGCTTCATCTATCAGAAATACCGCCCGGCTTTCCGGCTCTTCCCCCGTCAATTCCCGGGCTTTCAAATGTTCCTCCCAGCACCAGACAAGAAAATAGGCCAGCGAAATGATGCGACGCATACCGGAAGACGCATGCAGCACGGGGACTTCCTGCCCATACGGCATACGCAGCGTCGGCATATCCCGCGCATCGTCAAGGCTGATGCGCGTCAATTTGCCGGGAACAAGTTTTTCCTCCCCGGAAGGCGACAGCACCGCAAGCACCGCCTCCAACGACGAAAAGGCTTGCCCCTTTTCCTTTTGCCAGCCTGCCCAGTCCCGGATCAGGCCGTTGCAGAGCCATGCGCCGTCCGAATTTTCAAGTCCGTTCCAGACTTCCTCAGGACTGAAAACATACGCCGGAGGACGCGCTTTTCCCTCCTCCCGCTTCGACTTCCAGTAATTGCGTGCCGGGTCCCATACCGCGAAACTGCCGTCCGCCATAGCGTAGAAAATCAGACCGGGATTGGCGGGACCCGCCTTTATGGGCCATTCCTGTTCGCGGGGCTTGAACGTGCTTTCGCTTTCTATGGGTTTGGATGCGGCGGAAAAACGGGCCTTGATAGTTGCCGGTTGTTTTTTGTCTGTGGGCAGGGCTGTCTTGCCTGCGGTCAGATGCGGATTGACCTCGGCCGGCCAGGTGCGTGTCATGGCCCACCAGAGAATATCGAGGAGAAAACTTTTTCCTAGTCCGTTGTCTCCGGTCAGCAGATTCAAGCGGCTGCCAAAGTCCAGCTCCATGCCGGGGACCGGTCCCACATTGGCTATGCCAAGATGCATTATCATGGCGGAAGCTCCTTTTCTTTCACATATCTGCCTTGGCGCACCGGAGACGCCGGGCCAGCGGGAATGCATTGCCGACGATTCTGCCCAGCGGGGCCTCCCGGAGTTCTATGTCCTTTTTTGAGAAATTTATCCAGCCCTTGCCCGCCGTACTGTTTCGGCGAGAAGCCCACCCCCCGATCAAGCAGCGAAGAGCGTCAACAGGCCCTAAAAAAGCGTATAAATAAAGGGGGCGATGACCGACGTCTGGGCGAAGAACAGCAGCACGCCAAGGGACAGCAGCAAAATGAGCAGCGGCAGGAGGAACCATTGTCCATGACGGGCAAAGTGCTGCAACACCTGGACGAGCGTCGCCAGCAGGCCTCTTCCGTTCGCGCCATCCTGCACGAGGGTGCGGGTCCGCTTGGGCTGCCAGCCGCAGATCCGGCCCGCTCCATCCTCCCAACGGACTGCCGGAACGTCGCTCCCGGCATGCGTCAACCGGGCCAGCGGGGTCAGCAGAACAAGATAGATGCAGGCCAGCAGAGCCGAAAAGACAAGATGCCCGAACTTGCCCATGACGCGCTGAAACAGGGCCGCCGGTCCGGCAAGGCACAAGGGACAGGCAATGCCCGCCAGCAGGATGAGCGCCCCGCCGAAACAGAACGTCAGATAGAATCCGTCGGAGTGCGTTTCCCCGATGAAATAGCCGAACCAGCCGTACAGCCCGGCGGCCGTGCCGATGATCTGGCCGAAGGCCGCGCTGCGGCGGACATCTTCCCGGAACAGGCGCATCCTGAGCGCCTGCATGTAAGCGTTTGAGCTAGTCAAGGCGAAACCTCCTCATCCAGTCGGCCCGTTCTTCGGGGCTCATCTCGCCGCAGCGCTGTTCTTCCCTCAGCAGCAGGCGATTGCCTACCACCAGCGCATCCATTTCCGTGACCATGAAGCAGCGGTAGGCATCCTCGCAGGTGCAGACGATGGGCTCGCTGCGCACATTGAAGGAGGTGTTGATGATGACGGGGCAGCCGGTGCGCTCCATGAAGCGGGAAAGCACCTTGTGCATGAAGGGATTGCGCTCCGCATCGATGGTTTGCAGCCGGGCCGAGTAGTCCACATGCGTCACGGCGGGGATCTCCGAACGGGGCACCTTGAGCAGGTCAATGCCCCAGAGCTGTCGTTCCTCTTCGCCCGGCTCTATCCGACGGTCTTCCCGTACCGGCGAGACCAGCAGCATATAGGGGCTCTCCTGCGTGGTCTCAAACCATTCGTCGCGGTATTCGTTCAGCACCATTGGCGCAAAGGGGCGAAAGCTTTCTCTGAACTTTATCTTCAGATTCATGTGCTCCTGCATTTTCGGGCTGCGGGCGTCGCCGAGAATGGAGCGGGCCCCCAGCGCTCTCGGCCCCCATTCCATGCGCCCGCGCGCCAGCCCCACGATGCGTCCTTCCGCGATCAGCTCCGCAATGCGTTCGGCCAGCGCCTCTTCGTCCAGTTCGGTCCATACAGCGCCAAGCTGCCGCAAGAGGGCATCATCTTCCGCATCGACGGGGCGGATGGCCGGGCCGAGGAAGGAACCCTGCATACTGTCGCCGGGCTGGGCCCGGCGGGTTTGCCCCTGCACCATGTGCCAGTGCCAGTAGGCCGCCCCCAGCGCGCCCCCGGCATCCCCGGAGGCCGGCTGCACCCAGATGCGGTCAAAGATCTTCCGCCGGGCCAGCAGACCGCAGGCCACCACGTTGAGCGCAACGCCCCCCGCCATGACCAGATGCCGCATGCCGGAAATGTCGCGGGCATGAGCGGCGGCCGCCAGTACGGCTTCCTCCGTCACCGCCTGGATGCTGGCGGCAATGTCCATCTCCCGCTGGGTGATCAGGCTTTCGGGCTTGCGGGGCGGGCCGTCGAACAATTCCTCAAAGGCGGGCGAGGTCATGGTCAGCCCGCCGATGAAGTTGAAATATTTTTGATTCAGCGTAAGGGCTCCCTTCTCGTCGATGTGCGCTATCTCGTCGAGGATGCGCTGCCTGTAGAGAGGTTTGCCGTAGGGAGCCAGGCCCATGAGCTTGTATTCCCCGCTGTTGATCTTGAATCCCGTGAAATAGGTGAAGGCAGAGTAGAGCAGGCCCAGCGAATTGGGGAAGCGCTGCTCTTCCCGCAGCTCGATATGATTGCCCTGTCCCACGCCGATGGTGGATGTGGCCCATTCCCCAACCCCGTCAAGGGTCAGGATGGCGGCCTCCTCGAAAGGCGAGGGAAAGAAGGCGCTGGCCGCGTGCGACAGATGGTGCTCGCAGAACTGGATGGGGCGCTCGATCCCCATTTCACGGCACATTTCCCGTTCCAGCCAGAGATTGCGCGACAGCCATTTGGGCATGGCCCGGAGAAAGAACGGCAGCCCGCGGGGCGCGGCATACAGCTGGCTCTGCATCAACCGGTCGAACTTCTCGAGGACATTCTCGTAAAAAACGATGTTGTCGACGTCGTCAAGGCGAATGCCGGCCTCGGCAAGGCAATAGGCAATGGCGTGATGGGGAAAGGAAGCGTCCCCCTTGATGCGCGTGAACCGTTCTTCCTGCGCGGCGGCAACGATCCGCCCATCCCGCAGCAGCGCGGCGGCGGCGTCATGATAGTAGGCGGAAATACCCAGGACCGTGGAACTCATGGGGCGGCACTCCCGGCAATTTCAAGTGTGGCCGTCATTTCGACGTCTTCATTCGCGGGGACGATGCGAAGGGAATTGACCCGTGCCCCCTGCGGCAGTTCAGGGACCCGGAAGCCGTCATCCTGCCGGCGGCAGGGGTACAGCGTGCCGTTGTCCAGCCCCCCGGCATCCGTCACGGACACCCAGACTTCCTCCGCCCGCGCATCGGGAGAGGTGATCGTCATCCCCGCGAGCGCCACCGGACGCTCAAAGGAAACGAGCACGTGCGGCTTGCCCACAGGCTGCACGCCCATTTCGCGAAACGGCGGCAGCTTCAGGCGCAGCGTATCCCCCTCCAGCCGGGCCTGGATCTTCCAGGGATACCAGTCATTGATGCGCGGCCCGGTCTTGCGGAGCACGCCCTTTTCGCCCAGCGCCTGCGGCGCATGCCCCTCAAGCCAGTCAACGACCTTTTGGGCATAGTAATGCGTGGCGCGGGGGCCCGGGTGTCCGTTGGCCGGATTGGCCGTCCAGCGGAAGGGATGGGCGGCGGCGTCTTCCCCCATGTCCCGCACATAGTCATCCAGCAGGTTCACAAGCGGGATGCCGCTCTCCTCGATCACGCGCATGGGCTTGTCATACAGCGGCGAGTAATAGGATCTGTCGGGCACTACCGGCAGACTGACCATGACGGCAGGCAGACGCAGCGCATCCAGCTGCCGCGCCAGTTCGGCGACCGTCTTCCGCCAGCGCGTGAAATTTTCGCCCTCCAGCAGCAGCTTCAGCCATTCTTCCGGCCCGTATTCCAGGCCGCTCCTGGCCAGCCGCTCCCGTTTCTTGCGCATGTATCTTGCCTGAAACTGCTCCACGAGCTCCGGCAGCCACCAGCGAAAGACATCATCCACAAAAAACATCCGATATACCTTGTAATTCTGCGGCCATACCCCCATATCCGGGTCATTGACCACATAGCCGAGGACAATGGCCTCCGCCTTCAGTCCGGCAAAGCGGGGATCCCGCAGCCAGGCCAGTTCTTCCTTTGTCTGCGCGCCGTTCCAGCCCAGAGCCAGGACCTCGACATCAGTATAGCCGCGCCGCTCGAGCTCCCGCTCGATCTGCCGCCACCAGACGTCGTTGATGTTGGCCAGACCGTCACCCCAGGAAAAGGAATCCGCAATGACCACAATGCGATGCGACTTGCCGCCCTGCATGGGCCGGATGCCGCCCGGCGTCGCCATGAGCGGGAATGTCTCATCCAGCCCGGCCAGTTTGGTCAGATTGTTCTGCTTGATGCGGGTATCTTCCTGCCCCCAGGAACGACTCATGAGCGAAGCGCCGCTCTGGTGGCGAAGCCAGAGCTCAGCGCAAAATGCCGTCCCCAGCAGAACGGCAAGCACCCCGACAAAAAACCGCAATGCGGCCGGGGGAAAAATCCGCCTTCCCCTGTGCGCCATGACGCCCCCTTTTCCCTGATAACGCTGAACCGGTATTTACGACTGCAAACGCCTCCTTGGGGGACGCTGCACAGCCTTTCCCTTTTCATTGGATATTTGGTTAAAATGTCAATAATTGGTTTTTATGCTGTTTTTTGGGGAGGGCTTCCCTTGTACCCTTTTCCATCAGGAAAGGAGGACAGTGTGGCCGAACAAAAAAAACAGCGGCTTGCAACCATTGTCGGAGCCAACATTACCGCACAGCGACGCCTCATGGGCTGGAACCAGGCCGAATTCGCCGAGCGGCTCGGCATCGGCGCGGACTCGTTGTCGCGCATAGAGCGAGGACTGGTAGCCCCGCGCTTTCCCCGTCTTGAACAGATGGCATCCTTGCTGGAATGTCCGGTCTACGAACTGTTCCAGACGCAGGAAGACCGCGAACGGGCGACGGAACGTCCTGCCGCCGCCGTTTCTTTCAGCAGCCTTGACCTCAGTACGCGCCGTGAAGTGATGCTTATGGCGGAAAAAATCATCCAGCTCATGCGCTCCTGATCCCTCCGACGGTGTGCAACTTCCGTCGCCGGAAATATCCCGCAACCAAACATGACCCCGGGTATGCCAAACGGATACGACGCAGCAGCCAGCATTCCCCCTGATACGAGATCGGGGGCTGTCCGCCTGCCCCGGTAGCCGGAACCCTGTCGGCCTGCGCGGTACTCACAACACAAGGACATCGTCGTTCTCCAGCATGGCGTTGAATCCTTCTTCGATGGCATCACTACTTTCGCGGACAAGGACCACGGCACATCGTCAGTGGCGCAGCTCGCCCCTCTGCATCCCGTTGTAGACGCGCAATGCTCCATAATCCGGAAACGTCAAAAAAATTTCAGGGACTGGTTCCATACCAGCGACTGCCCCCTGCACAGCAGGCCGGATAACGAAGCGGCATACACAACGCCCCCTTTCCGCACGGAACGGAAAGGGGGCGTTTCAGTTGGAAAAACAGGAGGTGACTTTTACCAAGGACAAACAAAATCAGAATAGCCTTTGCCGGGCAGTCTCTGTCCAGACAAAGGAAGAATATTTCTTGGGAAATTCATTCTTAACTGTTTTATGGTCGCTGTCAGCCTAACAAATCAAAAGACTATGTCCTTTTTGAACAATTGTTATGGACGTATCCATCTGCAACGGTAAAGAGAAAATATCTTTTCCCTTTCACCATTGACACGATAAGTCCATGTCGTATTATTGAAGAGAATTTTGGTATTTTTCTGTCTCTAAGGTGCCGGGTTATTGATAACACGCCATTTGAGACGAGACAGGCAAACACGGTGCCACACAGGTTTGAAAAGGAGTTTTTATGGCCAAAAATACCGGTGAAGGCTATCGAAAGGGTTCTGTTTGCGATCGTACACAGATTCAAAATCCCCGCACAGGAAACTGGACAAAGCGCGATACGGACAGCGGAAAGTTTATTGACGTCAAAAAAGATGGAGAACCATTCAAAGGCGTTGCCAAGGAAGAGGACGGCAGACGCAGTTAAGGTCCATCAATAGCGGCAGGGCAGGGGAGCCAAAGCGCTTTCCTGCCCTCCTTTTTCCGTTCCCCTCTCTTCTGCTTTTCCCCATTCCCTTTTCGGGCGTTTCCGGCTATGCTGACATGCCATCTTTTTTTCAGGGAGAACGCCCCATGACCTTTCAGGATATCCTTGCCAGGTACCGCGCCGTTTCCTTTTCCGAACGCGACAAGGGCGACCGTTTCGAGCGGCTCATGCAGGCGTTTCTGAAAACAGTGCCGTGGTATGCGGGCACGTTCCGGCATTGAAGAAAACAGAGAATTTTCATGAAGGATAGAGCGTTTTTTTTTAAAAAGGAAAAACGCAAGGCGGCGGCACAGCGCCGCCCGGCCAAAAGTGGGTGGAAAAACTGCGTTTTTTCGCGAAACGACAGGCCGTATGGTTTGAAGCGCAAAGCGTTTCAAACTGAAAATACGCTAGATCGCTTGGGAACTCCACGGTATCCCAACTTCCGGCAAGGTGAGAAGCAAATCCGGCCGTTCAGACGGAGAATACGCGAAAAATGGATATTCCCCAAGGCCAGCCGCATAACAGTCGTTGGACAGCAAAACGGTGAGGCGGAAGTTGCCTCACCGTTTTGCTGTCATTCAAATTCAGCGATGGTGAATTTGAGCTGCTGACTATTTTCTTTTACTATACGCTGGATCGAACTTGTAAAGCCGTCCTGACTGCTAGTTTCCGCCTGGATTTCCAGCGTAATGGAAACAGAGCTTCCAGAGCTTTCGTACAGATGCTGAATGACTTCATCAAAAATCTTTTGAGAGTCGGACTTGCCTATCAGCGGATCAAGGGCGACATTGCCGATGAATCTCCGCACGATCTTCTGAGATGCTGTCCCGCCGCCCCTTACGCTGTCGGGAACCGGCTTTCCCTGCCCGGAGGGCGTCATCGGGGCGGGGGGCGTTTCCTCACTTCCCGCCGCCTTCAGCGTATTTTCGTAATGTGCCGCATGTTCAGGCGCGATCAGCAAGAGGTCGGCATCCAGAACGACAAGGCTTGCCTTGCCGAAGATGAAGCCGAGGAATTTTTCCCCTTCCTGTCCCTGCGCAAGAGCAAAGAAATCACGGGACCCCGTGCCGTCGGTCAATGTCTGCGCAAAAACCCCCTTGTTGCTCAGGCGCGGCAGATATAGATAGCGGCACATTGCCTGCCAGACATCGAGAGCCTTTTGCTGTGATGCGCCGTTTTTCCAGAACCAGTTTTGCAGCTCGGTCCTGAGGTGGATAGGTGCCCAGCGTTCGATGACCAGCTCATTTTCACGCAATTGACGTTCGATCTCATCCATCAGGTTGGTCGCGCTGCTGGGGATGGAGAGCTTTTCCCACAGCGTTTCCGCCAGACTATTCTTGCCGCAATACGGCACCAGAAGCCATTTGAAGGCTTCCATGACGGAACATTTGGCGACTTTGAAGGCGTTTTCCGCGGCTTTCCGGGCGTTTTTGATCTGGAGCGTATCCAGCACCAGCCGTTCTTCCGTGCTGTCCGTGACGATGGACTGCCATGCCAGACAGGTCTTTACCTGATCCAGAAGGCGGCTCGTGGCATCGTATTCCGGCGCCAGAAAGATGAGTCGGTTACGGTTTTGCCGCGGCAGGTCTCCCCGCTGCTCCAGAATGGTGCGGGCTGCCGTCAGGGCATGGTTGTCCATGTTCTTGCTGTAGGCGTCACAAAGCGGCAGGACGACCAGCCGCAACTGCTCATCGTCCGGGATGTCGCCCGTGTTCGCAAAGATATGTCGCGCCCCGAACATGCCCTGCTTGAGGACGCCTTGCAGGCAGCTTTTGATGAAGGGCTGGACCTGATCCATGCCGTAACGTCCCTTGCGGTCTTCCATTTCCCGCCGCAGGTTGGGATGGACGTTGAACCAGTACCGTTCGTTTTCCGTGTTCAGGTAATACAACTTGTCCTGCAGGCGTTGCAGCGAATCATGGAACAGCGCAAGGGAGGCTGAGGGCAGCACGGCCCCTAGATGTAGAGTGTCAACACGTTGTTCACCCTCCGTTCAGACATGAAGCTGGAGGTTTTCTGCCAAGAGCCGAA
>NZ_CALUWS010000020.1 GCF_944324525.1 uncultured Desulfovibrio sp.
CGTACCACCAACCTCCACCCCGTCACCACCCGACCCTTCCCCCCGCAACAAAAAGGGCCCCCGCGCCGCAAGGGGCGACGCGGGGGCCGGTGCATAAGGGCGGGTGTGTTGGTCAGGCGTGGGTGCTGGTGGGGTCTTCCCAGTCCTTGATGACGGCCTGATAGCCGATGCCGGCCAGGGCGGCGGTCATTTCTTCCACGCTGCGATGGTCGGTGATGTCGAACTGACCGGAATTGTCGGCCTCGGTGGCGCGGCCGCCCACGGCGGTGGACACGCCGGCGGAGACGCGGGTCACGCCCAGCGGGATGAGGTGGTCACGCATGAAGGCGCTCTCGCGGCTGGAACAGGTGATGCCGGAGCGCGGCAGGAAGCAGCGCATGGCCGTGATGTACTGCACGAACTGCCGGTCGCCCACGGCGTGGGGGATGTCGAAGCTCCCTTCATGCGAGCAGATGCGCGGGATGGAGACGCCCACGTCCACCCCGGGATAGTGCCGCATGAGCCACCAGGCATGCAGGCCGGTGCAGAAAGCGTCCTGGATGAACTCGTCAAGGCCGAGCAGCGCGCCCACGCCGAGGGAGCGCATGCCCGCGCGGGCCGCCCGTTCGGGCGCGTTGAGCCGGAAGGAGTAATCCTTCTTGGGCCCGGCCGGATGCAGCCAGTCATAGAGTTCGGGATTATAGGTCTCCTGGAACATGGTCATGCTGTCCACGCCGGCGTCGATGAGCAGGCGGTACTCGTCCTCGGTCAGGGAGTAGACCTCCACCCCGACGGAAGCGAACATGGGCTTGATGCGGCGGGCGGCATCGGCGATGTACTGGGGGGAGGACAGCTTGCGCGCGTCGCCGGTGAGCAGCAGGATGTGCTGCAGGCCCATATCGGCGATGACGCGGGCCTCGGCTTCGATCTCGTCCATGTTCAGATGACGCCGGGGCTGGGTATTCTTGGCGTTGAACCCGCAGTAGCGGCACTGGTTGGTGCAGACGTCCGAGATGTAGAGCGGCGTGAAGAGGTTCACGGCCCGGCCGAAGTAGCGCAGGGTCAGCTCATGGGCGCGCTGGGCCAGATCTTCCAGATGCGGCGCGGCCGCCGGGGAGAGCAGCACGAGGAAGTCCTCGGGCTGGAGGGTATCCTTGCGCAGGGCGGCGAGCACCTGTTCTTCCGTGGCGTTCTCGGCGATACGGGCGCGCCGTTCACGCGGCCATTTTGCCAGATATTGTTCAAAATTTTCCATGACGGCACCCCCGGTCTAGCGCAGGAAGCCGGTGAGCGGCGAAGAGGCTTCGGCGGCTTCGCCGGGCGCCTTGACGGCTCCGGCCCCGGCCAGCCAGGCATTGCGGCCCGCTTCCACCGCGGCGCGGAAGGCGGCCGCCATGCGCACCGGATCGGCGGAAGAGGCGATGGCCGTATTGACGAGGCAGGCCGCCGCGCCCATTTCCATAGCCTCGCAGGCCTGGGAGGGACGCCCGATGCCCGCGTCCACCACGATCGGCACATCCAGTTCGTCGATGAGGATGCCGATCATCTCCTTGGTGCGCAGGCCGCGATTGGTGCCGATGGGCGCGCCGAGAGGCATGACGGCGGCGGCGCCGGCATCCACGCAGGCGCGGGCCACATAGAGGTCGGGATTGATGTAGGGCAGGACGGTAAAGCCTTCCTTGACCAGCGCCTCGGTGGCCTTGGCCGTTTCGTAGCCGTCGGGCAGGAGGTGGCGCACATCGGAGATGACCTCGATCTTGATCCAGTCGCCGCAGCCGGCGGCGCGGGCCAGACGGGCCAGACGCACGGCCTCTTCGGCGGTGCGGGCGCCGGAGGTGTTGGGCAGGAGGCGCATGGTCTTGGGGATATGGGGCACGATGCCCTGCTGGCCCTTTTCCACGCGGCGCATGGCCACGGTGATCACTTCCGCGCCGCTGGCCTCGCACACGGCGGGGATGAGGTTGTCCGCGCTGTATTTGCCCGTTCCGATGAAAAGACGGCTCTTCAGTTCCACGCCGCCAAGGATGAATTTGTCTTCCACTGTCTTTACTCCGTTGCCCCGCAGCAATCCTGCGCCCCTGCGGGCACATCAGCCGGCCGTCATCCCGTGCGGGAGGACATGGCGGCCCCGCCGCCTCACGACGGCTGCATTTTCCTCTTGCCAGCCGGACGGAGGCTAACCGCCTCCCACGAACTGCACCAGCTCCAGCACGTCCCCCGCCGCAAGCCGCGTTGCGTCAAAGGCGGCGGCTGGAACTATCTCGCCGTTGCGCTCCACCACGACCACCGCCGGATCATGGCCGCGCCGGCGCAGCAGTTCCGCCACGCTGAGCCCTTCGGCATAATCGCCCTTTTCTCCATTGACCGTAAGCTGCATGACGTCTCCTCCCGGCCGGCTCCCCGCCCGGAAGGGCATACAGGGCAGCCTTTGCCGAAAAAAAGCCTTTTGACGTTACACAGAACAACGCCGCCGCGGCCCGCCTCCTGGGGCGGCGTCCGCGACAGCCCAAAAAAATACCCGCATCCAGTCACTGGAAGCGGGCGACACCAGACCCGGAACGGGTCGCCAGCTTCCCTTCGTCAGCACTATCTGCTTCAGGTGCAGGAACATGCATCCGCATGTCCTAGGGGTCAGGGCGCTTACACCCTTTCTCAGCCGTCAAGTGGGCTCCCCCAGCCGGAATGGGTGTACGATAGGCCCGGCGTGCGGCAATTGCAAGTTTTTTTTCACAGGGGACGTCCGCACGGCGGCTTGCGAAGCAGGCCCATCTGTGCCATACAGAGCGGTGCACTTCTTACCAACTGCGCCCTGCGCCGAGAAATCCATGTCCGAACTGCAACACGATGCCGACCACGGCGCGCCTGCCGGGGACGTCGCCGCCCTGATCGAGGAACACATTTCCGTCATTGAACCGGAGGACGCCCTGCCGCGCGTCAGCCTGGAAGAGCTGCCGGAGCCCATGCGCGCCGCCTGCGGGCGAGCGGGCTGGACCAGCCTCATGCCCGTGCAGTCCCTGGCTCTGCCCTACCTTATGGAAGGGCGGGACATCATGGTGCAGTCGCGCACCGGCAGCGGCAAGACGGGCGCGTACCTGCTGCCCCTCCTGCCGCGGCTCGACGCGGAAAGGAAGGTGGCGCAGGCCCTTGTGCTCGTGCCCACGCGCGAGCTGGCCGTGCAGGTGGAACACGAGGCCCGCACGCTCTTTGCCGAGACCGGCATCCGCCCGGCGGCGGTCTACGGCGGCGTGGGCTACAAGAAGCAGATGGACGCCCTGCGCGACGGCGCGCAGCTTATCGTGGGCACGCCCGGCCGCGTGCTGGACCACCTGCTCCGGCGCACGCTCACGCTGGACGATCTGCGCCTGCTGGTCTTCGACGAGGCGGACAGGATGCTCTCCATCGGGTTTTATCCCGACATGAAGGAAGTGCAGCGCTACCTGCCCCGCCGCCGTGTGCATACCTGCATGTTCTCGGCCACCTATCCGCCGCATGTGCTGCGCCTGGCCGGAGAGTTCATGGACGCCCCGGCCATGCTTTCCCTCTCGCGCAAGGAAGTGCATGTGGCCGAAGTGCAGCATCTGTTCTGCGCCTGCCGCCCCATGGAGAAGGACAGGCTGCTCGTGCGCCTGCTGGAAACGGAAAACCCGGCTTCCGCCATCATTTTTTGCAACACCAAGGCCAATGTGCACTATGTGACCAGCGTCCTGCAGGGCTTCGGCTACTGCGCGGACGAGCTCTCGGCCGACCTTTCCCAGAGCCGCCGTGAAGCCGTGCTGGACAAGATCCGGCGCGGCGCGCTGCAGTATCTCGTAGCTACGGACGTGGCGGCGCGCGGCATCGACATCCCCGCGCTGTCCCACGTCTTCCTTTACGAACCGCCGGAGGATCACGAGAGCTACATCCACCGTGCCGGACGCACGGGCCGCGCCGGCGCGGCGGGGACCGTCATCTCGCTGGTGGACGTCATGCAGCGCATGGAGCTGGAACGCATCGCCCGGCACTTCAAGATCAGCCTTACGGAGCTGCCCGCCCCCACGGATGACGACGTGGCCGCCGTGGCCGGGGCCCGCCTGCTGACCGAGCTGGAGGCCCGCTTCCGCAAGCTCAACGGACTGGAACGCCTGCGCGTCGCCCGTTACGCCCCGCTGGTGCGCAGCCTGACGGCACAGGACGACGGCGGGGACGGCGAGCTCATGCTTGCCATGCTGCTGGATGCCTGTCACCAGCAGAGCCTGCGGGAGAGCCGCTTCCCCGAGGGGCTGCCGGAACAGCGCGCCAGCGGCGAAGGCAAATCCGGCCGCTCGCGGCGCAAGCGTTCCTCCCGCCGGGAACGGGAAGAAAGGGACGGCGCGGAGGCGAACCGCCGGGATGGCGTCGTGGACGAGGCCGCCCCCCGGACGGAAGCCGACGAAACGCCGTCCGACGTCGCCGCCGAAGGCGCGCGGAAGTCGCGCCGCCGTTCCGGACGCCGGCGTCGCGGACGCGGCGGCAATGGCCAGACGGCTGACGCCCCTGCGGAGACGGCTTCCGCCGGACAGGAAGAATAAGGCGGAACGGCGATGGCACAGGCGGCAGACGCGGCAACCCATCAAAACTTCGTGCAGGAGGCGCTGGACAATTTCGCCGTCCTGCTGGACGATACCGATTTCACGGCGCACCTGCACCTCATGGGCGTGGGGCGGCTGCATTTCACCCGCCGCAAGCAGCTCCTGCTGGAATGGCGCGGGCTCTATGTGGCGCTCTGGCGGCTGGCGCTGGGACGGTCCTTCCCGCAGGATGCCGACGCCATGCTGGAAGCCTTCCGTCGTTCCTACCGGGAGCGGCACAGGGACAAGCAGACGCCGCTGATGCTGGAACGCGCGGAACAGTACTGGGACATGATGCGCGTCACCAAAGAGAGCGACTTCACGGAAGTCGCCCGCCACTTCTGTTCCTTCTGCCAGATGACCGAAAAGGACACCCGTTCCCTGCAGCTCAAGCTCGTGCTCATCATCCGCAAAGCCTATACCGACATTTTCCGGCGCCTCATCTGACCATGTCCGCAGCAGCCCCCTCGCCTTCGTCCGCCTCCGGCGCCGCCGGGACGCGTCCGCCCGCCGCCCTGACCATCGGCAATTTCGACGGCGTGCATCTGGGCCATCAGGCCCTCATCCGGCGCACCTGCGCCGTGGCCCGCGCCGCGGGAGAACGCTGCCTCGTGCTGACTTTCTGGCCGCACCCGCGCGCCGTGCTGGGCAATGGTCAGGCCCCGCCGCCCCTGACCAGCCGCGAAGAGCGCCGCCGCCGCATCCTTGCCCTGGGCGTGGACGAGCTGCTGGAGCTCCCCTTCACCCCGGCGCTGGCCATCACCGCACCTGAAGAGTTCATCCGTCAACAGCTCATGCCGCTCAATGTGCATGACCTGCTCATCGGTCATGACTTTTCGCTGGGCAGAGGACGCAGCGGCGGGCCCGATGTCCTGCGCGGCCTGGGCGAAAAATACCGTTTCGGCGTGGAACAGCTGGAGCCCGTGCTCCATCTGGGCAGCATCATCAGCTCCTCCCGCATCCGCCGCTGCATCGCCGAAGGGGATGTGGAGACGGCGGCGGCTCTGCTGGGCGCGTACCACAGCTGCGAAGGTCCCATTGCCCACGGCATGGGACGCGGCACGGGACTGGGCTTTCCCACGGCCAATATGACCCTGCCGGACACCCTGCTGCCGCCGCCCGGCGTCTACGCCACCCTGGCGCGCGTGGACGGCCTGCCCGGCGTACGGCAGGCCGTGACCAACATCGGCCACAATCCCACGTTTGGCGGCGCGGCCCTCAGCGTGGAAAGCTTTCTGCTCGATGCTCACGGCGATCTTTACGGGCGGATGCTGCGTCTGGAATTCGTGGCCCGCCTGCGCGAGGAGCGTCGCTTTGACGGCCCGGATGCGCTCATGCGGCAGATCGGACAGGATGTGGCGCTGGCGCGCCGCCTGCTGGCTGCCGCCCGGACGGCGGCAGACGGGATATCCCTTCAACCCTGCCCGGCGTCCTGCGGCGCCCCTGCGGAGGAAGCATGATTCTTGCGGACCTGCACACCCATACCAAGGTTTCCCACGGCGTGGCCAGCGCGGAGGAGATGTACGCCGCCGCCCGCGACGCCGGTCTGGAATATCTGGGCATCTCCGAGCACAGCCCGCTCCCGCCCGGCTTTTCCTGCCGTCTCTATCAGGAGCATTTCGAACGGGATTTCCCCGCCCTCTGTGACGAGGTGCTGGCCCTCAAGCAGCGGGGCGGCTCCCCGCAGGTGCTGCTGGGCATCGAACTGGACTGGATCCCGTCCAATCTCCCGTACATGCGCGAACTGCTGGCCAGCAAGCCCTTTGACTACGTCATCGGTTCGCTCCACTTCCTGGGGGAGATGTCCATCGGCTTCAATGCCAACTGGGACTGCCCCGTGGAGGAAGCCTTCCGCCGCTTCGAGGCCTATTACATGGCCATGGCGGAAATGGCCCGCAGCGGCCTTGTCCACATCGCCTCACATCCCGACTTCATCAAGCTGCACTGCTTCGACCTTTTTCAGGAGTGGCTCTATCAGCCCATGAGCCGCCTGCCCATCATGGAGGCCATGCAGGCGCTGCGTCAGAACAATGTGCTGCTGGAAGTCTCTTCCGCCGGTCTGCGGCAGCCGTTCTGCGAGCCCTACCCCGGCCCCATGATCATGGACATCGCCGCCCGCGAGGACGTCCGCATCATGCTGGCCTCGGATGCGCACCGGACGGAGGACGTCGCCGGTCAGTTCGACGAGCTCGCCCGCTATGCCCGCAGCTACGGCTATCGGGAAAGCGGCATCGTGGTGGGCGGGGAACGCCGCTTCCTGCCCTTCTGATCCGCCGGCCGGCCCGGGCGGCACTGGGAGCTGAACCATGATCTCTGTCCTTATCCCCGTCTACAACAACTGGGATCTGACCCGCGCCTGTCTGGAGGCCCTCGCGGCCAGTACCGCGGGCGAGGAGACGGAAGTCCTCGTCGTGGACAACGCCTCCACGGACGCGACGCCCCAGGCCTGTCCGGCGCTGGGCCGCAGTCTGTTCGGCGAACGTTTCCGCTATCTGCCGCAGCCGGTCAACCGCAACTTTGCCGGGGCCAACAATATCGCCGCGGCGGAAGCCCGGGGCGACTGGCTCTTCCTGCTCAACAACGACACCCTTCCCCGGCCGGGCTGGGCGGCTCCGCTGCTGCGCGCCTTCGACGAGGACCCGCAGCTCGGCGCGGCCGGCCCCCTGCTGCTCTATCCCCCTGACAGCAGGGGTCTGCACAGGGTGCAGCATCTCGGCGTCGTCCTCTCGCTGCGGCACCGGATCAGCCATCTTTACGAATATCTGCCCGAACATCATCCCGTCGTCACGCGACCCCGCCGTCTGCAGATCATCACCGGAGCCGCCATGCTCATCCCCCGGCGGCGTTATCTTGCGCTGGGCGGGCTGGATGAAGGCTTCGTCAACGGTTTTGAAGACGTGGAGTTCTGCGCGCGCCTTTGCCGGGAGGGGCTGCACCAGCGCGTCATCCCTGAAGCGCGCATCATCCATCTGGCCGGCCAGAGCGAAGGCCGCCGGGACAAGGAGAAGGACAACAGCAGCCGCTGCTTCACCTTGTGCGGCCATCTGCTGCAGCTCGACGAGATGCGCCAGTGGCGGGCCGACGGCTACCAGCCGGAAGTCTCGCCCTGGATGACCCTTGAACCGGGCCTGACGCCGGCAAGCCGGGTCCGCCTGCTGCAACAGGCCCGGAAGGGCCCTGCCGCCCTGGCTGAGGCCGCGCAAAGCGAACCGCTCTGGCTGGAAGGCCAGCTCATGCTGGCCCGGCATCAGGAAGCGCAGCGGCAGAACAGCGACGCCATGTACACCCTGACCATGGCCGCCCATTTCTACAGCACGCCGGATGCCATCCTGCCTCTTCTGGACTTTGTGGGCCGGGTGGCCGCGGACGAAAAACGAGGCATGGAGCTCCTGCGGGAAGAACTGCGGGACTACGTGGTCACGCCGGAACTGCGGGAAGCCGCGCTCAGGGAACTGCATGCCGAGCTGCTCGCCGCCGGGGAGCCCGAGCTCGCCCGGCAGGTGGAAGCCCTGCAGCAGGATGCCCCGAACTTTTTCAGCCGTCAGTACCGCCTTCTTGAAGCGGCGCTGCGTACCGGCAGCGCCATGCCGCATGGGGAGTGAAGAGCATGAAAGTCGTCTTTTGTACGGATGACCGGCCGCGTTATCTGACCCTGCTCAAGGTTGCCGTGCGTTCGCTGCGGCATGTGATGGGGCAGGATGCCCCCTGCCTCTGCGTCTATGCCGGCGACAATGGCGCGACGCTGGATCTGCTGGCGCGGGAGCGCATCCCGGTCGCCCGCTACACGCCGCGCCTCCGCTTTGACGAAGCCGGCGAGCATGTCCGCGCCTCCCGGGGCTGCTTCCTCAAGCTGGAGCTGGCCTTGGTGCCGGAGCTTGCCGAGGATGACTACGCGCTCTACTGCGATACGGACGTCATGTTCCTTCGCCCCCTGGACGAACTGTTCGCCCTGCGTCCTTCCTACATGGCCATGGCCCGGGAATACACGGCCCCCTTCTATCACGAGTACGACAAGCTGACGTACGATCTGGACGGCCGGACCTACACCGTGCCCATGCCCTTCCCCATCTGGACGTTCTCCAGCGGGGTCACGCTCTTCAATCTGGCCCGCCTGCGGCGTCTGCGGCTCATCGACCACTTCCTGGCCTTCAGTCAGCAAAACCTCGACCGCATCGGCAACCTCGACCAATCCCTGCTCAACTACTATTTCGGCAAACGCATCACCCGCCTTGACGATCGCTGGAACCGGCCCCCCTATCATGCGGATTGCCATGCCACGGCCCACATCGTCCATTTCCACGGCCCCAAACCCTGGGAAGGGAAGACCGGACAGCAATGGGCGCGGGAGCTGGCCATCAACGACTTTGACTGCATGAGCCGCATGTGGGCGGAGTGGCTGTCCCCGGAGGAACGTTCCGCCACCAGCTACGTTTAGGGCCTGTTGACGCTATTCGTTGCCTGTTTTGGGGGAAGGGGAATCCCTCGCTCTGCTGTCGATGTCCGTAAGGCTCCTTCGTCGCCTGACGGACACGGCCTTCGGCCGCCTTTCGGTCGCGCTCTGCTGTCGATGTCCGTAAGGCTCCTGCGTCGCCTGACGGACACGGCCTTCGGCCGCCTTTCGGTCGCGCTCTGCTGTCGATGTCCGTAAGGCTCCTGCGTCGCCTGACGGACACAGCCCTACGGGCCGCTGCCTGCGAATGTGGAATTGCTCCAAAGCGTTCCACCTTTGAAAAAGGTGAAACGCGAGGCGGCGGCACAGCGCCCCGCGGGCCAAACCAAGCGGAAAGACCGCGTTTTTTCCGCAAAACGACAGGCCGTATGGTTTGAAACGCAAAGCGTTTCAAACGGGAAATGCTCTCATGACGAGGGCCGTTGCCAAAGGCAACGGCCCGGATGGGGGAAGGAAGGGGGGGAAGGAGAGATGCTCAGCATTCCACGATGCTGACCGCAAGACCGCCTTCGCTGGTCTCCTTGAACTTCGCGCTCATCTCGCGGCCCGTCTCGCCCATGGCCATGATGGCGGCATCCAGCGAGACAAGATGATGTGCGCTCTCCTCGCAGGTGGCCAGCAATGAGGCGTTATACGCCTTGATGGCCCCCACGGCGTTGCGTTCGATGCAGGGGACCTGCACATAGCCGCCCACAGGGTCGCAGGTCAGGCCCAGGTGATGTTCCAGAGCCACTTCCGCCGCGTTTTCCACCACGGTGGCGGCATTGCCGCGGGCATGGGTCAGCATGGCCGCGCCCATGGCCGAGGCGACGCCGATCTCGCCCTGACAGCCCACCTCCGCGCCGGCGATGCCCGCGTTATGTTTGGCCAGGAAGCCCACGGCCGCCGAGGCGAGCAGCCCCTCGCGCAAGGCCCGCTCCCCGATGTTGAGGTCCTGCCGCATGGCGTAGAGCAGCGCCGGCATGACCCCGGCCGCGCCGCAGGTGGGCGCGGTGACGATGACCCCGCCGGAGGCGTTCTCCTCGGCCACGGCAAAGGCATAGGCATTGAGCTTGCCCAGGAAGCGGTCCACCATGTAGGGCAGCGCGGCGGCCCGCTCCAGCAGGGCTCCGGCCTTGCGCCAGACGCCCAGCGTGCCCGGCAGACGGCCGCTGCCCCTGAGGCCGCGCCGTACGCTGTCGTACATGGCGTCCATCATGTCGTCCAGCCGTTCCAAAATGGCCGGTCGGGACATGCCGGTAATGGCGGTCTCGTTCTCCAAAATGAGCTCGTGCAGGGTCAGGCCCGTCTCATTGAGGCAGCGGTGCAGCTCCCGCATGGTGCCGTAGGGATGTACGGGGCGTCCGCGCTCGGGCGGCGTCCAGCCTTTCCACTGGATGAAGCCCCCGCCCACGGAATAGTATTCCCGCCCGAAGATCTCCCGGTCCGCCGCGTCGCGCAGCGAACAGCGCAGGGTATTGCTGAACGGCGCATCATGCTGCACCGGGCCGAAATGGATGTCCGCAAGGCCAAGGGAAAGCTCCCTGCCGCCAAGCCGCAGAGCATGCCGCGCCTGAGGATCCCGCCGCAGGGAGGGCAGCACTTCCGGCGAGCAGCTCTCCGGCCGGCTGCCCAGCAAACCGGCCAGGACCGCCGTATCGGTGCCGTGGCCCCTGCCCGTGGCGCTCAGCGACCCCAGCAGCGTCACCTGCAGGCTGGCGGCACGGGCCAGTTCGTCCGCGGGCAGCGCGGCGCAACACGCCATGAAGTCGCTGCCGGCCTTCATGGGGCCGATGGTATGCGAACTCGACGGCCCGGGCCCGACCTTGAAGAAGTCGAAGAGCGTCGTATCGATGGGGGGACGGCGCGGAACGAGCGGTTCGGCGGGCTGGGGCTGCGTCATGGACACCTCTCCGGCGCAAGGTCGGCTGCGGTAGGGATTTTTACGTTCTTCCACGCTAGCCGGGGGAAAGCCGCCGCGTCAAATCAAAATCCCTCATGCGGGGTTGCAGCATCGTCATGCGCCGCTCCGTCGAGACGCACGATCCGGATCTCCTCCCGCCCGTCATGGAAACGCACTCGCCCGTCCGTGATGCCCAGCGCAGCCCAACGCGGCACAAGTTCGCCCGCATGTCCCCGATACATGCCCTGCAAACGGCGGGGCAGCTCCAGCCCCACAGGCGCGTCCGCCGCCGGATGTCCTCCGGCGCGGGCCTGCGCGAGGACGTCCGCCACCTGCCGCCAGAGGCTGCGGGCCTGCACCCGGGCCCCCAGCGCCGGATGCCGCGGCCCGGCCAGCACGCCGCCGCTCAGGCCCGCTTCCGGGGCAAGCCCCATGCGGATGACCGGCACGCCGGCCCGCTGCGCCAGCGTGAAGCCCTCCGCCAGCACGTCGAGCACCGTCTCCAGCGACCACGGCCGGAAACGCCCGGCCCGCCAGAGCGCCGCCAGTTTCGTGCCTTCCAGCACGAGACAGGGATAGAAGCGCAGACAGACCGCTCCCAGCTCCAGCGCCAGCCGCACATCTTCCAAAAACTGCTCCGGTCGGGAACCGGGCATGCCCGGCATGAGCTGCACGCCGGGGCGCATCCCCGCCGCGCGCACCGCCGCGCAGGCCTCGCGCGCCGTCCTGCCGTCATAGCCCCGGCGGCTCTGGCGCAGGGGGGCATCGGCAAAACTCTGGATGCCCAGCTCCACGCAGGCGCAGCCCGCCTCCCGCAAGGCCGCAAGCCTGTCCGGCGGCAGGCTGTCGGGCCGGGTGGAGCAGCGCAGCCCGGCAATGAGCCCCTGGCGCAGGGCCGTACGGGCAAAATGGAGACAGGCGGCATAAGCTTCGGGAGGCTGCGCCGTGAACGTGCCCCCGTAAAAGGCCAGTTCCGGCGCGGGGAGTCCGCCCCGGGCCCGCTCCCGCAACAGATGCGCCGCCTCGTCCAGGGCCGCATCCACCCGCCGGGGAGCGCAACCGGTCTGCAGCTCCTGCGCGCAGAAGACGCAACGTACGGGACAGCCGGAAAACGGCAGGAACACCGGAAAAACAGGCGAATGGGCCCCAGGCTCCGGCCAGTGGAGGATGGCGATGCGGGAAGATCTCATGGCAGCAGGACAGAAGTGAGGAGAGCAGGGGCGCAAACGGGGACCGAGGGGCCCGGAAAACAAGAAAAGCCTTGCCTCACGCGCCTTTTTGGCATAATTTATCGGAAAAGATTTTCATTGTGAAGCTGCCTGTTTTTCGAGGTTTTCATGAAGAAGACATTGACCAAAGCGGACATCATAGAACGGATCTACGAAAGTACCGACAAGAACCGCGTCGACGTAAAAAATGTGGTGGAAAAACTGCTGCATATCATGAAAGACGCCATCAAGAAGGATCGCGCTCTGCTCATCAGCGGTTTCGGCAAGTTCGAGTCCTATGACAAGGCCTCCCGCCGCGGCCGCAACCCGCAGACGGACGAAGCCATCACCCTGCCGCCCAGACGTGTCGTGGTCTTCCGGCTTTCCCGGAAATTTCGGGCAGAGATCAACTCCTGACAGGCAGGGCGTTCCCATGACGGGTCTTTTGAGGTATGCGCGCCGTAAGGCGCGCATCATTATTTGTGGTCGGCAGGCCCTGCGCATCGGTGGTTACGGTCTGTGCCTCATGGCGGCGCTGTGTCCCGGCCTTGCCGCCGGCGCCGATGTCGCGGCCGCCGCTCAGCCCATTTCCCGCCCGCAGGTGCAGACGCCGCAAGTGCAGACGCCGAAGGTCCAGCCCCCGGCGGCCCCCGTGGCGCCGCAACCGGCCGGCGGGCAGGCGCGCGGCCCGCAGCCGCCGGACTATTCCGTCCCGGCTCCGGCGCAGCCCATGCCGGCCCTGGGCGGAGGCGGGAGCAAGACATCCGGAGCCGCGCCCGCGCCCGTCAGCTCCGCGCCAGCCGCCACCCCCGCCGCTGCCGCGGCGGCCGCCGCCCCTGCGGAAAGCGCCGAGGAGCGCAACCGCAAAGCGCTGGATGCCTATGCCCGCGGGGAATATCATCAGGCGCTGCGCCTTTGGCAGCCTGCCGCCGATGCCGGCGATCCGCAGGCCATGAACAATCTGGGCGTGCTCTATGACAAGGGCCTCGGCGTGGAGCCCGACGTGGGCCGCGCGCTGCACTGGTACGCCAAATCCGCCGAGGCGGGCCATCCGTCCGGCATGTGCAATTTCGGCCGCATGCTGGAGCAGGGGCGCGGCATCCCCCCGGACCCCGTGGAAGCGGCGCGCTGGTTCGATCTTGCCGCACGCAAGGGCCAGCCGGAAGCCCAGTACAATCTGGGCATGCTCTACGAGCAGGGGCATGGCGTGGGCAGGGACGATGCCGCTGCCGCCGCCTGGTACAGCCGGGCCGCCGCCGCCAACCAGCCCAACGCGCTGGCGCGGCTGGGGCACTTCTACCGTGAAGGGCGCGTGGTGAAGAAGAACCTGGAAAGCGCCACCCTGCTGCTCTACGGGGCGGCCATGCAGGGCAATACGGCCGCCATGAAGGAGCTGGAAGACATGGCCGACACCAGCGCCGAGCGCGCCAAGAACGCCGTGCTCTTCGGGCTGCGTCTGGACGGGGCCGACAGGGCCGCCATGCGGACCGCGCTCAAGCAGGCCGCCGCCGTGCCGGAGCGGGAAAAAGACGGCTACATCTGCGATGTCTACAAAGGGGGAAAGCTCATCCCCGGCGCGGATCAGATGGCCATGTGCTACGGGCCCGGAGAACGTCAGCCGCTGGCTTTCGTTTCCATCGACTATCCCGCCCCCGACGCCACCTTCGGGAAACGGGTCAGGGAAATGGCGGAGCAACGCTTCGGCAAGCCCGATGCCGTGGAAGGAGACATGTCCTGCCTCTGGAACCTCGGCAAGGTGCTCGTCGCCGTGCAGTACATGCCCGAAAAGAAAATCGCCAGTCTGATGTATATGATTCCGCGCGTATACTACTTGACGCAGGGGCACTGAATCTGAGAGTCTAAGGATTGGCGGGCAAACAGGTTGTCCGGCAAGCCTCACAGGAGGGAGCAATGGCAAATTCCAACGCGACGTCGGGCCTCGCGCAACGCATGGCGATGCGGCAGGTCGAGGCGAGCATGAGCAAGGAAAAGTCCGCGCCGCAGGACAGCAAGCAGTATGAAGACGCCATCCGCGAGTTTCTCAAGGACAGCGGCCATCTGATCTGCGTTTCCGATGATGTTGCGCTGACGGACATGCTGCGGAACGTGCTGAACGAAAGCCTTGGGCTGCCGGCCGACAAGATCAGCATCGCCCATGATGCCGACATGCTGCTGCGGATACTGCGCAATGTCTGCTCCGAAAACGCGACCCCCCTGCTGCTCATCGAGCAGAGCCTCAAGGGGCGCGATCTCAGCTATATGGTGCGCCTTGTCAAGAACGGTTTCCCCGAGGTGCGCATCGTCTTCATCGCCGCCGAAACGGAGCAGCAGCGCTATGTGCTCCTGCATGAAGCCGGGGCGGACGCCTTTTTTGCCAAGCCCGACAATCAGGATCAGCTGCTGGAACGGCTGGCGGCCACCGTACGTCCGCACGGCAAGATGAGCCGCATGCTGGAATGGGCCCGCACCCTGCACTCGCAGGGAGAGAACCTGCGCGCCCTGCAGGTCTGCCGTCAGGCCCTGGAACTCAAAGCCAATTCCGCCGCCGTGCTGCTTATCATCGGGGACGTCTTCCGCTCCATGGGCCAGCGGGAAAAGGCCTGCGAAGCGTACGAAAACGCCAGCCGCAGCGCGGACATGTACCTCGAGCCGCTGCGCAAGCTGGCCGATCTCTACGAAGAGATGAAGAAGCCGCTCAAGCAGCTCGAGTATCTTGAACGGCTGGATCAGCTCTCGCCGCTCAATGTGGAACGCAAGCTGGCCATCGGTGAGCTCTACCTCAAGCTCAACCGCCGCGATGACGCCCGCAAGATGTTCAATCAGAGCGTGGAACTGGCCAGCCGCGAAGCTATGGAGCATGTGGGCGGCGTGGCCTTCCGCGTGGCGGACGCCTATTCCGAAGTGGATCCCGACATGGCCATCAGCTTCCTGCAGCGCGGCCTCGAGGCCAAGCGCGATTACTGGAGCAAGGACGACCTCGTGGTCTTCAACCGGGTGGGCATGCTGCTGCGCCGGGCAGGACGCTGGCAGGAGGCCACCGAAGAATACAAGAAGGCCCTCAAGGTGGTTCCGGACAACGACGGGCTGCATTACAATCTTGGTCTGGCCTATGCCGACGGCAAGGACTACGAGTCCGCCCGGGCTTCCATGCTCAAGGCCATGGCCCTCAATCCCAATCTGCCGCAGAAGTCGGCCGTCATCGCCTGTAACATCGCCGAGGTCTTCTTTGCCGTCAATGACAGCATGCATGCCCTGCCGCTGGTGCGTACGGCCCTGGAGATGGAGCCCGACAATGCCCAGGCCCAGAAGCTGCTGCAGGACATCAACGCCAAGATCGGCAGCCAGAGCAGCGATTAGAGCACGCATTTCCTTCGGGGAAATGCCCTTCATGAATGCACGAGCGGCGTCCCTCCAAGAGAGGGACGCCGCTTTTTTAACAGCAAATGGACGGCAGGCATAGCCTTTTGCCGCTTCCGGCCGCCTTGCCGTCCGTGTCGGGAACGGCCGGGCAATGTCCGTCCCCGCGCACGCGCCCCCGTGATCAGCGCAGCGTCGGAGCGCGCACACGCATCCTGCAGAACGGCAGGCAGGGACGGCATGCGCCGCCGCATCCGGCACGTGCCGCGGAGCCTGCGGGGCCTACTTGCGGCAGCTTTCCGGCCGCAAGGCCTCCGCGATGATGGCGGCATCCTCCTCTGGACGGGCCTGCACCTGAAGCTCGGCATTGCCGCCGTGGCAGACGAAGCCTCCCGCCTCGTATTCCACGAACCCGGCGGACAGCACCTGCCCATAGGGCAGCTGCTCGCGCATGTCCCCGTGGTCCACACGGCGGGGGAAGATGAAGGGCACAGCCTGACCAGAAAAATCCTGCATGATAAGATACTTCATGAAAGACCTCACTCCGCCTGACGCTGCTTGCGCCGGTTTTGCAGATACTGGCGCACGGCGCGGTTGTGATCGTTGAGATTGGTGGAGAAGATGTGCTCGCCGCCATCCGTGCGGGCCACAAAATACAGGAAGTTATGCTCCTCAGGGGCGATGGCCGCGGCCAGCGCCGTCATGCCGAAGGAACAGATGGGGCCGGGCGGCAGACCGGGCCGCTGATAGGTATTGTAAGGATTGGCGGGGTCATCCAGATGCTTGCGCCGCAGGTTGCCCTCAAAGCCCGCCCCCAGGCCGTAAATGACCGTAGGATCCGCCTGGAGCAGCATATTGCGCTTCAGGCGATTGGCATACACGCCGGCTACTCGCGCGCGTTCCCCGTCGATGGCGGTCTCTTTTTCCACCACCGAAGCGAGGATGACCAGCCGCTTCAGCTCCTCCGCCTGCGGCTTTTGCCCGCCCGGCCAGCGGGTCTCGGCCTTGCGCCAGAAGTTGTCCACCAGACGTCCGGCCACGCTGCGCGCGGAATCCATGTCCGGCGCGTCATCCTTGCGGATCAGGTAGGTGTCCGGCATGAGGAAGCCCTCGGCGGACGCGAAGGGTATGCCGTATTTGCGCAGGAAATCTTTGTCCAGCACCACCGCCCGGAAATCCTCGAAACGGACGAAGCCCGCCGCTTCCAGCAGCTTGCCCGTCTGCCACCAGGTCAGCCCCTCGGGAACCGTCACCCGGAAAAGCACCGGCTGGCCGTTGACCAGCCAGTCCAGCACCTGATCCGGCGTCCAGTCCGTGCGCAGGGCAAAACGTCCGGCCTGCAGGCGGTTGTCCATCTTGCGGTAACGGGCCAGCCAGCCGAACTTTTCCGCATCCGTCACCAGCCCCTTTTCTTCCAGCTCTCTGGCTATCTTGCCGAAGCTCGCCCCGGGGAGGACGTCGAACTGTATCTCCCGCCCTGCGCTCTCGGGCACGCTGTGCAAAAAGTCATAGACGAACCAGGCCAGCCCGCCGCCGGCAAGCAGCAGGCAGAGAAAGAGCAGAGCAAACAGGCGGATCAGTATCTTCATGCGGACTCCTCGTTGCGGAACAATCGGGATGTCCTCTTGTAGCGGGAAAACGCCGCAGTCTCAAGGTCGGCTGTCCGGAGAGGCGGCCCGCCGGCCGTCTGACGGCGGCCGTCCGCCTTTGGGCGGGGCGGAGGCTCAGGCCGTTCACCCGGCAATGGGCTGCCGCCTGTCGGGCGGCAGGGCAAGGAAGGAGGAGAGGATGCGCACGGCGGCCTGCTGGTCCAGCACGGCCTTGCGCCGTCCCCGGGCAAGACCGGCCTCGCGCAGGTCCATTTCCGCCTCCACGGAGCTGAGCAGTTCCGGCATCCAGTAGAAGGGACGTTCGATGCGCCGCATGAGCCGCCCGGCCACGTTGCGCACCTGCCGGGTGGTCAGGCTCTCCGTCCCGTCTTCACGCAGCGGCAGGCCCAGCACCACGGCGGCGGGGTCCTCGGCGAGCACGCGCTCGGCCAGCGCGGCCAGAAAAGCCTTGCGGTCGGGATAGTCCGCAAGGCGCAGGGTGGCCAGCGGATAGGCCAGCACGCCCGCTTCATCGCAGGCGGCCAGCCCTGTCCGCTCAAGACCGTAATCGATGCCGACGCACTTCACGAAACGCTCACAGCCCCATGCGCTCGCGCACCATGTCCAGCGTGCGGGCGGCAAAGGCGCGGGCGCGCTCGTTGCCGTCGGCAAGGATCTCCGCCACACGGCTGTCGGTCAGCTCCGCCCGGCGGGCCTGCAAAGGCTCCAGGAAGGCCCCCAGATGCGCCAGGAAGCGTTTCTTGCAGTCCACGCAGCCCATGCTCGCGCCGGTACAGCCCTGCCGGATCTCTTCCTGCTCCTCGCGGCCGGCCAGCAGCACATGATAGGGGAAGAGGTTGCACACGTCAGGATTGCCGGGGTCGGACTTGCGCAGCCGGTTCTTGTCGGTGAACATGGTCTTCACCTTGGGCTCGATGTCGGCCATCGTGTCCCGCAGGAAAATGCCGTTATTGTAGCTCTTGGACATCTTGCGGCCGTCGAGGCCCGGGCACTTGGCCGCGGGCGTCAGCATGGCCTGCGGTTCCGGGAAGGTGTTCTCCCCGTAAAGATAATTGAAGCGCCGGGCGATCTCCCGCGTCAGCTCCATGTGCGGCAACTGATCCTCGCCCACGGGCACGCCGTGCGGACGGTACATGAGGATATCCGCGGCCATGAGCACCGGATAGCAGAGGAAGCCCGCATTGCCGAGGTCCTTGTTGGTGATCTGCTGCTGCTGTTCCTTGTAGGTGGGATTGCGCTCCAGCCACGAGACCGGCGTGATCATGGACAGCAGCAGGGACAGCTCCGCATGTTCCTTGACCGCGGACTGGCGGAAAATGACGCACTGGGCGGGGTCGAGACCGGCAGCCACCCAGTCCTTGACCATTTCCGCAATGTTCTGGCGGATATTGGACGGGTCGGCGTAATCGCTGGTCAGGGCGTGCCAGTCGGCCACGAAGAAGTAGGCTTCCTCGCTGTGCTGCAGAGCCACATAGTTTTTCAGCACGCCGAAATAATGCCCCAGATGCAGGGGGCCGGTAGGACGCATACCCGATACGGTGCGGGGACGTTCCATGCTCATGGTATCCTCTGGAATGGCTGCCCGGAACAGGCAGCGGCGCTTGCGCGGCCAGCGGCCGCGGTTAACGAAAAAAGACGCACAGCCCGACCCGGGGGGCCTTCCCCCATCCCCGGCCGGATGCGCGCCGCCCACGGGGGACGCCTCCCATCCCGCCTCGGGCTTTCCCTGATGGCGGAAGGCCGTCCGGCGGCTCAGGCCACCAGCGAAAGCGTCAGGTGCAGGATCTGACGGAAAGACATGTCCACCAGCGGCCCCAGCACCCGGCCCAGCACCCCGCTGAACAGCAGGACGAGCAGTATCACAAAGCCGTACCGCTCCAGCCGGGCATACGAGAGCGCCAGGCGCATGGGCAGAAAATAGGCCACAACCCGGCTGCCGTCCAGCGGCGGCAACGGCAACAGGTTGAACCAGGCAAGACAAAGATTGATCACGATGCCCTGCGTGCACATGAGCACCAGGAATTGCTGCGTTGCCGAGGGTTGCACCGGGGACAGCCTGGCAAAGGCCTCCGGCCAGACGACGACCAGCCCCGCCACGATCAGCCCGTAAAGCAACGCCTGCAGGAAGTTGCTGCAAGGCCCGGCCAACCCCACCAGCATCATGTCCCGCGCGGGCTTGCGGAAATAGCGCGGATTGACCGGCACAGGCTTGGCCCAGCCGAAGATGAAGCCCCCCGCGATACTGGTGATCACAAAGCAGAACAGCCCCAGCGGGTCGATATGCGGTACGGGATTGAGCGTGAGCCGTCCCATCATGTGGGCCGTGGGGTCGCCCAGACGGCGCGCGGCCAGCCCGTGCGCCACCTCATGCACGATCATGCCCAGCAGCATGGGAACCAGTGACGCGGTCAGGAGACGGACAGCCTGCGAGAAATCCATATCGAGAGAAAACATCTTTTCAAACTACCACGGGCAATAGCGATTGTCGATAGAGCATTTTTAGTTTGAAACGCCGTCCGTTCCCAAGCCTGCGGCCTGCCGTTTCGCGGAAAAAGCACGGTTTTTCCGCTCCCATTGAGCCGGGCGGCTGCCGCCCCTCGCGTCTTGCCCCGTTCAGAGGCAGAGCCCCCGGAAGGCCGCGCACAGGCTCCGTCCCCCACGGAAAGACAGGGCCTGCGCGCGCCTTGGAGCATTTTTAGTTTGAAACGCGTTGCGTTTCAAACCCTGCGGCCTGCCGTTTCGCGGAAAAAACACGGTTTTTCCGCTCACTTTGGGCCGGGTGGCGCTGTGCCGCCGCCTCACGTTTCACCTTTTTCAAAGGAGAAGCGCTCGAGCCCCTATCCCGACGAAGCCACCTTGCGCACCAGCAGCTCGTCATCGGGCCAGATGTGCCGATCCGGCGTGAGCAGTTCGCCGCCGCGTGCGACCAGCGCGCATTCCTCGCCGATGTTCAGCGACTCCAGCAGCTGCCGGGCCAGTTTGGGACGCGGCAGAGAAAGCCATGTTTCCTCCGGCTGCAGGCGGACGAGGACACGCGCGCCGCTGTGCTGCGGCTGGACGATCGTGGGATGTTCGCGGCTCATGCGCTGACCTCCTGCGGCTGCTCCGTTCCGGACGTGGCGGCCTCTTCCTGCAGCAGGTCCTCCAGCAGGTGGCTGGCGCTGACCATGAGGCCGATGCAGGAATTGGTAAAAAAGCTGCCGCCCGCTTCCGCGGGAGCGCTCTGCCGGGCATGGGAGGTGAGCTCACGGCAGATGATCGAGCCATGCCGCGCCTCAAACGCCTGCAAAAACGCGTTCTGCTTGCGGGTCAGCACCTTGCGGGCCGCCTTGTCCGCCACGGACGGCGGCGCGAAGCGCAGACCGAGCACAAGCATGGCGCCCACGACGCAACCGCAGACCTGGCCACGCCCCATGCCGCTGCCGAAGGGCATGCCCAGCCGGATGAGGCGTTCCATGTCCTCGCCGACCTCCTCGGCAAAGGAACAACTGATCTGCTGCGAGCAGCGGTAACCGGCCGCCTTGTTGGCCCGGGCCTTGGCTTCTCTGTCTTCCCCGCGCAGGGGGGTAAAAGCGGGTTCCATCATCATCCTCCGTACACAGAAGGGAATTCTTTTTTCATCACGATATGCCGTACTGCTGCCGGCATATGCCTGCCCGGCAGCATACCGCAAAAAAAAGCCGGGGAGAAGCCCCCGTGCGGCAGAAGGGAAAAAATCGTCCGCCGCTTGCGATACCGCCCGGCGACAGGACGCGTACGCGCGCCGCTCCGCGAAAAGTTGAATCTTTTCGCCGGGCAATACAGGAGAAGACCCGGCCTGTCCCGTGCCGCGAGTTGCGGGAGCGGCCTTTTTCCGCAACACCGCCATGCGGAAAAAAGCGGCTTCGCGACGGGCAGGAGCCTCCCGCAGACTGGCCCCCGAAGACTGCCCCGGGATGCCGGGCGCGAAAAAGCGGATCGCGTTACAGGGCAGAGCGCCGGGGAAGACCGGACGCGGCGGCATCGGCATACCGCACGGCGGGTCTTCCCCGGCAACGCGGACAAGAGCTCTGCCCTCGAACATTTTCGTTTGAAACGCTTCACGTCCCAAACCCTACGGTCCGGCGTTTCGCGGAAAAAACGCGGTTTCTCACTTGATTAGGGCCGGGCGGCGCTGTAGCGCCGCCTCGCAGTTCACCTTTTGCAAAGCGTACACGCTTCAAAAGGCCAGCAGACAATAGATCCAGGTGACCAGCGCCATGCTCAGGGCACGCAGCCCCTGATTGACGAGGATGAGCCGCAGGGCCAGCGACGGCCGGTAAAAGCCGGCATAGGACGGCAGCTGATGCCGGATGGCCCGCATGGGCGTGGACAGGATGTTGCCGACCATGAGCGCCAGCACCACATCCTTTGCCGCCAGACCGCCCGTGTGCAGCAGGCCGCCCGCCGCGCCCAGCGCCGCGCCCAGCTCCGCCGCCAGATGGAGCACGATGACGCCCACGGCCTGCGGCTTGAGGAAGGACAGCCAGTCCATATGCCGGGACAGCCAGTCCTCCGCCGCCGTGAAGTAGCCGTAGCGCTGCAGGAAGTACATGAGCACATAGACGGGGACGGTGAAATACACCAGCTTGGGCAGGCGGCGCAAAAAGCGCTTCCAGGCCTTGCCCAGCGCCGCGCGCCAGCCCGGCGCCGGACTTTCCGCGCCGCCCTCGCCCGCCGTCTCCGTCTGCGGCGGCAGGAGCAGCCGCCCGGCGAGCACGGTTCCGCCCGTGCGCAGGATGGCCGCCACCAGTGTCAGCAGCACATAGATGACGGCGGGGCTGCCCAGCACCGGCCAGGTGAGGAAAAAGATGGTGGGCGTATGCGTCAGAAACGAAGGGAGGCTGTTGAAGATGTTGGCCAGCATGAGTTCGTGCCGGGAAAGGCGTCCGGCCTCGTGCGCCTCGGACAAGAGACCGTTGGCCGAGGCCGGGGAAACGAAGGCCAGCGCGAAGGCCGCGCCCGCCACAGGGCGCAGATGGGCCGCCCGGGCCAGCGGCTGGGCCAGCCGGGCCAGATGACGCGTCCAGCGCAGGGCCTCCAGCGTATTGGCCACCAGCAGCCCGAGGGCAAGCCCCAGCAGCAGGCGGCACAGCGGCTGCCCGAGGGCATTCCAGAGAGAAAGCAGGGATTCCAACGACATATCTTATCTATCTGCTCAGGTTATGAGAGCATGTTGCCTTTTTCAAAGGCAACATGTGAGGCGGCAGCAGAGCGCCGCCCGGTCGAAACCAAGCGGGAAAATCGCGTTTTTTCCGCGAAACGCCGGACCGTATGCGTTTCAGACTGAAAATGCTCTCTGCACGCCGCTCAGGCCGCCCGCAAACGGGATCGCCTTGTGGAGCAAGGCCACGGGACAGGGGCGGCACAACCGCACGGAAGACCTCCCGGCCCGAAGTCTCCCGGCCCGTGCTCTCCCGGTGGTCACGCCGCAAAAGAAAAAGACGCATCTCAAGAAACAGGACGTCCCGCCCTACACGTCATCCGGCCGAAAGCCTTCGTCAGGCGGCAGATCCCGCCGGCCGGCACATTGCCGGGCCAGCTCGTCGCAACGCTCGTTCTCGGGATGGCCCGCATGCCCGCGCAGCCAGTGCAGGCGCACCTCGTGCCGCATGAGCAGAGGGGCCAGCTGCTGCCAGAGGTCCACATTCTTGACCGGCTTCTTGTCGGCCTTGACCCAGCCGCGCTTTTTCCAGCCCCAGAGCCAGCCCTTTTCCACGGCATGGCAGACATACTGGGAATCCGTATAGAGCTCCACGACGCAGGGTTCCTTGAGAGCGCCCAGGGCAAAGAGCACGGCCCGCAGTTCCATGCGGTTATTGGTGGTGCGGACATAGCCGCCGGACATCTCCCGGCGGTGTTCGGTGCCGTCCAGTTCCAGGATGGCGGCCCAGCCGCCGGGGCCGGGATTGCCCAGACAGGAGCCGTCCGTATAGATGGTGACGTTTTTCATGCGCAGCGTGTGACTACCTGAAGAAGGGGAAGAAGAAAAGACCGGCGCTCAGATGTCCGTCTCGGCATCCGGCCAGATGAACTTGTGTATCTGCAGATTGTACTGCACCTCGAAAAGGCGGTCCGCCAGCAGGCGGGCCACCAGCGCCTGCGGCGTCAGGCCGCCCGGCAGCGCGGGCAGGAAGGACGAAAAGGCCAGACGCGGCCCGGCATGGGCCAGCTCGCGCGCCCGCAGCACCTTGTCGCGGGCGCAGGCATAGTCCGCCTCATCGGCGATGATGAACTTGATGTAATCGCACGGGCCGAGCGCCGCATACATCGCCTCAAAGGGCAGCATGGCCGCCTCGCAGCCGCTGGACGGGCATTTGTAGTCATAGACGAGGCTCGCCACATGCTCGCGCCCGGCAAAGTCCGGCGGCAGCGTGCCGTTGGTCTCCACGGAAACGGCCACCTTGCGGGCGGCAAGCCCTTCCAGCAGGGCGGCCAGCGCCGGGCCGCGCTGCAAAAGCGGCTCCCCGCCGGTCAGCGTCACCTTGGGGCAGCCGGACGCCTCCACCCGCCGCAGCAGCTCGCCGACGGGCATCTCCTCGCCGGAACCGAAGGAATACGGCGTGTCGCAGCCCCCGCGCTCCTGCCAGCAGCGCAGATTGCAGCCCGCGAGCCGGATGAAGAAGGCGGGCGTCCCCTGCCCGCAGCCGTTGACTTCGCCGTCGATGCTCAGGAAGAGGGAGATGACCCGCAGGCGCAGGCTGTCCTCGGCCCGGAAACCCCGGCGGCTCATGCCTGCCTCCACTCGGCATAGGAAGAGCCGGATTCCCACCAGCGCAGACGGCGCACGTCCAGTCCGGGATGGAGCGTCAGCAGGCGGTGGCGCACCCAGAGCACCATATTCTCCGCCGTGGCCGCAAAGACCTCTTCGCCGTCCTCGTTGCGCACGCGCGGCAGATGCGTGGCGGCCCAGTCCGCCCAGGCGGGGGCGTTGATGACGTCGTCGAGGCAGCGATGGTCCACTTCTTCCAGTATGGGAGCCAGCAGGGCCTTGAGATCATGGAAGTCCACCACGATGCCCGGATAAGGGCTGCTACCCGCCAGCCCGGCCACCTCCACTTCCAGCCTGCCGGTATGCCCGTGGGGATGCACGCACTTGCCCGCATAGGACGGCAGGCGGTGGGCGTAGGCAAATTCAAATATCTTGGTCACGGTCAGGATGCCGTCATGCTGCATGTGAACTCTCCCCGGCAAAAAAGAGCCGCCCCGTCGGCGGACGGCCGGATGTAGGCTGCCCGCATCGGGCGCTTCCGTCAAGTCCCGCCGGAGCCGGCGGCGGCAGGCCCCGCAAAAAGGGGAGGCGTCCCCTCATCGGAAACGCCTCCCTGGAGCATTTTTAGTTTGAAACGCGTTGCGTTTCAAACCATACGGCCTGGCGTTTCGCGGAAAAAACACGTTTTTTCCGCTCACGTTGGGCCGGGCGGCGCTGTGCCGCCGCCTAGTAGCGGTAGTTGTCGGACTTGTAGGGGCCTTCCACCTTCACGCCGATGTAGTCGGCCTGTTCCTGGGTCAGGCGGGTCAGCTTGACGCCGAGGCGGCCGAGGTGCAGGCGGGCCACTTCTTCATCCAGTTCCTTGGGCAGGGTGTAGACCTTCTTTTCCAGCGTTTCCGTGGCCAGCTTGATCTGGGCCAGGGTCTGGTTGGTGAAGCTGTTGGACATGACGAAGCTGGCATGGCCCGTGGCGCAGCCAAGGTTCACCAGGCGGCCTTCGGCCAGCACGATGATGCTGCGGCCGGACTTGAGCGTCCACTTGTCCACCTGCGGCTTGATGTTCAGCTTGCTGATGCCGGGGGTGTCTTCCAGGTAGGTCATTTCGATCTCATTGTCGAAGTGACCAATATTGCAGACGATGGCCTCGTCCTTCATGCCTTCCATGTGCTTGCCGGTGATGACGTGGTAGTTGCCGGTGCAGGTGATGTAGATGTCGCCGATGGGCAGGGCGTCTTCCACGGTGGTCACTTCATAGCCTTCCATGGCGGCCTGCAGGGCGCAAATGGGGTCGATCTCCGTCACCAGCACGCGCGCGCCGAGGCCGCGCATGGACTGGGCGCAGCCCTTGCCCACATCGCCGTAGCCGCAGACCACGACCACCTTGCCGGCCACCATGACGTCCGTGGCGCGCTTGATGCCGTCGGCCAGCGATTCGCGGCAGCCGTAGAGGTTGTCGAACTTGGACTTGGTCACCGAGTCGTTGACGTTGATGGCCGGGAAGAGCAGCTTGCCTTCGGCTTCCAGCTGGTAGAGGCGGTGCACGCCGGTGGTGGTCTCTTCGGAGACGCCCTTGATGCGCGCGGCCACCTTGTGCCAGTGCTGCGGGTCTTCCTTGAGGCGCAGGGCAAGACGATCCAGCACGCACTGGAATTCCTTGCTGTCGGCCTTCTGCTCGAGGATGGCGGGATTGTTTTCGGCTTCCACGCCCTTGTGGATGAGCAGGGTGGCGTCGCCGCCGTCGTCCACGATGAGGTCGGGGCCGCTGCCGTCAGGCCAGGTCAGGGCCATTTCGGTGCACCACCAGTATTCTTCGAGGCTTTCGCCCTTCCAGGCGAAGACCTTGGCCATGCCCTGCTCCACGATGGCGGCGGCGGCATGATCCTGGGTGGAGAAGATGTTGCAGGAGGCCCAGCGGATATCCGCGCCCAGAGCATGCAGGGTCTTGATGAGCATGGCCGTCTGGATGGTCATGTGCAGGGAGCCGGTGACGCGCAGGCCCTTGAGGGGCTTGCTGTCGCCGTATTTGCGGATGCACTCCATGAGGCCGGGAGTCTCGCGCTCGGAAAGCTGCATTTCCTTCTTGCCGAAGTCGGCAAGGCTCATGTCGGCGACCTTGTACTCAAGGGAAAGATCGAGGGGTTGGGTCATGATTCCTCCAAAAGGATGCTGTGGTTATGTAAAATTATACGTTATGGGCCTCGGCCGTGAGCAGCAGGAGCTGCAGATGCCGTCCCACGGGGCAGCGCTCGCTGTCCGTCAGGGTGAAGCCCGCGTTGTGCAGATGTTCGGCCAGGGTATCCTGCGCAAAGCCCAGCCAGCGATCCCCGTAGCGGCTGCGCATGGTCTCGTCGTTATGGCGCAGGAAGTCCGCCACGAAAAGCCGTCCGCCCGGGGCCAGGATACGCTGGGCTTCGGCCAGCGCGCCCGCCGGTTCGGACAGGTGATGCAGCACCAGATTGATGCAGGCAAAATCCGCCTCATGGTCGCGCAGCGGCAGATGATCCAGTTCGCCGATGCGCAGCGAATAACGGGCGTCGGGCACGCCTTCCCCTTCCAGACGGCGGCGGCAGATCTCCAGCATGCGGGCCGAACCGTCCACGCCGATGACGCTTTGCGCGCGGGGCAGCAGGCGGGCCAGTACGGCCCCGGTCCCGCAACCAAGGTCCACGGCGGTGCGGCATTGTTGCGGCACTGCGGCCGCCACACGCCCGGGAAGGTCGAAATCGCCCAGCACTTCGTGGTTGAGCTCGTCCCAGTCTTCCGCAATGGCGTTGAAAAACTGCCGGGTCTTGCGGGCCCGCTCTTCCAGGATATGGGCCGCCATGCCCATATCGGCCCGCATGGCGGCATCCGCCGGCATGAAGGGCGTGATGGCCTGCAAAAAGTCGTGGGCCTGCCCTTCGGGCGTGGCCGCGTAGAACACCCAGAGCCCGTCACGCCGGGAGCAGAGCAGGCCTGCCTCGGTCAGGATCTTGAGATGGCGGGACACGCGGGACTGCCCCATATCCAGGATGCGTACAAGCTCGTTGACCGAGAGCTCGTAATGCAGCAGAATATGTATGAGACGCAGGCGCGTTTCGTCGGAAAGGGCTTTGAAAAAGGCAAGGGACATACGTTTTTGCCGGGGTTGTCGTCCTGTTTCCGCATCCGTATCAGGATTGCCTGATGCAAATATCAATCTATCCGCATATAGTCAAGTAGGCAGTGCAGCATGAAACGCAGCCCACGCCGCCCGGAGGGGGCCATGCCGTCCGAACCGCCGCAACGGAAAGACGGCCGCAAGATGCCGTTCCGCCCGGATGCCGCCCGACGCCGGCATGATGCGCGCGGGGCGGCCCGCTCCCCCGCCTCTCAGCAGGCCAGGGGCGACACGCCCTCCCCTTTTTTTCGCCGCAGGCGCGACCACGCGGCGGAAACGCCCTTTGACCGCCCGCCGCCCACGGCGCGCGGCGTAGGCGAGCTTTTGCCCGATGTGCTGGCCGGCATGGGGGGGGACCCGCTGCGCATGCGGCTGGTGCAGCTCTGGCGGCACTGGGAAATGGTGCTCGGCCCGGAGCTGGCCCCGCTGGCCCGGCCGCTGGGACATCATAAGGACACGCTGCTCATCGGCGCGGAGGACGGCATGCTCATGCAGGAGCTGCACCTGCAGTCCGGCGAGATCCTGGAGCGCGTCAACGCTTTCATGGAAGGGCCGTTCTTCGCGGCCGTGAAGGTGAGCCTTTGTTTCCAGCGCACGGAGCTGGACAACATCGTGGCCCCGACGCCGCGTCCCCTTCCCGCCGCGGAGCGCCCGCAGCTTACCGGCAGCGCCCTGGAAGGCATGCGGGCCGATTCGGCCGTGGCGCGCTGCTATGCCCGCTTTGTCGCCCTTTCCCGCTCCGCGACCTGAACGCTCAGTTTCCCCGAGGCCCCGCATGAAAGCCATTGCCTTCTACCTGCCCCAGTATCACGTCATCCCCGAAAATGAAGCCATCTACGGCAAGGGCTTCACGGAATGGGACAACGTGCGCGCGGCCCGGCCGCTCTTTGCCGGGCATGAGCAGCCCCAGCTCCCGCATCCTTCCGTCGGCTTCTACGATCTGCTGGACGAAAGCTTCCTGGTGCGCCAGCATGCTCTGGCCTACCAGTTCGGCGTCACGGGCTTTTGCTATTACTATTACAATATCGCGGGCAGGCGGCTCCTGGAAAAGCCGCTGGAGATCATCCTGCGCAGCGGGGACATCCGCAACGATTTCTGCCTCTGCTGGGCGCATGTCAGCTGGTATGACAACCGGCGGGGCAGGCAGGCCGTCTTTCTGCCGCAGGTCTACGATGCCGCGCAGGCCGTCCGGCTGGCCGAGGATCTGCTGCCCTACTTCGAGCATCCCCGTCACCTGACGGTGGAGGGCAAGCCGCTCTTCCTCTTCTGGGCCCCGGAGCGTCTGCCGCATGTCCGCCTCTATGCCGATACCCTGCGCGAGGCCGCCCACAAACGGGGCTTTCCCGGCGTGTTCCTGCTGGGGGTGGAAGCCTACGCCGCCTCCCATCCCGATCAATGGGGACTGGACGGCATGCTGGAATTCGCGCCGGACTGGCGGCCCGAAAATCAGGTCTCCGGCCTGGACGAACAGCCCCGCCGCATGGACTACGCCCGCACCCTGCAGTTCATGTGCGGCAAGCCGGCGCCGCCGTACCTCCGGCTGCGCTCCACCTTCCCCGGCTGGGACAACACGCCGCGCCGGGGCCGCAACGGGCTGGCCTGCGTGGGCGCTTCTCCGGAGCTCTTCCGGGAATCGCTGACCTTCCTTGCCGCCTATACCCGCCGCATCCTGCCGCCCGCCTTGCAGTATGTCTTCATCAACGCCTGGAACGAATGGGGCGAAGGCTGCCATATCGAACCCGACGCCCGCCACGGCTTCGCTTATCTGCGGGCGGTCATGTCCGCGCTGGCCCAAGCCGAGGCCATGCCGGCCCCTGCCGTCTCCTGCCGCTAAGGCCTGCCAGCACCATTCGTTGATTATTTGGAGCGAGGGGTTTCCCTTCCCCCCAAACAGGCCGTAAGAGGAGGCAAGCCGGCTCACAAGTGCCCGCCCCGGAGCAGCTCCTCCAGCGTGTCGGCGGAAGCTTCGGGCGCGTAGCCGTCCTGCGCCCTGATCAGGGCGTCGAAGGCCTCTGTTTCCAGCGCATCAAGGCAGCAAAGCAGCGCGTTGCCGCCCTCGCAACGCAGGTTGCCCACAGCCGCCTCCACCGCTGCGTACGCTTCATCCGCGGCATGCAGGCCCAGATCGCCCCGAAAGGCCGCTCGCGCCCGCTCCGCCGCCCCACGGCCTGCATCCGCCCGGTCGCGCGTCGCGTGTGTTCTGAGGCAGGAAGCCAGCGCGAATTTTTTCAGCTGGGCCCGTGCGGCACGGCGGGCCAGGTTCGCCCGTTTCTCTCGAGGACAGACGCCCTCCCCGGCCGCACGTTCCGCCGGACGGACGGTCTCCCCAAAGGCGGCAGGCGTCTCCGGTTCATCCAGCAAGACCGCAAGATCCAGATGTTCGATAGCGTTCAGGCAGCCGATGAGGGAACAGTTTTCGCCATCCTTGCACGGCATGCGGTCGCGGACCCGCGACGCAAGAAAAGCCCGGAGACTTGCGGCCCGTACGTCGAACAGGGCCGCGTCCCTGCCGTACAGACTCTCGGCCGCCTCCGCGGCCAGCGAGGAAAGCCGCCCCGCATGGGTATATGTGGAAAGGCAGTAGGCAAGCCCCCACTGCTTGAGGAGGCGCTGCTCCTCCCACGCCGCAGGGGAAAGCTGCCCCTCTCCGCCCGTCGCCTGTGCCGGGCCGCACCAGCAGCACAGCGCCAGGAGGGCGCAGAGCAAATGCCGTCTCATGATCTGCCCCCTTTTCCACAAATCCGGCGCACACCGGCTTTTCTGCACGACATGGCGCTTTTCGCGATGCGCGCAGGCGTCCCGGCGCAGGGGGGTTATCCACTTTGACATTGCATACCGCCAAAACGGGAAAGCCGCTTGCCGGCAGGTGGCGGCGCAAAGGCATTGCGCTTCCCGCTTTTCGGCGGTCGCTTCTCCTCCGCCGGCAGCGCACTTTCAACGCAAAACACGTTACAACTTCAGGAAGACGCGGCGGACAGGCTCCCCCAGTTCGGCGGCGAACTCGGCCACAAAGTCTTCCGACAGATCCCCGACAGTATTCCAGAAGGCAAAGCCGATCTGACTGAAGCCCCAGGGCATGCTCATCTTGTAATCCCGAATCTCGGAAGCGGCCCCGCACTCGGGACAGGGAACGAGCGGATAGCCCTCCGCCGTGCACCACGTCGCCACCATTTCCACAAACTGCTCGACGATGCTCGCGCCGCATTTGGGGCAAGTCACTTCATCAAGTCCGGCCCCCAGGCTGGTGAAAACGCCCTTGCCTTCCGCAACCACCTCGACCGCAACGCCGCCGAGCGCCCCCTTCTCTTCCAGCCAGCTTTCCACGGAAAACGGGCGGGATACGGCATCCGGCCCGCCCGATCCGTACACCTTGAGCATGCCCTTCGGCGTCAGCTGCGGACGATCCTCAGGCCCTGTGAGATTGCCTTGCTCGCGCATCCACCGAACTTTCCCCTCTATCCTCATTTGGTGGAATTCCAGCGGGTGCATGTGGCGAGACCCCCTGGCGGTCACCCCCCAGCCCTCTTCATTGATTATCTGGGGATGCTTGCCTTTTTTCCCCGGCTTGAGCCAGCCGTTTTTCTGCATCCAGCCGATCATGCGCCGTTCCATGTCCGTCCGCTCGGGCGCGTCGATGCGGTAACGCTCCGGCACCAGATAGTTGGCGTAATCTCCCATACGTTTCTCCCCTCACTTCCGGCTGATCCCCCACAAATGCCGTTAGAGCGCGACCTCGACGACACGCACCGGCTCGCCCAGCACGGCGGCGAACTCGGCCACAAATTCCTCTGTCAGATCCTCGTTCAGATTCCAGAATCCGAAACCAATCTGGCTGAAGCCCCAGACAGGCTCAAGCTGATATGCCCGAATGTCGGACGCCTTGCCACAGACCGGACAGACCACCGGCGGCCAGTCTTCGGCCATGTACCACGCTTCCACCAGGTCATAAAAATCATCGACGATCCCGGCCCCGCAAACCGGACAACGCGCGGATTCCAATCCGCCTTCATGATTAGTGAAGACGCCTTTTTTTTCGTGTGTCTCCACACAGAAACCGTACGTTACCAAGTCCTCATGATCCGCATCGGCCATATGGCGCATGCCCTCCGGCGTGAATCGCCAGCCGTTGCCGTCCCCGCCCAGCACGCAGTCGCTCTTTTCCCGCGCGATCCAGCCCTTGTCCTGCAGCCAGCCGACCATACGCCGCGCCAGCTCTTCCCGTTCGGGCGCATCGACACGGCAACGCTCCGGCACCAGATAGGTTGCGTAATCTCCCACAGTCGTTTCTCCTTTTTTTCTGATTGTTTCGCGTGGAACGTGCGTTGCGACTTTCCCCCGGCAAGGGGGACACGTTCCCCCCGACGGCTTGCCTTGCGGCAAAGCCGCCACACAAAAACAACTAACCAATTGATATAAATATAAAAATCACACCATCTTCTCGGATTGACGCGGCCGTCCGCAGGGGGCGCAAAGCCTGACCGCCCATACGGCTGCCCTGACGCAGCTGGATGACGGAACGAGACGCTTTTTCTTAGCAAAAAAGGCGGAAAAAATTCCGCCTTTTCATTCGTTACCGTGCCTCAGGCCAGTCCGGCCCTGAGCTGCCCTTCAAAATAGGCAATGGTCTTTTTCAACCCCTCTTCCAGCGCTATCCGCGGTTCCCAGCCCAGCAGCTCACGGGCCAGGCTGATATCGGGACGGCGCTGCTTGGGATCGTCCCCCGGCAGAGGCTCGTAGGCAATCTTCGAAGCGCTGCCGGTAAGCTCCACGACCTTCTCGGCCAGTTCACGGATGGTGAACTCTCCGGGATTGCCCATATTGACCGGGCCGGTCACCTCGTCCGGCGAGGCCATGAGGCGGCACATGCACTCAATAAGGTCATCCACATAGCAGAACGAACGCGTCTGGCTGCCGTCGCCGTAAATGGTGATGGGCTCATTCTTCAGGGCCTGCACGATGAAGTTGGAGACCACCCGGCCGTCGTTGGGGTGCATCTTGGGGCCATAGGTATTGAAGATGCGGCCCACCTTGATCTTGAGACCGCTCTGCCGCCAATACGAGAAGAAGAGCGACTCAGCGCAGCGCTTGCCCTCGTCGTAGCAGGCGCGGATGCCGTTGGGGTTCACATGTCCCCAGTAGGACTCCGGCTGAGGATGGACATCGGGGTCCCCGTACACCTCGCTGGTGGAGGCCTGGAAAATGCGGGCCCTGAGGCGCTTGGCCAGGCCCAGCATGTTGATGGCCCCGTGGACGCAGGTCTTGATGGTCTGCACAGGGTCATGCTGGTAGTGGATGGGCGAAGCGGGACAGGCCAGATTGTAGATCTCGTCCACTTCCACGAACAGCGGGAAGGTCACGTCATGGCGCATCAGCTCAAAACGCCGGTTATCCATGAGCTCTTCCACATTGGCGCGGGCACTGGAAAAAAAGTTGTCCACGCAGAGGACTTCATGTCCCTCATCCAGCAGACGCGCGCACAGATGCGACCCCAGAAAGCCCGAACCGCCCGTCACAAGAATCCTTTTCCGCAAATGCATGGCTTGCGCTGACCTCCAAAAACGTATCTCTGTTCCATACCCTGAATGAGCACAGGATGCAAACGCGGCGGCGGGCTTGCGGCGGCGAGGCAGGGCGTTTTCGCTTTTCTTTTTGTATCGCGCCAGCTGGCGGCTTCGGCCCGGCATCCGGTCTTGGTCGCCTGCGCGGCGGGCGGCAGGGGACAGGGGCTTGCCAGCCCCTTGCCCCCTACGCCCCCTACCCCGCCTTGGGACAGCCTGCCGTCACGGGCTGCATGCGGCCGAGAGGCCTCCCCCTGCTCTCCTCTCTGCCGCGCGTCATACGGCATCGCCCTCCCGCCGTCCCGCACCCCGCGGGACGAGCGTCCGGGCGGCGTCGGAGCTTCCGCGCCTTGGGCGCGGCGATCTCCTCCGCGCCATGACGCGCTTGCTCCATCAAACAGGATAATGAGAAGCTCTCAGGGCCACGGGCAGCACGTTGCTTAGAGCGTTTCACCTTTGAAAAAGGTGAAACGCGAGGCGGCGGCACAGCGCCGCCCGGCCCAAAGTGAGCGGAAAAACCGCGTTTTTTCCGCGAAACGCCAGGCCGTATGGTTTGGAACGCGCAGCGTTTCAAACGGAAAATGCTCTAAAGACTGATGCAAGAGGATTCCACCTGATGCGCCGTCGCAAAGGCTGACGGACAAGCGGATAGAGAGGCAGAGGACGACAAGGTGACGGGACGACATTTTTTATGATGCCGTCGGGGGACCGGCGGACGGGCGTCGCCTTGCGAGACAAGCAGGCCGCGCATCGACCTGGCAAAAGTTTGGGGAAGGGAGAGGGGGAGCGCGAGGGGGAGAGGGGAACCGTTTTGAAAAACGGTTCCCCTCTCCCCCTCGTAACAAGCGCCTTCCCCCGCGACAGCGGGGGCGCGCCGTTCAACATCTCGACGAATTAGAGCGTGGCGGCTTCTTCGACGGTCTCAAAGGCTTCGATGATGTCGCCGATCTTGATGTCGTTGAAGTTCTCGAGGCCGACGCCGCATTCGTTGCCCTTGACCACTTCGCGGGCGTCATCCTTGAAACGCTTGAGGGAGCTGATCTTGCCGGTGTAGACCACCACGCCGTCGCGCAGCAGGCGCACCCCGGCGTTGCGGGCGATCTTGCCGTCCGCCACATAGGAACCGGCGATGATGCCGACCTTGGGCACGCTGAAGGTATTGCGCACTTCGGCCTGACCAAGGTAGACCTCGCGCTGCACCGGGGCCAGCAGACCGGCCATGGCGCTCTTGATGTCGTCCACCAGCTTGTAGATGATGTCGTAGAAGCGGATATCCACATTCTCGCGCTCGGCCACATCCTTGATCTTGGCGGTGGGCCGCACATTGAAGCCGATGATGATGGCTTGCGAGGCCGAAGCCAGCAGGATGTCGGACTCGGTGATGGCGCCGGTGCCGCCATGCACCACGCTGATGCGCACCTTGTCCGTGCTCTGCTTGTTGAGGGCTTCGGTGATGGCTTCCAGCGTGCCCTGCACGTCGGCCTTGAGCACCAGATTGAGGGTGAGCGCCTCCTGATCCGAAGCCCGGCGCGAGAGGAAGGTCTCCAGCGTGACGCGGGATTCCTTGGCCAGTTCCTTTTCACGCTGCTTGACGGCGCGGGCATCGGCGATGCGGCGGGCCAGCTTTTCGTCAGCCACGGAGAAGAATTCCTCGCCGGCTTCCGGCACGCCGTCAAAGCCCTGCACTTCCACGGGGATGGACGGGCCGGCTTCCTTTACCTTCTTGCCCTGGTCATTGAGCAGGGCGCGCACACGACCGGAGAACTGACCGCAGACGAAGGTGTCGCCCTGACGCAGCGTACCTTCCTGGATGAGCACCGTGGCCACCGGGCCGCGGCCCTTGTCCAGCTTGGCTTCCACGATGCGCCCGTGAGCGGGCTTGTCGGGATTGGCCTTGAGCTCGAGGATCTCCGCCTGCAGAGCCACCATTTCCAGCAGCTCGTCCAGGCCTTCGCGGGTCTTGGCGGACACGCGGGCCACGATGGTGTCCCCGCCCCAGTCTTCGGGCTGGAGGCCCAGCTCGGAGAGTTCGCGCAGCACACGGTCGGGGTCGGCCCCGGGCTTGTCCATCTTGTTGACGGCCACCATGATTGGCACGTTGGCCGCCTTGGCGTGGTTGATGGCTTCGCGGGTCTGCTCCATGACGCCGTCGTCCGCCGCCACCACAAGGATGACGAGGTCCGTGACCTGCGCGCCACGGGCGCGCATGGCCGTGAAGGCCTCGTGGCCGGGCGTGTCGAGGAAGACGATCTCCCCGCGCTTGGTCTTCACATGATAGGCCCCGATATGCTGGGTGATGCCGCCCGCTTCGCCGCTGGTCACATTGGATTTGCGGATGGCGTCCAGCAGGGAGGTCTTGCCGTGGTCGACGTGGCCCATGATGGTCACCACCGGCGGACGCGGCTTGAGATCTTCCGGCTTGTCCGGTTCGCCGGACAGCAGGTAATCACTTTCGGAGAAGCCGGTCTTTTCCACTTCGTAGCCGAACTCCGCCGCCACGAGGGTAGCCGTGTCGATATCCAGCGACTGGTTGATGGTGGCCATGACCCCCAGACCGAACAGCACCTTGATGATCTCGGTGCTCTTCAGACCCATCTGGTGCGCCATGTCCGCTACCACGATGGCTTCATCCACGCGGATCTTGCGCTTGGCGGCCTTGAGGGGCTGGGTGGCCTGCTGGGCGGCGGGCAGAGCCTTGCCGGGCTTGCGGCGGCTCTTGCCGCGGTTCATGCGCGGCACATCATCCTCGTCCTGATGCCCGAAATCTCCCTGCTGGAAATCCACGGTACGGCGGCCCTTGAGGCGCTTTTTCTTGCTCTGGCCGTCGCGGCTGTCCAGCGGCGCAGGCTGGGCGGGCGCGGCATAGCCGCCGCCGGGAGCGCCCGTGCGCGGGCCGCGTCCCTCGCCGAAGCCGGGACGGTTGCCGGGCCGCGGGCCACGGTCGCGTCCGTCACGGTTGTCGCGCCCGTCGCCGGTACGGCCGTCGCGGCGGCCTCCCCGGTCGTCACGACCGGCCGCATCCCGCTGGGACGTGCTGCCGGGCGCGGGACGGCTGATGACGCGTACCTGCGGCGCGGGCGCAATGACGCGGGCGCGCTGCACCGTGGCCACTTCAGGGGCGGCGGTTTCCTCTTCCGGCGCTTTTTCCCGGGGTTCCGGCGCACGCGGGGGCAAGGTGGGCGCGGAAGAACCTTCGGGCACGGCAGAGGCATCGGGGCGGGCGTGGCGGGCAGACCGCGCCTTTTCGGCTCCCTCGTTCTCCTGGGGCTGTTCCGGCGTACGGGACGCCGCCTCGGCAACCGGTTCCTCAACGGCCGCTTCCGCCGCCGGAGGCGTCACCTCGGGCTCCTCGCTGCTCACGGCAGGCTCCTTTTCCGCAGAGGCCGGCTCAGCGGCGGCATCCTGCGGACGGCTGATGACGCGGGCAGGCGCAATGATACGGACGTTACGGGGCTTTGCCGCCTTTTCGGCAGGCGCTTCGGCTTCCGTCTCGCCGGCGGGCGCTTCCGCCGCCGGGGCCGCGGGGGCCTCTTCCGTTACGGCAGGCGCGGGTTCGGCAGCGGCCGCCACCGGTTCCGCCGGACATTCGGCAGCCGGGGCTTCAGCTTCCGCCGCCTGTTCCGCCACCTTCTCTTCCTGCTCCGCCGCGGCAGGCGCGGCGGGCACGGGCTCGGCGGCAACGCGACGGCGGCGGCGCACGATGACGCCGGACTCGCTCTCCCGGCGCGTCACTTCATTCTGCCGCGAAGCGGCAAAGTATTCCCGCACACGGCTCACGTCTTCCGGCGTAAGCAAGGCCGTACTCTGCCTGGCCGAAATGCCCAGTTCACGGGCGACGGTCAGCACTTCCTTGGGCTGCACGTCGAGTTCGGCGGCCAAATCTTTGATTTTCAGTTTCGTTTCAGGCATTCTTACCCCCCTTGCGCCGTGCGTTGGGCCGGTATTTCTCGAAACGCTTGAGGCATTCCGGCTTGTCGCACACATACCAGCCCCTGCCCGGGCGGGTCCTGGTCGCATCAATAATCAAATTTCCCTGCTCGTCCTTCACATGCCGCAAGAGCGCGGTCTTGGCGCTGCGCTCCCGGCAGATCACGCACATGCGCTCAGGCACATGAGACACGACGCCCGTCCCGCTAGTCGTCCTGCTTCTCGCCGTCGGCCTCGCGGGCGTCCCCAGTCTCTTCCGGCGCTTTCAGCAGCTCCACGGCGGAGGACTCGGGGGTCTTCTCCACCACGGGCGCGAGGAAGTTGATGGCGGAACGCAGATCCGCGATGCGGGCGTCGGAGATGGCCAGCTTGGCGGCAAGCTCCTCGTCGGTCGCTTCACGCAGCTTTTCCAGAGAGGAATAGCCCGCCTCGAGCAGCGCCTCCATGGACACCTCGGCCACACTGGCCACCTGCTGCAGGCCGTGCCCGATGGCATTGGCCTCGTTGTAACGGCTTTCGGTGAAGATATCGACCTTCCAGCCCAGCAGGCGCGCCGCCAGCTTCACGTTCTGTCCCTTGCGGCCGATGGCGTTGGTCAGCTGATCGTCGGGCACGATGACTTCCAGCAGGTTTTCCTCCTCGTCCACGACGATGCGCGAGACCAGCGCCGGCGCAAGGGCGTTGCGGGCATAGGTGGCGATATCCGCGCTCCAGACCACGATGTCGATGCGCTCGCCGCGCAGCTCCTGCACGATGTTCTGGATGCGCGAACCGCGCACGCCCACGCAGGCCCCCACGGGGTCCACGTCGCGCTCGCGGGAGAGCACGGCCACCTTGGCGCGGGAGCCGGGATCGCGGGCCACGCCCATGATCTGCACCACGCCGTCGTCCACTTCCGGCACTTCACGCCGGAAGAGCGCGGCCATGTAATCGCGATGCGCGCGGGAAATGACGATCTGCGGGCCGCGTCCTTCCTTGCGCACCTCGATGATCAGGGCCTGCACCCGGTCGTTGCGCTTGTAATGCTCGCGGGGGATCTGCTCGTCACGCGGCAGAATGGCTTCCGTGCGGCCGAGGTTGACCACCCAGCCGCCCTTGTCGCGACGCTGCACGATGCCGGAGACGATCTCGCCCACGCGATCCTTGTATTCATCGTAGATGATCTCCTGCTCGGCGTCGCGCATGCGCTGGATGATGACCTGCTTGGCGGACTGGGCCGCGATGCGGCCGAGGTCTTCCACCTTGACCCGAAAGCCCATCTCGTCGTCGATCTGCACGGACGGATCATGGGTGCGGGCTTCGGAAAGCTCGATCTGCGTATCAGGATTGAGCAGGTCGTCATCCTCCACCACGATCTTGAACTGATAGACTTCGATATCGCCGGTATTGTCGTTGTAGGACACTTCCACATCCATGTCCTCGCTGAAGCGGCGCAGCACGGAAGTGCGCACCGCGTCTTCCAGCGTGTCGATGAGCATATCCCGGTCAAGACCCTTATCTTTGCTGATCTGGTCAATGGCCTTCTTGAGTTCAAGATTCATAATTGCCTCCGTGCCGCCCTGGCGGCCTCAAAATCCTCCCGGCAGATCCTTGGCCGGGTCGCTATCCTTTCAGTGCGGACGCCACATCGTCGTCCAGCGCGTCATTCTTGCGCGGCTGCCGGGCCGCATCCCGTCCCGCCGGGGCGGGCGATGCGGCGCGCGTCTCCCGCCGCTCCTTGCGCCGCCCTCCTCCGCCGGGCCTGCCGGGCTTTTCCGGCGCGCGGAACACATGCACACGGGCGACCCGCCGGGTCATGTCCCAGGGCAGGCGCACAGGCTCCACCGCTTCAGGCAGCACCTCCCCTTCGGGCGTGATGCCCGCCGGAGCCAGCAGGAAGGCATCCGCCTCCACCGCCTCCAGCCTGCCGCGCCAGGCGCGGCGCGGCGCCATATCCGCCCGCGGGGCGTAGGCGGCCTGCATGCGGGCCTCCACCATATCCCCCACATAAGGGCGCATCTGCTCCGTCGAGAAAAAGAGCCTGTTGAAGCCGGGCGTGGAGACTTCCAGCACATAGGCCTGCGGGATGATGTCCTCCACCTCAAGGGCGAGCCCCAGGTGGCGCGATATCTCCTCGCACTGGTCGATGCTTGCCGAAGGGAGCGCCGGCTCCGCCGCATCCGCGGCATCCTGCGCCGCGGCGGCCAGCTCTTCGGCCACGACATGCGGATTGCGCCCGTCCGAGGGGACATCCACGAAAAGGCGCACCACCATGCGGCCGCTCTGGGCGATCTCCACCCCCCAGATGACCAGCCCCAGCGATTCCACCACCGGGGCGGCAAGGCGGACGACCGCCTCAGCAATCGGATTCTGATTCATGTATTCTCGCCGGCCGCTTTGCAGATAATAAAAAAAGGGGGCCTTTTCAGGCCACCCCGGAACGCTTGCCGCAGGATGTCGCCGTCCGGCATGAGCCGTTGACGCTGAATTGAGATTGCTTACCACCCTTCCCTTCAGCTGTCAAGCCTTTTCCGCGCCAGCCCTGCATATGCGGGCAAGACGCGCCAAAGACGGAAAAAAGCGCACTGTTTGCACAGTGCGCTTTTACCTTCTGGCGGAGCGGAAGGGACTCGAACCCTCGGCCTCCGGCGTGACAGGCCGGCGTTATAACCGTCTTAACTACCGCTCCAGATGGTGGGCAGTACAGGACTTGAACCTGTGGCCCCCGCCGTGTGAAGGCGGTGCTCTACCAGCTGAGCTAACTGCCCTCGTCGCAAGATTGGTTCTACGCAAATCACCCCCTCTCGTCAAGCAAATTTTTTCAAAAAAAGGACTATTTTTCGAGAAAATTTATAACATGGTATGATAATTGATAAATTTTACATACCGCAACGTCTGTTTGCTTGCGGCAGGCAAAAGGCAGTGATAGATACTGCCTCGTTATGGCGGCAAGAGCGTTTCGAAACGTGAGGCGGCGGCACAGCGCCGCCCGGCCCAACGTGAGCGGAAAACCGCGTTTTTTTTCCGGGAAACGACGGACCATATGGTGTGAAGCGCAACGCGTTTCACACGGAAAACGCTCAAGGACCGCCAAAGGCAGAAGAGAGGGGTTGCGGAGTATGCGGTGGAAAAGTTTGATCATCCTGCTGTGTCTGGCGGCATGGCCGCCTCTGGGCGGCATCGCCTACGGGGCTGCGGTCGTTTATGACGGCTCGAGCATCAGCCGGCAGCAGATGCGCGAGAATCTCTGCGCCCTAACCTTTGATGACGGCCCCTCCCGCAATACGAGCCGCCTGCTGGACATGCTGGCCGATTACGGCATCCATGCCACGTTTTTCCTGCTCGGCAAGAATGCGGCCCTGCGCCCCGCTCTTGTCCAGCGCATCGTGAGCGAGGGCCACGAGGTCGGCAACCATTCCTGGTCGCATCCCAAGCTGCGCGCCCTCAACCGGGAGCAGCAGCATGAGGAGCTGCTCAAGACCGACGCCCTCCTGCGGGAACTGGGCGCGAGCCCCCGTCACATCCGCCCCCCTTATGGGGCGTATAATGAAGATACGCTGGCGCTGGCCGAGGAAATGGGGCTTTCCATCATGCTCTGGTCGCAGGACAGCCACGACTGGAAGCGCCTGCCCGTGAGCTACGCCCTGCTGCCCAATACGCTCGGCCACGTCTACGGCCCCGGCGAGCTGCGCGGCATCTTCCTCTTCCATGATTCCCTCAAGCGGACCGTGGACGACCTGCCGCGCATCATTGCCGAACTGCGGGCCGGGGGTTGCCAGCGCTTCGTCACCGTCAGCGAATATCTGGAAGGGCTGGACGAAACGCCGCCCCTGCTCATGACCCGCAGGACGCCGCAACCCCATTCGGAACAGGCGGAAGAGATGCCGCCGGAAAGCTTCCCCGACGCCATGCAGGCGAGCGCCGGCGGCATACCCGCCGGCAGCACCCCGATCCCCATGGCCCGCTGCAGCCAGCCCTGGGTCCCGGCTGCCGAGGCCGTCCCGCCCCGCGCCGCCCTGACCGCGGATCATGGCGCCGCCGCGGCGGAAGGGACCGTCAGCGCGCAGAGCGAAGCGTCCACGGCGGCGGCCGCCGCCGGCACGACGGCACGCCGTACGCGGCAGGCCGCAGCCAAAAAGGCCTCCGCCACAGGCCGGGAAAAGGCTCCGGTCTACCGTGTCGTCCATCCGCAACCGGCCGCCTCCCCCACACGGCAGGAAAATGCCGCGCCGCGTTACCGGGTGGTGCAGCCCTATCCGCTGCCGCAAGCCACGCAGGCCGGCGCCGGGCGCAGCACCAAGGGCCGCGCGGGAGCTATGGAGCCGCGCCCCTCGCGGGCGGCGGCCGCTTCGGACACGTTTTAGCCTGCAAAGCTGGCGCGCTCCAACCCAGCAAGACGTAAAAAAAGGCCGCCATCCCGCTGTCTCTTTAGCGGGATGGCGGCCTTTGGACATCCGGCCGACGAACGCGGGAGGATTCCCGCATGAGCGCATTTGCCGTTTGAAACGCACGGCGTTTCAAAGCATACGGCCTGACGTCTGGCGGAAAAAGCGCGGATTTTCCGCTCGCTCTGGGCCGGACGGCGCTGTGCCGCCGCCTCGCGTTTTACTTTTTCAAAGATAAAACGCGCTAGCCTTTCTTTTTCGCGCCGGCCATCTGGTAACGCTTCTGGGCGGAAAGTTCCGTCTTGCGCAGGCGGATGGACTGCGGCGTCACCTCCACGAGCTCGTCTTCCCGCACGAAGTGCAGGGCATGCTCCAGGGTCATCTTCTTGACCGGGGTCAGGATGACGTTCTCGTCCTTGCCCGCGGCGCGCAGGTTGGTGAGCTTCTTTTCCTTGGTGGCGTTGACGTCGATGTCGTTATCCCGGTTGTGCTCGCCCACGATCATGCCCTCGTAGACCGGATCGCCCGGCTCCACGAACAGGGTGCCGCGCGGCTCCAGATTGAAGAGGGCGTAGGCCACGGCGCTGCCGGGACGGTCGGCCACGATGGAACCGGTGAAGCGGGTGGGGAAGTCGCCGCGCCATTCCTCGTACCCGTCCAGATAGGAATTCATGATGCCGGTACCCTTGGTATCGGTAAGAAATTCATCCCGATAGCCGATGAGCCCGCGCGAGGGCACGGTGAACTCCAGACGGACGCGGCCGGTGCCGTTGTTGATGCAGTTGAGCATGCGGCCCTTGCGCTGATTGAGCTTGTCCGTCACCACGCCCATGAAATACTCGTCGCAGTCCACATAGAGATGCTCGATGGGCTCCAGGACCTTGCCGTTCTCGTCCTTCTTGAGGATGACTTCCGGCCGGCCCACGGAGAGCTCGAAGCCTTCGCGGCGCATGGTCTCGATGAGGATGGCCATCTGGAACTCGCCGCGGCCCTTGACGAGGAAAGCGTCCTTGTCCGCCGTGTCTTCCAGACGCACGGCCACGTTGCGCAGGCACTCCTTCTCCAGGCGCTCGCGGATGGCGCGGCTCTGCACGATCTTGCCCTCACGCCCGGCCAGCGGAGAGGTGTTGATGCCGAAGCGCATGGCCACGGTGGGCTCGTCCACCCGGATGCGGGGCAGGGCGCGCGGCTTTTCGCGCGTGCAGATGGTGTCGCCGATGGTCACGTTCTCGATGCCGGCCAGCACCACGATGTCCCCGGGGCCCGCCGATTCCACCTCGGCCAGCTGGAGACCGTCGTAGACCTGCAGCTTGGTGGCCCGCAGGGGGCTGGGCTGCCCGTCCTCGCCCATGCAGACCAGCGCCTCCTTGGCGTACACCGTGCCGTGCATGATGCGGCCCACGGCCAGCCGGCCCAGATAATCCGAATAGTCAAGGTCGGCCACCAGCATCTGGAAAGGCTCGGCCGGGTCGTGCGCCGGGCCGGGGATGTGCTTGAGGATGGTCTCGAACAGCGGCGAGAGGTCCACGCGCTCGTCCTCCAGGCCGTACATGGCCACGCCGTCGCGGCCGATGGCGTAGAGCACCGGGAATTCGAGCTGTTCGTCATTGGCCCCGAGATCGATGAAGAGGTCATAGACCTCGTTGAGCACTTCATCGGGACGGGCGTCCTTGCGGTCGATCTTGTTGACCACGACCACCACGGGCAGCCCGGCCTCCAGCGTCTTCTTGAGCACGAAACGCGTCTGCGGCAGCGGCCCTTCCGAGGCGTCCACCAGCAGGATGGCCCCGGTGGCCATGGACAGCGAACGCTCCACCTCGCCGCCGAAGTCGGCATGCCCGGGCGTGTCGATGATGTTGATCTTTACGCCCTTCCAATGCACGGCGCAGTTTTTGGCGGCAATGGTGATGCCGCGCTCGCGTTCCAGATCCATCTTGTCCATGACGCGGTCGTCCACCTGCTGATCGGCGCGAAACACGCCGCTCTGGCGAAAGAGGGCGTCCACCAGCGTGGTCTTGCCGTGGTCGACGTGGGCGATGATGGCCACATTGCGAAGGGAGGAGTTCTGTTCCATGAAAGAGACCTTTGCCTGCCGTTACATGTGCTGCGCGCGTCCCGGGGACGCAGAGCGCCCCGCAGACGGACGGGGCAGGCCGGCCGTCCCGCAGGGCGCGGGCTGAAGATGTATGCGTTTTTCAGAATTTTGTCACCATGTCCAGCAGGAGGCGCTCCAGCCGGCGTCCGGCCTTGCCGGCCACCTCGATGACCTCCTCGATGGGGACGGGCGACATGCAGTCCGGCAGGTTCTTGTTGCTGAGGCAGGAGATGCCCAGCACCCGCAGGCCCAGATGCCGCGCGGCCAGCACTTCCAGCACGGTGCTCATGCCGATGGCGTCCGCGCCCCACTGGCGGTACATGCGCGTCTCGGCCGGGCTTTCCATCTGCGGGCCGTGCACGCCGATGTAGACGCCGCGTTCCAGCCGGATGCCCAGCATGGCGGCGCTCTCCAGCGCCAGCGCGCGCAGCTCTGGATCGAAGATGCAGCTCATGTCCGGGAAGCGCGGCCCCCACTGCTCGACGTTGGGACCGGCCAGCGGCGTCGTGCCGGTAAAGTTGATCTGGTCGGTCATGAGCATGAGCGAGCCGGCATCGAACTGCGGATTGAGCGCCCCGGCGGCATTGGTGACGACGAGGGAACCGATGCCCAGACCGGCCATGACCCGCACGCCCATGCAGACCTGCGCGGGGCTGTAGCCTTCGTAGAGGTGGCAACGGCCCTGCTGGGCCAGCACGGGGATGCCCGCCACATCCCCCAGCACGAAGGCTCCGCTGTGCGAGTCCACCGTGGAGAGGGGGAAGCCCGGCAGTTCGGCATAGGGCACACGCACCGCATCGCGCATGGCCGCCACCAGCCCGGAAAGCCCCGTGCCGAGCACCATGCCCACGCGCGGCTTGGCGGCCCGTCCCGTGCGGCCAGCCTCGGAAAGCTTTTGTTTCAGCGCGGTTACGGCAAGCTGGACTTCTGACAGATTTTGCATAAAATACCCTCGTATTCGTCAGTTTTCCGTGTCTGCGCCCTCCTGCTCCCGGCAGGCGGTCGCATTCACGCGCATCATATCCCGGCCTGTCTCGCAGTTCAAGCGAAGCTTCCGGCCGGCAGGAGTGTATCTTGCTGAACCTACAGGATCTCTATGCCATGCCGCTGGAAAGCCACAAGGTCCTTGTGGCCAATCGCGGCGAAATCGCCATGCGCATCATGCGGGCCTGCCGCAAGCTGGGAGTGGCCTTCACGGCCATCTATACCGCGGAGGACGCCGCGTCCGGCCATGTGCGGCTTGCCCGCGAGACCGGCGGGGAAAAAAGCCTTTACCGCGTCTCCTCCTATCATGACGCCAATGAGCTCATGTCCGTGGCGGACGAGGCGGGCTGCACCGCCGTGCATCCGGGCTACGGCTTCTTTGCCGAAGACTTCCGCTTTGCCCGCCGGGTCATGAAGCGCGACCGCAAGATGATCTTCATCGGCCCCTCGTGGAAGATCATCCGGGAACTGGGCGACAAGATCAACACCAAGCGCCTGGCGCGCAGTCTGGGCGTGCCCACCGTGCCCGGTTCCGACCGGCCCATCTATGACGAGATGGAAGCCGAACGCATCGCCCGCAGCGTCTTTGAATTCCAGGAGCAGCAGGGCATCCGGCGGCCGCTCGTGCTGGTCAAGGCCTCGGCCGGCGGCGGCGGCATGGGCATCGAGGAAGTGTACGATATCGACGTCTTCCGTTCCGTCTACCGCCGTATCCGCAATTACGCCCTGCGGCAGTTCAAGGACGAGGGCGTGCTCATCGAGCAGCGCATCACCGATTTCAACCATCTGGAAGTGCAGGTGGTGTCCGACCGGACGGGCCGCAATCCCGTGCACTTCGGCACGCGTAACTGCTCCATCCAGTCCACGGGCCTGCAAAAACGCGTGGAAGTGGCTCCCGGCTTCGCTCCCGGCCCCATCACCTATTCCTTCGATGCGGCCAAGGTGCTCACGGACATCGTGGATTATTCGCTCACCATGGCCCGCAAGGTGGGCTACGACAACGTGGGCACCTGGGAATGGATCGTCACCCGCAAGGGCGAGCCCTTCCTCATGGAAGTGAACACCCGCATCCAGGTGGAGAACGGCGTGTCGGCCCGCATATCCCGCATCCGGAAAGACGGGCAGCTGATCGACGATGTGGATCTGCTGGCCGAGCAGGTGCGCATCGGCCTCGGCCAACCGCTCGGCTACACGCAGGACGACATCAGCTTTGACGGCGTGGGCGTGGAATACCGCCTCATCGCCGAGGACCCGGACAACCGCTTCACCCCCTGGGTGGGCCGTATCGAACGCTTCCAGTGGAAGCCGCAGCCGTGGCTGACCATGCTGACCCACGTCCCCACGGACGAACCGTACGAGATCCCCACGGAATTCGACCCCAACCTGGCTCTGGCCATCGTCTGGGGCAAGGATCTGGAAGAGGCCAGGAATCGCGGTCTCTCCTTCCTGGAGGATCTGCGCCTTGAAGGCCGGAACAATGCCGGTGAGGAGCTGAAATCCAACGTCAACTTCCTCAGGGCCAATACGGAACGGATCCTGCGCTTCTAGCGCCGGATGCCGCGCCTGGGCGCGGCGCCCCCATACGACAAACAGAGCGCTTTGCGGCGTGTGCGAACAAGATGGACAACAATATTGAAAAACGCATTCAGGGGCTGACGGACAGGCTCACCTACGCCCGCGACATCTTTGCCGGCAAGCATGAGGAAGACATCCGCCTGCTGGAAGAAAAGCTGGCGGTCTTTGAAGGACGCGCCCGGCGCGGCGAACTGGCCGATCCCTACAACGATGTGGTGGCGCTGGAAGAACTCTTTGCCTTTGTGGAAAAGCGGCTGGAAAATGCCGTGACCCCCATGGACAAGGTGCGCATCGTGCGGCATCCGCAACGCATCTGCCTGCGGGACATCCTCGAGAACGTCTATGACAACTTCACCGAGGTCGGCGGGCAGGACGAGCACAGCCTTGATCCCAGCATGCTCATCGCGCGGGCCGTCATCACCCGGCGGCGCGGCAAGAAGACCTATACCCAGTCGGTCATGGTCATCGGGCAGGAAAAAGGCCACGGGGCGGAGTTCCGCAACGGCGGTTCGGTGAAGCCCTGGGGCAACGCCAAGGCCCTGCATTACATGAGCGTCGCCGAGACCGAAGGCATCCCCATCCATACCTACATCTTCACGCCCGGCTCCTATCCCATTGAGGACTATCCCGGCGCGGCCCAGCAGATCGCCCGCAACATTTACGGCATGGCGGGCCTGCGGGTGCCCATCGTGGCCGTCATCTCCGAGGGCGGTTCCGGCGGGGCCGAGGCCATCGGCCTGGCGGACAAGCGCCTCATGCTCTCCCACGGCTACTATTCGGTCATCTCGCCCGAAGGGGCCGCGGCCATCGAGGGACGCCTCAAGGCCGGCCAGCGCGCCACGCCCGAACTCATCGAGCATTGCGCCGGCAGCCTCAAGATCACCGCGCAGGACAACCTCGCCTTCGGCTACATCGACCGCGTGGTGCAGGAACCGCCGCTGGGGGCCCGTCCCTATCATTTCGACTTTTTCCGCTCCCTGCGGCAGGAAGTGCTGCGCGCCACGGACGAAGTGGTGCTGAGCCACCGCAAATGGCCGGGCTTCCGCGGGCTTGCCGTGGCCCGGGTGCGCAATCCCGAGGCCAACCTCGACGAGATGCATACCCGCTGGGGCCTGAGCGCCGCCGCCAAGGACCGCATGGTGGAGCTCCGCCAGCAGAAATTCCTGCGGCTCTCGCGGGAAGCGGCCGTGGACAACCGTCCCTTCATGGCCAAGAATATGGCCGCTCTGCAAGACTGGCTGATCACCCCCTGGATGCACGTCAAGTACGACTTCTTCCGCAAGCATCAGCGCAAGATCAGCACCTTCATGGAAGAAATGGGCAATGAAGTGGAGATGTTCAAGAACCGTCTCCTCAGCCCGTGGTACAAGATGACCCGCCGTCTGCCCGGACGGCAGGCGGAGGACAAGGTGCAGGAGCTCACCGCCCTGTCCACCTGGACGGACGATTCCCGCCGCAGCCGCTGGAATTATCTTTCCCCGCGTTACAAGATCGACCGTACCCTGACCTGCCCCAACAGCGAGTCTTACGGCTGCCTCGACCTCTGGGGGCCTGACCTCTTTGCGGAATTCGCGGGCGTGTGCAGCCATTGCGGGCATCATTTCCCCATGGAGCCCGAATGGTACGTCAAGAACGTCTTTGACCTCGACTCGGTCTATGAGTTCAACAGCGAGATCGAGGCGGGCAATCCGCTGGCCTTCCCCGGCTTTGAAGAACGCATCGCCGAAGCCCAGAAAAAGAACAACACCAAGAGCGGCTGCATGACCTTTGAAGCCCGCATCGACGGCATCAAGATGGTGGTGGCCATGCTCATGGGGACGTTCCGCGGCGGTTCCGTGGGCGCGGCCGAGGGCTACAAGTTCGTGGAAGCCGCCCAGCGGGCCCAGAAAAAGCGCTATCCCTTCCTGGCCTATGTGCACGGCACGGCGGGCATCCGCATCCAGGAGGGCACCAACGGCGTCATCCAGATGCCGCGCTGCACGGTGGCCGTACGCCGCTATGTGGAGTCCGGCGGCCTCTACATGGTGCTTTACGACACCAATTCCTTTGCCGGGCCGGTGGCCAGCTTCCTCGGCTGCTCGCCGTATCAGTTCGCGGTGCGCTCTTCCAACATCGGCTTTGCCGGGCCGGGCGTCATCAAGGAGACCACGGGCATGGACATCCCGCCCAAGTACCACCGCTCCTACCACGCCCTTTCGCGCGGCCACATCCAGGGCATCTGGGATCGCCGCCAGATCCGTGCCAACCTCAAGCAGGCCCTGCTTACCATCGGCGGGCGCAATCTGTACTACCGCTAATGCACGGCAGGAACGCATATGATCAACATCTCCGAATTGCTGGAAGAAATCAAAGCCTCTCCCTACCGGGAGATCACGGTCAAAACGCCGCATACCGGGCGGGTGACCTTTGCCGGCCTGCAGCCGGGCCAGGAAGTGCTGGGCCCACAAGGCCAGTGGAAGGAACGCCCCGGCACCCTGCTGGCCACCCTGGAGCGCGAGCGGAACCCCAAGCCCATCTGCGCCACGGAAAAGGGCATTATCGACAGCATCCACAGCGATCTGGAAGGCCAGTACGTGGAGGCCGGCACGCCGCTCATGGTCATTCGCCACATGCTGACCAAGGATGAGGTGGAATACCTCATCCTCAAGAAGACGCTCCATCTTTTTCTCGCGCCGGAGCGGGCAAAATACTACTTCACGCCGGAAGTGGACAAGAAGATCCGCGCCGCGGACGCCCATTCGGTGGTCGTGCGCGACGGCATGGAGCTCATGATCATGTCCCGCATGAAGCGTGAGGTGCCCCTGCACTACAGCGGCCCGGAAGGGGTCATCTACGCCGTCTACTTCAAATATAACGAAAATATCGATGCGGGCGCGCCGCTCATCGGCGTTTGTCCGCAAGACCAGCTCCCGGCCATCCAGGACGTGATCATGCGCGTCAGGACGGAATGGACGGAAAAATAAGGACAACAGCATATGGGCAAGGCGCTGCAAATCCGCCTGATGGCCGTCACGCCGGATGTCGACAAGGTCTCGGCGCGCTGGCCGCAGCTTTCCCAACATATCTGTGATGCCATTACGGACGACGATCTGCCCAAGCTTCCGGCCTGCCGCAGCGTGCTGGATCTGGCCCGGGCCCTGCCGCAGACCTTGCGCCTCTCGCTGAGCGAGGCCGAGCCCGTGGTACGCGCCGTGGCCCGTCTTGAAGACGCGCTGGGGATGTGGCAGGTGGACGCCGCCACGCGTGCCGCCCGGGAGCTGGAAAGCCGTCTGGATATCCATGAGGAAAAGTTGGCGGCCCTGCAGGGCATCGTCCAGCAGCCGCCCGTGGACCTCCCGGTACTGCAGCTCCGCACCATGGCCGACAGCTGGAATCCCTCCCTGTTGCCCAAGCTCTGGCCGACCCTGTTCACCCGCCTTTTTGACCGCAGCGGCGAAACAGGGCAGGGCGTGGCCGAGATGGTGCAGGCCCTGCGCAACCTGGGGCAGCGCCACGGCTGGTCAGGGGAGAGCCACCCCGCCATGGGTCGCCTGCTGGATGAACTGGGGGCCCGCTGGCATGCGCTGGAGACCGCCTGCAACATGAACGACCCGCGCACCGCCAACCGCCTCAGCGACCAGATCGAGGAGCTGCTGACCCGGCTGGAGCAGGCCATGCCCTACGGCAGCGGCGCGACCCCGCAACCCAAGCGCAGCCTCTGGGCCATCTTCGGCCGCAAACTCAGAGACTGATCTCCCAACTGTTCCCCTCTTGATGCCGCCAGCTGCGCGGCAAGACGTTCGAGGTTATCTCCATGCTCAATAAAGTCATGATCATCGGCCGTCTGGGGCGCGACCCCGAATTGCGCTACACCCAGACCGGTTCTCCCATCGCCAGCCTGAATATCGCCACGGACGAGTCCTATGTGGACCGTGACGGCAACAAGGTGGAGCGCACCGAATGGCACCGCGTTTCCGTTTTCCAGCGTCAGGCGGAGAACTGCGCCAATTATCTCACCAAGGGCAGCCTCGTGTATGTGGAAGGCAGCCTGCAGACCCGCAAATGGCAGGACCAGAACGGGCAGGACCGCTACACCACCGAGATCAAGGCCCAGCGCGTGCAGTTCCTCGACCGGCGCGGCGACGGCCCGCGTGGGGGCGAAGGCATGCCCTCCGGCGGTTATGAGGACGAATACGCTCCGGCGCCGCAGCGGCAGTCCTACCGCAATGCGCCGCAAGGGCAGGGCGGCGGGCAGCGTCCGGCTCCCCGGCGGCAGCCCCAGCCGGCCCCGCACGATGACGACCTCGGCCCGGCCTTTCCTTCGGAAGCCACGGCCGGCATGGACGAAGTGCCGTTCTAGGGCCTGTTGGCATTATCCACTGTTTGTTTCGGGGGAAGGGAAGCCCCTCGCTCTGCTGTCGATGCCCGTAAGGCTCCTGCGTCGCCTAACGGGCACGGCCTGCGGCCGCCTTTCGGTCGC
>NZ_CALUWS010000021.1 GCF_944324525.1 uncultured Desulfovibrio sp.
GTCTTCGCAAACAAATCCTAACCTGCTTGGCGAGCTGCTTCCATTTTTAAATGTGCGAAACTTTCTGTACGTTATCGGGGAGGCTCCCCTGACATGAACAAAACGGCAGCCGTCATCTCTGACGGCTGCCGTTTTCTTGCATGGTGGGCCCACCAGGCTTCGAACCTGGGACCTGCCGGTTATGAGCCGGAGGCTCTACCAACTGAGCTATAGGCCCGCGTGGCGCACTATAGCCGCAAGCCGGGCCGCGGGTCAAGCGCGCGATATGGCCTTACATGGCGTTGCCGCACTGCAGCAGACGGATCTGCTCGTCCATGGCCTTCCTGAGCGGCGCGGGCAGTCCCATGATGTCCACGTTGAGGAAGCCGCGTACGATGGTGGCCGCCGCTTCGTCTTCGTCCAGACCGCGGGCCATGAGGTACTCGATCTCTTCCTGCGCGATCTTGCCCACCGCCGCCTCGTGGGAGAGCTCCACGCCGTCCTGATTGCTGTCCAGCTCGGGGATGGCGTGCATGCGGCCGTTGCCGAGGATGAGGCCCTTGCATTCCAGATGGCCCTTGACGGGCGTGGCCCCCGCGCCGATGAAGCCGCGATTGATGATGGTGCCGCCCGTGGTCACCGCGCGGGAGATGATCTCGCCGCGCGTGTGCGGGGCATTGAGCTCGATGCGGTTGCCGCTGTCCACATGGGAGCCTTCGGGCGCCACGATGACCGAATCGAAGCGGGCCACGGCCCCTTCTCCGGCCAGGGTGATGCCGGGATACATCTGCAGATCCCCCACGGGCTTGAGCAGGATGTAATTGTTCTGGAAGACGCCCCCGGCTTCCACACGTCCGGCGGAGCGCGGCCGCACGGTGGTGCTCTCGCCCCAGTTGTGGATCATGGTGAAGGTCAGCTTGCCGCCCTTCTCCACATAATATTCCGTTATGCCGAGGTGGGCGGAGTGCTCCGCGTCATGGGCCGTGGCGCAGCCGCCCAGGACGTGCAGCTCCGCGCCTTCCTCCACGATGACGATGTTATGGATGCTCTGGCCCGCGCCGTGGCCCTTGATGAACATGCAGGACTGCACAGGCTCGGTCAGCTTGACGCCCTTGGTCACCCGCATGAAGTAGCCGCCGTTGCAGTGCTCGCGCGTGAGGCGGGTGAATTCGTCCTTTTCGGGATCGAGCAGACGCCAGTAGTGCTGGGGCAGGCCGTCGTACTTGGCGAGCGCGGCGCGGATGTCCATGAGTTCGAGGCCCTCATGGCGCGTGCCGCAATGCACGTCCGCATGGTTGAGCTGCATGAAGGTGCCGCTGACCTGCTTGTCCTGCACGTCGATGCCGGCAAGGACGAGGCGCTCGCGGTCCTGCGCGGACAGGGCCGTCAGGTCCTGGATGGGGGCGGCATGCTCGCCGCCGGTGAAGTTGAAGCGGGAAAGATCGACTGTGCTCATATCAGCGGGGCCTCCATGATCTTGCCGTAGCTGTCGCCGGCAAGGCAGCGCAGGCATTCCTGATAGCCGTGATTGGCGATGTGGTCGAGGATGACGCGCGGCCGGGCTTCGCAGCAGAGCTTGCCATGATACATGACCTGCCCGCGGTCGGCGTTGACGTACTCCAGAATGTGCCCGGTATGGGTGATGATGAGCCCGCTGGTGGTGCGGTTGCGGCTGCGCTCGCGCAGGGTGGCGCTACAGCAGGCGGGCACGCCGTCCAGCAGTTCGCGGACGGTATGGCCGACCAGCGCCATATTTTCCAGGTCCACGCCGGACTCCGGTTCGTCGAAGAGCAGCAGGCGCGGCTGCTGGGCCATGAGCTGGAGCAGTTCGGAACGCTTGATCTCGCCGCCGGAGAAGCCCGCGTTGACGTCACGGTCGAGGAAGGTGTCGAAGTGGACGCGTTTGGCCATCTGCGTGATGTCCATTTCCCGTCCGCGGCCGCAGAGCTCCACCATGCGGCGGGTGGGCAGGCCGTGGATGGTGGGCGGCCGCTGGAAGGACATGCCGATGCCCAGACGCGCCCGCTCGTGCATGGGGGCGTGGGTGATGTCCTTGCCGTCAAAGATGATGCTGCCCCGCGTCACTTCATAACCGGAAAAGCCCATGAGCGTCATGAGCAGGGTGGTCTTTCCCGAGCCGTTGGGGCCGAACAGGATAAAGGTTTCGCCGGATTCGATGGTCAGGTCGATGCCGCGCAGGACGGGCGTACCGTGCACCGAAACATGCAGATCTCGTATTTCGAGCATGTTCATCCTCAAGCTTGAGACGGGCGCCCGCAGGCGCTGTTGGCTGGCGGCAGTTCCGGCGAAGCGGCCGGGACGCGCCGGGAAAACGAAAGGTCTCCGGCCGGTGGCGGCGGGCAGCCGTCCATCCGGGCCAGGGGATGCCGATGCGCCACAGACGGCCATCGGGCCCGCGCATAATCGCAGACTTGTTCCGCGCTGTCCAGCCCGGCCGGACAATTTCCGCCGGGGCAAAGCTTGCGCCGGGCAGGGCAAGCGGCTAGTATCCCCCAGCAAGAGAACGCGCCGCGGCGCATGAGGAGGTTTGCATGTACATCATTACCGGGGGCGCGGGCTTCATCGGCAGCGCCATGCTGTGGCAGCTCAATCAGCAGGGCATCGACGACGTGGTGCTGGTGGATCATCTGGGCACGGACGACAAATGGCGCAATCTGGTCAAGCTGACCTATGCCGACTACATCCACCGGGAGCGTTTCCGCGACCTTCTCCTGCGTGATGCCCTGCCGTGGAAGGTGGAGGCCATCATCCACCTCGGCGCCTGCTCCGACACCACGGAGGCCGACGGCGACTTCCTCATGGAGAACAACTTCCAGTTCAGCCGGGACATCTGCCGTTATGCCCTGGCCAAGGGCGCGCGCTTCATCCATGCCAGTTCCGCCGCCACCTACGGCGACGGCTCGCTGGGTTTCAGCGACGATCCCGACCTGCTGCCGAAGCTGCGGCCGCTCAACCTCTATGCCTATTCCAAGCACCTGTTCGACCTCTGGCTGGTGCGCCACGGGCTGGAGAAGGAGGTGGCGAGCCTCAAGTTCTTCAATGTCTACGGCCCCAACGAATACCACAAGGGCGAGATGCGCAGCGTCGCCTGCAAGGCCTACAAGCAGATCACCAAGCATGGCGATCTGGAACTTTTCCGTTCCACCAGTCCGGATATCTCCGACGGCGAGCAGAAGCGGGACTTCGTCTACGTCAAGGACTGCACGGCCCTCATGAGCTGGCTGCTGGAGAACCGCCACGTCAACGGCATCCACAACGTGGGCAGCGGCCGGGCCCGCAGCTTCAACGATCTGGGCCGAGCCGTGTTCAGCGCCATGCAGCGCTCCTGCCGCATCACCTATGTGGACATGCCGCGCATGCTGCACGGCAAGTATCAGAACTTCACCCAGGCGGACATGAACTGGCTGGACAAGGTGGGCTGCCCCCTCAAGATGACCAGCCTCGAGGACGGCGTGACGGATTTCGTGCAGAATTACCTGTCGCAGCCCGACCCCTATCTTTAGGGCCTGTTGAAACGAATTTTACAAACAATTTTAATGGGTAAAAAAGAAAATCGTTCACGTTCCATTTGTCTTTGGGGCGGGGACGCCTCGTGTTCCTGACGCTTCCCACGGTAAAAGCACGCTGGGGAAGAGATGGAGGCTTGAGGGGAAGGATGACGAGAACGCCTTTTCTCGCTTCCTGCGAAAAGACTGGCCCCTCCCGTGCCGGCGGCGATCCGACGGGCGGCCGGAGGCCGTGTCCGTTAGGCGACGAAGGAGCCTTACGGACATCGACAGCAGAGCGCGACCGAAAGGCGGCCCGGAGGGCCGTGCCCGTTAAGGTCAGGACTCATTATCAGGCAATATGTTCTGACTGAGATATTTTTATAACTTGTTGTAAAATAAATACTTATTTTTATAATCTGAGGTTTTTTGTTTCCAATTACTTTTACCCAAGTAGCGGGTTTTGGGGAAGATGGGGGAGTGTGAGGGGGAAGAAACCCCTTTTTGCCGCGAGCAAAAGGGGTTTCTTCCCCCTCACAAAAGAGTAATGAGTCCTGAGCCTAGGCGACGAAGGAGCCTTACGGACATCGACAGCAGAGCGCGGGGGTCCCCTTCCCCCAACAAACAGCGAAGAGTGTCGACAGGCCGCATGGTTTGGAACGCTTGCCTTCCAAACCATGCGGCCTGTCGTTGTGCGGAAAAAGCGCCGTCACTCCGCTCATGTCGGGCCGGGCGACTTGTACCGCCGCCTCGTGTCCCGCCTTTTCACCGGCAAAACGTTCTATGCGTCCTTGCGGGCAACCACGGTCAGGGTCAGCCCTCTACCGAGACTTTCCGCCACCCTGTCGATGACGGGCGTAAAGAGGGTGCGGTCAAACCAGCAGACGGCTCGGGTCAATGCGGAAGGTCTGCCGCGCAGCATGCCGCAAAATTCGGGCCGGCGGCCGGGGGCTCTGTGCTGGGCGACGATATCGGCCAGCGGTTCGCCGGCAAGGCGTTTGAGCAGAAAGACCAGCAGCCCCCTGTGGCTGCCCGTGAAGATCTTCTGGTCGAAGCAGTGCCGGACAGGCTGCATGCCGTATTCCCGCAGCAGCCGGTCGAAGCTGCGGGGCGTGAAGAGGTTGAGGTGACGGGGGATGTCGTCCCCCTGCATATAACGGCCGGGGATGCTGTCAAAATTGGTGACAAGGGCGATGAAGATGCCGCCGGGCTTGAGCATGCGGGATATGTTGCGCATGGTGTCCCGCAGATCGTAGACATGCTCCATGACGGCCCAGGCCGTGATGACGTCAAAGGAGTTGTCGTCGTAGAGCCCGGCAAGGTCGCCGCCGTACTGGATGGGAAGGCCGCTCTGGTTGCTGAGCGATGTCGTCCAGTCGTATCCGTGGGCGGTCCAGCCCTGTTGCTGCGCATAAGCCACGAATTCCCCGCCGGCGCAGCCAAGGTCAAGCAGCCGTCCGCCCGCGGCCTGCCCCGCATGGGCGCGGACAAGCTCCATCTTGTGGCGCAGGGGGGCCTCCTGTCCCGAGCTGTCGTGGTTGGTGGCGTAGAAAGTGGGCGGATAGAAGGTACGCAGAGCGGCTTCCGTCGGTCTGTCCAGGATGTAGCCCATGCCGCACGTCCTGCAGCGGACGATGGTAAAGACATGCGGTGAGCAGCAGAACCGCAGATCGGGACGCCGGAAGGCGAGGGAATAGTCGTCGCTCCGGCAGACAGGGCAGAGGGCATGCTCCACGTTCAGGGGGGCTTCGCTCATCATGTCGGCTCCATGTCGTCCATGTCGTTTATTTTTTGTCAGCGCAAAGGTCTTGCGCCGTGTCCCGCTTCGCCCCGAATGGGGGAAACGACGAACGCCTGTCCTTAGAGCGTTTCCAGTTTGAAACGCTTTGCGTTCCAAACCCTACGACCCGTAGAGTGTCAACACAAATTTTACAAATGATTTTGATAGATAAACTAAATAAGCCATGCACGCTCCGCTTGCCTTTGGGACAGGGTTGCCTCGTGTCCCTGATCCTTCCCCCAAAAACAAGCAGCGAATAGTGTTAACAGGCCTAAAAAATCAAGCCGGCCCGTGTGGCTGAGGGGATGCACCGGCGATACCACTGGCAGCCGCGAACCATGCTGTTCCCCTGGTTGTACAGAGCAAGGCGCTGCGGGTCCTGCTCAGGGATAAACTGGCGGCTGAAGAAGGGATAGAAGAACAGCCGCATCTTGTTTTCTTCAGCTTCCGGATCGGCAAGATAATCCAGGATCTGCTGGCAGCGTTTGGCGGGGGAATACTGTTCCGCAAGATAGCGGGGGCCTTCGGCGGCAAGCTGGTTCCGGCGGCGCTGGTCGAGGATGAGCTGGGCCAGCGTTTCCGGAGCGCTTTCCGTCCGCAGGGTGACGACGGGCGCACTCATGAAGCCGTCGATATCGTTGTGCCGCCACCAGCGATCGCGCAATTCCTCGAAGCTGCCGGAAAAGCCCAGGAGGCGCATGGTCATGGCGGCGTAACGGTCAAAGAGCTTTCGCGCGTGCGTTATGCCGTAGTCGGCCACCACGCAGCCCGCCGCCAGGGCTTCGTATACGCTTCGGCCGCTGTACTGCATGGAGTTGCAAAAGATGTCCGCTGAAGCGAACTCTTTAGCCATTTCCCCGTGGGGGATGCCCTGGATCATCTTGAAGCCGAACTGTAGTCCCAGACTACGCAGCGCCTCAAGCGTTTGCAGGAGGGGGACGGTTCCTTTGGCGGCCGTTTTGGAAGGCGCATGCAGGATGACCGGGACCTGGCGTTGCGGAGGATGCGGCAGCGGATCTTCCGGCGCCGCATACAGCCAGCCGCCGGAAACCATGCTGGGGCGCAGGCCCATGCGGGCCACGCCGATGAGCAGGTCGGCATAGCGCTCGGCCATGCGGAGATAGTTCAAACGCTGCTGCAGACTTGCCAGGTCTTTCGCCAGATAGCCGGTGGCGGTGGCCATTTCATCTTCCTTGCCGGCCTGTTCTTCCACTTCCGGTTCACGGATCTCCGAGCCGCAAAAGCGAACGACGATCTTCTTGCCGAGCTTTTTCAGCTCGGGCAGGTCGCTGGCATCTTCCCGGAAACTGTTCCAGATGAACATGCAGACGTCGGCTTCCAGCGCCTTTTGCCAAGCGTGTCGCCGCACATTCGTCGCATAGGCTCTACGTTCCTGCTCCGTGGCCTGGCGGCGGGCGAAGCGGGTATTCACGACATGGGCGATGTTCAGGTCCACGGCGTCGCTCGTGATGGCGCTCGATGACTCCGTGACGCAAAAGACTTCGTGCCCCAATGCCCTGAAGCCGGCGCCGTAGTCGGACATCAGGCTGCCGGTATTCTGCATGCCGATAAATATTTTCATAAGCGAACTCCTGCGCTTCGGTAACTTCTGCGGATCTTGCGGAGCCTGCCGGCCCCGGCAGCGCGAAAACCGCCGCGCCTGCGGGCATCGGCCCTACGAGGTCTGTCCGCCGCGGGAGGTCGCCTCGATGAAGAAGGCCCCTACCTGCTGCAGGCCGCGCGGGTTGCCGCCGGCACGGATCCGGGCGTCAAGCTGCCGCATGAGCGAATGCGGCGCGAAAAAGCCGAGCAGGACACGGGCGCGCCTGCCTTCCTCCGGGTCGAGGGCGGCAAATGTCGTGACGGGGAGACCGTCGACGACCGTCTGCCCCAGGGCCGGGGAATCGTCGATGAAGCCGCGTACCGGCAGACCTTTGCCGGCAAGGATGGTGCGGATGTGCCTGCCGAGCCAGCCCGCTCCATAAATATAGATGGGCTCGCCCGCAGCCGCGGACATGTCCTGCCTGTCCAGGAAGGCAAAGAAGGCCTGGAGCTCTTCTTCGTTTTCCAGCGCGCACTTGATGGCGTTCTGTCCCTGTACGCCGGCCTTATGGCATTTCTGACAGAAGGGGAAGTCCTGCTTCAGGCGGTGGATCTCTTCGGCCGTCAGATCAAGAAAGTCGCCGACTTGGCCGAATGCGTGATAGGTGGCGAAATTGCAGCAATAGATCTTTGCCGCATAGTTGATGAAAAGGATGCTTTCCTGATTGTGGCAGACGCCCGAGGAGAAGGCCGGGGTGGGGACGACCCGCCAGAAGTCCCGCGTCAGCAGGCGCGACAGGAGGGGCGCGGCTTCGGCGGGCGGGGTGTATTCCCTGCCGGACGTGACGGCTTCCAGAATGTCCCCGTAGGGGAAATAGGTCGCGGGAAAGCTCCTGAACTGGAAGCCGAGGTTTTCGGCAAATTCCTGCATGAGCAGCTCTTCTTCCGCGTTGTCGTTATAGCGCAGGAACTTGACGTAAACCTTTCCGTCATGCCGCATTTCCGCCATGCGGCGCATGTTGCTTTTGACGATCTCCATATGGCCCCGGGCATGCCCCTTTATGTAGGTCTCCTGCGTAAAGGCGTCGAGGGAGATGTCCAGACGTTCCAGCGCCGGATGTTCGATGATGGGGGCAAGGTCCCGCTGCGTGTTGAGGTTCGTGCTGATCTCCACGGTCAGGCCCTGTTCCGCGGCGGCATCCAGCACGCCGGGCAGGTCGGGGTGCAACAGGGGCTCGCTGAGGCAATAGAGCGGTATGCGGGGATTGCCGTAATCTCTGGCGATCTTGGCAAAGACGCGGCGGCAGAAGTCCACAGGGGCATAGCGCAGCTTGCCTGTCCGGGAGATGTGTTCCGCCGGGCAGGACTGGCAACTCAGGTTGCATTGATCCACGATGGAAAAGGTGATCATATCATACGAAGGCATATCAGTTCCCCTGGTTTTTCAAGAAGGCGGCACGCTGCCGGATGCTTTTTTCCAGCCGGCTCACAAGATCGTCAAAGCCCAGATGTTTTGCCATGACGTTGGCCTTGATCAGGTTGAGCATCTTCATTTCCTGCACATGGACGCCGGGATGCCGCTGCTTGTAGGCGGCAACCGCATCCCGTACGCCGCCGCCCATGTAATGGGCAAGGGCCGCCCGTACGCGCGGGTGATGCGGAAGGAAATATTCCTGCTTGACGTACTCCCGGCCGTTGAGCGGAGAGACGTGCTGCGACGTCTGCGCCGGATAGCGGGGATTCATGAAGGCAAAGGAGCCGGGATAGGACTGGATGAACATGTTCATGACGGCGATGCCGTTCATTTCCTGCACGTCGACAAGCCGTTCGAGGTTCAGGCGCACGTCTTCGGGCTCGGCTTCCGGGACGCAGACCATGAAGTTGACGCCGGACTCGATATCCAGACTGTCGGCCGCTCGCAGCAAGTCCATGATGATGGGATCGTTATAGCCCTTTTTGTGCATGATGGGCGTCAGGAGCATGTTTTCCGAAAAGTTTTCCACGCCGAAACTGATCCGGTGGAAGCCGGCGGCCTTCATCAGGCGGAGGATCTCCATGTCCGGCCGCCGTGTCTTCAGATCGAGGAAATCCACGACGCGGGACTGGCAGAAAAAGGCCATCTGCTGCGGCAGCCTGCCGCGCTGTTTGAGATCGACGACCCGGCGGCAGAATTCCCGCGTGAAGCGCTTGGGGCTTGTGAAGTCGTCGTCATGGATATTGAAAAAGGAGATGCCGTATGTGGAGTGGTAAAAATCGACAAGGTCGATGACCTCATCCACGCTCAGGCCGAAGGAGGCGCAGCCCTTGCCGTACACCTGCTCAAGAAAGTTGGAGGAACTGCAGTAGCCGCAACGGTTGGGGCATTTGTGCGAGGTGAAGAGACGCCAGGCCTTGAAGGCCCGGTAGCGGGAGCTCTCCACGCCTTTTTCCGGCTCCTGCCCGGACAGGGAGGGCAGCCATGCCGCCGGGATGCCCATTTCCTTGGCCGAGGTATAGTTCAGTTCCCTGAAGAGTTCCGCGGTGAGCGGCTGCGCGGGATTTTCCTGTATGTTCGCGCCGTTGCGCCACGTCAGCCCCGGGACGTCCGTAAGGTCGGGGACGCCGCCCGCCGCCTTTTCGAGGCTTTGGGCAAGCTTGAGCATGGGAAGTTCGCCGTAGCCGCGGATAACGCCGTCAAAGCCCAGATCGAGCCAGAACGCGGCCGCGCGGCTGGGCGCCTGCCCCCCCGCGCAGGTGAAGGCCCCGCACGCGGCGGCGGCCTTCCAGTAGGGAAGGAAGGTCTGCAGCTCCTTCTCAAGGAAGACGTATGTGCTGCTCAAGCCGATAAGGGCGTATTCGCCGCGCTCCGCCCGGGCAAGATATTCCTTGTCGTCGTCAAGGCCGATCTCGCAGATGTCGCAGCGCACACCATGATGCCGCAGATAATGCGCGATTCTGTGCAGGCCCAGATTGCGGGACTGGGTCTCCACCTGTTCCTCATGGACAGCCAGCAAAAGGACAGCCATATTCATCTCACCTCATGTACGGGATATTCCCGTCGGAAAAAGCGGTCGGCGTGCGCGCCATGCCGGCGCAATGCCATGCCGCGTCCAGAGCAGGGTAAGATCTCCCCGCTTCCTCTGCAATATGTTCCGCGCCGTTACGCCGCCGCGGTTGCCCGTCGTTCCCGGCGAACGGGGACCGCCCGCGTCTCACGCTTCCCGCGCGGGGGCCGACGCATCCGCCCGACGGCCCGACAGGAGCCTCGTCCAGGCCCGCATGACGCCGTCCGCGGAAAACTCCCGGGGAAATACGCGCATATTTTCCCGAAATGCCCGCTGCACATCGGCATCAAGGATGCGCAGCATGGCGTCCGTCAGGGCCGTCTGATCATTGACGGGCACAAGAAAACCGTTCTGTCCCTGCCGGATGATCTCCGAGGGGCCGGTGAGGCAGTCTGTGGCGATCATCGGGCAGCGTTCCGCCAGAGCTTCGAGCAGAACATTGGGGAAACCTTCAAATTCGGATGGATGGACGATGGCGCGCGCCTGCCGCAGCCAGGGACGCACATCCGCCACATGCCCGAGGAACGTCGTCCGCTTTTCCAGGTGCAGCTGTCGGCAAAGCTCGCGAAGTGGCTGCTCCAGTTCGCCGCTTCCGGCAAGATAAAGATGGAGCCGCGGAAAGCGGGAGAGCGTTTCGGCAAAGGCGCGCAGCAGCATGTCATGGCGTTTTTCCGGAGCCAGCCGGCCGATGGCGAGAAAAAAATCCTGTCCTTCGGGAAGGGGGATGGCCTGGGGCGGAGCCGCCTGGGGGAGGCAGGCGTTGGGGAGGGCATGACATTTTGCCGGCCCCACCATGCCGTTTCCCCAGTGCTGCCGGGTGTATTCGGTCTGCACGACCAGCGCGTCCGCCAGAGGATAGCTTTGCCGGCGTAAGGCTTCGTCATGTTCGCCCAGAAAGAGGGCGGGCGGATAGGTGCGCTCGCTGATGACGACACGGCACGGCAGGCCCTGCGCGGCAAACAGACAGCGCATGTTCATGCGGGCCAGGAAACTGAGCACGGGCAGGCGTTCCACGCCTTCTTCACGCAGGATGCGCAGGAAAACCTGTCGCAGCGCGCCGACGTTACGGGACTCCTGCGGCCAGGGATCGAGCCGGGGAAAAGGCGCGTCCGGCACGTCGTCAAGCAGGGTGCGCCGGACGGCGGGGTGCAGGGGAAAGTCCCGGGGCGAGGCATGGAAGGTGACCAGATGGACATGGACGCCGCGCTCAGCCCACCAGCCCGCCATATGGGCCATGACCTTTTCGGCCCCTCCCTCGTACAGGCGGGGGATGCACAACGCTGCTGCCCGGGGCAGTTCGGAAGACGATCCCATGCCGGCCCCCTTATGCGGCATGACGCGTGCGGCCGCGCTCAAGCGGCGTCAGCCGTGCGCCCGGTTTGGGACGCTTTTCGAACGGGGACGGCCGCGCAGCCGTCGCGGCGTCAGGACGGCATTCCCGGCGTGCCAAGCGGATGACGGCCCTACGGGCTGTGGCGCAAGCCAGGGTAAACGGCTCTGGAGAAGGCGCGGAGCGATGGTACGGCATCCTGGCCCGCCTCATATCCGCTTCTCCGCCTGCCCGGCGACGGCGGGAGCGGCCTGTGGCGGCGTGTAGCCGGGGCTCTTTGCTTCTGTGAGGCCGGCAAGGGCGCTCCATTTTTCCATGACCCGATTTATATTGCAGTAGTCGCGCACCTTGAGGGCTTCCCTGCCGAGGGCGCTGGCCTTTTCGGGGTTGTCCAGCAGGAAGTTGAGCCGGCTTGTCAGCCCCGCGATCTCTCCCACAGGCAGCAGGATGCCGTTGACCCCGTCCTGGATGAGGTAGGCCGGGCCGGAAGGGCAGTCATAGCTGATGACCGGCCGGGCAAGGGACATGGCTTCGATGAGCGCGTTGGGAAAGCCCTCGAAGCGCGACGGCAGCACGAAAAGACTTGCCCTGCGGACGATGGCGTGCGGATTATGGATGAAGCCCGGCATGAAGACGCGCCCGGCAAGCCCCAGTTCTTCCGCCTGTCGGGTCAGGGCGGCGCGTTCCGGCCCTTCCCCGAGGATGACCAGTTTCACGTCGGGGTGGCGCGCAAAGACGGGAGGCAGCGCCTGAAAGAGCAGGTCGAACCCCTTCTGCCGGTGCAGGCGGCCCACGCAGCAGATGAATTTTTCAGGAAGCCAGTCCGGCAGGGGCGAATCGACCGCCAGCGGCAGGACCGGATTATGGATCACATGTATCTTGTGGGCGGGCATGAAACGTTCGGCCCACTGGGTCTTGACGTTTTCGGTCAGGACGGTCAGGGCGTCGGCCCACGGATAGCACAGGCGCATGCAGAAGCGGCGGATCAGGGAATAGTTCTGAGTGCGCGGATCGATGCGCTCGGCGATGATCACCCGCTTGCCCAGGCCGCGGGTGGCCAGCAGGATCGGCACGTTGCTGCGGTCCATAAAGCTGATGACGACATCGTGCCCCTGCTTGATGATGGCCCGGCGCAGACGGCGGATGCTCCACGGATAGCCGTTGCGGCTGAAGAGACTGTGCGGGCAGGCCAGCGTTATCCGGCGGACGCGGCCGTCCAGCGGATAGGCATCCAGCCGGGAAGGGACGGAAGTGATGATGCTGACCGCCACCCCTCGCTCCACCCAGAAGTTCGCCATGGTGGTAAGGACCCGTTCGGCGCCTCCACCCATAAGCGAGCGGATGACGCATGTGACACCTTTTGCCTGCATAACCCCTTCCACATCTGAAATATTCTGGTCAACGCGTCGGGTTGTAGTCAAAGAACGCGCCCGGCGTCAACCGGCGTCTTAACCCGAACAAGCATCCTGTCGGCGTTTCCCGCAAAAACATTAGGTCTGCAGAATTACGGCAGAAATATACGCAAGCCGGCATATCCCACCACATGCTCCATGTCGCCGGAAACGTCGTTTGGCTTTTCGTCAGCATGACGGCAGCGTAATTTTTGAAGAAAGGTATCGGGGATACCGTTCGCAATGGTACGGTATCCCCGCCCTGATGAAAGCATATGGGAGCAAGTATCGTTTAGGGGAAAAATGCTATTTGCCAATTGGAAGGAATGCAAAAAATATATGCTTATTTTCTGAGCTTGGCATCAATCGTTTCATAAAACTGCTGAACTAGCTCAGCGGTATGTGTATCATGGTCAAAAACGACCGGTTGGCAGAATTTATCTTCTTGTGTTACGATTTGAAGGGATAAGTTGTATTCATTATTCAATTCTTGAACTTCAGAAGTATAGTTTTGAAGTAGATAATGCACTACGGATTTATAAAAAGGCTTCAGCTTCTCTCTCTCTCTCTCTCTCTCTCTTGAATACATTCGTGGGAAATTGGTGAAAACTTTTGCCATATTCCCAATGATTTTTGCAAAAAAGAATTCCTGCTTTTCCGAGAAGTCGCAATGGGCATGGATCTTGTTCGTTATGCCTCGGACTATCTCTGTTTCAAAATAGCTGATCGATGCATTGACGCTTTGAGATATTTCCGAATGGCGAGTCCCCAATATCTGAGAGAACCTTTCAAGAAGTTTCTTTTTTAAGGCGTCATAATGGAGTACGGTTATTTCGATGCCTTTATTTTTTTTAAAATTTTTTAAGGCAAGAAATGGGCAGTTCAAAGAGAATTTGAAATCGCCAAATGTCGAGAATATGTTCAAATCCTTTTTCTCAATGACATATTCGGGAAAGCTGTATCTATATCCAAAATAAACGTTTTGCTTCCATAAGGAAAAGAAATAGTCATAAAGATTCCTAAATACAAGGATGACGTGCAGTTTGATATTGTTGCGCGAAAATGCGTCGCACAAAAAATTTATATGCTCAGGATAGCATTTTGTAAAAGCTTCATAACTGATAAACATCTTGTCGGCATTTGAAAATAAATTTTGTATGTAGCTATCAATGGCGGGTGAAAAATTATAGGTTAAACGCAGCAAATCAGCTCCATTTCCTGAGTAAGTATTCGATGTTTCAGAATACAAGCAATTGCTGAAAGGAGGAAATGCAAAACCAGCTTCGGCAAGAAAATGGGGATTCATGCCATACATGGTCTGGATCGCTGTGGTTCCTGTCTTTGGCGAGCCGATATGAAGATAAGCCGTTTTCATATGCACCTCTCACATCTTGTTTGGATTGTTATGTCTTATTTGGAAAAACCGTTGATTCTTTTGATGGACAAGAAGAAGATCTCAACGGCCAGTTACGGCAGAAATATGCGCAAGCCGGCATAGCCCACCACATGCTCCATGTCGCCGGAGATGCTGCCCGAGGTATCGTGCAGGGTCTGCTCCACCAGCGGCGGCGTCTTGCCCGTCAGCTGGCGGAGCGCGTAAAGGGCCAGCGCCAGCGGGGCCGCGCCGCACATGCTGATACCCTCCCGCTGCGTGATGTGCAGCAGGCCGTCGGGATCGCAGGCAAGGGCATGGCGCAGGGCCATGTCGTCCTTTTGCAGGGTGCGGTGCTGGTCCTCGTAATGGTTCATGTCCGAGCTCACCACGAGGGCGACCTGCGGCATATCGTCGCCATCCCCTTCAGGGGAAGCCGGCAGGAGGCGGCCGGCGAGCAGGCGGGCCAGATCGCGTCCGGCCTGATGGAGCACCTCCCGCTGCCGCGTGCCCACGCAGACCGGCACGATGCGGAAAGGCTCCGGTTGATGAACCTGCAGGAAGGGCAGGATCACCTCCAGCGCATGTTCACGCAGATGGGCATGGGTATCGGCTTCAAAGACGGTCGCTCCTTCGCAAAGGGCGGCGGCCAGACCGGCATCCACGGTGACCGGCCCCAGCGGCGTGAGCCAGGCGCCGTCCGGCCAGACGGACAGGGGTCGGCCCATGCCCGTATGGTTGGGACAGAGCAGGATGAGCGTACGGGGCAGGCGCATGCCCGCCAGCGTGGCCCCGATGATCTGCCCGCAGAAGGCATGCCCGGCGTGCGGCAGCATGAGCGCGACAGGCGTGGTGTGCCGGGGGGCGGGCAGGGCGCGTGCGCCGGCGTCCAGAAAATGGAGCACCTCCTGCCGCAGGTCCTCCGGGCCATCGGGATAAAAGCGGCCGGCGACCACCGGCTGACGGATATGCATGGGACCTCCCAGTGCGAAAAGCGCCTGGACAGGAGGTCGCGGCCCCCTGTCCGGGCTGTTCATAGGTGAGCGTTGTTTCCGTGTGGAGCGCTTCGCGCTCCACTCCGTTCGGCCTGGCGTTTCGCGGAAAAAAGCGATTTTTCCGTTTACGTTGGGCCGGGCGGCGCTGCGCGGCCGCCTCGCGTTATAAAGGCAAAACGCTCTACTTGTCGATGCCGCCCATGAGGAAGAGGTGGGTCTCCATGTAGTCGTTGAGGCCTTCGCGGCTGCCTTCGCGGCCCATGCCGCTGAATTTCACGCCGCCGAAGGGCGTTTCCGCGGCGGCAAGGGTCACGTCGTTGATGCCGACCATGCCGTACTGCAGGGACTCGGCCACGCGCCAGACGCGGCCCAGATCCCGGGAGAAGAGGTAGGAGGCCAGACCGAAGCAGGTGTCGTTGGCCAGGGAGATGGCTTCCTCTTCCGTGTCGAAGGGCATGATGGCGGCCACGGGGCCGAAGATCTCTTCCTTGAAGATGCGCATCTCACGGGTCAGGCCCGTAAGCAGGGTCGGCTCGTAGAAGCGCGGGCCCATGCTGTGCGGTTTGCCGCCGGCCAGCAGGGTGGCCCCCTTGCTCAGGGCGTCCTGCACAAGGCCGTCCACGCGGCGGACGGCTTCCTCATTGATGAGGGGGCCGATGGTCACGCCCGCGTCCAGACCGTTGCCCACGCGGAAGGCGTCCACCTTTTCCTTGAGGCCGCGCACGAAGGCGTCGTGGATGCCGCGCTGCACCAGAAAACGATTGGCGCAGATGCAGGTCTGGCCCGCATTGCGGAATTTGCTGCCCACAGCGCCGGCCACGGCGGCGTCCAGCTGCGCGTCGTCAAAGACGATGAAGGGCGCATTGCCGCCCAGCTCCAGCGAAAGACGCTTGAGGGTGGGCGCGCAGTCCGCGGCGAGCTGCTGGCCCACGGAGGTCGAGCCGGTGAAGCTCAGCTTGCGGACCACAGGGCTTTGCGTGATCTCCTTGCCGATGACGCCCGCATCGCCGGTGACCACGTTGATGACCCCGGCCGGGATGCCCGCCCGGCGGGAAAGTTCGGCCAGGGCCAGGGCGCAGTAGGGCGTTGCGCTGGCGGGCTTGACCACCAGGGTGCAGCCGGCGGCGATGGCCGGAGCGGCCTTGCGGGGCAGCATGGAGGAGGGGAAGTTCCAGGGCGTGATGACGCCCACCACGCCGATGGGCTGCTTTTGCGTCAGCGGCCGCACGCCGGCGCGCGGGGCGGGAACGACATCGCCGTAGGCGCGGCGGATCTCTTCGGCAAACCAGGGGAAATAGCTGGCCCCCTGCAGGATCTCCCCACGGGCCTCGGCCAGGGGTTTGCCCTGTTCCAGGGTCAGGATGCGGCAGAGGTCGTCGATGTGTTCCTCGATAAGCTCGCCCCAGCGGCGCAGTTTTGCCCCGCGTTCCTGCAGGGGCACCTTGCGCCAGACGGCAAAGGCGGCTTCCGCCGCGGCGATGGCGGCGCGGGCGTCGTTGGCCGTGCAGCGCGGCACGCTTCCCAGCTCTTCACCCGTAGCGGGGTTGATGACCGCCAGCGTGGCGCCGTTTTCGGCATCCTGCCACTGGCCGTTGATGTAGGCCTGGTGGCGCAACAGGTCGGGGTCCTTCAGATGTTTGGGCATATGGCCTCCTTTATGTGTTGTGCCGCCTGTGCGGCGAAAAATCGGGGCGGGAGGAAGTCGCGGGTTTTGCGGCGATGTAAAAGCCGTAGCTCACCGACGCGCCGTATTGCCGGAACAGGCTGATTTCCGCCCGCTCTTCCTCGACGATGTGGCGGGCTTCCGGTGAAGGGTGGGCGGCCAGGAATTCGGAAAAACGGGCTTCGAGCGGGTCGTAATAGTTTTCAGTCCAACATGATGCAGGCAGGGGGAAATAGCCGAGAGGCTCGTAACCAGCCGCTTCAAGGGTGCGCAATTTGTCCGCAGCCGTTCCCATCTCTCCATAGGCGGCATCCCAGTGGCGTTCAAGCGCTTCGGGCCGACACTCGTGCAGCCAGGTGATCTCGGAGACGGCTAGGATGCCGCCCGGCCTGAGCAGGGACAGCCACGTCCGTACGCCACTGGCAAAGCCCATGTTGTAGATGGCGCCTTCAGACCAGATCAGATCGAGCGAAGCCGGCGTAATGGGCGGGCAGTGCATATCAGCAAGGCAACGCCGTATACGGCGAGCCACGCCGAGGGCCTGCGCCCGCTCGCCAAGGCGTTGCAGGAAGGAGGGCAGAAAATCCAGCGCAAGGATGCTGGCCCGTGGTAGAGCCTGCGCCAGCACGAGCGTGGAGGCCCCAGTGCCGCAGCCTATATCGGCCACGCGCAGAGGGGCATCCGGAGACAGCCGGGTGAGGGAAAGAGCGAGCCGTGTGGCCTCCTCGCTGCCAGGTCCCTGTCGCTGGGCGTCCTGATGCAGTTCTGCCAGAAGGGCGAGTTCCGTCTTCATGGGACCAAGACTCCGCACCCCCTAAAACAACTGCACGCCGCCGCACCAGTGATGCCGGACGCGGCCCCGCATCTCTTCGCCGAGGAAGGGGGTGTTGGCGCTCTTGGAATGCAGGGTCTCCGGGCTCACCGTCCATGTCTCTTCAGGGTCGAAGAGGAAGAAGTCCGCCGGGTCTCCGGGCTCGAAGCGGTTGCAGGGCAGGCCGAAGATCTCGGCCGGGCCATAGCACCAGCGCTGATGCAGGAGGGCTTCGTCCCAGATGCCTTCACGCACCAGCCGCCAGGTCAGCGGCAGGGCAAGGTCGAGACCGGTAAAGCCCTTGGGGGCCTCGTCCAGCGTGCGTTCCTTTTCATGCAGGGCATGCGGGGCGTGGTCGGTGCTGAGCACGCCGAGGATGCCGTCCCGCACGGCCTGGCGCAGGGCCTCCCGGTCTTCGGGGCGGCGCAGGGGCGGGCTGACCTTGGCATTGGCGTTGTAGCCGCGCAGGGCGCTTTCATCGAGCATGAGATAATGCGGGCAGGTCTCGGCCGTCACCTTGACGCCGCGCGCCTGGGCCCAGCGGAGCACGTCCACGGAAAGGGCCGAGGAGACATGGGAGATGTGCACGGGGATGCCCAGATATTCCGACAGCATGACATCACGGGCGATCTGCACGGCCTCACCGGCGGCGGGCTGTCCCTTGACGCCGAGCTCGCCGCTGACTTCCCCTTCGTTCATGACCCAGCCGCGGGCCAGATCCGGATCTTCGCAATGGTCCATGACCACCATACCGAGGTCCGCGGCGTATTCCATGACGCGGCGCATCATCTCGGCGCTGCTCACCGGACAGCCGTCATTGGAGACGGCCACGCAGCCGGCTTCCTTCAGTTCGCCCAGCGGGGCCAGCTCCTGCCCGGCAAGCCCCACGGTGGCGGCGGCCACGGGATAGAGGCGCGGCCCGTGGGGCCAGGCGGCGCGGGCCTTTTCCAGCATGCAGCGGGTGACGGCGGCCGTATCGTTGACGGGGCGGGTGTTGGCCATGCACATGACCGCGCCGAAGCCGCCATGCGCGGCGGCGGCCAGCCCGGTCGTCACGTCTTCCTTGTATTCGTAGCCGGGGTCCCGGAAATGGGCATGGACATCGATAAAGCTCGGCATGAGCAGCAGGCCGCCGGCATCGAAGGTGTCGCAGCCGTCCGGGGGCGGCTGGTGTCCGGCGGGAGTCATGGTGAGTATGCGGCCGTCCCGGACGAGAAGGTCCACCGGGGCGTCAAGATGACGGGCATTTTTGAGGCAGAGGGTCATGACTAGTCTCCGTGCTTGGGGGCGGCGGCCCCTTCGTTGCGGGTGGCCAGAAGATAGAGCACGGCCATGCGGGTGGCCACGCCGGAGGATACCTGATCGAGAACGCGGCTGTGCGGGCCGTCCGCCACGGCGTCGGCGATCTCCAGTCCGCGGTTCATGGGGCCGGGATGGAGCACCAGCGCGTCCGGCCTGGCCTTGTCGAGCCGGGCGGGCGTCAGGCAGAAGCGGCGGGAATACTCGGTGAGATCCGGCAGCAGGCCGGCCTGCTGCCGTTCGAGCTGCAGGCGCAGGCACATGACGGCGTCGCTGTCGCGCACGGCGGCATCCGGATCGGCAACGACCTCCGCCGGCCAGTTGTGGACGCCCGCCGGCAGCAGGGTGCGCGGGGCGCAGAGGCGGACGCGCGCGCCCAGCAGGGTCAGCAACTGCACATTGGAGCGGGCCACGCGGCTGTGGGCGATGTCGCCGAGGATGGTCACCACGCGGCCGCTGAAGTCCGTGCCCCAGTGGCTGCGCAGGGTCAGGCTGTCCAGCAGGGCCTGGGTGGGATGAGCATGCCAGCCGTCGCCGCCGTTGACGATGCCGCAGGGCAGGCGCTCGGCGAGGAAGCGGGCCGCGCCGCTGCTGGGGTGGCGGATGACGATGACGTCCGGGCTCATGGCCTGCAGGGTGAGGGCCGTATCCTTGAGGCTTTCCCCCTTGTTGAGGCTGGAGCCGGACTTGGCAAGGGAGTAGGTGTCCGCGGAGAGGCGCTTGCCCGCCACGTCGAAGGAGGTCTTGGTGCGGGTGCTGTTCTCCACGAAAAAGAGGATCACGGTCTTTCCCTTGAGCGTGGGAACCTTTTTGACGGGACGCTGGTTGATCTCCTGAAAGCTGGCGGCCACATCGAGGATGTGGAGGACATCCTCACGGCTGAGCTGGGAGATGTCCAGCAGGTCCTTGTGCGTCCACTGATAGCGATTGTCGTTCATGGCAGTGTGGGGCTGAGGTCAAAAAAAGCCCCGCTCGCGCGGGGATGTGACAGATAAAAAGCAGGCGTTCCGTCAGGATGCGGACACGGGAAAATCAGCGAAAAAGGGACGGTCGCGCGCTTCATAGCGCAACGCTAGACCGGCGCGCCCGCTTTGTAAAGGAGAAAATGCCCGGTTGACGCTGACCCGCCCTTTGACTAGGGTCAGGCTGCGTGCTCACGCCATATGGGGAACGTCCTTCGCGGTGTGCCGCGGCTCTTCCCCTGACCCTGGAGACCTCATGAAACTTGTACAGACATATAATCGCAAACTGGCCGAATCCGTCTGGTGGAACCTGCTCTGGCTCACCGTCGGCGCGCTGCTGGTGACCATCTGCATCCAGTCCGTGGCCACGCCGCACAATTTCGTGGCCGGGGGCATCCTCGGCATGGCCTATCTGGTCTGGCACTGGACGGGCACGCTGGATCTGCTGCTCTGGTATCTGCTCCTGTCCGTGCCCATCTGGGTCTGGGGCTGGTTCTTCGTGGGACGGCGCTTCCTCCTCTATACGGCTTACGGCACCATCTGCACCACGGTCTTCGGCATGTTCCTCACCGTGCAGATCCCGCTGCAGACCGAAGTGTATGCGGCGGTCATCGCCGGCGTGCTGCACGGCGCGGGCATGGGCATCATGCTGCGCACCCTGGGCAGCAGCGGCGGTACGGACATCATCGCCGTGGCGCTCAAGCAGCGCTGGAACGTGCCTATCGGGCAATTCTCCTTCGGGGTCAACGCCGTGGTCTACCTGCTGGCGGGCTTCAGCCTGAACCTTGACCTTATCGTGGCCTCCGTGCTGATGATGTTCATCTCGGCCAACACGCTGGAGTATGTGCTCGGCATGTTCAACCGGCGCAAGCTCGTGCTCGTCATCTCCGAACGCGGCGAGGAGATCAGCGAGGCCATCCTGGTGACCGAACGTTTCGGCGTGACGCTCATGCGCGGCAAGGGGGCCTATTCCGGCGCGGACAAGGAGATTCTGCTGACCGTGACCAACAACGTGGTGCTCAAGCGGCTGGAAAACCTGGTGTACACCATCGACCCCGGCGCGCTCTTCATCGTGGAGAATACGTTCTATGTGTCCGGCGGGCAGTTTGCCCGGCGGGACAGATAAGGCGGGCATCGCCTGTGTGCCGGGAGCTGTCGGGCCGTTTCCCGCGTGTGCCGAAACCCTCTTGCCGGATCGCATGAGGAGGTTTTATGTCCGACTGCCTTGTTATCCGTGCGCGAACTCTCGTGAGCATGGCAGGGGAGGCCCCCGCGCGCGGCGAACAGCTTTTTGCGCCCCTGCGCAAGCTGGATGACGCGGCCCTCGTCCTTGCGGACGGCCGGGTGGAAGAGGTCGTGAGCTGGAAACGCTGCTCGCCGCCCGCCGGAGCCGTGGTGCGCGATCTGGGGGACGTCTGCCTGGCCCCGGCCGTCATCAATGCCCACTGCCATCTGCAGCTCTCGCATCTGGCCGGCAAGACGCGCTGGGGGGATGGCTTCAGCGCCTGGCTGGAAAGCCTCATCGCCCATTTGCGGGAACCGCTGTCCGTCGAAGCCGTCACCGAGGCCTGCGAGGACATGGCCGCGCGCGGCACGGGGCATGTGGGGGATTTTGCCGGAGAGGGACTGGCCCTCGTGGATGCCGCGGCCCGGCGGGCCGGTCTGGGCATCACGCACTTTTGCGAATGGTTCGGCATGGATGCGCCGTTCATCGACGCCGTACGCCCCTGGCCGCCGCGCTGCCGCGCCGCGCTGGAGCAGGATGACGACCGCCCGGTGGCGGATGTTTCCGTGCCGCTGGAGGCCCGTTGCGCCCCGGCGGGACATGCCCTGTATTCCACCGCGCCGGACGTGCTGCGCGATGCCCGGCAGTGGTGCGCGGCAAAGGGGCGGGTCTTTGCCCTGCATCTTGCCGAATCCCCCGAGGAGACGGAACTCCTGGTGAGCGGGAGCGGCCCGCTGGCCGAACTCTATGCGGGCATCGTGCTGCCGGATGACTGGCAGGCTCCGGGCATGCGGCCGCTGGCCTGCGCCATGAAGCTCGGCCTTCTGGGGCCGGGGACCCTGGCCGTGCACGGCGTCCAGCTCGATACGCAGGAGATGACGGTGCTGGCGGCCTCCGGGGCGGCGCTTTGCCTTTGCCCGCGCTCCAACAGGCATCTGGGCGTGGGCGAGTCGCCGTTTCTTTCCGCTGTGGAAAGCAATGCGCTGTGCTGTCTGGGGACCGACGGGCTGACCTCCAATACGGATCTGGATGTCCGCAGGGAGGCGGTCTTCCTGCGCGAGGCCTGCGACGCGCCGCCGGAAGCCCTGCTGCGCCTCCTGACGGTCAACGCGGCCGAAGCCCTGCGCCTGCCGTGCGGCGGACGGCTGGAACCGGGACAGCCCGGCGGCTTCTGCGTCCTGCCGGAGGCCCTGAGTTTTTAGAGACCGCCGACACGAATGTACAACTTCTTTCAGATTGATGAAGAGCGCGGATCGGGCATGGGCCGCATGTCGCCTGACGGACGTCCGTCGCAGGCCATGTCCGTCAGGGCCTGCTGCCGCTATGCGCTCGTGCGCCGGGGGGATCCCCACAACATGGACGGCGCATCGTGCCGGCGGAGCCCGGCGCAGGCGGCCGGGTCGGGAAAACATATGACGGCAAGAGCTGTTTGAGGAGGAAATATGGGAGAACATTTTCTGGATGTGAAGGAAGCCCTGCCCCGCGTGGGCGGGAATGAGGCCCTGTACCGCAGGCTGCTGGGCACGTTCATGGAAGACGAGCGGGAAACGGCCGTCCAGGTGGAGGGAGCCCTGCGCAACGATGACCGGGACACCGCCTGGAAGCTGGTGCACAACCTCAAGGGGGCGGCGGCCAACCTGGGCGCGAAACCGCTGGCCTCGGCGGCCTTCGAGCTGGAGATGGCCATCCGCGCCGGGGCCGACACCGCCGCGCTGCTGGGCCGGTTCAGCCGGACCCTGACCGATACGCTGGTGGCTATGGCCACCTACCGCTCGGCCTGAGAAGACAGGGCTTTTCCTTTGCGGCGTTTTGGGGTAGACTGCCCCTCTGCCAATTTTTTATCCTGCATCGGGGGTTCTATGAACATCTGGAAACGCATTCTGGCCGGAGGCGCACTGTGCGCCGTGGCCCTGGGGCTTGCGGCTCCGGCTCTTGCCGAGACCATCAAGCTGGGTCTCATGTGTCCGCTGACAGGCAAATGGGCCTCCGAAGGGCAGGACATGAAAAATATCGTCAGCCTGCTGGTGGACGAGACCAATGCCGCCGGCGGCATCAACGGCAAGAAGATCGAGCTGGTGGTGGAGGACGACGCCGGCGATCCGCGTACGGCGGCGCTGGCGGCCCAGAAGCTTGCCGGGGCCGGCGTCATCGCCGTCATCGGCACCTACGGCTCGGCCGTGACGGAAGCCAGCCAGAACATCATCGCCGAGTCCGGGCTCGTGCATGTGGGGACGGGCTCCACCAGCATCCGGCTCACCGAAAAGGGCCTGCCGCTCTTTTTCCGCACCTGCCCCCGCGATGACGCGCAGGGCGCGGCGGCGGCCGCCGCCATCGTCAAGGGCGGCTTCAAGAAGGTCGCCCTGCTGCACGACAAGTCTTCTTACGCCAAGGGCCTTGCCGACGAAAGCCGCAAGGCGCTGGAGAAGGCCGGCGTGGAGATCGTTTTTTATGACGCCCTGACGCCCGGCGAGCGCGACTACACGGCCATCCTCACCAAGCTCAAGGCCGCCGCGCCCGACGTGGTGTTCTTTACCGGCTACTACCCCGAGACCGGCATGCTCCTGCGTCAGAAGAAGGAAATGGGCTGGGACGTGCCCATGATGGGCGGCGATGCCGCCAACCATCAGGATCTCGTGAAGATCGCGGGAGCCGAGGCCGCCCGGGGATACTTCTTCATCAGCCCGCCCCTGCCGCAGGACATGGACACGCAGGAAGCCCGGCATTTCCTGGAAGCCTACAAGGCTCGTTACCAGACCGTCCCCGTCTCCGTGTGGGCCGTGGTGGCCGGCGATGCCTACAAGGTCATCGAGGCCGCCCTTGCCGCCGGCAAGACCGACCCGGAAGACATGGCCGAGTGGCTCAAGCAGCTCAAGGACATGCCCGGCCTGACCGGCAAGCTCGGTTTTGACGAGAAGGGCGACCGTGTGGGCGAATTCTACCGCTCCTACATGGTGGACGAGCAGGGGAAGTTCGTTCTTCTGCCGCAGCAGTAGAGCATGTTGCCTTTGAACAAGGTGAGATGCGAGGCGGCGGCACCGCGCCGCCCGGCCAAAGCCAAGCGGAAAAAACGCGTTTTTTCCGCGAAACGACAGGCCGCATGGTTTGGAACGCAAAGCGTTGCAAACTGAAGATGCTTTAGGAGAGGGCGCAGACGCCCTTTCCGTAACAGACTCTCTACATGCAAAAGGCGCCGCGCGCCCGGAACCGCCCCGCGGTGACGGGCCGCGGCGCACAAGTGCCCTATGGAACAATTTTTTCAGCAACTGCTCAACGGACTTGCCGTCGGCGGCATCTATGCGCTGGTCGCGCTGGGCTATACCATGGTCTACGGCGTGCTCAAGCTCATCAACTTCGCCCACGGCGACCTGTTCACCATCGGCGCGTATCTGGGGCTGACTCTGTTGGTGAGCTGCAATCTTTCCGGCATCCTGGGCCCCGCCGCCGCCGTGCTGGCCGTCTTCGTGATGGTGGCGCTGCTGGTGGCCCTTCTCGGCTGCCTGCTCGAACGCGCGGCCTACCGGCCCCTGCGCAAGGCCAACCGCCTCTCCGCCGTGGTTTCCGCCCTCGGGGCCTCCATCTTTTTCCAGAATGCGGTCATGCTCATCTACGGGGCCCGCTTCTACGTCTACCCCGACTATCTGCGCCCTGACTTCACGGTCAGCCTCTTCGGCATGGCCGTGCCCGGCGTGCGCCTGCTGGTCATTGCCGCCAGCGTTCTGCTCATGCTCGCGCTCTGGGCCTTCATCCAGCGCACCCGCACCGGCGCGGCCATCCGGGCCGTGGCCATCGACCAGGGGGCGGCCCGTCTCATGGGCATCAACGTCAACCGCGTCATCTCCCTCGTCTTCTTCATCGGGCCCGGGCTGGGCGGCGCGGCCGGCCTCATGGTCGGCATCTATTACGGGCAGATCGACTTCACCATGGGCTGGAGCTATGGCCTCAAGGCCTTTACCGCCGCCATCCTGGGCGGCATCGGCAACATCCCCGGGGCCATGCTGGGCGGTCTGCTGCTCGGCGTCATCGAGGCGCTTGCCGCGGGCTACATCGCCATCGCCTGGAAGGACGCCATCGCCTTCCTGGTGCTCATCCTCATCCTCATCATCCGGCCCACCGGAATCCTGGGCGAACGCACGGCGGACAAACTATGAACCTGCGAACCCTTGCCGGACTGCTGCTGGCCGTCTGCCTCGCCTTTCTGCCGCTGGTGGCCGGCCCCTACTGGATCTCGGTCTGCGTGAACGTCGGCCTTTACGCGCTGCTGGGCCTGTCCCTCAACGTCATCCTCGGGCAGGCGGGCATCTTCCATATGGGGCACGCGGCCTTTTACGCCGTGGGCGCGTATACCACGGCCATCCTGAACACCCTGTACCAGTGGCCCATATTCGCCGCCATGCCGCTGGCCGGAGCCGTGGCGGCGCTGGTGGCCGTGGCGGTGGCCCGTCCCATCATCCATCTGCGCGGGGACTATCTGCTCATCGTCACCATCGGCATCGTGGAGATCGTGCGCATCGCCCTGCTCAATGATGTGGGCGGCTATACCGGCGGCTCCAACGGCATCTTCGGCATCGGCCGTCCCAACTTCTTCGGCTTCAAGATCGTCAAGACCATACATTTTTACTATCTGGTCTGGGGAATGGTGGCGGTGAGCATCCTGCTCTTCTACGGCCTGTGGCGCTCCCGTTTCGGACGCGCGCTCAACTACATCAAGGAAGATGACGTGGCCGCCGAGGGCTGCGGCGTGCATGTGACCAGCTACAAGCTGTCCGCTTTTGTGCTGGGCGCTTTCTGGGCAGGCATGGCCGGCACGCTCTACGCGGCGCAAATGACGACCATCACTCCGGAATCCTTCAACTTCATGGAGTCCGTCATCATCTTTGCCGTGGTCATCCTTTCCGGCGGCAGCATGCTGGGCGTGCTTGTCAGCGCCTTCCTCTTCATCGGCCTGCCGGAACTGCTGCGCGAATTCTCCAACGCCCGTATGCTCATCTTCGGTCTGGCCATGATGCTCATGATGATCTGGCGGCCGCAGGGCCTGCTGCCGCCGCGTCCGCGCCGCTACCAGGCGGCGGAAGAGTTCTGCGGAGCGGGGAGCGCCCCGGGGAGAGATGCGGCATGAACCTGCTCGAACTGCACGAAGTCAGCAAGATTTTCGGTGGACTGGTGGCGCTGAACGAGCTCTCCTTTTCCGTTGAGGAGGGCAGCGTAGTGGGCCTCATCGGGCCCAACGGCGCAGGCAAGACCACGGTCTTCAACTGCATCACCGGCAACTACCGCCCCGAGCACGGGCGCATCTCCTTTGCCGGGCGCGACGTGACCGGCCTGCGGCCGCATGCGCTGGTCAAGCTCGGGATCGCCCGCACCTTCCAGAGCATCCGTCTCTTCGGACGGTTGCCGGTGCTGGAAAACGTGCTGGCCGGGCGGCACTGCCGCCTTAAATCGGGCCTGCTGGCCTCCATGCTGCACACACCGGCCCAGCGGCGCGAAGAACGCGAGGCCGTACGCCGCTGCATGGAAGAACTGGATTTCGTGGGGCTGGCCGCCCATCATGCCGAAGAGGCGGGCAGTCTCTCCTACGGCAATCAGCGTCTGCTGGAGATCGCCCGGGCACTGGCCTCGGATCCTCATCTGCTCATCCTGGACGAGCCCGCGGGCGGCATGAACGACCAGGAAACGGTGGCGCTCATCGACCTGATCGGCGCCATCCGGGACAGAGGCATTACCGTGCTGCTCATCGAGCACGACATGCGTCTGGTCATGCGTATCTGCGAGAAACTGGTCGTGCTGGAAAACGGCTGCCTGATCGCGCAGGGAGAACCGGCCGTCGTCCGGGCCAATCCCGCCGTCATCGAAGCCTATCTGGGCGCGGAATCGGAGGTCTGGTAATGGCGCTGCTGGAACTGAAGGGTATCCGTGTCCGCTACGGCAACGTGGAGGCCCTGCACGGCATCGATCTGTCCGTGGAAGAAGGCGAGATCGTTACCCTGCTGGGCGCCAACGGAGCGGGCAAGAGCACTACGCTCCTGACCATCAGCGGACTGGTACGCCCTTGCGCGGGCGACGTGCTTTTTGACGGCAGATCCCTCCTGCGCATCCCCGCGCACGACGTGGTACGGCAAGGTATCGCCCAGTCCCCGGAAGGGCGGCGGGTCTTCGGGACCATGACCGTGCTGGAGAACCTGCGGCTTGGCGCGTTTTCCGTGCGCGACAAGGACAAGTGCGAAAAAACGCTGGAGTGGATATTCGATCTTTTCCCCCGCCTTTTCGAACGTCGGGATCAGCTGGCCGGGACGCTCTCCGGCGGCGAGCAGCAGATGCTCGCCATCGGCCGCGCCCTCATGGCCCAGCCCCGTCTGCTCCTGCTGGATGAACCGTCCCTCGGCCTCGCGCCGCTCTTTGTCCGCTCCATCTTTGAGACCGTACGCAATATCAGCGCCAGCGGCGTGACCGTCCTCCTCGTGGAACAAAACGCCCGCGCCGCCCTCAAACTGGCTTCGCGTGGCTATGTCCTCGAAGTGGGTAACGTGGTCATGCACGACACCGCGCAAAATCTGCTGGCCGACCCCAGCGTCCGCGAAGCCTACCTCGGGGGTTAGCAGCGGGGTTTTTCCGCGGAACGGCGGGTCATATGGTTGGAAGCACAAAGCGTTTCAAGCTGAAAGTGTCCTAAAAAGAGCGTTTCCCCTTGCGGAGGAAACGCTCTTTTTTTCCATGCCGCCGGGAGACCATAGACCGAGGTCTGTCCGGCGGGGGCGCGTCGGCGTGTCACTTTTTCGAACAGTAGCCTGGGGAAGAAGAGGGCTTTTCTTCCGCTGGTGGCTTGTGTAGTCTGCAAGGAGCGAAGCCCCTTCCATGAAGGGACAAAGAGGAAGGGCGGGCGGCGCTGGGAAAGCACGATAACGCCGGTTTCCGGAGCACGACAGACGGCAAAAGGGAGGAGAGGTGATGGCATCCCGAGTGCGCAGCCTTGTGGAAGCGACACTTTCCTCGACATGGTTCAAGGTCGTGCTGTTTCTTGTGGCCGTGCCTCCTCCAGCTGGTCTTTCTGCATGCTCTTATGCCGTTAGCGAGTGGGTGCTGCCTGGTGCCGCTCTTGTGATCGGTTTTCTGGTGTGCAAGGCTATCGTCTGGAAAAAACGCCCACGCGAAGAAACGGCGGCGCATGATCCGTGGTTCATCATGGTGCTGCTTCTTGTCGCCAGTCATGGCATCATGATAAGCACGTTCATCTGCCTGGGCTTCTTCCTTCTCCTTGCCCCATACGGTTACACCCCGCCGCTGTACCTGGCGTTGGGCTTCATCATTTACCGGGCGGCGCTTCAAGCGGAGCCGGGTCCCGTAGAGCTGTTCCGTCCGAAAAATCCCTGGCTCGGGGTACTGCTGATCCTCATTGGCTTTCCTGCCGTGACGGTCTATCTCTCAGGCTTCATCATCTCTCAGGCCATTGTTTTGCCGCTGCATCTGACACTCTTTGCGCTGCTCTGTCTGTTCAGCGTCATCGTGTACATGGCTGGTCGCCGCCGGAGGAAAGAACGAGGAGATGGTGGAAAACGAGGGAAAAATGCGTGGCTTTCGCTCCTGCTGCACCTCATGATCTTTCTCCCGCTGCCTTTTGCAGAAATTTTTTTCCTTGACGGCAACCGTTTTCTCCGCCGCATATGGCCCCCTCTGGAGTTACTTCCCTTGCTTCTTGCTTTGATCTTCTGCGGCTACAAGGCCATGACCTGGAAGCAGCGTCAGCAGGCGGAAAGGTAACGTGTCCCCACGACCAGCAAATCAAAACCACCCGCATAGCGGGTGGTTTTCTGTTTCGCGCCCTGGGCGCTCTGGCTAACGCCATAATAAAAAAGCGTTTCCCTCCAGCGAAGGATACGCTTTTTTTGTCATGCCGTCGGGGGACCACCGACTGGGGGCTGGCCGATGGTGACGCGCCAGCGTGTCATCTTCCAAGGCAAGAGTTTTTGTGGGAGGAAAGGAGGCGCGGGGGAAAGGAGGGGGCTTTTTGCAAAAAGCCTCCTCCTTTCCCCCGCAAAAGAAAACGAACCCTTCACTCAGCGTGCGCCAAAGCCGGGGATGTAGAAGCGCTTTTCCAGCCAGCGGAGCAGCCAGGTGGCCAGGGTGACCATGACGAGATAGTAGGCGCCGACGGCAAGGAAGACCTCGGTAAAGCGGAAGGTATCCGACGCGACCACCTTCCCCTCGCCCATGAGTTCCATGCAGGTGACCAGATAGGCCAGGGAGCTGTACTTGATGAGGTAAATGATCTCATTGCCGCAGCCGGGCAGGGCGCGCCGGGCCGCCTGCGGGATGACGATCCAGACGATGGTCTGGAGCGAGTCCATGCCCAGGGCCTGCGCGGCCTTGATCTGCCCCTGTCGGATGGAGAGCAGCGCGCCGCGGATATACTCCGACTGATAGGCGGAATTGCAGAGGATGAAGCTGATGAGCGAAGCCCCGTAGGGCTCGAAGTAGATGCCTACCTTGGGCAGGGCGAAGTAGATCATCATGAGCTGCACGGCCAGGGGCACGCCGCGGATGATGGACGTGTAGGCATCGCCGAGGCGACGGGCCCAGGGGCTGCCGAAAGCGCGTACGCAGCCCAGCAGGATGCCGCCGATGAAGCCGAGCAGACCGGACGGGACGATGAGCGCGATGCTGACGAGCAGGCCCCGGTTGAGCGCGGGCAGAAGCTCCTGAGATACAAAGGCCGCATCAAACACGGCTAGGCTCCCATCTCCAGAAGGTGCTTGCAGAAATCCCGCGTACGGGTGGCGCTGCCTTCGGCCAGCAGCACGTCGGGCGCGCCCTGTTCGATGATGATGCCCTGTTCCATGAACAGTATCTCGTGAGCCAGGGCCCGGGCAAAATCCATCTGGTGGGTGGCCATGAGCATGGTCATGCCGCCGCGGGCAAGATCCTTGATGACGGCCAAGACTTCGCCCACAAGCTCGGGGTCGAGGGCCGAGGTGGGCTCGTCCAGCAGGATGACCTTGGGATCCATGGCCAGAGCGCGCGCGATGGCCACGCGCTGCTTTTGCCCGCCGGAAAGCTGGGCGGGGTACAGCCCGGCACGACGGCTCATGCCGACACGGCCGAGCTCTTCCTGCGCTCGGCGCTGCGCGTCCTGCCGGTTCATGCCGCGCACCTTGCGCAGGGCGATGGCCACGTTCTCTTCCGCGGTCAGGTGGTCGAAGAGGTTGAAATCCTGAAAGATCATCCCCACCTGTGCCCGGAAGGCGCAGAGGGCGCGCCTGTCGGCGACATTAAGTGCGCGGCCTTCCAGGAGAATCTTTCCCTCGTCCGGGGGGATAAGGCAGTTGATGCACTGGAGCAAGGTGCTTTTGCCGGCCCCCGAAGGGCCGATGAGTACCTTCAGCTCGCCCCGGTTCAGCGTCAGGGAGCAATCCTGCAGAATGGGCTTGCCGCCAAGCTTCTTGGAAAGGTGGGCCACCTGCAGGACCGGGCTCGCGCCGGTTTTCTTGGAAAGTTGGGCAACAGTTTCGCTCATGCTTACCCCGCCGCTCCCATGCCGACCGTGCCGCCGGTGGAATAACCGGGGATGTGGACCCGGTTTTCCAGAGCGCGCAGGAGCTTCAGCACCACGAGCGTGAGAATGAAGTAGATGACGCCCGCAAGGGCGAAAAGAGCAAGATGCTCATGGGTCCGCTGGGCCACGGCCGTGGCGCGGGACATGATCTCCTGCGTGCCGAGGACATAGCAGACGGCGGAATCCTTGAGAAGGATGGAAAATTCATTGGCCCAGCCGGGAAGCGAGAGGCGCAGCGCCTGCGGAAGGATGATGCAGGTTATGCTGCAGCCGTCGGTCATGCCGAGCGCGCGGGCGGCCCTGAGCTGGCCCTGGGGCAGGCTTTCGATGGCGCCGCGAAAGATCTGAGACTGGTAGGCCGTGCTGATGCAGCCCATGACGAGACAGGAGGCGAGAAAGGGCGGTACGGCAAGTCCGAGACTCATGCACAGGCCGTAGCTGAGGAAGAGCAGCACCAGGATGGGGACGCCGCGGAAAAACCAGACATACAGCCCGACGGCGGCCCGAACCAGCGTTCCGCCGTAGACCTGTCCCACGGCCAGAGGGATGCCGAGCACGAGCCCCATGCCGAGGGCCAGCGCCACGGCGCTGACGGTGGTCAGCGTTCCGCCGAGGATGAAGGGCAGGGCATCCCAGATGACTTGCAGTGAATTCATGTCGTCCAAATGGTTGATGGGAGAGACAGGGGCAAGGCCGCCACATCTGTGGCGGCCTTGCCGTCGTCAGCACAGGCGGGCCGCTGGCCCGGGCCTGGACTTACTTGCGCAGATACTTGTCCTGCAGTTCCTTCCAGTACGGATCGGCCTGGAGCTTGCGGAAACCTTCGTCGATAAGGGCGCGAAGTTCGGTATCGCCCTTGCGGATGGCCACGCCGAATTCGTCCGGCGCGCCGTGGGTGCCGGCCTTCTTGACGGCCTTGCCCTTGGCGATGGAATCCTCGGCCGGGAGCTGGTCCATGAGGGCGGCGTCGATGCGGCCGTTGAGCAGGTCTTCCACGGCCAGGGGGCAGGATTCATAGAAACGCAGCTCGAAGGGATAGCCCTTTTCCTTCTGTTCCTGCTTGATGGCGTCGGCTTCAGAGGTGCCGCGCTGCACGCCCAGCTTGATGGGCTTGGACAGGATGTCCGCAGGCGTGAGGGAGGAATCCTTCTTCACCAGGAACACGCGGGAGACCGTCCAGTAGGGATCGGAGAAATCCACCATCTTGCGGCGCTTTTCCGTGATGCTCATGCCGGAGCAGATCATGTCGATCTGCTTGTTGGCAAGGGCGGGGACGATGCCGTCCCAGGCCATGGCCTTGTGGGTGACCGTGAAGCCCATGGCCTTGGCGATCCAGTTCATGGCGTCCACGTCAAAGCCGGCGGGCTTGCCCGTTTTTTCGTCAATGTAGGCAAAGGGCGGATAGTTGGCGTCGATGCCGTTGACGTAGGTTTTGGCAAAGGCAGGCACAGCGGCCAGCAGCCCCAGCAGCAAGGTGCAAAGAAAGATTTTTTTCATGGTTGTCCCCGATTTCTGAAAAACAGCCGCAGGCACGGCAGAACGGGATTTTTCTAGCAGATGGCGACCTTGGGCGCAAGCCCGCAGCCTTTCCCTTGAGTTGTCCCGAGGATGGGTGTATGGAACAGGGATTCCCCATGATGGATACGACATGCTGCTGAACGCTTCCCTCGCTGACTTTCTGCGCCGGGTGGGATTCCCCCCCCAACAGCTTGTACTGTGCCTTGGCGACACGCTTACCCTGCTTCTGGTTTCCGCGCTGGTCTTGCTGGTGCGCAACCTGTTCGGTGGCGTGAACCTGGAACAGTACAGCTGGATGGTGCTCTTCATCATCGTGCTCATGCCGATCATCGGCTTTCTTTTCGGCCTGTACCAGACGCTGCCCCTGCCGCCCCATCGTGAGTTGCGCTCCCTTGTGCTGGCAGGCAGCATGGTGTTCGCCATGCTGCTGCTTTTCCTCTTTGCGGGCAAGAGCAGCATAAGCTATTCGCGGCTGGCTCTGCTGGGGTCCTGGGGGCTGAGCTGCGCGGCTCTGCCGTGCTGGCGCTTTCTGGCCCGGCGCTGGTGGGCCCGGCGGCGCTGGTGGGGGGCCCCGCTCATCATCCTCGACCGCAGCCAGCGGGGCAGGGCCTTCTGGCATTATCTCAAGCGCAATCCCCAGTACGGCCTGCTGCCCTGCGACATCATGTCGCTTCCCGATGACCGGGAAGCGCTGACGGCCAGTCTGGAAAGGTGCGTGCGGCGCTATCCGGACGCCACCGCGCTGCTGCTGCTCGACGCCGCGCAAACGGTCGACGGGGGGTATCTTTCGCTGGTCAGCCGCCATTTCAGCAAGACGCTGGTGGTGCCCCGCTTTGATGCCGGGATGCAACATTTCTGGCTGACGCCCTGCGACCTTGGGCTGCATACGGGCCTGCTGGTCAAGCAGAACCTGCGCAGCCGCTGGCGCTGCCATTTGAAGCGCTTGCTGGATCTGGGCATCTGCCTGCCGCTGGCGGTGCTCCTGCTGGTGCCGGGCCTGTGCATCGCGCTGGCTATCCGGCTGGACAGCCGGGGACCGGCCATCTACCGGCAGCGCCGCCTTGGGCAGGGCGGGAAGGAGATCCGCATCTGCAAGTTCAGGACCATGATCGTCAATGCCGATGCGGCGCTTGCTCGCTATCTGGATGAACGGCCGGAACTGCGCGCCGAGTGGGAGCGTGACCACAAGCTCAAGCATGATCCGCGGGTGACGCGGGTGGGGGCCTTCCTCCGCAAGACCAGCCTTGACGAACTGCCGCAGCTCATCAATGTGCTGCTGGGGGACATGAGCCTTGTGGGGCCGCGTCCCATCGTCGAAGGGGAAAGGAAAAAGTACGGACTGGTCTACGAGAACTACTGCCGGGTACGGCCCGGCGTCACCGGTCTCTGGCAGGTCTCCGGCCGCAACAACACCTCGTATGAGGAACGGGTGGCCCTGGATAACTACTATGTGACCAACTGGTCGGTCTGGATGGATCTCTGGATCCTGGGCAAGACGCCCTTTGTGGTTGTGACCGGGTACGGGGCGTACTAGGGCCTGGCAAGACAAGCTTTATAAATAATTTCAGCGGATAGCGGATAATCAGAGCGAGTCGTGCACGCCGCGCAGGCATTTGGGCGGGTTTGCCTCGTGTCCCCGACTCTTCCCCAGCACGCTTTTGGAGCGTGCGATCTTTGAAAAAGATAATACGCGCTGCGGCGACACAGCGCCGCACAACGCCTTTTGGGGGCAGGTCTGAGAGCGCGTCGAAAGAGGCGGGAGCCCCTCCGGCGCGCCAAAGCCTGCCACCCCTGACCGGGCCTATCTGCCTAGTTCCGCGAACCCCTGTTCGACTTCGGCCTTGAAGGCCTCGGCAAAGCGGGCTTCCGAAAATAGCTCGGCATGCGCATGCAGGACTGCCGGGGAAAAGCCGTCTTCCTGCGTCTCGAAGCGTTCGATGGCCGCTTGCAGGCTGTCCGCGCTCTGCTCCTCGAAGAGCAGGCCGGTCACGCCGTCCTGCACGGTCTCACGCGCGCCGCCGCGTCCGTAGGCGATGACGGGCACCCCGGCGGACATGGCTTCCACGGGGATGATGCCGAAATCTTCCTCGCCGGGGAACAGCAGGGCCCGGCTCTTGCGGAGCAGCTCCCGTACCGCATCGTCGTCAAGACGTCCCAGAAAGCGCACCGTCGGCCCGGCCTGGGCTTCCAGCCGTTGCCATTCCTCGCCGTCCCCGATGATCAGCAGCGGACGGCCCAGCCGGTTGCAGGCCTGGATGGCCAGATCCACCCGTTTGTAATGCGTCAGGCGTCCGAAGCAAAGATAGTGCTCGCCGCCTGTCCGTTCACGGGCGGTGTAGGCCTGGGTATCCACCGGCGGATGCACCACATGGGCTTCACGCCGCCAGTATTTGCGGACACGGCGGGCCACATGGCGGGAGTTGGCCACGATGCGATCCACCCGCATGGCGCTGAGCACGTCCCATTGCCGCAGGCGCGGCAGCAGCAGACGCGAGCAGAGGCGGGTGACGCGGCCCGCGTTTTCCTGATAGACGGGCCAGTTGTCCCAGAGGTAGCGCATGGGGGAATGGCAGTAGCAGAGATGCAGGGCATCCGGCCGGGTGATGACGCCCTTGGCCGGCCCGGACTCGCTGGAGATGACAAGGTCATACCCCGTCAGATCCAGCTGTTCCAGAGCCAGCGGCATGAGCGGCAGGTACTTCTGATAGTGCCGCGCGCTGCCGGGCAGGGCGTTGATGAAGGTCGTACGGATTCGATGACGCCTCAGCTCCGGCAGAAGGTTCTCTTCGCGCAGCACATGCGTATAGATGTCGGCCTCGGGATACAGGCGGCAGATGGCTTCGAGCACCTTTTCTCCGCCGCCCATGACGGAGAGCCAGTAATGAACCAGGGCGACGCGCATCAGGCAGCGGGGCGGTCGCCGATGGCGGCGGTTATCTGGGCTTCGGCGGCCAGCTTGCCGTCCACAAAGGCCTTGGCGTCCATCTTGCACATGCGCAGCTTCATGCGCAGATTGCTGCACTCGAGATCAAGGCGGTCGCCGGGGACAACTTGCCGCCGGAACTTGACGCCGTCCAGTCCGGTGAAGAGGAAAAGCTTGTCCGACAGGTCGCCCATGCCCGAGGCGGCCAGCAGACCGCCCGTCTGCGCCAGGGCTTCAAGGATGAGCACGCCGGGCATGATGGGCACCCCGGGGAAATGGCCCTGGAAGAAAGGCTCGTTCATGGTGACGTTTTTGTAGGCGCGGATATGGGAACCGGGGACGCACTCCACCACCCGGTCCACCAGAAGGAAGGGGTAGCGGTGGGGAAGTATGGCCTGGATGCGTTGTATATCCATGCTGATGGGCGTTTCCTGACTCATGCGGACTCCTTTCAGTAGAGCAGTTTCCGTTTGAAACGCTGCGCGTTCCAAACCATACGGCCTGTCGTTTCGCGGAAAAAACGCGGTTTTTCCGCTCACGTTGGGCCGGGCGGCGCTATGCCGCCGCCGCGCGTTTTCCCTTTTTCAAAGCGAAAACGTTCTAGGGTCGATTTTTCCCAGTTTAGCGTGTGACGTGCCGGGGCACAAGGGCTGCCTTGCCGTCACCCACAAAAAAACCCGGCGCGAGGCCGGGTCCTTTTCTTTTCTGGCGGTGGGGACTTACTTCTTGTCGCCCTTTTCCTTGAAGATCTTGTTGACTTCAGCCAGCACGTCGGGGGTCAGATCCATGCTCTGGTCGGCATAGAGGACGCCGCCGGCCGTGATGTCCACCACGAAGGTGAAGCCCTTGCGCTTGGCCACTTCATAGGTGGCGTTGAAGACCATGGTCACCATGTCCTGACGCAGCTTCACTTCTTCCTGTTCGACCTTGCGCATGAAATTGCGGGTCTTCTGGTCCAGTTCCTGCTTGGACTTGATGAACGCGAGCTTCTTTTCTTCGCTCGCCTTGGGGCCCTTGAGGCCTTCGGCCTTTTTCTTCAGAGCTTCGCCCTGCTTTTCCAGGGACTCACGCTCCTTGCCGAACTGCTTTTCCATCTTTTCCTTGGCGGCCTTGGCGGGTTCGCTCTGGGTAGCCACGGCCTGCATGTCCACCACGCCGATCTTGGGCGTCAGCGAGGCGGCGGCATCGGCGGCAAAGGCGGAACCAACCAGCATCAGGCTCAGGGCAAGGGTCAGGAACAGGACTTTACGCATGGGAAACACTCCATTTCAGTAAATCGATCGTGGTGAATGTGTCAAAGCGCAGCAACGCTTTCAGGCATGGTCAGCGGAACGGAAAGAGCTGGCTGGCTGCTTCGTTCAACGCGCCTATCACATAGCACCAGACGTGGCGTCCGTCAATGAATTCTGTGCGGTACGGCGCTTGGAGAGCCGGTCACGATAGGCAAGGATGCCTTCCGCCAGTCCTTCCGCCAGCGCGTGCCGGTACTTGGCATCCAGAAGGCGCTTCGCTTCCTGTCCGTGCGTGCAATAGCCCACTTCCACCAGTACGGCCGGCATGTTGGCGCCCAGCAGCACATGGAAGGGCGCGGACTTGGTGCCGTTGTTGCGTACCTCATAGCCCCGCCGCTTGAGGCGGAAGAGGGAGAGCCGCTGGATGTCCGACGCCAGACGGCGCGACTCGTCCACCCGTGCCGAGAGCATCACTTCCGCCAGCATGCTCTGCATATTGCCGAGCCGCCGCTCGCTGCGGGCGTTTTCCAGCGCGGCCACGCGGGCGGCGTGCTGGTTGCTCGCAAAGTCGAGATAATAGGTCTCAAAGCCCTGTACCGAGCGGTCTTCATTGGCGTTCACATGGATGGAGACGAAGAGATCGCACTCCTTGCGGTTGGCCGCCACCGTGCGCTGGCTCAGGCCCACGGCACGGTCATCCCTGCGGCTGTAGACCACATCCAGCCCGTTGGCTTCCAGCAGACGGCCGAGGCGCAGGGCGATGTCCAGCGTGATGATGCGTTCCACCACCTTGTTGTGGCTGGTGCCCGGGTCCCTGCCGCCGTGTCCGGCGTCGATGAACACCCGCTGCACGCTCAGGCCGAGCTGGCTCGCCATATCGGCCACCTGACGCGCACTGACGCGGCGACTCCGCCGGGGAGCCTCGGCGACGTCGATGTCGCCCTTTTCCGCTCGGGGCAGGCGGTTCTTGCCCGCGGTCACGCGCACGATGATGCGGCTGGGGTCCTCTTCCGAATCGGTGTCGAAGCGGGCGACTTCCCGGAACGACAACTCGACCTGCGCATCCTTCTTGAGCTTCTTGACCGCGATATTCTGGAGCAGGCTGCCATTGACCTTGACGCCCTTGCGCACCTCGTCGGCAACGGCCGTATTCTTGAGGCGCAGGACCAGGCGGTCGGGCTGCGACTTGTTGCCCCGCACCAGCCGGGTATCGTAATTGGTGGTGGTGTTGAGCTCAAGCACGACTTCGACGCTGTTCTTTCCCGGCGAATCCCAGGAAAGCATCTGCAGCTCAGGCGCAACGGGACGCGCCGCCGCGCGTACGCTCTCGTTTTTGGGCGCGCCGCCGTCCAGTTCGGCCATGAGCTGCCGTCCCTTGGGGGCCATGTCGCCCTTGGCGTAGTTCTTCAATTGTTCGCCGAGGAAGCGCCGGGCCTGTCCGGCATCCTTCAGCTCTTGAGTCGAAAGCACAGCAGCCTGATAGAGCGCGTCATCCGCCAGAGCGCTGCGCGGGTATTCCTGCTGGACCGCGGCATACAGATCGATGGCTTCCTTGAATTCCCTGTCGAGATGCGAGCAGCGGGCCAGCGCTTCGCGGCAGACCGCGGCACGGTAGAGCGCCCCCGCGCCTATGGCCGCCGAAGGCTTGGCGGCGTGCACGGAAAGGAATCGCTGTTCGAGCTTTTCCCAGGGCTCTCGCCAGCAGGCGCGCTTCTTGTCCTTGCGCAACGCGTCCATGTCCGCCTTGGCCTGCTGGTAGACGGCCTGCGGGCGCTGGGCCGGCCGGACTTCGGGCAAGGCGGCTTCCGGGGCCGCTTGTTGCTCGGCCGCCGGCGCGGCAGGCGTGGCCACCGCATCGGTCAGGCTGGCGGTGAGATTGCGCCGCAGCTCGCGGGCCTGAGGACGCATGTCCCCACGCGGGTACTGCCGTTCGAGCCGGTCCAGCAGGCTCAGCGCCGCCTTGTCGTCCTTGAGGTAGGAGGCCGTCAGCAGGGCGGCCCGGAACAGGGCGTCGTCGGCAAGGCGGCTGTCCGCGTGCTTGAGGGCCACTTCCTCGTAACAGTCCACGGCCCGCTGTGCGTCCTTGCGGGTAAACGAGCGGCGCGCCAGCTGTTCCAGGCTTTCGCCGGCCTTGAAGAGGGCAGCGGCGCGGTTGGGCCAGTCCGCATCGCTGCGGTAGATATCGTTGAATTCCTTGGCAAGGTTTTCCCACGGCTCACGCTGCATGGAACGTTTTTCATCCAGCTTGAGTCGTTCGACCCCGGCCTTGGCATCGGCATAGCGCTTTTCTGTGGGAGGGAGCGCCGAGTATCCGGCATCATAGCAGAGCACGACCAATACAAAGAGCGCCAGCATGAACGCCAGCGGGGGAGCAAGGCGTCTCAGGGCGCCTGTGCCGTATCCCGTCTTTTCGGAAGGCTTAGTTCGCTTTGCCATAGTGTTTCCCGCCGGGCCCGCGCAGCAGGCAGGCCGCCATGTCTCCCCGTGTGCCTTGTGATGCGCGGAGCAGGGGGGATGACAAGGCTCAGGAGTACTCTATGATTTCTTTCTTATCCTACTCGTAGTCTGTCACGATAGGTTTGGCAAGCGATTTTTTTTTAGAGATGCTCTAAAAAATTTTTATATCATGAGCGAATTTGTTCATAGTTCATATAACATGTGTGTTCTTTTCTGCAGTAGCTTGTCTGTCAAATGGCTTTTTGCAGAAAAAGAATGTCGCTGTACTTTAGAAATAAAAAAGGCGCTCCGAAGTGGAGCGCCTTTTTTGCAGTGCATTGGGTTGGATCAGAAGAACTGGCCCATGCTGAACTCAAGCCGTCCGGGCTCGCGTTCATTATCGTAGTCCTTGCTGAGCGGGATGCCGTAAGCTATGCGCAGATCGCCCATGGGCGAGCGCCAGCGCAGCTCCAGACCGGCGGAGTAGACGATCTTGTCGTAGAGCTCGTCAGACTGGGTCCTGGAGTCGATGTTGAAACCGGCATCCAGGAAGGGGACGAGAGCAAGGCCCATATCCTTCTGGAAGGTCCAGACATACTCAAGGTTGAGCACGCCCATGCGGTCGCCGCCGATCTGGTCGCCGCCGTACTTGTAGTCGCGGGGCGAGAGGTCGGAGTAGGAATACCCGCGGATGGTTTCCATGCCGCCCACCCAGAAGCGTTCAAAGACCGGGACGCGCTTGTCCGTATTCTGGAAGACGCCGCCCAGGCGGGCCCGGACATGGACGGTGTTCTCGGGATTGAACGACCAGAATCCCTGCCAGTCGGCCACAGCCTTGATGAAGTTGTCCGTACCGCCCAGACCGCCGCCGCCGTATTCGGCCCAGAGCCGGGCGATGGTCCCCTTGGTGGGTCTGTCGCGGGCGTCCGTGGTGTCGCGCAGGATGCGGGCGTTGATGGCGCTGGTCCAGTTGTAGCCCTTGTAATCGGTGATGTAGGGAGAAGCGTTATCCCCCACATCGGAGAGATAGTAGCGCTCCAGGCGGTAGCCTACGCCCACGGAGGTGTATTCGCCCAGCGGGTAGGAGAAGTTGATGGTGTCGCCCAGCGTTTCCTTGGTGAAGTCGTCCCAGTAGTCGCGGATATAGTACAGATCGTTGCCGATGCTGAGATCCGTGTCGTACACACGGGGATTGGTGAAGGACAGGATGCCCGACGTGCGCCGCCAGGAGAAGAAGCCCTGCAGCTGCAGCCAGTAGCCGCGGCCGAAGAGGTTGCGCTCCATGATGGAGGCGGACACGCCCACGTCGTAATAGGTGGAGTAGCCGATACCGCCCATGAGCGCGCCGGTATTGGTCTCGTTGACCTTGACCTTGAGGTCCACCTCATCTTCCTTGCCGGTGGGCACGAGCTCCGTATCCACGGCGGAGAAGTAGCGCAGGCGGTTGAGGCGCTCGGTGGAGCGGCGCAGCTTGGCGCCGTCGTACATGTCGCCGTCGCCAAGGCGCATCTCGCGAAGAATGACGTTGTCGCGCGTCTTGACGTTGCCTTCGACGATAAGGCGGCGAATGAAGACCTTCTGCTTCTTGCTGATCTGGTAGCCCACGTCCACCAGGGGCTCTTCGCCCTCCACCTTGAGGATGCGGGTATCCACTTCGGCAAAGGCATAGCCCTGGTCGGCGTAGTAGTTGGTCAGGCGTTTGGTGTCCTCCTGCATGACGGTAACGGAGAAGTAGTCGTTCTCGTCACGCCAGTTGTCCATCTCCACCTGAGCGAGCATGGCCTGCTCGTCGTCGATGACGTCCCCGGCGAACTTGACGTCGCGCACCTTGTAGCGGGGGCCTTCGCTGACGAGGAAGGTGATGTAGATGCCGTCATCCTTGTACTGGATGTCGGGAGCGGAGACCTGGATGTCCACGAAGCCCTGGCTCAGGCCGTACGCGGCGATGGCGTTGGTGTCGCGCTCGATGTACTCGTCCTTGAGCACGCCGGTGCCGGTGAACCAGGAGAGGATGGTGCGCGGACGCAGGGCCAGATATTTGTCCAGACCGTCGCGATCCAGGTCCTTGATGCCGTCGATCTTGACTTCCTTGATGTAAAGCTTGTTGCCTTCTTCCACGGAAATGATCAGGACGGCCCCCTTGCCGCCCTGCCGGGATTCCAGCCGGTAGGAAGCCTTGGCCAGATAGTAGCCCTCCTTGCGGTAGAGCTCGTTGATCTTCTGGAGGTCGTCTGAAATGAGCTGTTCGTTGAGCACGTTCCCGCTGCGCGTGCCCATGGCCGCCAGGACGTCGTCGGCGTCCACGGCGTCGGAGCCTTCGACGATGATGTTTTCGATGCGGGGCTTCTCGGTGACGGTAAAGACGAGCACATTGCCTTCCAGCGTGGCCTGCACGTCGTTGAAATAGCCCATCTCCCAGATGCGCTTGACTTCTTCGTTGATGGCGTCGGCATCCGGGCTGTCGCCACGGCGGATGGTCAGGCGGGTCAGCACCACATCAGGATCCATGACCTGCAGGCCGCGCACCTGCACATCGGCAAGCCCCTTGGCGGCTCCCTGCATGGGGACGAAGCTGGGCGCGCGGTCGGCAGCGGGAGCGGCAAGGGGCGCGGCGGCAGGCGTCGGGGCTCCCGCGCCCATGACGCTGGCGGCGCGTCCGGCCAGATCGCCGGCGCATTCGGACAGCGCAAGGAGCGAATCCCGCTCGAAGCGGGCGGGCACGGCCTGTCCTTCTTCCACAGGCACAAGGCGGGTATCCATGCTGAAGCCCGCCCCCACCTGACTGAAGCTGCCGTAGACGACCATATCAGCCCCGGCCATACGGCCAAGACGCCGGGCTTCGGCAAGGTCCACGCTGCCGTTGCCGCCACGGGCCAGCAGGCCGCGGGCCTTGTCCATGGGGATGGGGCTGAGTCCATTCTGCGCAAGCTGGTCACAGATAAGCTGGGGCACATCCTGCGAGGCATTGGGCATTTCCGCGCCGGCCGTGGCCTGGAAGGGCAGCACGAGCACCGTCCGCCCGGCCGCGTCCGCCACCGTGACGGCGCACAACAGCAGCAGCGCCGGCAAAATGAAGAGGGAGGAGAGCCTACGCAAACACTTTTTCATACAATATCCCCGCTCTGAGTTCCAAACTGCGATGCATGATGGCGGCCAGTTCCCTGTTGTGGGTGACGACCACAAGCGTCATGCCCAGTTCCTTGTTCAGCTCCGTCAGCAGTTCGCCCACCTGCGCCCCGGTATGCTCGTCGAGGTTGCCTGTGGGCTCGTCGGCCAGCAGGACCCGCGGGCGCATGAGGATGGCGCGCGCTATGGCCACGCGTTGCCGCTCGCCGCCGGACATGGTGGCTACCGAGCTCTCGATGCGATGCGAAAGCCCGACCCTGTCCAGCATCTCACGCGCAAGGGGCAGGACGTCGGCAGGGCGACGCCCTGCCACGAAGGCGGGCATCGCCACATTTTCCACCGCCGTGAATTCCGGCAGCAGATGATGGAATTGAAAGACGAAGCCCAGCGACACATTGCGGAAATGCGCTTTTTCATCCGCGTTCATGCTGGCCAGGTCTTTACCGTCGAACAGGATACGTCCTGATGAGGGAGTATCAAGAGCTCCCATAAGATGCAAGAGGGTCGACTTGCCCGAACCGGAGGCCCCTACAATGGCCAGGGACTCTCCTTCATCAATTACCATATTGATATTCTTGAAAATCTCTAGATTTTCAGGGCCGTCGAAATGTTTGCTCACATCGAGAAATCGGTACAGTTCGGACATGGCGTTTATTCGTAGCGCAGAGCTTCGGCCGGAACGAGCCGGGCGGCCTGCCGTGCCGGGTAGAGAGTGGCCAGAAAGCAGAGCAGCATGGCGCTGGCGCCCACGATGACCACATCCTGGACAGTGATGATGATGGGGAGATGATCGAGGGTATAGACGTTTTCCGGCAGCTTGATGAAGCGGTACTTGCGCAGGGCCCAGCCCAGGGTGAGCCCCATGCCGTAGCCCAGCAGCGTGCCGACAAGGCCGATGATGGTGCCCTGGAGCATGAAGATGTTGCGGATCATGCGGCTGGTGGCCCCCATGGACATCATGATGGCGATATCGCGCGTCTTCTCCATGACCAGCATGACCAGGGAGGTCACGATGGAAAAGGAGCCGATGAGCACCACCATGGCCAGCAGGATGAACATGCCGACCTTTTCCAGCTTGAGCGCCGCAAAGAGGTTGGCGTTCATCTCCATCCAGTGCCGGACGTAGAAGGGACTGCCCAGCTCCCCGGCCAGCTCGTTGGCGATGACGTCGGCCCGGAAGAGGTCGTCCACGGTGATCTCGATGCCGGTCAGGTAGCCGTCCGGCAGGCCCAGCACGTTGCGGGCCACGTCCAGCGCCACGAAGGCCAGCGAGGAATCGTATTCGAACATGCCGGTCTTGAAGGTGCCCACCACCACGAAGGGCCGGACGTCGGGCTGGTAGCCGGCCGCGCCCTTTTTGCCCGACGGGGTGAGCAGGTTCACCCGGCTGCCGAGCACCACGCCGAGGCGGCGGGCCAGTTCATCGCCGATGATGATGCCCGGCAGGCCTTCGCGCACCAGATCGCCCACCGCGCCCTGGCGCAGCCTGGCCAGCATGGTGACCACCTCCGGCGCCGTGGCCGGATCCACGCCGCGCAGCACGATGCCCTTGACGCTGCCGTTGGCGGAGACCATGCATTCGGTATAGATGAAGGGCGTAGCCCCGGTGACGTGGGGGACCTTGAGCGTCCGCTCCCGCAAGTCGGGCATGCGCTGGAAGGCCGCCGGCTGATAGGACATGACGATGCCGTGCGCGTTGGCGCCCAGGATCTTGTCCCGCATGTCGGTGGTCAGACCGTTGTAGACCCCCAGCACGACCACCAGCGCGCCGACCCCCAGAGCCACGCCCAGGATGGACATGAGCGAGATGACCGAGATGAAGGTCTGCTTGCGGCGCGAAAAGAGATAGCGCCGGGCCACGAAGAGGGCGAAGGAGGATCGGCCCACCTAATACTCCGGCCGCAGCAGCGGGAAGAGGATGACCTCACGGATGGAGGCCGAATCCGTCAACAGCATGACCAGACGGTCGATGCCGACGCCCTGTCCGGCGGCGGGAGGCATGCCGTATTCCAGCGCGCGGAGGTAGTCCTCGTCCATGCAATGGGCTTCGTCGTCCCCGGCTTCCTTTTCGCGCACCTGCGCCTCGAAGCGGTTGCGCTGATCCATGGGATCGTTGAGTTCCGAGAAGGCATTGGCCATTTCCCGTCCCGTCATGAAGAGCTCGAAACGGTCCGTGATGTCCGGGTTCGCGTCGTTGCGCCGGGAAAGCGGCGAGATGGCCGTGGGGTAGTGGTAGATGAAATGGGGCTGGATGAGCTTTTCTTCCACATCCAGATCAAAGAGCTTGGCCTGCATCTTGCCCAGCTCCTCGCCGTCCGCCACCTTTTCTCCCCGTTCCTTGAGGTAGGCCTTGACCTTGTTGTAGTCGGTGTAGAACGACGGCGCGTGCCCGCCGACCTGCTCCAGCGACTCATGGAAGGTCATCCGCTTCCAGTGGCCGGGCGTCAGGTCGATCTCCTGTCCCTGATAGGTGATGACGGTGCTCCCGCACACCTTCTGGGCCAGCCGGGCAAAGAGCTCTTCGGTCAGGTCCATGAGGTCGCGGAAAGTGGCGTAGGCCCAGTAGAATTCACACATGGTGAATTCGGGATTGTGGCGGGTGTCGATGCCTTCGTTACGGAAATTGCGGTTGAGCTCGAAGACCTTTTCAAAGCCGCCCACCAGCAGGCGCTTGAGGTAGAGCTCCGGCGCGATGCGCATGTAGAGCTGCAGGTCGAGCGCATTGTGATGCGTGATGAAGGGGCGGGCCGTGGCCCCGCCGGCAAGGGGCTGCATCATGGGGGTCTCCACCTCCATGAAGCCCTTTTCCTGCAGGAAGGAGCGGAACTCGCTCACGATGAGGCTGCGCTTGCGGAAGATGTCCCGCGCGCGCTCATTGACCGTCAGGTCGACATAACGCTGGCGGTAACGCGTCTCCATATCCTTCAGGCCATGATACTTTTCCGGCAGGGGACGCATGGAACGCGTGATGAGCTTGAGGCTGCGGCAGGCGATGGTCAGTTCATTGGTCTTGGTGCGGAACAGATGCCCGGACACGCCGACGATATCCCCCACGTCCAGCTTCTTCACCACCGCAAAGACGTCTTCGGGCAGCTCGTCGCGACTGGCGTAGCACTGGATGCGGCCGCTCTGATCCATGAGGTGGAAGAACAGCACCTTGCCGAAACTGCGCAGCGACACGATGCGCCCGGCCAGGGCAAAGACATCCCCGGCCTGCTCCAGCGCCTCGCCTTCCAGTTCCCCGAACTGCTCGAGCACTTCGCCGATGGCATGCTCCTTGCGGAAGTCGTTGGGGAAGAGCGGCACGCCGGCGTCCAGCAGGTCACAGGCCTTGACCACGCGATTCTTGACCACCTCGTTGAGGTCGTCGCGTTTGGCAAGCCCTTCCAGCATGGGCATGAAGTAGGCGGCATGGGCGGACTTGGTGTTCAGTTTCACCCTGGGCTTCTGCGGACTCTTTTCCCGATCTTCCACAATACATCTCCTCGCGGCGTACGCGCCAATAATTGCTGGAGCAGCCTAGTCCAAGCCTCGGCGGCAGTCAAGAACCCGGCCCGCGCGGGAGGGCGTTTCTTCCCCCGGTGTCTTCTCCCTGTGCGGGACGGCGAGCGATCGAGCGTGATGTGCCTTCCTTCTGCTTTCTTCTCCCGGCACGAGGGACGGCGACTTGTCTTTCTTGGCGCGATACGCCATAGTGCACCCCTTGGTGTCCTATTACAAACGAGGCGCAGATGAAAAAACTGAGTATTTCCTTTCTGGGGCGGGACTGCCCCGGAGCCGTGTCCACTGTGAGCCAGATCCTCGGCCAGAGCGGCTGCAACATCGTGGAGGTGACGCAGACCATCCTGGCCGGCGAGTTTGCCGCCATTTTTATTGTGCAGGCCCCCGACTCGCTGGAGCAGGAAGAGTTGCGGCGGTTGCTGCTGACCGGGCTGGAGGCCGCAGGGCAGGATCTGTCCGTCCTGGTGCGCCCGGCCGTGGAAGGCCAGTGGGGCACGGGGCTCGTCTGCGAGCCCTTCGTGGTGACGGCCGACGGGCCGGACCATACCGGGCAGATCGCGGCCATGAGCCGCATATTCGCCCAGCACAGCATCAATATCGAAAGCCTCAAGGCCATCCTGGGCGAAGGCGGGCCCAACCATGCGCTCTTCGTGTTCGAAGTCATGGTGCCGGAGGATGTGGACCTCGGCCGCCTGCGCCGTGAACTCATGGTGGAAGGCAAGAAGCATGACCTGCGCGTGAGCGTGCAGCATCGAGACATTTTCGAGGCGGTGCACCGCGTGGCCTCGTTCTGAGGGACCGGCCATGCGAAGCGCCGCGCTGCTTTTGCTGGCTGTCTGGCTCGCCTGTCCCACGCTTGCGGCTGCCGCCGCGCCGGGCGAGACCGCGGAAGGAGGGCAGGCCGCCGCGCCGGCGGCCTCGCTGGAGGTCAGCCCTCCCGAGGGCTGGACGGCGTCAGGCGAAGCGCCCGAGGGCGTGTTCGCGGGCTGCCGGAGCTATTCGCGCACGGACCAACTGTTCGCCCTCATGGCCTGCGCCGAAGACATCGACCTGTCCACCAGCACGGAAGAAGGCTACCGCCGCCTGGGGGATGCCCTCGTCCGCAGCAGTGAGGAAGGGCTCCTCCTGCTTGCTCCCCGCAAGCAGGGAAAGGGGGCCGGGCTTTTCGTCCTGCTCGGACAGCCGGAATCCATCTGGCGGCGGCAGGAGGCCGCCCCCATGCTGGCCGCATTCGCGGGCGCCTATGCCGTGCCGGGAGAGTTGCTGGCCCCGCCCGCCGATCCGATCCGTTATCTGGGGACCTTTTCCCCCGAGGATCAGGGCCGGGAGGAGGAACTCGGCTGTACGGTCTATGTGCGCTCGCTGCCGGGCGCTGCCGAGGGCAAACTGCTGGCGGCCATCCTGCCCTATTCCGCCGCCTGGCTGGAAAAGCCGGAACTGCTGGCGGCCCTGGAAGCCTTCTGGGGAGAGCTTGCGCCGGAAGGCGCGCACTGGACGGCCGGGCCGAAACGCCATGCCGCCCTTTCCTCTGACGGGCGGGCGCTCTGTCTGCTCATGGCCGCCGCCGAGGAAACGACGGACACGACCGAGGCGATGCGGCAGGCCATGCGCGATCTCTCCGCTTTTGTCTGGTAGCCGCCCCCGTACGCCGCTCCATAACGCAACAGCAATCAACGGCGTCCCTGTGGCGCTCTTTCTGGAGATACCCTATGCTTTCCGAACGCGAAGTCACCAGTACCCTGAACATGCTCCGCAACGAACACCTTGACGTGCGCACCGTCACGCTCGGCGTCAGCCTTTTCGATTGCGTGAGCCATGACCTGCAACTGTTCACCGACAACGTGCGGGCCAAGATCCGCCGTTATGCCTCGCAGCTCGTGAGCGTCTGCGATGAAGTGGGCGACAAGTACGGCATCCCCGTGGTCAACAAACGCATCAGCGTCAGCCCCATCGCCGTGGTGGGCGCTCCCTTCGGCCCGGACGGCATGGTGCGCGTCTGCCGTGCCCTGGACGAGGCCGCCAAGGAGGCGGGCGTGGACTTTCTGGGCGGTTTTTCCGCCCTCGTGGAAAAAGGCTTCGCCAAGGGTGACCGCGCACTCATCGAAGCCCTGCCCGAAGCGCTGGCCTCCACGGACCGCATCTGCTCCTCCATCAACGTGGCCTCCTCGCGCAGCGGCATCAATATGGACGCCGTGGCCCTCATGGGCCGCCAGATCCTCAAGGTGGCCGAAGCCACGCGCGACCGGGGCGGCCTCGGCTGCGCCAAGCTCGTGGTCTTTGCCAACATCCCGCAGGACGTGCCCTTCATGGCCGGGGCCTACCTCGGCGTGGGCGAGCCGGACGTGGTCATCAACGTGGGCGTCTCCGGGCCCGGCGTGGTGAAAAAGGCCATCGACCGCGCCCTTGAGACCGGCCGCAACGACCGCGGCCAGCCCATGACCCTGCTGGACGTTGCCGAAGTCATCAAGCGCACCGCCTACAAGGTCACCCGCGTGGGCGAGATGATCGGTACCGAGGTGGCCCACCGTCTCGGCCTGCCCTTCGGCGTGGCCGACCTCTCGCTGGCCCCCACCCCCGCCGTGGGCGACAGCGTGGGCGAGATCTTCCAGTCCGTGGGCCTGTCCAGCATCGGCGCGCCCGGCACCACCGCCGTGCTCGCCATGCTCAATGACGCCGTGAAAAAGGGCGGCGCGTTCGCCTCCTCTTCCGTGGGCGGGCTCTCCGGGGCCTTCATCCCCGTCTCCGAAGACTCCAGCATCGAGGCCGCCGCCACTTCCGGCATGCTCAGCCTCGAAAAGCTCGAAGCCATGACCAGCGTCTGTTCCGTGGGCCTCGACATGATCGCCATCCCCGGCGATACCCCCGCCAGCAGCATTTCCGGCATCATCGCCGATGAAATGGCCATCGGCATGATCAACCACAAGACCACCGCCGTGCGCGTCATCCCCGTTCCCGGCAAGGGCGTGGGCGAGGAAGTCTCCTTCGGCGGCCTGCTCGGCAAGGCCGCCATCATCCCCGTCCCCCGCGGCGACGCCTCCGGCTTCATCAGCCTCGGCGGACGTATCCCCGCGCCTATCCATAGCCTGAAGAACTAGTCTGCTTTCTTGCAGGGACTGCATTGTGGGGGGAAGGGGACCCCGCGCCTCGCGCGGGCGGTGTCCCCTTCCCCCCACGCCCCCCATCCCTCCCCCGCGCGCTTTATCCAGGCAATGGTGCGCTGTCGTATCGTCCCGGCTTTCCTTCATTGACATCAAGCGTAACGCAACAACTGCTCTCGCCGTCGTTTCGGCCGTCTTTCGGAGCTTCCCTGCTTCCTGTCTTTCCAGTTACGCCGCCGGGAGACCGGCGGACAAAGTGGCGGCAGGCGCGTTGCGAAAGCTTGGAGCGACCAGAGTAAAGTTTTCGAGGGGAGGGGGACCTCTCCTCTTTTTTTCTGCCGCCATCCGGCGTAGCTTTTTTCCCTGCCTTTTTGTCATGTCGCCGGGGGACCGGCAGGCAAAGTGGCGGCAGGCGCGTTACGAAAGCTTGGAGCGACCAGAGTAAAGTTTTCGAGGGGAGGGGGATCTCTCCTCTTTTTTTCTGCCGCCATCCGGCGTAGCTTTTTTTCCTGCCTTTTTGCCATGCCGCCGGGGGACCGGCGGACAAAGTGGCGGCAGGCGCGTTACGAAAGCTTGGAGCGACCAGAGTAAAGTTTTCGAGGGGAGGGGGCGCGGGGGAGGGG
>NZ_CALUWS010000022.1 GCF_944324525.1 uncultured Desulfovibrio sp.
GGAAAGGAGAGGGGGAGCGCGAGGGGGAGAGGGAGAACCGTTTTCCAAAACGGTTTCCCTCTCCCTCTCGCATAAGGTTCATCTCGGACCTTCCCGTCAGGCATGCCTTTTTCATGCCGCCGGGGGACGGGGCAGGCGGGCGACGCCTTGCCGGGATACGCTGTCCGGCATGTCCCCTGACAAAAGTTTTGGGAAAGGAGAGGGGGAGCACGCGCCTCTGTCAGACTTCGCCAAAATCCACATCCAGCACCACGGCTGCCAGATGGAAGGGCAGAGGGCGGTCCTGCACGAGCCAGAGGCTCGCGCGGGCTTCCTGCGTGCCTCCGGGCAGGCAGTCCACATCTCCGGTATAGGGTTCGCAGGCCTTGCCCCAGACTTCGGGCAGCACCGGCAGATCATACAGCTCCTCGCGGTGCGGTCCGTACTTGCCGCCCACGCTGCGGTGCATGCGCAGGGTACAGCGCCCGTAAGACCGGCGCTTGCCGAGGGTCGAACCGTACTGTCCGTCGCTTTCCAGCGGCAGCAGGCCCAGCACGGAGGCCCAGGGCAGGCCCACCTGCACGGTCCGCGCGGCATAGGGCAGCTCGATGCCGCCGTTCTTCACCACGCAGCCTTCCACGGGGCTGCCGTCCGCCAGCACCGAGACGGTGCAGCCCTCCAAGTGCCCCAGGCCGGACAGTTGCCGCGCCGGGGCGGAGAGGGAGAGGGTCTTGCCGCAATCCACGAAGAACGCCTGCTGGATGGCGTCGTTATCGCCCCATTGTCGGGCCAGCACTTCCAGGAAGTAGCGCTGCTTGCCGTTGACGTTGCGCCGCGTCACCAGCCAGAGGTCATCCCCGTTTTCGCCGGAAAGGCTGCAGACCGAGCGGACGGCCCCGGCCGTGGGGTGGCGGCTCCAGCCCCAGATGTCATGCTCCTTCATGTAGGTGAAGCCCAGCAGCAGGCCGTCGTCCCGCACGATCCAGACCACGGAGCCCGGCGTCTGCTGGTAGGCCCATTGCCGCAGGGTGTGCCCTTCAAAGAGATGCGGCGCGAGGATGGAGAGGTCGTTGCCGGCGTAGCCGTCCTTTTCCAGCGAATAGAAGAGGTCGCGCACATGGGCGCCGTGCCGCTGCACATGGAGGATGGAGTTGCCGATGATGATGGGGGCAAGGCCCGCGCTCCCCCAGGAGGATTGCACCGTGATGCCGATGCTTGAGGGGGTGAGCGGCCCGCCGTCGCCGCTGGCGGCCTTGTATTCGCTGCCGGACGTGCCGATGAGCAGATCCCCGAAGCTGGCCGCCCAGGCGATGGCGTCGATGGAGCCGGAGGCGATGAGGTATTCCAGCGGGTCGTCGTCCTGCAGCGGGCGCGACTTGCGGAAATTTTCAAAGTCGCCGCTGCGGGAGAGGTAGAAGGCCTGGGGCTGCTTGCGCGTCCCGGCCAGCACCATGCGCTGCTGGTGGAAGGCCACCACGCCGGGATGGTTGTTCCCGGCGAAGGGGTCCCAGTCTTCCCGCGGCGTATCGGACGTATCGGCCTGATAGTTGTTGTCGATGAAGCTCGTCCCCCGCGCGATGCCGATAAAGCCGTAATATCCGGCCTCCTCCCGGTAGACGTTGTATTCCACCGCGCCGGATACCGCCTGCCAGCTGAGCGTGGCGCAATTGCCCTGCACCCAGTCCGAAGGATGGCGGGCATTGACGCACTCGCCCGTGGCGGAAGCCAGCGAGATATTGCCGGAAGAATCCACGGCCGCCACCCGGTAACGCAGGGTGAAGCTGCCTCCTTCGCCGGAGAAGGTGACGGTGGGGCGTGCCGGTGCGGCCAGCGAGGTATTGAGGGCCACCTTTTCCAGCGTCCAGACATAGCCATGACAGCGGATGCCGCTCATGCCCGCCGGCAGGCTGTCCCGCCGGATGAGCTTGTGCAGGGGATGGGCGTTGTGGGCCAGATAGACCGTATCGCCCACCTGGGCGCTGGAAAGATGCAGCAGTTCCCCGCCGGTATAGGGCGTCGAAAGCACGGCATCCCCGGCGGAAGCGTCAAAACCGTTGCTGCCGGCCACGCGCAGGGTGCCGTTGCCGAAGACCAGCACGAAGTTCTGCCCCGCTTCGGCGCTGAAGCTGAAGGGCAGCAGGACGCTGTCGCCGTCAAGCGCGGCCACGAAGCGCATGCCGGGCCGCCGCCGGACGTCCCCGTGCAGGCCGGGCAGCATGTTCTCCATGCAGGCCACGGAGTTGCGGTAACGGGCCAGATCATAACGCGCGGAGAGGATGGGGGATATCTCGCCGCCGGTAAAGTTCTGTATGGCTACGCGCATGGCTCAGCTCCTGCCTGTTCCCGTCACCGGCCGCAGCTCCGGCGGCTGCTGCCGTCCCTGCCGCTCGCTCTCGTAGCTCAGCTGGCAGTGCCGCGCGACGCGCCCGCCGCGCTCCTCCGTATCCCAGAAAAAGAGTCCGTCGATGAGCCGGCAGGGCCACGAGCCACGGCCCGCCACATGACGCCGCCAGGCCCGGCTGGACAGGGTCTCGTCCGGCCAGCCGCCGCACGCGGCGTTGATGAGCTGATCCAGAGCCACCAGAAGATGCTTGCCGTATCCCATCACGCTCCCACTCCTTCAAAGCTGATGTCCACGGCCTGCACCTCCGCCACGCTCCCGGCACTTTCAATGGCCGTCCGCACTTCCCATTTGCGGGCATAGAGGGCCTGCCCGTAGGCAATGACTTCCAGCCGCATGGCGCGAAGCTGTTCCAGCGTCACGGTATGGAAGCTGTTGTCCGCCGCGCAGAAGGCCGCTTCCGGCGCACCCGTGGCCTCCATGCTGGTGATGAGGCCCTCGATGTCGCGGTTGCTGCGCTCCGTGGCGTCGATGACGAAACCCGCCGAGGACATGAGCCTGCCTGCCGCCTCGGCGGCCAGGAACGCCGCAGCGAGCCGGGCAAGAGCCTCGGTGCGGGCTTCGTCCAGCGTGGGGGGCTCGGGCTCAGGGGCCGGATGGGCGGCGGCCCATTCTTCCGGCGAAAGATACCCGTCCGGGCATTCGTCCCAGATCTCGGGGTTCCCGTCCGGGCTGAAAAACGTGGGCATGATCAGGCTCCTTTGCTGGGGTTGTAGTATTCGATGATGACGGCTCCCGCCGCTCCCTTGCTCGCGTTGTTGGCCGAGCCGCTGTTTTTGTAGCAGTTCGCGCCGTTCCCCCCGCGGCCGTAGCCGAAGCCGCCGCCGGTGCCGCCGGAAGAAAGGGCTTCATAGGGACTTGAAAAGGAATTGTAGCCGCCGCGAGTGCCGGGAAAGGAATAGGTCGTGCCGGCCCCGCCTTCGGAACCGAGGGCGGGCTTTCCGCCGCCGGCCGTAATGCCGTTGAAGGCGGAAGCCCCCCCGGCGGTCCCTCCGGCGCTATATTCGCCGATGGCCCCGCCCGCGCCGACGGTGACAGGATATTTGGTGCCTTTCTGCAGATAGCGGAAATCAATGCGGCACTCGCCGGAAGCGCCGCCCCCGCCGCCCATGACGCTTGTCCCGTCGCTGTGTCCCTTGCAGCCTCCGCCGCCCCCGCCGATGACGGTTATGCGGGCCCAACCGCTCACGGGGGAAGCCCATGACGCATTGGACGCGGCCAGCACCAGACGGGTGTTGCAGATCACGGAGGGCAGGCTCGGGACAGGCAGCTTGCCCCCCGCGCCATAGACCGGGATCTTTCCCGCCTGCGCCGTGAGGGAAAGGGCGTTGCCGGGCAGGGCGACGGTGGCCGGGGCGGTCGCGGCGGCAATCTCCGCCGCCGTGGCAAGGCGGCAGATGCCGTTTTGCTGGGCAGTGGCCCCCCGTATGCCCACAGCGCCGTTCTGTCCGATGGTGAACGGCGCCGGGAAGCAGGCCTTGCCCGGCAGGCTGGCCGTGGCCAGCGGCACCGTGTCGGAAGCGATGCGTGCCCATTCCTTCGCCGACTTGCTCGCGGGATCGTCCGGGTCGGGCGGCGTGGGGGATTCGGCCCAGGCCCGGGCCAGCAGGGCGGAATCAGCGGCAGCGTCGGCCTGCCGCGTCGCTTCATCGGCTTCCGCTTCGGCCCGTCCCGCCTGTTCCGTCGCCGTATCCGCTTCCGTTTCGGCCTTCTGGGCGGCATTGACGGCATTTTTCTCGGCTTCCAGCAATCTGTTGACCATTTCCAGCGGGCTCTTGTCGCTGGTGGGCGGCAGGATGACCGAACGGGAAAGCTGTTCCCGCAACTGCTGCCGCTCCGCCGTGGCCATGTCCAGGCCGTCCTCCATGACGGCCGGGTCAAAGCGGGTGGCGCTCACAAGGTCGATCTCCTGCGTGAAAGGCATGTCGCGGGTGATGGCCAGCAGCCAGCCCTCAGGCAGAGGCGAGCCTTCATGCAGATAGGTGACGGTGCCGCCATCCTCGTCCAGGCTGGCCGTCCAGCCTTCGGCGGCACTGCTTATGCCGTCCGGCCGGGTAAGGGTGACGCTGAGCTGGGATGTCTCCCAGACCTTGAAAGAAAAGGGAAATCGCGTCGCCGTGCCGTTGCCTTCATAACGGGCACGGCTGACGCTGGAGGGCATGGTCATAGGGGCTGCTCCTTGGTATCCCGGTAAGGTCGTCTGTTCATGACTATGGTCCTTCGCGCTGCGGCAGGCACTGGCAGGACGGGTTGCGGGAGAGTTTTTCCCGAGGGGGTAAGGGGGCCCCCAACCCCTCCCCCGCGCGCTTTACATGGGGGATGATGCGGCGTCGCGGCATGGCGGCCTTCCCTTGCCGTTGCCAGCCGTGAAAGGAAAAGAGAGGCCGCCATTCGGTCGCGCTTTGCTGTCGATGCCTGTAAGGCTCCTGCGTCGCCCAACAGGCACGGCCTTTCAGGCCGCCATTCGGTCGCGCGCTGCTGTCCTGTCTTCCTGTTCATGGAACGAAGATCGTCGGTGAGGTCGGGCCTGCGCGTCACGATGCTGTTTCATTTTTTTGGTAAAAGCGCGCTGGGGAAAGGATGGGGGGCGTGGGGGGAAGGGAAATCCCCTCCCGCGCCGGCGGAGGGGTTTCCCTTCCCCCCACTACTCCGACTAGCGGGCGTCCAGCCAGCTGTCCCGCAGGGGCGGCTCCCGTCCTTCGCTCATGGCGGCCTGCCGGGCCTGGGGCAGGCTGGCCGCGTAGAGTTGTTCCAGCTCGTTGATCTTGCTGGTGTTGTTTTTGAGCAGCGAGACGGCGACCTGTGCCGCCAGCTTGCGCGAGAGCATATACGCGAACAGGTCGTCGAAAAGCTGGCAGTTGCGTACGTCCTCCGTGTAGAGGAGCAGGGCGCGGGCCGCATCGGTCAGCAGCATGGGGCGTTCGCTTTCGGTGTGCCGGGCCAGGGCGAAGGGGCGTTTGTGGCGTCCCTTGTGCCGGACTTCGTGCGCCTTGAGGCAGTTTTCCGGCAAGGCATAGGCGTAGCGGAATTCCAGCTCATAGCCGTCCGGCAGGGGCAGGCGGGCCAGCCAGCCGCGCCGCTGGGCGAAGGGCCAGGGGAAATCCCGCAGCACCTGCCGCCGGGCGCTGTCCCAGTAAAGGCGGCACTGGATGGCCTCCGGGGTATTTTCCCGTTCCGAGGCCACGCTGCGCGTGCCCAGAAAGCCGAGGGCACGGTTCCAGATGGCCATTTGACTGAGGGTGTTCATACGTCGTCTCGCAGTGAGGGGAGAGGGCGGGGATGGGCCGGACGGCACAGCGCCGCCCGGCCGAAAGTGAGCGGAAAAAGCGCGCTTTTTCCGCGAAACGCCAGGCCGTATGCTTTGAAACGCAACGCGTTTCAAACGGGAAATGCTCTAGCGGACCTGCAGGGCCGGCTCGTAGGGCAGATCCTCCTCACGGGTGAGGGCGGCAAAAAGGCTCCCCTTGCTGACGGTCTGCGAGGACTGCGGCGTGGGCACGAGGTGCAGGCGCAGCCAGCCCTTGCGCACGCCCTGCGGCACATGCCGCCAGCCCACGCGCGCGCCGGCGGTAAGGGCCGTGCCGGCAATGGTCAGGCTGGCGTCGGGGACGTCCGTCCACGAGCCGTCGCTGCTGTCGGCCTCCTGCAGAGTGATGGCCAGCGTGTCCAGCTCGGCGGGATCGAAGGCTTCGGGCACGCTGATGCGGAAGGGGATGGGCTCCATGCGGCCGGGCAGGCGCAGGGCCGTGAGCGGCACGGCGCGGCTGTCGGTCTCGGCGGTGAGGGGGCCTTCATGGAAGACGGACGTGCTGTCGATAATGGCCATGATGCTGTCCTTTGTGGTTGGAAGGTGGCGGGAAACGGCCCGTCGGCGGCGTGACGGCCCGAGGGCTGAGTCTCGGAAAGAAATGCCCCTTGGTGGAACAGTCTAAACGGGCTGTTCGGTGGAAAGGATGGCGTCGCACTGGCGCACGGGGCGGCCGTGCAGGACGGGGACGGCCTGGGCGGCGAAGAATTCGCCGTACTGGAGCTGCACCTGTCCGGCGTCGGAGTTCTGGAGTTCCAGCGCGGTCAGCGCGTCGGCATTGCCGTACCAGATGGCTTTCTGGCGCAGGTGCTGGGGCATCTTGTTCTTGGCCTCGATGGTCAGCTTCTGCAGATCGATGAAGCCCTCCTCGCCCTTGCGCTTGCCGAGCGCGGCCACCGGCAGGTTGGCGATGCGCACCACGGCCCGCCAGTCGCGGACGGCAAGACCGCAGCGCCAGTTGTATTTGTCGCCCGTGACCTGATATTTGCGGCCGTTGTCGTCCTGCGCCATGTAGGTATGGAGGTCTTCGTGCGAGAGGCCGCCGGTGCTGTCCTTGGGATAGATGCCGTGTACGGCCTGCGCGCCCCAGGAGACCAGCCAGAGGGAGGTGCAGCCGCCTTCGTCCGTGCCGCCCGCATCCAGCACATTTTCGGCGTCCTTGGCCGGATAGCGCATGGCCAGCCCGTTGAAGGCGTCGGGATTGAGGTTGCTGTCCCCGTAGAAGAGGGTGGAGGCCACCTTCTGGCGCATGGCTTCGGCAAAGGCGATGCCCTCGCTCATGCGGAACGCCTTGTCGCGGCTGCCGTAGAGGCGCAGCTCTTCCACGTCCAGCTCCATGATGGCTTCCAGGATGCCGCAGCTCTCCTTGACCTGCGACCACTGGGACTTGGCGGGCGGCGTGCCCTGATAGAGCCTGCGCCAGTAGATCTCCGGCAGGCCGGTGCGGATGCGGGTCAGGTGGCCGTCGGACTGGTTGGCCTCCATCCACGGCACGTCATCCATGATGTCGTTGGTGCGGTTCATGAGTTCGATGATCTGGCCGGCCTTCTCGCCGCGGTAGAACTGTTCCATTTCCGCCAGCGTGACGACGAAACCAAGAGACGAATTGGCCATGAGAAAACCTCCTGAAAGGAAAAGGGTACGAAAAGTGAGGGGTGCCGGAGGGCGGGCAGGGGAGTTGACGGGCAGGGCCGTTCCCTGCCGCGGGGCTTACGGACGCGAGCTCCAGCCCGCGTACATGCGTTCTTCCAGCGGCTGCAGGGGCAGGTCGGGCCGGGATTGCGGCAGGCTGTCCTCCATGAGTCCGTCGGCCATGCGGTTGAAGAAACGGATCACGGCCGGATGGTTGCCGTAGCCGCTTTCCTCCAGCAGACGGCCGATGCTGCCGTCCGTGTCGAAGCGTTCCAGGGCGAGCTGGGCGCGGGCCACCGTCCCGGCCAGCCTGTCGCCGCCCATTTCCGGGTCGGCGGCCACATCCCGCCGCCACTGTTCCACCTGCTCCCGCCACTGCTGGCGGCGGCTGTTGTCCTGCGCTTCCAGACGCTGGCGGAAAAGGGCTTCCTGCGCCTCCGCCGGAGACTGTCCGGCATCGGCAGTCTGCGCTTCCGGCGCGACGGGGGCGGCATCGTCCACGCCCGGCAGGAAGGGCGGCAGGGGCAGCGCGCCGCCGGGCGCGGCAGCGGTCTCCGGGGTCGGGCTTGTCGGGATCGAGGTTTCCGGGACGGTGAACGGGGCATCAGACATCGTGTTCCTCCGGGGTAAGAAGTTGGGCCACACGGGCCGGACAAGCCTCCTGCACCAGCCGCAGGAGGCGCAGCCCCAGCACGCGGCGTCCTTCGCGGGCGTACAGGCTGCCGGGGGCATCCTGCGGGCCGGGGTCGCTGGCTTCGAAGCAGTGACAAGAGGTCAGCAGCCAGCGCAGCAGGGAGCGGCCCTGACGGTTTTCCGCCAGCAGGGCGGCGGCCTGCCGCAGGTTCTCCTCCCAGCGCCGCAGCCCGTCGGGGGGGACGGTCACGGCGGCGTCCTCGTTCTGGGGGAACAGGCCGGTCGGGCTGTTCATGCGCGGCCTCCCGCGGTTTCCGCCGCAGGTGCGGGCGCGGCGTTTGCCGTCGTTCCCGGCGCGGGTCCCGTCTCGGCCGCCGGGCCAGACGGACGGTCAGGCGTGGGGGCTGGCGCGACGGAGGGCGTTCCGGGCAGGGCGGACGGCAGCAGGGCCTGCAGGCCCAGGGCGATGCCGTCCAGCAGGTTCCGTTTTTCCCCGCTCAGCGTGATCTCGCTCTGGGAGAGGGTCTTGCCCAGCTCCGCGGCCTGTTCGAGCTGCTTGAGCAGGCTTTGCTGTTGCTGGGCTTCCGCGCGGGCCTGCCGGAGCTGTTCGCGCTCCTGCCGGGAGCGGGTGATGCTCACGGGCAGGCCCAGATTCCGGGCATAGGTATCCAGCATGTTGTCCACGTCCAGACTGTCCAGCGCTTCCGGCCAGGCGGCCGCGGCCCGCAGGGTCAGGCTGAGGTACTGATCCGTGGCGCCGCTGCCCACGAGCTTCTGGGCCTGGGCCAGCAGGGAGACGAATTCCACCTTGAGCCGCCGTCCGACGAGTTCCGGCGGGCAGGGCGGCAGCATGTCCAGCCGCTGCATGAGGCTGAAGGTCCTGTCGATGAGCGGGATGAACAGTTCATCGTGCAGGCGTTCCAGCACCGGGCCGATGAGCACCATCTTTTCCTCTTCGCGGGCGGCGATCTCGCTGGCCGTGACCTTGGAGCGTCCTTCGAGGATGAGGCGGAACAGATCGTTGTAGAGCCCGGCGCGGATCTGTTCCTGCACGGCCTGCATGGCCTGCCGGGACTGGGCCAGCTCCGGCTTGAGCTGGAGCAGGGGCGTGGCGGCCTGCGGGTTCTGACCGGGCAGGCTGTCCACATAGTTGATGCCCCCCGGCGTGAGGTCGAGCCCCACGGAGCGCAGGCCGGCGGACACGCTCATGGGCGGGTCCACCGCCTTGTGGATGGCCTTGAGGGTGGTGATGCCCATCTGTTGCAGCATGCGGCAGTCGGGCAGGGCGTCCATGGCCGGGGAGCGGCCGTAGACTTCGTTTCCCGCCACGTCCCAGCGCGGCCCGAAACCGGGGAAGTCGCAGAAGCCCGACACGCGCAACGGGGTGGCATTGCCCTCCCTGCCTTCCAGCCAGTAGACCGAGGCCACGGGCATGGCCGCCGCCGTGAGCAGGCCGGGCCGCCGTCCCCGCCGGGGGAAGACGGCATGGATGACCGTCTGCCGCTGATCCGGCGTGCGCCGCGCCGCCTGCCGCAGGCTGTCCGGCAGGACATGCGGGCCGAAGGCTTCCTCGATCTGCCGCAGGCTCATGGACGAGCGGCGGAACACCGTATCCACCCGGCGGGCGGCATCGGTATCCAGCGCATATTCCCCGGCGCAGAGCGGCAGGAAGCGGAAGCCGTGGCGCGGGTCGGCCAGCTCGAAGACGAAGGCCGTGCCGAAGGTCCCCAGCTCGGCATAGAGCGTGTGCATGGCGTTGTAGAAGTTGGAACGCTGGAACACCACACGCATGCGCCGCTCCACTTCATCCAGATAGAGCTGGCCGGCGCGACTGTCGGCAAGATCGGCATCATCGAGGGAGAGACGGAACCACTGCCGGGCCGGACTGGTCATGCCGCCGTGCAGGCCCGCCGCCAGGGTGCGCATGGCCAGGATGCCGGTGGCGTCCACCAGTCGCTTGTTGAGCAGGGGGCGGTTCTCGTCTTCCGGGCCGAGGCGGCAGCGCGTGGGCAGGAAGTGTTCCGCCAGACTCTGCCAGGCGCTGTCCCAGGGCGAGCGGCGATCCAGCAGAGCGCGCCAGCGCCGGGCCAGAGCGGGCACGTCGGCCCGCGCCGCCAGTCCTTCATGGTCGGGAGGCGGCCCAGCGAGGGCGCGCGGGCGGTTTTCGGGGGAAAGGGCCATGTGACCGTTCTCCTACTGACCCAGCAGGGTCTTGCCGCTCGCCCCTTCGGAACGCAGCGGATTGGTGTAAATGGCGCCGCTGATGCCGGCGGCCTTGCTGGCCTTGTCCTTCTGGCTCTGGCGGGCGGCCGTGGCGGCTTCGGTGACGGGTTTCTGCACTTCCTGCTTGGGCGCAGGGGTGACGGCGGGGACGCTGGGCGTGCTGGGGCCTCCTCCAAATCCCATAAGAACCTCCTTGGGCGTATGATGGTGAAGGGAAGACAGGGCCGCCTCAGGCGGCCGGAGGATCGTCCTGTCCGGCGGCGGCCAGACTGTCCGGCGTGCAGCAGACCAGCACGCCGTCCACATGGCGGCGGCGACGGGCCAGCCAGCAGGCGCGCGGCAGGCGGGCCAGCTCGCGGAAGCCGCAGGCCGTGGCCAGCCGCCAGGCGTGGGCATTGCTCACCGGACAAAGACCCATGATGGCGGAGACGTCCGTCTGGGCGAACATCCACTGGAAAGCGCCCCGGGCGATGGGCACGGCCTGGGAAAAGTGCCGCCGGAAGACCGTGAAGTCGAATTCCGCCACCTGTCCGCGCCAGCCGCTGAACAGGCCTACGGCCAGGATGCCGTCGGTATCCGGCAGGGGCGGCGCGGTGCTGTCCGACGGCCTGAGGACAGGGGCGGCAGGGGCGGAGACCGCCGCGGATGGCGTGGCGGCCGCCTGTTCGCAGACCAGGAGCAGGCCGTGGCGGGGCCGGGTGATGTGCCGCCAGCGGCGCAGGCTGGGCCGCTGACAGGCGTACATGGCGCAGGGGGTGAGCCCTTCCTCCCGCATGCGGAAGAACAGGGCGTCGCGTTCCGCCTGTTGCAGGACGGGGCGATAGCGGTAGGGCGTATCCATATCAGGCTCCAAAGATGTCGTAATGGGTGCGGGCCCGGCGCGGCCCGGCGGAAAGATCCGTTTCCGTTCTCCAGCCCACGGCCGCGTAGCGCAGGGCATCGGCGGCGTGGCTCGTCCAGTCGTGCAGGGGGCCGGAGGCGGCCTGCTCCTGCCGGGCGTTCCAGCGGCGGCGATAGGCGCGCAGGGCCCGCAGTCCCGTGGCGCAGCGGCTGCTGTCGAAGCGGCAGCGCCCCAGCAGGCGGCGCACGGCGTCGATGCCGTCGGCCACGGGCAGGGCCGGGGCCGTGACAAAGCGGATGCCCAGAGCGGCGGCGGACTCCAGACGACTCTTGCCCGTGCCCAGCTCGCGCACGCGGATGTCGTGGGGAGCGATGTGCAGGCCGTAGCGGAAGCCGCGTCCGCGGAGGGCGTCGTCCAGGCTGCCCGACGGCTCGGGTCCCAGTCCGGCCGCCAGTCCGGCCGCCAGTCCGGCCGTCAGTCCGGATGACAATCCGGATGACAGCCCGGGCGAGTGCCCGGCAGGCCGGGACTTGCTCTCCAGCACATGGGCATAGTGGGCCAGCCCCTCGCCGCTGGCCTCGTAATAATCCAGCACCCGCCAGACGCCCCCCGGCTCCACCTGAAAGAACCAGATGGCCGTGGCGTCATCCATGCCGAGGTCCCAGGCCGTGTGCACGGGCAGTTCCGGCGCATGGGGCACGTCGCCAAGGCGGCCCTCGCGCTCGGCCTGTTCCAGCAGGGGCGCATAATAGGCCCCGCGTACGGCCGCCGCGAAGGAGCATTCGAATTCCTGCCGGTATTCGGCCTCGTCCATGCTGCGGCGGGCGGCCTCCAGTTCGGCGGCGGGCAGGTAGCCCGTCTGCGAGGCCGGGAAGCGGAAGCGGCTCCAGCCGCCGGCCGCGCCTTCCCGTCCGGCCTGCTCCCAGACATCGTGCAGCAGGTTGTCCGTCCCGTGCGGGGTGCCGCAGAAGAGCGCGCGCCCCTGCCGGTCGGCCAGCATGGGCCGGATGACCTGCGACCAGACGCTGCGGGGCATGTCCGCCGGTTCGTCCAGCACGATGTCGTCAAGGTAGAGGCCGCGCAGGGCGTGCGGATTGTCCAGCCCGTACAGGCGGATGCGCGCCCCGGTGGGCAGATCGCAGCGCAGTTCGCTTTCATGGAAGCGTGTCCCCGGCACGGCCCCGGCAAAACGGCGGAGGTAATCCCAGGCCACGGCCTTGGCCTGCCCCAGGAAGGGCGCGGCATAGGCCGCCCGCCAGTCGCTCCGGCCGGAACGCAGGGCCGCCCGCAGCAGATCGTTGATGGCGGCCACGGTCTTGCCGAAACGGCGATGGCAGAGCAGCACGCAGAAGCGGGTACGCCGGCTATGGAACTGCCATTGCAACGGGCGCGGACAGTAGGGGATGACGTGGGACATGCGTTTTTCCGGGCTGAGGTTGGAACGTTTTGCCTTTTTTCAAAGGCAAAACGCGAGGCCGTATGGTTTGAAGCGCGGAGCGTTTCAAACGGGAAATGTTCCACGGCCGGTTTTCACAAATTTTACAAATTATTTAGGTATATTAGATAAGTCATGTATACAAACTATGCTTACCCTTAGGGGAAACCTCGTCCACCGTATCCTCCCCTGATAAAAGCGCGCTGGGGAAGGGATGGGGGCTTGGGGGGAAGGGGAACCCGCTCCCGCGCCGGCGGCGACCGAAAGGCGGCCGCAGGCCGTGCCCGTTAGGCGACGAAGGAGCCTTACGGGCATCGACAGCAGAGCGAGGGGTTCCCCTTCCCCCCAAACAGGCGACTATCAGGTCTCGGGCGGCGCGGCGGTGGGTGCGGGGGCGGCATCCGGGGGCGGCTGCTCCAGCCAGCGCACTTCCAGCGGCGGCGGAGGGGCCGCGTCGTCCGCGGTGTCGTGCAAGGCCCGCAACAGGGCGTGCAGCTCACGGATCTCCTTCACCACGTCGATGCCCTTTTCCGCCACGTCGGCGCTGTCCAGGCCGCTGGTCAGGGTGAGCAGGCGACGCTCCAGACTGCGGACCACGGCATCCGGGCGTTTGCGTCCGGTCGCGGGGGCGGCGGCGCTCTTTCTGGCGGCCATCAGATGGCCTCCCGGGCGTTGCGGGCCGGGAGCGGGCGCAGCCGTTCCTCCTGCCGCTCCAGACTGCGTTCCAGCCGGCTCAGCAGATGATCCAGCCCGGAGATGCGGGCATTGAGGGCCATGATGTCCCCGCGCAGACCGGCCAGTTCGCTGTGGAGCTGGTTCAGGCGCTTTTCGCCGGGCACCTGCCGCACCTGCTGTTCCAGAGTGAGCAGACGGCGGCTGACGGCGTTCTCGTAACGGCTCTGTCGCTGGAGCTGCTCCTGGAATTCCTCCTGCCGCACGAAGGCCCGGCGCAGGCTCCAGAATGCCCAGACGACGGCGGCCTGCACGGCGAGGATGAGCAGCGAGGCCGCCGAGGAATGCAGTATGCTTTCCATGAAAAGATCCTCACGGGTCAGAATCCCAGACCGAGCATGCCGAGCAGCAGGCTCATGATCTGGTCAAGGGTGGAGGGCGGGAGCCGCTCGCCCCATTGTGGGGCCAGCAGCGGCACGAGGACGAGCCGTCCCGCCACTTCCCAGACGAAGAGCAGGCTCAGCACCCAGCCGAGGAAGGAGCGCCAGAGGCGCAGGCGGCTGGCGGGCGCGCCTTCCACTTCGCGTTCGTTGAGGCGGCTCTGCGCCTCGGCGCGTTTGGCGTCGTCGCCCAGGAGGCCGCGCAGGCCCTTGCCCAGTCCGGCGGCCAGTCCGGCCAGTACGCTCCACATGGCTAGACCTCCCGTTCCAGTTCGGCCAGATAGTCCCCGAGGGCCTTCACCCGGTTGCGCCAGCCGTTCAGAAAGGCCTGCATGGACGGCCTGCGTGCCGCCAGCTGTCGGTAAAAGGCGTCGCGCTGGCGCAGGCTCTGGCGGGCCGTGTAGAAATGGGCGTCGATGTGGGCGATGGCCTGGGCCATTTCCCGGGTCTTGGGACCCATGATGCCGTCCTCGGCCAGCGGCTCAAAGATGTCGAGGCGGTTTTCTCCCACCAGATTGAGCGCGGCCTGCAGCTGGCGCACGGCCCTGCCCGGCCCCATGTTCACGGCTCCGTCGTACAGGGTGACGGCCAGCGGCAGAGGCAGGGCGTCGCAGGCGAGCTTGTCCCAGAAATGCTGCCGGAAGAGGGCGGCGGCCTGCTCTTTCGTGCAGGCGCGGATGTCGTCGGCGTCCACGTCGCCGTCCATATCCATATCCAGCGCCTGCATGCCGCAGCGGGGACCGCCCCGCCGGGCGCAACCGTCGCAGTGGCGGTCTTCCTGCCGGCAGCGGCGGCGGGCCTCCTCGGCCAGATCCTTCACCCAGCGGAAGGATACGCCGTGGTTGGTGATGCCGCCCGGATCGTCGGGATGGTCCACAAGGCCGCCCTCCCAGCGGGCGGTAAAGGCATGGGCACGTTCAAAGGCTGTGGGCATGGCTGCTCTCCTGGTTGCGGTGGGCGGGAGGATCCCGCGGACAGGTGCACCATGCCCGAAAGGGCGTCCGGCGTAAGACTGAAAGACTTCTGTAGCGTCGGGACGTGGCGGGGCGCGGTTTTGCGGACGGCGGGAAAAGGCGGAGGATGAAGGGATGGCGGCCGGGACCGCCCCGGCGGCAAACTGCCCGCCGGAGCGGGCAGGGATGGAGGAGGGCTCGTGTCCCACACCATACGGCATGTCGTTTCGCGGAAGAAACGCGGTCTCTCCGTTTGGTCCGGGCCGGACGGCGCTGTGCCGCCGCTTCGCGATTGCCGTTTTCAAAGGCAAAACGCTCCAGGGCAATTCTCCATTGAAAATGGGGATTGCTCTGGTCGTCGCGCGAGCGACTACCTGCAACCGAACATACGGAAAAACCACGCTTTTTCCGTAGTGTGAGGGCAGCCTCAGCAGGGAAATCGGACACGATTTCCCTGCGAATCCGTTCTAAGTTTCCGGCGTTTCGTCCGGGAGCAGGTCAGGGAGGGCGGCAGCGGCTTCGGGCAGGGCGTCGCTGGTCTTGAGTATCTGCCAGATGCGCCGCTCGCTGAGGCCCTCCTGCCGGGCCAGATGGCGCACGGCGGCGCAGCCGGAAGCGCCGGCGGCGGTATGGCGGCTGAACTGCCGGACAAGATGGATGCGGCGCACGGCGGCCAGCAGGAAGCGGCAGCGCGGGACATAGATGACCGTTCCGCCGAAGGTGTCCATCAGGCGGCGCAGGCAGTCCGTGCCCAGCGTCTGCCGCAGGGGATGGTCCTCCGGCGGCAGGCGGCGGGGGATGCGCAGGGACTGGCCGCCGTAGTGACGCAGCAGCCGGGTAAAGGCCGTGCCGTCCTCGTCAAGGACGCGCAGGATGAGTCGGGCATTGGGGCTGAGGTGTCGCCGCAGGGCCTGCCATATCCCGGTGGCCGCGGTGTCGGTATAGGGAGGGGGGATGGGGGATGTCGCGGCGGGTCGCGTGGCGGCGGGACGAGCGGGCGGGGGCGGGACGGCGGCCGCCGCTGCAGGACGTTCCCGACGGCGGATGCCGGCACTGTGCGCAAGGACAGGCCGTTGCGCTCTTGCGGGAAGGCGATTAAGCGGCGAACCGCCGTCAGGCTGACGGGGATCCGCCGGATGGTCGCACCTACTGGACGACATGTCCGGCCTCCCACGCGGGACGCGGCGTCCCGGCAGCGGACGGAACGGCGGCGCAGGCCGGGGGCTGCGGCAGAGCGTTGCCGGACATGGCCAGACTGGCCAGCAGACGCAGGTGGCAGGCGGCCAGGGCCAGCAGGGGACGTTCGGCCGCGTGGCCACGGGCCAGGGCATCGAGGACATCGCTGACGGTTTCGAGGTGGTAGGGTAACTGGTGCATGGTGCCTCCCTGAAAGACCCGGAAAGCGGTCTGGTTGAAAAGTTTTCCTGTAACCGTAAAGGGCTCCGTTGCCGTGGGTGGGGGGATGTTGTCGCGCCCGAGGCAGGCAAGCCTTGCGCTACATGGCTTTCTTGGCTAGCATTTTCCAACAACAGATATTTGTTTATATGTTTTTCGAGAAAAGTTCAAAAGAAAAATTTATAACTTTTCTTTTGGATCTGAGCCAACGTGGCGTTCTTTCAGGCAAAGGAGGGGATATGACGATGCCATGCGCTACGCCGCCCGGACTGGGGGCCGCGTTTGCCGGGAGGCTGCGCCGCCGGCGCGAGGAACAGGGCCTGCGCAAGCAGGAGCTGGCCGCCCGTATCGGCGTGAGCCTGACGACCATACAGCAGTACGAGAACGGGCAGCTCCCCAAGGGGGAATTCGCCGTCCGTCTGGCGGCCGTCCTGCGTTGTTCGCTGGACTGGCTGCTGGCGGGGCGCGGCGGTCCCGACAGCGTGGCGGGCGGGGAAGAAGAGGATCTGGTCATGGTGCCGCTGGTGGAGGCGCGCCTTTCGGCGGGCAGCGGCAGTCTGGAGACCGGGAGCGAGGTGCTGCGGCATTATGCCTTCCGGCATGATTTCCTGCGCCGCAAGGGCAACCCGGCGCGTATGGTGCTGCTGCGGGTCTCGGGCGACAGCATGCAGCCGGACATCCGCCATAATGATGTGGTGCTCATCGACCAGAGCCAGCAGGAGCCCCGGCCGGGGCGCATCTATGCCGTGAGCGTGGAGGACATGATCTACCTGAAGATCGTCAATGCCATGCCGGGCAGGCTGATCCTGAGCAGCGCCAATCCGGCGTATGCGCCCATCGAGGCGGATACGCGCGACCAGCTCGGCGATCTGGTGCACATCATCGGGCGGGCCGTCTGGGTCGGCCGGGAGCTGGAATGACGAAGGGCGCTCCCTGACGGAAGCGCCCCGTAAAAAAGCAAAGCGATGTTTTCAGCGGCGGCTTGCCGTGCCGCCGTCGCAATGTTCGCTGCCGAGATTGCGGTTCCAGGCGCGTATGGCCGCTCCCTGGGAGACGGACCACTGCTGGGAGGTCTGCCCGCAGGAGCAGACGACGCGCCATACGTCATCCCGCCGTCCCGGCGGACGCATGGATTCCAGGTGGACATCGACACCGCCGCAGGCAAGGCAGGGACGTATGGTATGGGGATCCAGTTCTTTCATGCAGGGGACTGTATCAGCCGGGCGCGGGAGGGGCAAGCAAGAAATACCTTAATCAGCCGGAAATTTTTTATCTTTTTGCGTGCAAGAAAATTTCTTCGTCCTGACGCCTCGCTGACGGCGGTTGCGCTAGCTTGCCTGCATGAACACAAGGCGATACCGCCACAAAACAACATGGAGGCTTGATATGCGTCGTTTCCTTCCCGCTCTCGCTCTTGTTCTTGGTCTTTCCTCTCCCGCCTTTGCCGCGTATGATGGTCCGAGCAGCGGCTATGGCGGCTTCCAGGGGCCGACGTCCTCGGTGGGGGTCACCACCGTGGCCAAGGCGCTCAAGGCCTGGGACGATGCCCCGGTGGTGCTGACCGGCAACATCGTGCAGCGCATGGCCGGCAGCGACGACAAGTACGTGTTCCGGGACGGCACCGGTCAGATCGTCGTGGACATCGACCATGAGCTTTTCTGGGGCAAGACGGTGACGCCCGCCAATACCGTGCGCATTTCCGGCGATGTGGACAAGGACATGTTCGATCCCACCAAGATCGACGTCAAGTTCCTTGAAGTTCTGAAGTAGGATCCCAAACCAAGAAAGAGGTGGCCTGTATGAAATTCTTCCCCCTTCTCCTGCTGGCGATGTCGCTGAGCGTTCCCGCCTTTGCCGCGCAAGCGGACGGCACTCCGCCGAATCCGGCGGCCGCTCCGGGCTATCAGGGCCCGTCGGCTTCATACGGCGGTTTCCAGGGGCCCACCGGCGGAACGGACAATGATACCGTGGCCAAGGCGCTCAAGGCCTGGGACGAGTCCCCCGTGGTGCTGACCGGCAATATCGTGGAACGCCTGGCCGGCAGCGACGACAAATACATGTTCCGCGACGCCACCGGCCAGATCATCGTGGACATCGACCATGAGCTTTTCTGGGGCAAGACCGTGACGCCGGCCAATACCGTGCGCATCGCCGGAGAGGTGGACAAGGAGATGTTCGAGGCCACCAAGATTGACGTCAAGTTCCTGGAAGTCATAAAGTGACGCCCTCGGAAACCAGATCAAAAAGGAGTTTGTCATGAAGATTCTGCTTTCTTCCCTGCTGGTGCTGGCGCTGGCCGCTCCCGCCCTTGCTCAACCGGGCTTCCAGGGGCCGGGGGCCGGACAGGGGGGCGGTTTTCAGGGACCGACGGCGGGCATACAGGCCGATACCGTGGCCAAGGCGCTCAAATGCTGGGATGATGCGCCGGTCATCCTCACGGGCAACATCATGCAGCGCTATGCCGGCAGCGACGACAAGTATCTTTTCAGGGACGCCACCGGCGAGATCATCGTGGAGATCGACTTCGGCGTCTTTGCCGGCCGCACGGTCACCCCGGAGACCCGGGTGCGCCTTTCCGGCAAGATGGACAAGGACGGCATGATGGAGCCGGCCAAGGTGGACGTGAAGGTGCTGGAAATCCTCAAGTGACCTCCTGACGGCGGCAGGCCCGGCCTGCCGTTTCCCCCTGCCGCCGGCCGTCCGGCATGTGACGGCCGGCGGCTTCCCGCACGGGGAGGCCCCTCCGTCAGGGAGGCCTCCCGGCCGGTCCTGGCGGAACAGGGCCGGGATGATGCGGCGGGATAAGGTGGTTCCCGGCCCCGGGCCGTGGAGCGCCGAAGACCTTTCCAGCTTTTTACAGGAGCCCCCCATGCGAATCGCCATCTTCCTGCTTTTTCTCTGCCTGTGCGGGGCGACAAGCGTCATGTCCGCGGGTTTTGAGGGGCCGGGCGCGGGCCCGGCCGCCGGCGTGGTGACCCGGGCGGCCGATGTGGCCGACGCCTATGACGACGTGCCGTGCGTCCTCGAAGGTCACCTTGTGGAAAAACTGCCGCAGCGCAAGAACCGTTACGTCTTTCGGGACGAAAGCGGCAGCGTGGTGGTGGAGATAGAGGACGAGACCTTCGGGCATCTCACGGTGACGCCGCAGACGCGCATCCGCATCGTGGGACAGGTGGAATGGAGTTCCAAGCGCCCCAACGAGGTGGAGGTGGAAGGGCTGGCCATCCTGGACGAGGAGCCCCGGCCCTGACCGGGGGAGCGGCCGCCGCGCCGTCTTCCCCCGTTCCCGCGGACGCTGGCTGTTCGGCATGGCCCTCCTCTGGGGCAATGGCCGGCCGTCCGCCGGAAAAGATCTTTCCCTGTCATGACAGGACGGCGCCGCTGCCCTCTTCCCGCAAGGGGAAGGGGGGCGGTCATGCCGTGGGAGGCCCGCATGCCCGCACTGCTTCTGGTGGAAGATAACGAAGATATCCTTGCCATGCTCTATGCCTTCTTCGAGCCGCTGGGCTACGAGCTGGACTGCGCCCGCAACGGCCGGGCCGGTCTGGAACAGGCGCTGGCCGGCCGTTTCGACTGTCTGGTGCTGGATGTGATGCTGCCCGGCATGGACGGCATCACCCTGTGCCGAACCCTGCGGGAAAAGCACGACTGCCGCACGCCCATCATCATGCTGACGGCCCGGGACACCGTGCCTGACCGCGTGCTGGGACTGGAGTCCGGCGCGGACGACTACCTGATCAAACCCTTTGCGCTCAAGGAACTGGAAGCCCGCATCCGGGCGCTCATCCGCGCGCAGGGGCGCGGCATGCAGGGGGCGGGCGGCGGCAGCGGCGGCGAACTGCGCTACGCGGACGTGGTGGTGGACGTGGCCGGGCATCGCGTCACCCGGCAGGGGCGCGAACTGCGGGTCAGTCCCACGGGCTTTCGCATCCTCTGCGAACTCCTGCGGGTGGCCCCGGCGCTCCTGCCCCGCGAAGAGCTGGAGCAGACCCTCTGGGGAGACGACCCGCCGGGCGGCAGCGCCCTGCGCACCCACATTCACGAGCTCCGGCAGGTGCTGGACAAACCCTTTGATCGGCCCCTGCTCCAGACGGTGACCCATGTGGGCTACCGGCTGGGCGGCGGGGAGGACGCGTGAGGCCGCCGTCCTCCCGGCGGTTCGGCATCCGGCGGCGGCTGCTGCTCTCCTTCATCCTGCTCACCGTGGGCATGGGGAGCGTGATGATCGCCGTGGGGCTCTTCGCCTATGAACGGCTGGGTCGGCATATGCTGGAAGTCAATGCCCGCCCGGTCATGCGCTTGCTCATGGAGGCGGAGGAGCGTGCCTTCTACGCCGAGGACCACGGCCGGCGCGTGCTCTATTGGGGTTCCGATCTGGCCGAGAGCATGGATCTGGACTTCCTGGTGGGCAAGCAGGTGCCGCCGGCCTGGCAGGCGCTGACGGACGGCCTGCACCTGCTGGATAACGGAGCCGGTTTCGTCCTGCTGGCCACGCGGGAGAACCTGCGCTATTCGCTCAGCGGCAGCACGGGGGCCTTCCGTTCCCTGCGGGCCGAGACCATCCGCATCTTCCTGCTGTGCGTGGGGGTGAGCCTTGTGGCGGCCTCCCTGCTGGGCATCGTGCTCTCCCGCCGTCTCTCCGGCTCGCTGACGGAGCTGACGCATGCCGTGGAGCAGGGCGAACAGCCCGGCAGCCTGCCCGTCCTGCCGCAGGAGGCTCTCAATGACGAAGTGGGGGTGCTGGCCCGCGCCATCGCCGCCCGTGAGCGCGACCTCGTGCGCTACATGCAGCGCGAAAGCTTTTTTACCGGCGACGTGAGCCATGAGCTGCGCACGCCGCTCACCGTCCTGCAGGGCGGGCTGGAAGTGCTGGAGCTGCGCCTCGACAGGCTGGAGGGCGGCGAGGCGCTGATGCCGGTGCTGCAGCGTCTGCAGCGTACCGTGCTGGACATGAGCGACATGGTGCGCAGCCTGCTCATGCTGGCCCGCCGGCCGGAAGACATCGTGCCCGAGAGCCTCGACGTGGCGGCGCTGGTGCGCGAGCTGTGCGGCGGGGACGAGAACATCCGGCGGGAGGGCGCCGCGTCGGTCATGACCGTGGGGGATGAGGGGCTTGCCCGCATCATCTTCAAGAATTTGCTGGACAACGCGCGAAAATACGCCGAAGATGGCAAGGTTCTGGTGAGTGTGGAGGATGGCCTTTTCCGCATCCGCAACAAGGGCCATATCCCGGAACATCTGGACGTCTTCGCGAGAGGCGTCCGCGCACCGCATCCCGTCGGTGCGCCGACACCCGTGGGGAGCGGGCTGGGTCTGTCGCTGGCATTGCGCGCCTGCGAGCAGATGGGCTGGATTATCCGACAGGAAAACGTCGCTGACAGGGAAGCCGTCTTTACGGTGCGCTTTCCCAGTGAGCAGCCGGAGCACGCCATATGAAACTTCCCGCACGGGGCAGACTGATCCGCCTTGTCCTCATTTGCGCCGTCCTGCTGGCGGTGTATCGTCTCTTCTTCGCCTCCGGGCCGGGCGGCCCCCGCATGGCGGCCGATACGCCGCCCGTGCGCGTGGCCACGGCGCTGGCGCAGGACATGCCCTATTTCCTCAATGGTCTCGGCACGGTGGAGCCGTCCAGCGACGTGCTGGTCACCAGCCGGGTGGACGGGCAGCTCGTCAAACTGCATTTCACGGAAGGCCGCCGCGTGGCCGCGGGCGACCTGCTGGCCGAGATCGACCCCCGCCCCTTTGAAGCCGAACTGGCGCAGGCCAAGGGCAACCTGCTGCGCGATCAGGCCCAGCTCGCCAATGCGCGCAGCGACCTTGAACGCTACGCCAAGCTGGTGAAGAACGACTATGTGTCGGCCCAGCAGTACGAGACCCAGCGTGCGCTGGTGCGGCAGTACGAGGGCGTGGTGGCGGCGGACAAGGCCGCCGTGGAAGCCGCGGCCCTCCAGCTGACCTACAGCCGCATCACCGCGCCGGTGGGCGGCATCCTCGGCCTGAAAAAGGTGGACGAGGGCAATATGATCAAGAGCTCGGACAGCGAGGGCATCGTGCGCATCACCGAGACGCGGCCCTGTCATGTGCTGTTCACCCTGCCGGAGAACCGCGTGCCGCTGGTGCGCGAGGCCCTGCGCGCCGCGCGCAAGGGGGAGGCGGGTCGTCCCCTGGTGCAGGCCTGGGACCGGGAGCAAAAGGGGCTCATCGCCGTGGGCGAGCTGCTCTCCATGGACAATCAGATCGATTCCGCCACCGGCACGGTCAGGCTCAAGGCGCTCTTCCCCAATGACGGCGGCCTGCTGTACGCCCAGCAGTTCGTCAATGCCCGGGTCATGGTCAAGCTGCTCAAGGACGCCGTCACCGTGCCGGCTTCCGCCGTGCAGCTGGGCAGCCGCGGCTCCTACGTCTATGTGGTGGACGCGGACAACGTGGCCCGCGTGCGCGACGTGACGCCGGGCGTGAGCACCAATCAGCTCGCGGTCATCGACAAGGGGCTTGCGGCCGGTGAAGTGGTGGTGGTGGACGGGCTGGACCGTCTGCGTGACGGGACCACCGTCAACGTGGCCGCCCGTATGGAGACCCCCCGCGCCGAGCCGCTGCAGTAAGGGCGGGCGCATCCCGCTTCCTGCGTCTTTCCGCCGTTTCCCGTCCGCCCCCCCGTCCGCCGCGCCCGCCAGCGCGGCGCGGCGTCCGCGCAGGCGTCCTTCACTTCCCCGGACGGGACGCACCGACCCGAACCCCGTGATCAGCCATGAATCTTTCCCGTATTTTCATCCTCCGGCCCATAGCGACCTCGCTGCTCATGGCGGCGCTCCTGCTGTCGGGCCTGCTGGCCTACAGCTACCTGCCCATTTCGGCCCTGCCGCAGATCGACTATCCCACCATCCAGGTGCAGACCCTGTACCCCGGCGCGTCGCCGGACGTGACCTCCGCCGTGGTCACCGCCCCGCTGGAACGGCAGTTCGGCAGCATGTCGGGCCTTGTGCAGATGACGTCCCTCTCCTCGGCCGGCTCGTCGGTCATCACCTTGCAGTTCGACCTCTCCGTGCCGCTGGACGTGGCGGAGCAGGAAGTGCAGGCGGCCATCAATTCGGCGGACAACCTCCTGCCCTCGGACCTGCCCAATCCGCCGGTCTACAACAAGGTCAACCCTGCCGACCCGGCCATCATCACCCTGGCGGTCATGAGCGACGCCATGCCCATGACCCGGCTGGAAGACCTGGTGGACACCCGTCTGGCGCAGAAGATCTCCCAGGTCTCGGGCGTGGGACTGGTGACGCTCTCCGGCGGCGAACGGCCCGCCGTGCGCGTGCAGGTCAATCCCAAGGCGCTGGCCGCGGCGGGGATGACCCTTGCCGACATCCGCTCGGCCATCAATACGGCCAACGTCAACGGCGCCAAGGGCAGCTTTGACGGGCCGGAGCGCGCCAGCACCATCGACGCCAACGACCAGCTGGCCTCGGCGGAGGAGTACGCGCAGACCATCATCGGGTACAAGGACGGCGCGCCCCTGCGCCTCAAGGACGTGGCCGAGGTGGTGGAAGGCGCGGAGAACGCCCGGCTCTCGGCCTATGCCGCGGGCGACGGCCAGACCTTCCGGCAGGCCATCGTGCTCTCGGTGCAGCGGCAGCCCGGGGCCAACGTCATCAAGGTGGCGGACAGCGTGATCGAGCTGCTGCCGGAACTGCAGAAGACCCTGCCCGGCAATGTGGAAGTTCGTGTGGTGACCGACCGCACCACCACCATCCGCGCCACGGTGCATGACGTGCAGCTGGAGCTTTTGCTCTCCATCGCGCTGGTCATCTGGGTGATCTGGCTGTTCCTGCGCAACGCCTCGGCCACCATCATCCCGGCGCTGGCCGTGCCGCTCTCGCTGGTGGGTTCGCTGGGGGTCATGTACCTTGCGGGCTACTCCCTCAACAACCTGACCCTCATGGCGTTGGTCATCGCCACGGGCTTCGTGGTGGATGACGCCATCGTGGTCATCGAGAACATCTCCCGTTATCTGGAAATGGGCATGAAGCCCGTCCCGGCGGCCCTGCGCGGCGCGGGGCAGATCGGCTTCACCATCATCTCCCTGACGCTCTCGCTGGTGGCGGTGCTCATCCCTCTGCTCTTCATGGGCGATGTGGCCGGGCGGCTGTTCCGGGAATTCGCGGTCACGCTGGCCGTGACCATCCTCATCTCGGCGGGCATCTCCCTGAGCCTCACGCCCATGCTCTGCGCCACCATGCTGCATCCCCAGGCCATGCGGCACGAGAAGCAGCAGACGGAGAGCGGCTTCTTTGCCCGGCTGTTGCGCTGGTACGCCGGCAAACTGGACTGGGTGCTGGCCCATCAGGGCCTGACCCTGCTGGTGGCGCTGGGCACGCTGGTGCTGACGGTCTTCCTCTATATCGTGGTGCCCAAGGGTTTCTTCCCCACGCAGGACACGGGCGTCATCCAGGGCATAGCCGAAGCGCCGCAGGATTCGTCCTTCGCGGCCATGACCCGCCGCCAGAAGGAGCTTTCCGACCTCATCCTGGCCGATCCGGCCGTGGACAGCGTGGTTTTTCTGGTGGGGGTGGACGGCGTCAATCCCAGTCTGGGCACTTCCCGGCTGACGGTGAACCTCAAGCCGCTGTCCGACCGCGACGCCCGCGCGCCGGAGATCGCCCGCCGCATCATGGCCCGGGCCGACGCCCGGCCGGGCCTGAAGCTCTACATGCAGCCCGTGCAGGACCTGACCATCGAGGACAGGGTGTCCCGCACCCAGTACCAGTTCACGGTGGAAGCCCTGGACCGGGAGCAGCTCCAGGAATGGACGCCGAAGATCGTGGACGCTCTGGCCAAACTGCCGGAGCTCGACCATGTGACCAGCGATCTGCAGGGCTACGGCCGCGTGCTCTGGCTGGACATCGACCGGGACAGCGCGGGCCGCTACGGGCTCACCATGAGCGATATCGACAACGCCCTGTACGATGCGCTGGGCCAGCGGCTCATCTCCACCATCTTCACCCAGACCAATCAGTACAAGGTGGTGCTGGAGACGGCCCCGCGCTTCCGCAACGGGCCGGGCGCGCTGGAGAACATCTATGTGAAGAGTTCGGACGGGCAGCCTGTGCCGCTGAGCACGCTGGTCAGGATGGAGGAGCGCGCCGTGCGGCTCTCCATCGCCCGTCAGGGGCAGTTCCCCGTGGCCACCATTTCCTTCAACGTGGCCGAAGGCTCGTCCCTGAGCGCGGCGGTGGACGCCGTGCTGGCCGCCGAACGGGAGCTGGGCCTGCCCGCCTCCCTGCGTTGCCAGTTCCAGGGGGCGGCGCTGGCCTTCCAGTCCTCCACCACCAATCAGGTCTGGCTGGTGCTGGCGGCCATCATCACCATGTACATCGTGCTGGGCGTGCTCTATGAAAGCTATGTCCACCCGGTCACCATCCTTTCCACCCTGCCTTCGGCCGGGGTGGGCGCGCTGCTGGCGCTCATGCTGGGCGGCATGGAGCTGGGCGTGGTGGGCATCATCGGCATCATCCTGCTCATCGGCATCGTCAAGAAAAACGCCATCATGATGATCGACTTCGCGCTGGACGCCGAGCGCGGCGAGGGCAAGAGCCCGGAGGAAGCCATCCGGCAGGCCTGCCTGCTGCGCCTGCGGCCCATCCTCATGACCACCTTGGCGGCCCTGCTGGGCGCGCTGCCGCTCATGATCGGCTGGGGCATGGGCGCGGAGCTGCGGCGGCCCCTGGGGGTGACCATGGTGGGCGGCCTCATCTTCAGTCAGGTGCTGACTCTCTTCACCACGCCGATCATCTATCTCTGGTTCGACCGGCTGGCCATCCGTTTCCGCCGACGCCGTTCCGTCATGTTCGCTGAAGGAAGGGATGCGGAGGAACGGCCATGAAGCAGCCGGACTTCGACAGCGAAGGGGCGGCCCGGCGGCATCGTTTCGGGCCGGAGTTCCTGCCGGTCAATTTTTCCGCGCCCGTCATCCGGCGACCGGCGGCCACTGCGCTGCTGTCCCTGGCCATCGCGCTGGCGGGGATCATCGCCTTTCGCCTGCTGCCCGTGGCCCCGCTGCCGGAAGTGGACCTGCCCGTGGTGGTGGTGCGGGCCTCCATGCCCGGCGCGAGCCCGGAGACCATGGCCGCCACCGTGGCCACCCCGCTGGAGCGCGCCCTCGGCCGCATAGCCGGGGTGACGGAGATGACCTCCAGCAGCAGCCTCGGCTCCACCAGCGTCATCCTGCAATTCGATCTGGAGCGCGACGTCAACGGCGCGGCCCGCGACGTGCAGGCGGCCATCAACGCCGCGCGCTCGACCCTGCCGACCATGCCGTCCAATCCCACCTACCGCAAGGTGAACCCGTCGGGCGCGCCCATCATGATCCTTTCCGTGACCTCGGAGGTGCTGACCAGTTCCCAGCTCTACGACGCGGCTTCCACGGTGCTGGCCCAGAAGATCGCCCAGATCCCCGGCGTGGGGGAAGTGACGCTGGGCGGCGGCGCGTTGCCGGCCGTGCGCGTGCGCCTCATCCCCGATGCCCTGAGCCGGGCGGGCGTCAGCAGCGAGGACGTGCGGCGGGCCATCAGCGGGGCCAATGCCTACCTGCCCAAGGGCATGGTGGAGAGCGACGAGGCGTTCTGGCTGGTGGACGCCGCGGACCAGCTCTCCGATGTGGCCGATTACCGGCGGCTCATCGTGGCCCGCAAGGGGGATGCCGTCATTCGCCTCGGCGACGTGGCCACGGTGGAGATGAGCTCGCAGGACGTGCGCAACATGGCCCTTTCCAACGGCAGGCAGGCCATCCTGCTCATGGTCTTCCGTTCCACCGGGGCCAACATCATCGAGACCGTGGACAGGGTGAAGTCCATGCTGCCGCAACTGCGGGCCTGGCTGCCGGAAAGCGCGGACCTGACCGTGCGCATGGACCGCTCCATCACCATCCGCGCCTCGCTGGCCGAGGTGGAGAAGAGCCTGCTGCTCTCCGTGGCCCTGGTGGTGCTGGTGGTCTTCCTCTTCCTGCGCAACGGCCGGGCCACGGCCATCCCCGCGGTGGCGGCCCCGGTGTCGCTCATCGGCACCTTCGGGGTCATGTACCTTTGCGGCTACACGCTGGACAATCTTTCGCTCATGGCGCTCACCGTGGCCACGGGCTTCGTGGTGGACGACGCCATCGTGGTGCTGGAGAACATCGTCCGCCGCATGGAGCTGGGAGAGACGCCGCTCCGGGCCGCGCTGCGCGGCGCGCGGGAGGTGGGCTTCACGGTCATCTCCATCTCGCTCTCGCTGGTGGCGGTCTTCATCCCCATCCTCTTCATGGGCGGCATCGTGGGGCGGCTGTTCCGGGAATTCTCCGTGGTGCTGGCCACGGCGGTGCTCGTTTCCATGGTGGTCTCCCTGACCACCACGCCCATGATGTGCGCCCGCTATCTGCGTCCCTACGAGGAAGAGCTTTCCCGCCGCAGCGGACGGCTTGGCGGGCGGCCGGGCGGCATCGTCTCCCGCCTGTTCACGCGTCTCGGGCTGTGGTGGGGCGGCCTGCTGGGCGGCATGCAGCGCGGCTACGAACGCAGCCTGGCCGTGGTGCTGCGGCATCCGCGCCTGACCATGCTGTCGCTCCTGCTGGTCATGGCGGGCAACGTCTGGCTGTACATGGTCGTGCCCAAGGGCTTTTTCCCCACGCAGGACACGGGCGTGATCATGGGCGGCATGCGCGCCGACCAGAGCGCGTCCTTCCAGAGCCTGCAGGAGAAGATGCCGCGCCTCATGCGGATCATCCAGGAAGACCCGGCCGTGGAGCAGGTCTCCGGGCATATGTCCGGCTCGCGCGGGGGCGGGGGCGTGTTCATCGCCCTGAAGCCGCTGGAGGAGCGGGGCATCTCCGCCATGCAGGTCATCGGCCGCCTGCGGGGCAAGCTTTCCTCCGAGCCGGGCATGCAGATCTTTCTCCAGCCCGCGCAGGACCTGCGCATGGGCGGCCGCAGTTCGCGCTCGCAATATCAGTACACCCTGCAGGCCGACGACCTGGACGCCCTGCGGTCCTGGGGACGGAAGCTGCAGGAGGCCTTCGCGACCATCCCCATCCTCAAGGATGTGGACAGCGACATCGAGGAGCGGGGCCTGCAGACCCTGCTCAGCGTGGATCGCGACATGCTGGCGCGCCTGGGCCTGAGCATGGATGACGTGGACAACGCCCTGAACAACGCCTTCGGCCAGCGGCAGGTCTCCACCATCTACAAGGACAAGAACCAGTACCGCGTGGTGCTGGAGTTCCTGCCCGACTGGCTGGAAGGGCAGGAGGCCCTGCAAAAGGTCTACCTGCCGGGACGGGACGGCCTTGTGCCGCTCTTGAGCGTGGCCGAGGTGGGGCCGGGTTTCGCGCCGCTCTCGGTGGCGCATCAGGGGCAGTTCGCGGCGGTGACGCTCTCCTTCAACCTGGCCGAAGGCGCGTCGCTCTCGCAGGCGCAGGAGGCCATCGACCGCGTGCGGGTGAGCATCGGCATGCCCTCCACCATCGTGGGCAGCTTCCAGGGCACGGCCAAGCTCTTCAAGGAGACCATACGCAATCAGATCGTGCTGATCTTCGCGGCGCTGGTGGCCCTCTACATCGTGCTGGGCGTGCTGTACGAAAGCCTCATCCATCCCATCACCATCCTCTCCACCCTGCCGTCGGCCGGCGGCGGCGCGCTGCTGGCGCTCATGGCCGTGGGCATGGAGTTCAGCGTCATCGCGCTCATCGGCGTGCTGCTGCTCTGCGGCATCGTCAAGAAAAACGCCATCATGATGATCGACTTTGCGCTGGATGCCGCGCGCACCCGCAAGCTGCCGCCGCAGGAGGCCATTTACGAGGCCTGCCGTCTGCGTTTCCGGCCCATCATGATGACGACCATGGCCGCGGCCCTGGGGGCCGTGCCGCTGGCGCTGGGGCAGGGCGACGGGGCGGAGATCCGCCAGCCGCTGGGCATCACCATCGTGGGCGGGCTCATGGTGAGTCAGGTGCTGACGCTCTATACGACGCCGGTGGTCTACCTTTGTCTGGACAGGCTGCGCCTGCGCCTGCGGCGGCGCTGGTGGCGGCTGCGCTACGGCTCGGCCCGGGCGGCCCGGCTGGCCGTCCTGTCCCGGCGCGCCTGACGCCCCCGGACGGATCGGCTTGTCTTGCGGGAAAAAATGGCTAATACTGCAAATTTAACGTAGAGGTCGTGCTGGGCGGCGAGATGTCACCGCAAACGCGCAGGTTGCCGGCAGCGCCTTTGCGCGACCGCCCTCGGTCGGCGGGCTTGGAAGGCTGGCCGGCGGGGCACGGCTGGACGATGACGCGATGTTCCCGGAATGCGGGAGAGGAGAGCATGTCTCCTTACCCGATGAGTATTGCAGGTGTCCCCGTTGGATGAAATCCGTTAGGTTAGTCGCGCGCGAGATGAAGCGTTTTTGATCAGCCGGCATCCCCGGAACCGGTCGCTTTTTTGTCACTGGCGCCTCAGCCCGTACGGACGGGGAGTGCCGCCGCGCAGCCGTGATGCGGGCGTTCCCCGGCGCACGCGACGTCGCTGTCCGTTCGCCGCACATCCTTCACTTGCCGCTTGTCAGAAGATAGGGGATCCGGCGGACGTTCTTCGGTGGGATCCGAAGAGAAAAGCGCGGCCGGCCGCTGCCGGGAAGATCTCCGTCCCCGGCTCGCTGGAGAGGGACGGGGAGGCGTACGACCTTGACACCGGCGTACGGTCTGAAACGTTTCCGCCGTTCACCGGCAGGCTGGGCCCGACAAGGCCGCGCACGCGGATACGCGGTCGGCGCGGAAAGCATCCGCGTCGGAGTCGGCACTAACGCCGTCCGGCTCGAAGTGAGCGGAAAAACGCGTTTTTTCGCGAGACGACGGGTGATATGGTTTGAAACCCAAAGCGTTTCAAACTGAAAATGCGCTAGAGCAATTCCACATTGAAAATGTGGCTTGATCGAGTAGTCGCAAGTGCGACTGCTCGCAACCGAACACACGGAAAAACCCCGCTTTTCCCGTAGTGTGAGGCAGCGTCAGCAGGGAAATTGGACACAATTTCCCTGCGAATCCGCTCTAAGATAAAGCAGGCAAAAAAGCGAGCCCCGGCACGGGCAGCCCCGAATACCGATATGCAAGAGCGTCTTCGAGTCCTGATCTTCATTCTGGCCTACAATGCGGAAAAAACCATCGCCAGCGTGCTTGACCGCATCCCGCGCGAGCTGGAGCAGCGGTATGATGTGCGGGTGCTGGTCATCGACGACTGCAGCCGCGACGCCACCTGGCAGCGCGCCCGGGAGCATCTGCAATCCTTCTGGTGCCCGGGGGAAGCCCTGCGCAATCCCGTGAACCAGGGCTACGGCGGCAATCAGAAAGTCGGTTACCGCTACGCGGCGGAACATGGTTTTGACGTGGTGGCCATGGTGCACGGCGACGGGCAGTACGCGCCGGAATGCCTGCCGCAGCTGCTGGAGCCCTTTACCCGCCGGAACGAGCGGGTGGACGCGGTCTTTGGTTCGCGCATGCTGCACAAGCGGGATGCGCTCAAGGGGGGCATGCCCTACTACAAGTTCGTGGGCAACATGGTGCTGACCAGCCTGCAGAACCGTCTGCTCGGCACGCACCTCTCGGAATTCCACACAGGATACCGCGTCTATCGGGTGAGCATGCTGGCGGGCCTGCCTCTGGAGCTGGATACCAACGACTTCGATTTCGATACGGAGATCATCATGCAGGTGGTCTTTTCCGGCGGCAACATCGTGGAGCTGCCCATCCCCACCCATTACGGGGACGAAGTCTGCCATGTGAACGGCCTGCGTTACGCCTGGGACGTCATGCTGACCAGCCTCAAGGGACGGCTCATCCGCATGGGCCTGTTCTATGACCCCAAGTTCTTCTTTCCCCAGACGGAAGTGGCCCGCAAGGTGAGCACCTTCTCCTTCCCGTCCACCGGCAGGGCCGTGGCCGAAAGCATCCGGCCCGGCAGCCTCGTGCTCGATTTGGGCTGCTCGGACATGGAACTGGCGGCGCATCTGCGCGAGCGCAAGGGGTGCACCGTCATCAGCTGTCCGGATTCCGTGGATCTGGACAAGGAACTGCCCGACGTGCCGTGGGAGAAGCTGGACTATGTGGTGGCGCTGGACGTGCTGGAACAGCGCGACTCCGCCGAAGATTTTCTGGCCAGGCTGCGCGAGCGCCTGACGGACAACACCGGGGCCATCCTCATTGCGGGCAGCGCCAACGTGGGTTTCTTCATCACGCGGCTCATGCTGCTCTTCGGCCAATTCAACTACGGGCGGCGGGGCATCCTGGCCCTGTCCCACAAGCGTCTGTTCACCATCGCCTCGCTGGCCCGGCTCATGCGCTATGCCGGATTCCGCGTCGTCCGCAAGCGGATCATGGCGGCGCCGTATCCGCGAGCCATAGGCAATAACCTGCTCTCCCGGGGGCTCATGTCCGTAAACCGTCTGCTGGCCAGGCTCATGCCGGGCCTGTTCGCCTATCAGGTGCTGCTGGAAGCGCGGCATACGCCCAGTACGGAAAGCGTGCTGCGCCGGGCGCAGCGCTGACGGAGCGGACAGTGCGAAACGTGCGACTGCCCCGGCTGCCACGAACGGCCCGTCTCCGCGTTGCTTCCCCGCCCGTCCCCGCCGCTTCGGCGGCAACGTCCGCAAAGGCGGACAGGGGGCGAGCGCATGGCTAGCCCCGGCATGCCGGCGGCGCTTTTTTCCCGCCGCGGCCTCTTCTTTCTCCTGCAGGCGGCCATCAGTCTGGGCGCGCTGGCCTACGCCCTGGCGGGGGTGGATCTGCCGCTGCTCTGGCAGGCGTTGCGCGGCTACGCGCCCTGGGCCGTGGGGCTTTCCCTGGGCGCGTTGGCGCTGGATTATGCCTGCATGGGGCTGCGTCTGCACACGCTGCTGTCCGCGGGCACGCGCTATGCCCTGAGCCTCAAGGCCGTGCTGCTCTGCGTGGGCTATAACAACATCCTGCCCGCCAAGGCCGGCGACGCCATGAAGGTCGTCTTCCTGACCCGCAAGACCGGGATGTCCCTGCTCGACGTCAGTTCCATCATCCTCTGGGAACGGCTGCTGGATGTCCTGTCCCTGCTGTGCGTGGCCCTGCTGGCCTATACGCTGCTCGGCACAGGGCAGCGTCTGCTGCTGCCGGTGCTGCTCGTGCTGGGGGGCGGCGGCCTGTTCTTCTGCCTCCGCTGCTGGTCGGCCTGGTTCCATGCCGCCTATGCCCGCTTCTTCCCGGGCCGCATGGCGACGCTCTGCAGCCGCCTGCATGAACAGATCATCGACAAGATATCGCTTCCCCGGGTGCTGCGAGGCTTTGTCCTCTCGCTGGGCACCTGGAGCTGCTACTTTGCCAGTTTCGTCATTTCGCTTCGTCTGGTGGCCGGATTGCCTCTCGACGGGGTACAGATGCTCACGGTCTTTGCCGTGACCTGTCTGGGCATGGCCATCCCTTCCTCACCGGGCGGCCTGGGCGTTTTCGAGGGCGCCATGGTGCTCAGTCTTTCCTGGTTCGGCGTGGAGCAAAGCGCCGCCCTGGGCATCGCGCTGTATACCCATGCCCTGCATTTTCTCCCCGCCGCGCTGGCCGCGCTCCTGCTCAACGGCAGCCGTGGTTTCTGGAAGGCGGCGGATCAGCCGGAAAGTTCCCGGAGGATAGATGGACAAGGCGACACGATTTGATCTGGCGGCGGTGCTGGGCATGCTGCTCTTTGCCGTGCTCCTGCACTACGGCAGGATGGGCGCTTCCGTCGACGGCGTATGGCTCTCCACCGATTCGGCCATGTACGCTTCCATCGCCGCCGCCTACGGGCATCCAGAAAAATTCGCGCAGGATTTCGTCTACGGCGTGGAAAGCCAGTACCTTACCCATGTGACGCCGCTGGTGCAGCTCGTGGACTGGCTGGCGTCGGATGACGGAAATTACGGCATCGCCTACCTGCAAGTGACCGGCCTGAGCGTCTTTCTGCACTATTTCGCCTTCTATCTGCTGGGCATCCTCTTTTTCCGGGACCGCTGGAAAGCACTCATCTTCACCATCCTCATGGGACTGTGCTACTGGACGCCCTGGGGCACCTACTGGGGAGCGGGCTACGTCGATTATACGCCGCGCAGCCTGTTCAATGCCCTGTATGCCTTCTTTCTCTGCGTCTACTTCGCGCTCCTGGACAAGCCGCGCTGGTGGCCGCTCTTCATGGCCGCGCTGGGCGGGCTCGTCTATGTACACTCCATCAGCGCGCTGCCGGTGGCGGCGGGCCTGTGGCTGGGCTTTGCCTTCAGCCGTCCGCAGGGGACGCCCCTGTCCCGCCATCTGCTGCGGCTGCTGGCGACGGGCTGCTGCTTCCTCGCCGTCATGACGCCCTATGCCCTGACCTATACGCACGCCTCGGGCGTCAGGCTCGGCCCGGAAGACGTGGCTTTCATGGATCACATTCTGCGCACGCGTTTCGATATCGAATACGCCGAATATCTTTACGGCATGGGCAAGTTCCTGCGGCAGTATACCCTGCTGCCGGTCATCCCGCTCGCTCTGTGGGGCACCTGGATGATCTTTCGTCATGGCACGCCGCGTGAACGGCTGTTCGGCAAGCATATCTGGCTCTGGATCGCGGGCGTCTATGTGGTCATCCTGCTTTTCGTGCTGGATCAGGAGATCAGCCGGGCCCTGGGCCGCATGCACATGGAGTTCGACCTTGTGCGTGTGCACCGTTTCCTGCCGTTTTTTGCCATCTGCCTCATTTTTCTGGGTGCCAACATCCTGCTGCGCCGGGTGGGCATGCAGCGGGAGCGCCCGCTCTGGCAGCGGACGGCGGCCTGCCTCGTCTGCCTGGGGCTGGTCATCGGCTTTTTCTGCGGCGGCCAGCAGGATATGGCGCGCAGCGCCCTGGCCTGGTACTGGAACCGGCTTGATGCGGATCGCTACGAAGCGGCATACGGGCCGCTGCTTCGGCGGGCGGAAATGATCAGCGCCCTCGGCACGCATACCCGGCCCGGAGAAAGCATCTTCTTCCCCGGTGAGGATCAGGCCATCCGCTACAATGCCCTGCGCCCCCTCACCTACGGCTGGAAAGACGCCTGTCTGCTGTATTACGCCAAGGGGCTTGGCCCGCTGCATCAGTGGGAACGCATCGAAGCCGGACTCAAGAGCTCGCCGTCAGCCTACATCGAGGAAGGACTTTCCACGAACCCGGATTATCTGCTGAGCGAACGCCCGCAGGACCGCGCACGTCTGGAAGCGGAGGTGGGCCCCGTCGTCTGGGAGAATGCCCGCTACCTGCTCGTCAGGAACGCCCACAAAAAATGATGATGTGATTATTGGGGATATAGAGGTTGTTGCGAGGGGGAGAGGGGAACCGTTTTGAAAAACGGTTCCCCTCTCCCCCTCGCGCTCCCCCTCTCCCTTCCCCAAACTTTTACCGGGGTCCATGACGGACGACGTGACTCGCCAAGCTGACGCGTGGCCGACACGTCCCCCGGCGATACGAAAAAGCACAAACCGGACAGAGAAAAACCGTCCGGCCTGTGTTTTTGTACAGAGTTTGGCTGGCTTGCGGTCAGGCGACGCCTTCCCATGCCGTGACGTCCGACGTCTGGACAAATAAAGTTTTTTGGAGGGGAGGGGTTCGGGGAGGGGGACCTTTTGTCCACAAAAGGTCCCCCTCCCCGAAAAGAGACTCAACGAAACATCATGCCTTGTGGAGCATGATATCGAGGATGACCTTGTCGGCTTCTTTCATGCCGGTGGAGCCGAGGCGGCCGAGGTTGGCGATGCAGGATTCGATGTCGTCGTCCACGATGCCTTCGTTGCCGGGGACGACGGTACCGTCGAGGGCGAGCAGCACGGCCTGGATACCGGCGCTGACGGCGGTGGCGACCTTGAGGGCGCAACTGCTTTTGGCGCCGTCGCAGATCATGCCGGCCACGTTGCCGACCATGTTGCGGATGGTGCGTTCCATGTCCGGCAGGCCGCCGCCCATGAGCAGGGCCATGCCGCAGGCGGCGGCGGTGGCGGCCACCATGGCCCCGCAGTGGGCGGAGAGGCGGCCGAGGTGGTGCTTGATGTGGATGGAGGTCAGGTGACTGACGATGAGGGCGCGGGTCAGCTGTTCGTCGTCGCAGCCCTGGCGGATGGCGCAGGCCACCACCGGCATGGTGCAGGTGATGCCCTGATTGCCGCTGCCGGAATTGCTCATGACCGGCATCATGACGCCGGCCATGCGGGCGTCGGCCGCGGCGGCGGTGAGCTTGATGGCGAAGGTGGGCAGATCGTCGGCCAGCACATGCCGGCGGATCTGGGCATCCACCATCTTGCCCACGCCGAGGCCGTATTGGGTGCGCAGGCCTTCCTCGGCCACCTGACGGTTCATGCGGGCGGCGTCCAGGATGAAGCTGATCTCCTCGAGCGGCGCGGTACGGGCAAACTCGTCGATGCGGGCCATGCTCAGGGGCCAGACGGTCGTCCCTTCTTCCTGCCGGGCGGGCGTGGCCGCCGTGTCGCTGACGAGCACGCCGTCCTGCCAGACACGGGTGATGTTGTCGTGGCTGTCGCGCAGTTCGGCGGCGGCGGTGCGGCCATCGGCCGAGGCGGTCACGAGACAGTAGAGCAGATCCTCATTGTCCGGCAGATGGAGGACGACGGCCTCGCCGGCGGCCATGTCGCGGGCGGCGGCCGCGGTAGCGGCGTCCAGATCGCGCAGGCATTCCAGCCCGAGGGCGCTTTTGCCGCCCAGCGCCCCGGCGGCGGCGGCCACGGCAAGGCCCATCTCTCCGGTAGCGGGCACCATAACGCCCATGCCGTTCTTGAGCAGATTGGCGCTCACCGCCACATCCAGCGACTGGGGACGGCAGCCGAGGGCTTCGGCGGCGCGGGCCGCGCAGAGCGCCACGGCAATGGGCTCCGTGCAGCCCAGCGCGGGCACCACTTCCTTGTGCAGCAGGCCGATGATGGCCTTGCGATCTTCAGGGGCCAGACTCATGCCTGCTCCGATGCGCCGTTTTGCAACGGGCCGAGCTCGCCGTTACGATTGAACATGCCTTCCAGCATGAGGGTCAGCGCGCCGTCGCCGGTGACGTTGCAGGCGGTGCCGAAGCTGTCCTGCAGGGCGAAGATGGCGATGAGCAGGGCCACGCCGTTCTGGTCAAAGCCCAGCACGCCGGTCACGATGCCCAGCGAGGCCACCACCGTACCGCCGGGCACGCCGGGCGCGCCCACGGCAAAGATGCCCAGCAGCACGCAGAACAGCAGCATCACGCCCACGCTGGGCAGGCTGCCGTAGAGCATGAGATGCAGGGTCATGCAGAAGAAGGTCTCCGTGAGCACGGAACCGCAGAGATGGACGGTCGCGCCCAGCGGGACCATGAATTCCACCATGTTGCGGCTCAGCACGCGGGACTTGCGGGCGCATTCCAGAGCCACGGGCAGAGTGGCCGCGCTGGACATGGTGCCCACGGCGGTGAGGTAGGCGGGCGTATAGTGGCGGCAGACCTCAAAGGGATTGCGGCCGGAGAGGATGCCGCCGATGCCGTAGAGCAGGGCCAGCCAGATGAAGTGCCCCACGATGACGATGAGCACCATGGAGACGAAGACCGGCAGATGCAGGCTGAGGGAACCTTCATAGGCGAGGCCGAGGAAGGAGAGGCCCACGAAGAAGGGCAGGATGGGGATCATGATGCGCACCACCAGCGCGCTCATGACGCGTTCCAGCTCGCTGAAAAGACGGCTCAGGGTCTCGGACCTGGTCCAGGCGATGGCCACGCCGAACAGCAACGCCAGCACCAGCGCGCTCATGACGCTGAACAGCGGCGGGATGTCCAGACGGAAGACCATTTCCGGCAGCTTGCGCAGGGTTTCCGTCTCCTTGGCCACGGAAAGATGCGGGATGATGGCGTAGCCGGAGATGGTGGAAAAGAGCGCCGCCCCCAGCGACGAGGCATAGGCCAGCGCCACGGCGGTGAAGAGGATCTTGCTGGCGTTCTGGCCGAGGCGCACGATGGCCGGCGTGATGAAGCCGACGATGACCAGCGGCACGAGGAAGAAGATGATCTGTCCGAAAATGTGCCGCAACGACACGACCACGTCCATGACATGGTTGAGCGAACTGTCGGCATTATTGCCGATGTACGTGCCGACGAGCGCACCGATGACGATGCCGGCCAGCAGTTTGAGGATCAGGGAGAAGTCCCCCGCCTTGGCAGCCATACTGCACCTCCCAAAATAAAGTTCCGGCCCGCGAGAGTACGAGCCGGAACCTGTATAGCGCACAGCGCCGGGGCACGCAACGCGGCGGCCCCCCTGGAGCATTACGCTCTATTCGAGGATATAGCGCATGGGATTGACCGGTACGCCGTTGAGGATGACCTCATAGTGCAGGTGCGGGCCGGTGGTGCGGCCGGTCATGCCGATGTAGCCGATGACCTCGCCGCGCTTGACGTACTGGCCGGGCTGCACGACGAAGCGCTGCATGTGGGCGTACTTGGTGACGATGCCGCCGCCGTGGTTGATCTCCACACAGAGGCCATAGGCCCCGTCATGTCCGGCCTTGAGCACGGTCCCCTGCGCGGTGGCCATGATGGGCGTGCCCGTGCGGTTGGAGATGTCCAGCCCCTTGTGGAATTGCCGCCTGCCGCCGCCGAAGGGGGCGGAGCGCGCGCCGAAACCCGAGGTCACGAAGCCCACCACCGGCCAGATGGTCGGCATGGTGGAGAGGGCGTCGCGGTTGTCGCGCAGGGCATGGAGCAGATCCTGCTGGCGCACCTCTTCCAGCCGCACGGCGTCGGAGAGGGAATCGAGAAAGTCCTGCATCTTGCGGGCCGCCAGTTCCTGCCGGTGCATGGGCAGGTAGGAATGGGCGAAACTGCCCACCTGATCGTCCCCCACCTCGGCGGGGTCCTGCTCCATGTTCATCATGATGCGCAGCTTGCTGTCGAAATTGCGTACCCGCTGCAGATCCTGCGTCACCTCGCCCAGCTTGCCGCCAAGCAGGGAAAGCTGCCGGCGCTGATCCTCCAGACGCCGTTCGGTATTGGTGAGGGATTCCTCAAGATGCCGGTTCTGCAGCCATTCCCGCCACAACCACACGTTGCAGCCCACCAGCGCCAGCACGATGATGCAGGAGACGAAGCCGAACCAGCCCCGCAGCCGCACATTGCGGCTGCCGCTGCGCCCTTCGCGGAAGATGACGATATGGTACTTGCCGAGGAGCATACCTTCTGCTTCTAAGCCGCCATGCGGGCCGCTGTCAACGCACGCTTCCGCCGCGGGCCCTGTCGCCGGGAGCGGAAGCGTCCTGCGCCGCGTCGCGCGTCAGGGCATCGTTGCGGTGCTTGTCCAGCTGCCAGCGGGTGAGCGCGTTGCCGATGCAGCGGCGCGAATCCTTGGCCACGGCGTAGAGATGCTCCAGCGTGGCGCTCATGTCGCTGCGGGCCGAATGCCCCGCCGAGGGGCAGACGTTGGCCCAGATGGGCAGTTCCCATTGCTGGGCGGCCTTGCGGATGTACTTCTTTTCCACGAGCAGCAGCGGACGGATGAGCCGCAGCTTGCCGCCGAAAAAGGGTTCGTTCATGCTCATGCCGTCCACACGGCCGTTGCGGCAGAGGTTGAGGAAGAAGGTCTCCACGAGATCGTCGGCATTGTGGCCCAGCGCCAGATGGGTCAGGCGGTAGCGGGCGCAGAGCTCGAACAGCCGCTTGCGGCGCAGCCAGGCGCAACGGAAGCAGGGAGAACGGCGCTGGTTCTCCTCCGAATGCGCGTGCGGGCCGTAGTCCGTCACTTCCAGATGGGAGGCGATGCCGTGCCGTGCGAGCCAGGGCAGGAGCGCGGCGTGGCTTTGCGGATCGAAGCCCGGATTGAGATGTATGGCCATGAGCTCGAAGCGGAAGGGGACGATGCCCTGCCGGATGTGCAGGCTCTTCAGCAGCACGAAGCTGTCCACGCCGCCGGAGACGGCCACTCCCACCCGGCAGCCCGGCCAGAGCATGCCCGCCTGTTGCATGGCCTTGCCCGCGCCCTTGACGCAGACCTCCTGGGCATAGGATCGTTTTTCGCGCATGGTTCCCCTTGCCTGCGGGCGGTTCCCGCAGGGCGGCATGTCGCATGAAGGCCCGCCCCGCGTCAAGAGGCGAAGCGCCTGCCGCAAGGAGCGGATCGCCCGGCGCGCCGCCACACGGCGGGAAGGCCATCTTCCCTTGACAGAAGAGGGGGAGACACATAAGATTGTGCGTTACAACAAATTTGAGCCTTGCCGCCGCGTCCGTTCCCGGGCACGGCTCTTTTCGTCCCTGCCCCGGACGGGAACGGCCCGGCAAGGCGGGTGAGGCCCTGTCGGAGCCGTCCTGCGACAGCCCCGCGCCAACCAAGAAGGAGGACGCATGGCCCGTATTACTGTGGAAGATTGTCAGGAACGCGTGGACAACCGCTTTCTGCTGGTGCAGATGGCCATCAAGCGCGTGCGCCAGTACCGCGAAGGTTACGAGGCGCTGGTGGACAGCCGCAACAAGGAAGTGGTGACCGCCCTGCGCGAGATCGCCGCCGGCAAGGTCATGCCCGAGGACATGAGCCTGTACACGCCGCTGCCTGAAGGTCAAGAGGCCCCCAACAGCGAAGGCTAGTCATGGCGCAACGCGATTATTACGAAGTGCTGGGCGTGGCCCGCGACGCTTCGGAAGACGAGATAAAAAAGGCCTACCGCAAGCTCGCCATGCAGTATCACCCGGACCGCAACCCCGGGGATGCCGAAGCCGAACGCAAGTTCAAGGAAGCCGCGGAAGCCTACGACGTGCTGCGCGATGCCGACAGGCGCGCCCGCTATGACCGCTTCGGCCATGCCGGCCTCCAGGGCGGCGCGGGCGGTTTTGGCAGTACGGACGACATCTTCGCCCATTTCAGCGATATTTTCGGCGATCTGTTCGGCTTTGGCGGCGGCACGGGCCGCAGCGGCCCCCGGGCCATGGCCGGGGCCGACCTGCGCTACAATCTGGAGATCAGCTTCGAGCAGGCGGCCACCGGCGCGGAGATCCCCCTCAAGCTGCCCCGTCATGAGCCATGTCCCGAATGCCAGGGCAGCGGCGCCGCGCCCGGCACCAAACCGGAGACCTGCCGCCAGTGCAACGGTACGGGGCAGGTCCGCCGCACGCAGGGCTTTTTCCAACTGGCCATGCCCTGCCCCGCCTGCCACGGCACGGGCCAGGTCATCGCCACGCCCTGCCCCCGCTGCAAGGGAGACGGCGTGGTGGAGAACGTGCGGGAGATCGTGGTGCGCATCCCGGCCGGGGTGGACACGGGCACGCGCCTGCGCGTGCGCGGCGAAGGGGAAGCCGGCGTGCACGGCGGCCCGCCCGGCGACCTCTATGTGGTGCTGCATGTGGCCCCGAGCAAGCATTATGACCGTCAGGGGCAGGATCTCATCTATGAGTGCTCCATCAGCTTCGTGCAGGCCGCGCTGGGCCATCGCGTCGAAGTGCCGGGCCTCAACGGCCCCTTGCCGCTGGAGATCCCCAAGGGCATCCAGAGCGGCACGCCCCTGCGCCTCAAGGGCGAAGGCATGCCCTATCCCGGCCGCAGCCAGCGCGGGGATCTGCTGGTGGTGGTCAAGGTGCTGACGCCCACCAAGCTTTCCGAACGGCAGGAGGAACTGCTGCGCGAGTTCGAATCCCTGGGCGAGGAAAGCCTGCTCGACAAGGCCAAGAAAGTCGGCAAGAAGATCGGCAAGAAGATCGGGCTCGACTAGAGCGTTTTATCAAAAACAAACGCGAGGCGGCGGCACAGCGCCGCCCGGCCCAAAGTGAGCGGAAAAACCGCGTTTTTTCCGCGAAACGCCAGGCCGTATGGTGTGAAACGCAACGCGCTTCACATTGGAAATGCTCTCGGACACGTACGATACATGATCGCAGACGACAGGGGGGACGCACAGCGTCCCCCTGTTTTTGTCCTGCCGCGCAAGGCCGCCTCCGCCAGGACGCACCCCCTCCCCACGCTTCCCTGCCCCCGCGTCCGCCGTGCGACGGCCTTTCGTCCCCTGACCCGGAGAATGTTCCGCAGTGCTTGCACCCCTGTCCAAGACAGGCTAGGGTGAGGCAGGACAGCAGATCAGCTCCGCCACGACCGGTCTTCCGCCGCAGCCACGCGGCGGACACGTTGTCAAAGAAAAAATGACAACATGCTGATTTTCCTGCCTTTCTGCAAGGAGCGCAGAAAGTTTTCAGAAAATGCGTCAAAATAGACTGTTCAATCAATCAATTTCTTGCTAGGCTCTGGACATGTCGAGGAAGCATCCCCGACGCCCTGCCTCCTGCCGCATCGAAGCCGCGGGAGACAACACCCTGACCATGCCAGCAGCGCATTTTCTCCCGCTTTGCCGCACCCTGCCGGAGAACGGGACGCCATGCCTCTGGCCTGCTTTAGCCAAAAAGAGCGCCTTCGGGCGCAAGGAGGATCATAATGGCGAAGATGAAAACCATGGACGGCAATAACGCCACCGCGCACATTGCCTACGCCCTGTCCGACACGGCGGCCATCTACCCCATCACGCCCTCGTCCGTCATGGGCGAAGTGGTGGACGAAATGGCCGCCCGCGGCGCGATCAACCTGATGGGCCAGAAAGTGCTCGTGCGGGAAATGCAGTCCGAAGCCGGCGCGGCCGGCGCCGTGCACGGCATGCTCTCCGGCGGGGCGCTGACCAGCACCTTCACGGCCTCGCAGGGCCTCCTGCTCATGATTCCCAACATGTACAAGATCGCCGGCGAACTGCTGCCCGGCGTCTTCCATGTGTCGGCCCGCGCGCTGGCCTCGCACGCCCTGTCCATCTTCGGCGATCATCAGGACGTCATGAGCGCCCGTCAGACGGGCTTTGCCTTCCTCTGCTCCTCCTCGGTGCAGGAATGCATGGACCTTGCGCTGGTGGCGCATCTGTCCGCCATCGACTCGAGCCTGCCCTTCTGCCATTTCTTCGACGGTTTCCGCACCTCGCACGAAGTGCAGAAGATCGAACTCATCGACTATGAAGATATCCGCGGTCTGGTGAGCTGGGACAAGGTGGAAGAGTTCCGCAACAACGCCATGAACCCCGAGCACCCGCACATCCGCGGTACGGCCCAGAATCCGGACATCTATTTCCAGAACCGAGAAGCCAGCAACCTGTATTATGACATGGTGCCGTCCATCGTGCTGGAGAACATGCAGAAGGTGGCCTCCATCACCGGCCGCAAATACAAGCTGTTCGACTATGTGGGCGATCCCGAAGCCGACCGCGTGATCATCAGCATGGGCTCCTCCTGTGAAGTCATCGAGGAGACGGTGAACTACCTGAACCAGCGCGGCCAGCGCGTGGGTCTGGTGAAAGTGCGCCTGTTCCGTCCCTTCTCCGCCGCCCACCTCATGCAGGCCATCCCGGCCACGGCGAGCACCATCACCGTGCTCGACCGCACCAAGGAGCCCGGCTCCCTCGGCGATCCGCTCTATCAGGACGTGTGCACCGCCTTCATGGAAAAGGGCGAGGCCCCGACCCTCGTCGCCGGCCGCTACGGCCTCGGCTCCAAGGACTTCACGCCCGGCATGGCCAAGGCCGTGTTCGACAACATGCTGGCCGTGGGTCCCAAGAACCACTTCACCGTGGGCATCCGCGACGACGTGACCAACCTCTCCCTTGACGTGGACGAGGAGATCGACACCGTGCCCGCCGGCACCGTGCAGTGCAAGTTCTTCGGCCTCGGCTCCGACGGCACCGTGGGCGCCAACAAGCAGGCCGTGAAGATCATCGGCGACAATACGGACATGTACGCCCAGGCCTACTTCGCTTACGACTCCAAGAAGTCCGGCGGCCTCACCGTGTCCCACCTGCGCTTCGGCAAGGCGCCCATCCAGTCCTCCTACCTCATCACCCAGGCGGACTACATCGCCTGCCACAAGTCCTCCTACGTCACTCAGTACGACGTGCTGGAAGGCGCCAAGGAAGGCGGCACCTTCGTGCTGAACTCCAACTGGTCGCTGGCCGACATGGAAAAGCACCTGCCCGCCGCCATGAAGCGCACCATCGCCCGCAAGAAGCTCAAGTTCTACAACGTGGACGCCGTCAAGGTGGCCGCGGAAGTGGGCCTCGGCGGCCGCATCAACATGATCATGCAGACGGCCTTCTTCAAGCTGGCCAACGTGATCCCCTTCGAGCACGCCGTGGAGCTGCTCAAGGAATCCATTAAGAAGACCTACGGCATGAAGGGCGACAAGGTCGTCAACATGAACATCGCCGCCGTGGAAAAGGGCATGGACGCCCTTGAAGAGATCAAATACCCCGCCGAATGGGCCAATGCCACCGAAGGTGCGGAAGTCTGCCACTGCGGCGACGACGACTACCTGCGCAACGTGGTGCGTCCCATCCTCGGCCAGCGCGGCGACAAGCTGCCCGTCTCCGCCATGGAGCCGGCCGGCCTCATGCCGCTGGGCACCGCCGCCTGCGAAAAGCGCGGCGCGGCCATCCTCGTGCCCGAATGGCAGGTGAACAACTGCATCCAGTGCTTCCAGTGCTCCTTCGTCTGCCCGCATGCCGCCATCCGTCCGGTCATCGCTTCCGACGACGAACTGGAAGGCGCGCCCGCGACCTTCGAGGTGAAGGACGCCCAGGGCAAGGAACTCAAGGGCTTCAAGATGCGCATGCAGGTCTACGCCGAGGACTGCCTCGGCTGCGGCTCCTGCGCCGACGTCTGCCCGGCCAAGGAAAAGGCCCTCGTCATGAAGCCGCTGGAGACCCAGATCGAGGCCCAGAAGGTCAACCTGGCCTTCGCCGAAGATCATGTCGCCCTCAAGGACGACCTCATGCCGCGCGACAGCGTCAAGGGTTCGCAGCTCCAGCAGCCCCTGCACGAGTTCTCCGGCGCCTGCGCCGGCTGCGGCGAAACGCCCTACGCCAAGGTGCTGACCCAGCTCTTCGGCGAGCGCATGCTCATCGCCAACGCCACGGGCTGCTCCTCCATCTGGGGCGCCTCCTCGCCCACCACGCCGTACACCACCAACAAGGACGGCTTCGGCCCGGCCTGGGGCAACAGCCTCTTTGAAGACGCCGCCGAATACGGCTGCGGCATCGGCCTGGCCTATGTGCAGCGCCGCAACCGCCTGGCCATGCTCGTGCAGGAATCCCTGAAGGACGAGAGCATCTCTCCCGAACTCAAGGACGCCATGGAAGGCTGGCTGGCCCACAAGGACGACGCCGAAGGTTCGCGCGAATACGGCGAACGCGTGCTGGCCAACCTGGAAGACTTCGGCAGCCCGCTGGCCCACGAGATCTGGCACATGGGCGACCTCTTCACCAAGAAGAGCGTCTGGGTCTTCGGCGGCGACGGCTGGGCCTATGACATCGGCTACGGCGGCCTCGACCATGTGCTGGCCTCCGGCGACGACATCAACGTGCTGGTCTTCGACACCGAAGTGTACTCCAACACCGGCGGTCAGGCCTCCAAGTCCACGCCGCTGGGCGCCATCGCCCAGTTCGCCGCCTCCGGCAAGCGCATGGGCAAGAAGGATCTGGGCCGCATGGCCATGACCTACGGTTACGTCTATGTGGCGTCCATCTCCATGGGCGCGGACAAGGCGCAGGTGGTCAAGGCCTTCCGCGAGGCCGAAGCCTACAAGGGCCCCTCGCTCATCATCGCCTACGCGCCCTGCATCAACCAGGGCCTGCGCAAGGGCATGGGCAAGAGCATGGAAGAAGCCAAGCTGGCCGTGCAGACCGGCTACTGGCCCCTCTATCGCTACAACCCCGCCCTGGCCGCGGAAGGCAAGAACCCCTTCCAGCTCGACTACGCCAAGGAGCCCAACGGCGGCCTGCAGGAATTCCTGGCCGGGGAGACCCGCTTTGCGGCCCTGGACAAGAAGGCCCCCGACGTGGCCCAGCAGCTGAAGGAACAGCTCGACAAGTCCTACATGGAACGCTTCGCCATGTACAAGCAAATGGCTGAACTGCCGCTGCCCGGCAGCAACAGCTAACGCCTCACGCATACCACGGGGGTACGGCGGGCTGCGCCGTACCCCCCTTGCGCAGCCCGGGCTTTGAGTATGGCAGCCCCGCTGCCGCCTTTGGAGGAAACATGAACGCCCTGTATCTCACCGCCACAGGCCCTCTGTCCGGCAAGACCGCCGCGGCTCTGGGCATCATGCACATGCTCAATCTCAGTATGCGCGACGTGGCCATTTTCCGGCCCATCATCAACACCCCCCAGATGACCGACCGCGACCCGGACATCCACCTCATGATGGAGCAGTTCAAACTGCGGCAGGACTATGCGGAGACCTTCGTCTACACCCACGAGGAGGCCCGCAAGGTCATCAACCGCGGCGACCATGATCTGGTCATCGAGACCATCATGAAGCAGTTCAAGAAACTGCAGGCCGAACACGAATTCGTCTTTGTGGAAGGCACGGACTTCCTGGGCAAGGACGCGGTCTACGAATTCGAGCTCAACGCGGAGATCGCCTCCAACCTCGGTTGCCCGGTCATGCTGGTGGTCAACGGCGACCATCCGGCCGACGACCTGCGCCAGAGCCTCCAGAACGTCATGGCCACCATGAACGAAAACTCGCTGGAGGTCATCGCCACCATCATCAACCGCGGCCATCTCTCCCAGATGGAACTGGACGAGATCCGCGACGCGCTGAGCACCGAGGCGCACCGCGCCCTCGTCTACGCCATCCCCGACGACGCCACCATCGCCAAGGCCACCATGTACGACGTGAAGAAGAGCCTCGGCGCGGAAGTGCTCTACGGGGAAAACCGCCTCGACACCATGGTCGGCTCCTACCTCATCGCGGCCATGCACATCGACAATTTCCTCAAATATGTGGAGAAGGACCAGCTCATCATCACGCCCGGCGACCGTACGGACATCCTGCTGGCCGCCATCGGCACCCGTATGTCCTCCTCCAAGCCGGACATCGCCGGCGTGCTGCTCACCGGCGGCATGAAGCCGCCCGTCGAGGTCTGCGAGCTCATCGAGGGCTGGACCAATTCGCCCCTGCCCATTCTCATGACCAATACGCTCACCTACCAGAGCGTCATGGCCCTGCACGAAGTGTCCGGCTACATCGAGCCCACGGACACCCGCAAGATCAATACCGTCCTCGGCCTGTTCACCCACCATGTGAACTCCAAGGAGATCAGCAAGCGTCTGCAGTTCAGCTCCAACAGCTCGCGCATGACGCCCATGATGTTCGAGTTCAACCTCATCGAGCGCGCCAAGACCAAAAAGATGCGCATCGTGCTGGCCGAAGGCGAGGAAGAGCGCATCCTCCAGGCCACGGACGTGCTGCTGCGCCGTGACGTGGCGGACATCATCCTGCTGGGCAACCCGGACGTCATCCATCAGAAGGCCCGCGACCTCAATCTGGACATCTCCGGCGCCACCGTCGAGAACCCCGCCACCTCGCCGCGCTTCGACGATTACGCCAATACCTACTACGAACTGCGCAAGGCCAAGGGCATCACGCCCGAGACCGCCCGCGACATCATGAACGACGCCACCTACTTCGCCACCATGATGGTCAAGAAGGACGACGCCGACGGCATGGTCTCCGGCGCGGTGAACACCACCGCCCACACCATCCGTCCGGCCTTCGAGTTCATCAAGACCAAGCCCGGCTTCTCGGTGGTGTCCTCGGTCTTCCTCATGTGCCTCAAGGACCGCGTGCTGGCCTTCGGCGACTGCGCGGTCAACCCCAATCCCACGGCCCAGCAGCTGGCCGAAATCGCCATCGCCTCGGCCCATACGGCGCGGGTGTTCGGCATCGAGCCGCGCGTGGCCATGCTGTCCTACTCCACCGGCACCTCCGGCAAGGGCGTGGATGTGGACAAGGTCAAGGAAGCCACGGCCATCGCCAAGGAAATGGCCCCCGACCTCCTGCTGGAAGGCCCCATCCAGTACGACGCGGCCATCGATCCCTCCGTGGCCAAGACCAAGCTCCCCGACAGCAAGGTGGCCGGCCGCGCCACGGTCTTCATCTTCCCCGACCTCAACACGGGCAACAACACCTACAAGGCCGTGCAGCGCGCCGCCGAGGCCGTGGCCATCGGCCCGGTGCTCCAGGGCCTCAACAAGCCGGTCAACGACCTCTCGCGCGGCTGCACCGTGCCGGACATCGTGAACACCGTGGCCATCACCGCCGTGCAGGCCGCCGCCGAAAAGCACAAGTAGATCTGATCATCGCACACCATCGCCGCCCGGACGCACCAGCCGTCGTGTCCGGGCGGCATCAACCATAAGGAAGTCTTGCCATGAAAGTTCTTGTGATCAATGCCGGTTCCTCTTCCTGCAAATATCAGCTGCTGGAAATGGAGACCGAGACCGTCCTTTGTTCCGGCGTGGCCGAACGCATCGGCCAGGACATGGGCCGTCTGTCCCACAAAATCGCTCCTGATACCGACCAGGAAGAAAAGATCGTCAAGGAAGCTCCCTTCCCCACCCACGTGGAAGCCATGGAACTGGTCATCGCCCTGCTGACCGATACGGAAAAGGGCGTCATCAAGGACAAGAGCGAGATCCACGCCATCGGCCACCGCGTGCTGCACGGCGGCGAATCCATCACCGACCCGGTGAAGGTGGACGACCACGTCAAGAAGATCATCCGCGACTGCTTCCTGCTTGGCCCCCTGCACAATCCGGCCAACCTCATGGGTATCGAAGTCTGTGAGAAGCTCTTCCCCGGCGTGCCCAACGTGGCCGTGTTCGACACCGAATTCGGCATGGGCATGGAGCAGGAAGCCTACATGTACGGCCTGCCTTACGAGCTTTATGAAGAGCTGCACATCCGCCGCTATGGCTTCCACGGCACCTCTCACAAGTACATCGCCAAGAAGACCGCCGAATATCTGGGCAAGCCGCTGAAGGATCTGCGCTCCATCACCATGCACCTCGGCAACGGCTCCTCCATGAGCTGCGTGCGCGACGGCAAGTGCCTGGACACCAGCATGGGCCTCACGCCTCTGGAAGGCCTCATCATGGGCACCCGCTGCGGCTCCATCGACCCGGCCATCGTGCCCTTCGTCATGGAGAAGAAAAAGCTCAGCCCCGCCGAGATGGACACGCTCATGAACAAGAAGTCCGGCCTGCTGGGCCTGTGCGGCTTCACCGACATGCGCGACGTGCACAAGGAAGTGGAAAACGGCAACAAGCGCGCCGAACTGGCCCTGAACATGCTCGTGCGCAGCATCAAGAAGACCCTCGGCAGCTACTTCTTCCTGCTGGAAGGCAAGGTGGATTCCATCGTCTTCACCGCCGGCATCGGCGAAAATGACGACATCGTGCGTGAAGCCGTCTGCAAGGGTCTGGAAGAATTCGGCATCCACCTCAACCTTGCCGAAAACAGCACCCGCCGTCCCGGCGCCCGCACCATCTCCACCCCGGACAGCCGGGTGAAGGTGCTGGTCATCCCCACCAACGAGGAACTGCAGATCGCCCAGGCCACCCTGGAGATCGTGGGCCGCTAGCCCCAGCCTCTTTCTCCGTCCCGCAAGGCCCTGCTCCGGCAGGGCCTTCTTGCGTTAGGGCCTGTTGACACTATTCGCTGTTTATTTGGGGGGAAGGGGAACCCCTCGCTCTGCTGTCGATGTCCGTAAGGCTCCTTCGTCGCCTAACGGACACGGCCCCTCGGGCCGCCTTTCGGTCGCGCTCTGCTGTCGATGTCCGTAAGGCTCCTGCCTCGC
>NZ_CALUWS010000023.1 GCF_944324525.1 uncultured Desulfovibrio sp.
TTCGGCTCTTGGCAGAAAACCTCCAGCTTCATGTCTGAACGGAGGGTGAACAACGTGTTGACACTCTACATCTAGCGCGTGATATTTTCCCCCTGCCGTTTCAGCCGGTTCAGGAAGATCTCCGCAGCTCGCGTGAAGCATTGCTGTTTTTTCCAGGCGAGTTTGAGGCCTACCTCCATCCTGGGCCGCAGCGGCCGGAAGCAGAGCGGGCTGTCGTCCCCCGTGCGCACGATGCCTTCGAGGCAGAGGGCGCAGCCCACGCCCTCCTCCACCAGGAGCGCGGCATTGTACAAAAGATTATAGGTGGCCACGCGCGAGAGCTGCCGGAACTTTCCGTCCATCCAGCCGGAAAATTCGTTTTCCACAAGCCCCTGACGGGACATGATGAGCGGCAGGCCTGCAAGGTCGTCCGCATCTATGGCCTCCTGTGCGGCCAGGGGGTGATCCTTGCGCATGAGCACGCCCCAGGTGTCCCGCGCGGACAGGGGGATGAAGTCGTAGGCCGAAAGATCCGCCGGTTCGATGAAGAGGCCGAAATCCACGCTGCCCCTGTCCAGACGTTCCCTGACCTCCTCGGCATTGCCGCTGAAGAGATGGAAGGCGATATGCGGATATTCCTGCCGCACTTCCCGGATGGCGCGGGCGATGAAGCGCATGCCTTCGGTCTCCCCGCCGCCGATGTAGACATCGCCGCTGACCTCCTCGCCTGTGGCGGCGAAGGCCGCTTCGGTCCGCTCCAGCAGGGACACGATCTCCTGCGCCCGTTTGCGCAGGAAGAGCCCTTCCTCCGTCAGGCTGATGTGGCGCTTGCCGCGTGTGAACAGCGTCGTTCCCAGCTCCTCTTCCAGCTCCATGAGCTGACGGGAAAGCGTCGGCTGCGTGACATGCAGCGCGGCGGCCGCGCCGGAGATGGTCCCTTCCCGCGCCACAGCCAGAAAATAGCGAAGTACCCGTATGTCCATTGCTCCCGGCTCCTTTGCCTTGTCCGCCTGCTGCTTCGGGCGGCACGGGTTTGCCATATCATGCCTGGATGGTATGGTAAAGCATGCAATATAAGTATTTGCTCTTTTTCCCGCCTGTCCGCATAAGGGACGGGAAGGGGATCGCCGCGCACCGACTGTGCCGTTTGCTTTGGAGGGGGGCAGCCATCCCCCGACAAGGAGATGTCCCATGAAAAAGATTCTTGTTCTTTCCACCAGCCCGCGCAAGGGCGGCAATTCGGACATGCTGGCCGACGCCTTCATCGAGGGAGCGCGTGAGGCTGGGCATGCGGTGGAAAAGGTCTGCCTGCGGGAGAAGGATATCCGCTTTTGCAAGGGCTGCCTTGCCTGTCAGAAAACGCAGTCCTGCGTCATCCATGACGACGCGCCGGCCATCGTGCGCAGCATGCAGCAGGCGGATGTGCTCGTTTTTGCCACGCCGGTCTACTATTATGCCATGTGCGGCCAGATGAAGACCCTGCTTGACCGCGCCAATCCGCTCTTTCCGGCTGAATACGCCTTTCGTGACGTCTATCTGCTGGCCGCGGCCGCGGACGGGGACGAGAGCGCCGTGGATGGCGTGGTGAACGGCCTGAACGGCTGGATAACCTGTTTTGACAAGAGCCGTCTCCGGGGCGTGGTGCGCGGCGTGGGCGCCACCCTGCCGGGAGACATCCGGCAGAAGCCCGCCGCGCTTGAGGCGGCCCGTCAGATGGGCCGGCAGGCCTGACGTACGCTCCCTGCCCGCCGCGCCGCAATAGAGCGTTTTATCTTTGAAAAGGTAAAACGCGAGGCGGTGGTACAGCGCCGCCCGGCCCCAAGTGAGCGGAAAAACCATGTTTTTTCCGTAGGGTGAGGGCAGCGTCAGCAGGGAAATTGGATACAATTTCCCTGCGAATCCGCTCCAGGAGGCGCGGCAAGGGGACGCATCCGCTGCACGATAAGGAGAGTGCCATGCAGTATACGACGCATTATACGGAAGGAAAAAAGGTCACCTTCAAGAAGTTTTCCCTGAATCTGGCCGGACTGCTCTTTCTGCCGCCCGATTTTGACGCCGCCCGGACGTATCCGGCCATCGTGGTGACGCATCCCGGAGGCGGAGTGAAGGAACAATGCTCTTCCCTCTATGCCTGGCATCTGGCGCAGGCCGGTTATGTGGCGCTGGCCTTCGACGCGTCCCATCAGGGGGAAAGCGAAGGCCTGCCGCGCTATCTGGAAGATCCGACCTCGCGGGTGGAGGATATCCGTTCCGCCGTGGATTATCTCGTGACGCTGGACTATGTGGATCCGCAGCGCATCGGGGCTATGGGCGTCTGCGCGGGCGGCGGCTACACCCTGAGCGCCATGCAGACTGAAGCCCGGATCCGCGCCGCGGCGGGCATCAGCACCTGGGACGTGGGCGACAGCGCCAAAAACGGTTTCCCCGGCGTGCATATCGACAACTTCCTGCAGAAGCTGCTTCAGGAGGTGGCCGAGGCCCGTACCGCGGAGGCCCGCGGCGGCGAGCCCGCCTATTGGAAGTATGTGCCCGACGACAGCAGCGAGATAAACGAGCAGACCTCGACCATCCAGCGGGAAGCCTGGGAATACTACCGCACGCCCCGTTGCCAGTACCCCACGTCAGTCAACAGATACCTCGTCTCCAGCAACGACAAGCTGGCCGCCTTCGATGCCTTTGCCCATCTGGATACGGTCTCTCCCCGGCCCATACTGCTCATCGTCGGCAGCGAGGCCGATACCCTCTATTTCAGTGAGGCGGCCTATGCCGCGGCGCGGGAACCGAAGGAGCTTTACAGCATCCCCGGCGCAAGCCATGTGGATCTCTACGACAAGCCGGAATTCGTCCAGCCTGTCGTGCAAAAGCTGACCGACTTTTTCGGACAGCATCTGCGGGGCTAGAGCCTGTTAGGGCAGATTAACAAAGATTTTACAGATAATTCCATAGGATAAGGAATTCATTCGTACATGCGCCGCTTGTTTTTGGTGGGGGCGCATGTCCCTGTCACTTCCCCTGATAGAGCATTTTGCCTTTTTCAAAGGCAAAATGCTCTATTGCGGGGGATGTGCCGGTATTTCCTGGCCAGCAGCAAAGATGGATCGTAAGAGAGCGTTGAGCAAAACCTCTTTTCCGCTATAGGCCAAATATATGTCGCAGCCGTGATGTTTGTTCAGTATGGCAACATACGATATCTTGTTGCTGGCAAGGAGAGCATCGATAATATGAGCATTTGCGGGATTTGCGCCTAATTCGGCATAGGGAAGATCGATCCGCCCATAGCGGAAAACGCTAAAGACAAAGCTCCTGTTCTGCGCATCGTGCATTACATATTCCGCCTCAAGGGGCGGATCGAAATAAAAGAAGATATCTGTTCGATGCTTGTACAAAAAAGCGCCCAAAAAGAGCAACAGAGCCGAATACAAAAGAAAAAAGCATAGTCGGATACTGTTTTGCGCTTTCATCTGCTGACTTTTCCACGGGTTGGCTGGTAAAGTGGCGGGCGATGTCCTCATGGGGCACTGCGGCATGATGGCGCAAAGCCCGTCTGTGGGAAAAAACATTCCCGATCGTTGTGATTTTCAGCAGGTTCATCGTGTCGTACGCCGAGCGGATCGGCTTGCCGCCCTACTGCCGGACCGAGCGGACGGGGTCTGTTCCGCCCCCCCTTCATGCCTGCTGCGGCGGACAAAGGCTGCGCAAACGGGCCAGCAGCGCGTCCAGCTGGGTCAGGGTTTCCGACAGTTCGGCCTCCAGCGCGGCAATGCGCGCGGGCTGTTCTTCCGGGGGCGTTGCTTCCTCGGCGTCCGGCCGCAGGAAGCGCGAAGGCAGCCAGACATTTTGCGCCAGGATGTCCGCACAGGGGACGCAACGGCTGACGCCCGTCACTTCCCGGCGTTCCCGCAGCAGTTCCAGCACCTGCCGGACGTGCGCCTCATCAAGATAGCCGGACGTGCGGCCGCGCCGTCCCAGAGAGGAAAGATCGGCCATGAACACGCTGTCCTGTCCGGCCTGCGGGCCGCCCTGCTCCCGACGGCGGTCAAACAGCAGGAGCGCGTGCGCGGCAGGGTTCCGCTGCATCACGTTGCCGGGCAGCAGGAGGACCGCATCCAGCAGGTTGCGGCGCACCAGTTCCGCCCGCATATGCGCCTCCTGCTCTTCACGGAACAGCGGCCCCGGACGCGTCAGCAGCACGCTCCGGCCGCAGGCGGGAAGCGCCTCGCTCACATGGCGGCAGATCCAGAAGGATTCTTCCGTTCCCTGTCGGGACGTGACAAGGGCCGGTGCGGCGCTGAGCGTCAGATGGCTTGACCCGTCATCCGTCACGCGCAGGGCGTTGCCGGGGCCGTCGCTCCCGCTCTCAGGGACAAAATGCCCGCAGGAAGAGCATTCCGGCGTGGCGGGCACGCCGCAGAGCTGCAGCAGCAATATGCCCAGCGGCGCGTGTGCGCCGTCCGCCACAAAATAGACGCGGTCGGCCAGCGGATGGTCAAGCGCGGCCTCGGCCAGCAGCGTTCCCGTCCCGGCAGCCAGATCCCGTATGCGCTCGCCGCCGGCGGGATGGCCCATGCCGCTCATGAGCCGCGCCAGCCACGGCGGTACGATGCCGCAGGCGAGTTCCCTGCCACGGCCGGCGGCATAGCCGCCGAGCTTGTCCAGCAGCAGGCGGCTTGCCATGTCCCGATCCAGGGACGGCATGTCGGCGAACGCCTCAAGACAGGCCGCGAGGCCGTCAGGGCCACGCAGATGCTGCGGGCTGAACAGTTCGCCCCCCGCTCTGCCCAGCGCCGTCCGCGTGATGGCGGCCAGCTGCGGCCATTCGCTTTCTTGCCAGGGAGCGGCCGCATCCGTCCCGTCACGGCGCAACGGCCGGGCGGGAGCCACCTGCCGGAGCAGGCGCAGCTGCTGCGCAAGGAAGCCCGGCGGGCACAGCTGGGAAAGGGCAAAAAAACCGAGCGCCGTTTCCGCTGCCACCGTATGGGCACGGGCCGCATCGACGGCATCCGGCAGCGGATGGCCCATGAACCACGCGTCCACCATACGGCAGGCGTCTTCCAGACTGCGGCGGGCTACTGCCGCATCCGTCCCGGCCTCATGTGCTGGTCTTGCCGTCATATGCCCTCCAGGCGCGCCCATGTCCGGCTTTGCTGTCCTTGCGCGGCGTCGGACGTCCGGGACGGCGGATCGTCGTTCCCCGCCGCGCTCTCGTCCGCCTCGGCATGCCGCAACAGCTGCCGCTGGATCATGGAGAAGCGTTCTTCCAGCAATCGCCGGCGCAGTTGCCGCTCCCGCTCCAGCAGTCCGGCGGCTTCGATGATCAGCTGCTGCACCGCCGGCGGCGGTACCGGCAGGTGCAGTCCTTCCAGATCGCCCTTGCGCAGGATCTCCGCACTGTGTCCCGTGCTCTGCGCCCGCAGGCTTGCCTGCATCTGGGGGTGGTTCAGCAGCCAGTGCAGATAGCGGGCATCAAGCCCGGCCAGCCCGGGCGGCAGTCCCTCCCCGGCGGGGCCTGCGGGCGGCCGCACCCGCACCACCATGATGGGCGCGGCGGCCACCACGCGCGTCACGCCCGGACTGAGCGTCAAATCGGCCACATAAGTCGCATCGTTGAGCTGGCTACGGGCACGGAAGAGGATATCCCCCGGCCGCAGGGCAAAATGTGTTCGGATCTTCGCCAGATGCACGCGTACCAGCGTGGCCGTATCCAGAAGGCCGCCGTTCAGGTCGGCCAGCTGCACCAGCGCCGTTTCTCCTTGCGGATCCGGCGTCACACGCGTTCGGAAGGGATAGCCAAGGCGGACGTCGGCCAGAGCGGACAAGGGAAAGCGCATGCAGCCTCCAAAGACAGAAGTGCACGAACTGTATATGACACAGATAGTGGAAGCAAGCAGCCCGTGCCGGCGGCTCCGCCGCAAGTGCGTGTCGGCAGCGGCGCGGCGTCCGTCCTTACTCGCCGTCCGGCAGGAAAGGCAGACGGATGAGGACGTGCTCGCCCCGGAAGAGCAGCAGATAGCCTTCCTCGGGCAGGGTATCGGCTTCCTGCGGGGGGAAGGCCGCTTCCAGCGCCCAGCGGGAACCGCTCTCTTCCGCCGCAAGGGACAGGGGATGACGCTGGGCGCGTACGGTCATGGGGCCCCACTGCAGCACGATCTCATCCCCGGCCTCCAGCGTATGGGGCAGCTCAAGCAGGCCGCGTATGCGGCAGGCCTTCGCCCCGAGGCGCACCTGACGCAGGCGCGCCCTGCCGCACTCCGGCCTGGACAAGAGGTGCTGCACATCCCGCGCAAGCCGCATCTGTTCCGGGGAGCAGGCAAAGCGGGCCGGCAGGGCCGCGGCAAGGCGTTCCAGCCGTTCGATGAAGCAGGCCCGCACCTTTTCGCCGGACGTATCGGCCCGCGCCGGTTCGGCCAGATCGCACCTTTCCTCGAGGCCGTAAAAATAGGCGCTGCCGTCGGCATCTATGCGGACATCCCAGTAGCGTTGCGGCAGCACCTTGCCTGCGGCCACCGGGCCGGGGCAGTCCAGGCTGCGCATGTCCGGCGGCACGTCCCCGGCGGCGCGCCGCTGGGCAAAGAGTTCCTGCCAGAGCGTGAATTCGTAGATGATGTTCTTGTGCGGCGCGGAAAGACGCGGCAGCAGGTTTTCCAGTTCCCGGCGGCCGAGCAGCTGCTGCGCGGTGAACGGCAGCCCCACATGATCGCCGTAGACCGGCGTGCGCAGTTCGTGGGCCGCGGCGTGGAAGCGCTCGCCGGCCAGCTGCACCAGCGAGGGGATCTCCTCGTAATTGTCCCGCAGGACCACCGTCAGGAAATGCAGGGCGGGCGCGTGGTCGCCGTTCTCCTCGCGTGCGCGGCAGGCCTCGCCGAGCCGCAGCAGATTGCCGAGCAGTCGCTCCACCCGGCAACCGTTGCACAGAGAGGTGTAGACATCCGGCCGCAGCGTGTGCAGGGAAAGGATGATGCGCTTTACCGGCGCGGCGGCCAGGGCCTGGATGGCGTCATCATCCATGTCGCAGGCCATGTTGGTGGAAAAGATGGCCTTCTCCCGCCCTTCGCCGCCCAGGGCCGCGAGGATCTCGGCAAAGTGCGGGTGCAGCGTCGGCTCATAGAAAAAGGAGAGGTAAAAGCATTCCTCCGGCACCAGATCCAGGAGCCGCCGCAGGCTGCGCGCCACAGGCAACGGCATGACGGCGCGTCCGGCCTGGCGGAAGTCGGTGGAACAGAAACGGCAGCGCAGATTGCACAGCCCTGTCATGTCCCCGAGAATACGGCGAAACTTGTAGACATCCTTTATGACGGCATACATCCCGCTCCCCCTGTACGATGCTGTACGGGAGGGAGGCCCCTTCCCGTGCTGTCCCGCCTGTCCGCTCCCGCCGCGGCGGCGGTCTCCGGCCCCGCACGCAACGTGCGGGCGCTCTCTTCCGTATCGGCCGCCGGCGGCAAATCTTGAGAGGCCATGCCCTGCGGCCGGGGCGTGGCCTCTCCTTCGCCGTCCGCGCGTGGCCGCGTCAGTGCGCCGCGCCCCAGTCCGGCCCGGTTCCGGCGTCCACCAGCAGCGGCACGGAAAGCGCGCCGCCGCCCGGCGTGACGCCCGACATGAGTTCCGTCACCCGTGCCGCCGCCTCTTGCGCCGCGTCCCGCGGCACTTCGAGCAGCAGCTCGTCGTGCACCTGCAGCAGCAGGCGCGCCTGCATGCGCCGCAGCCCGGCATCGGCATCCACCGCCAGCATGGCCAGCTTGATGATGTCCGCCGCCGAGCCCTGGATGACCGTATTGATGGCCTGCCGCCGCGCCAGCGCCGAGGCCTGCCCGTTGGCGGAGTGGATGTCCGGCAGCAGGCGGCGGCGTCCGCCCAGCGTGGTCACGAAACCCTGCCGTCGCGCCGTGGCTTCCACCTCGTCATAAAAGGCCTTCAGCCCGGTAAGGCGTTCAAAATAACGGGCGATGAACTCCTTGGCCTCATTGGTCGTGATCTTGAGTTCCTGCGCCAGCTTCTGCGCGCCCATGCCGTAGATGAGGCCGAAGTTGATGGTCTTGGCGTTGCGGCGCTGGTCGGGCGTGACGGCCTCCTGCGGGCAGTCGTAGATGAGCGCCGCCGTGCGGGCATGGATATCCGCGCCGTGGCGGAAGGCGTCCAGAAGGGCCGCATCCTGCGACATGTGCGCCAGCACGCGCAGCTCCACCTGGGAATAGTCCGCCGAGACCAGCAGACGCCCTTCTCCCGCCACGAAGCAGGAACGCATGCGCTTGCCCAGCGGGCCGCGTACCGGGATGTTCTGCAGGTTGGGATTGCTTGACGACAGACGTCCGGTGGCCGTGGCCTTCTGATTGAAGGTCGTGTGCAGCCGTCCGCTGCCGTCCACCAGGCGCGGCAGGGGATCAAGATAGGTGGAGCGCATCTTTTCCAGCTTGCGGAATTGCAGGATGCTCTCCACCACGGGATGCCGTCCGGCCAGCCGTTCCAGCGTCTCCTGACTGGTGGAGGCCTGTCCGCCGCGCGTCTTGCGCGGCGCGGGCAGGCCCATCTCCCCGAACAGCACCTCCCCGAGCTGCTGGGCGGAACGGATATTGAACGTCCTGCCGGCAGCGGCGTAGACCGTATCGGTCAGCTCGTCCAGCTCCTTCTGCACATCGGCCAGAAAGCGGCTGAAGGCCTGTCCGTCGATGGCGATGCCCGCGGCCTCCATGCGGGCCAGCACCGGCGCAAGCGGCATCTCCAGATTGTCGTACAGGGTCTGCAGGCCATCACGCAACAGGCGGTTCTCCAGCAGGCGCGCCATGTCCAGCGCCAGCGCGGCGGCGCCGGCCCGTTGCGGCAGCCCCGCGCCCCAGCGCACGGCCAGCCGGGGCCAGCCGTAGTCGTTCTCTTCGGGATTGAGCAGGTAGGCGGCGATGCCCAGGTCCATGAGCTTCTGGCGGCCTTCCTCCCGCAGCAGGCCCCGCCGCCAGAGCCGTTTGACGTCCCCGCTCACCACCAGCGCGGCCTGGGCCAGATAGTCGGCCAGCACGTCCGGCTCCCCCGCCCAGCGGCCTGTCCAGGGCGGCATGTCGTCCGGGGCATCGGCAGCGGCCACGGCCAGCTGGGGCGGCGCATCCTCGCCCTGTGCCCAGATGAGGGCCAGCCGCGCCCCCCGGGCATCCGGGAGTTCGGCCGTCGTGCGGCACAGGGGCGGCAGCTCCTCCGGGACGTGGACGGCCATATCCAGCAGGCTCAGCTGCTGCGCGCCCTTCGTGCGGGCGGGAGAGGCGGCGTCCGCCGCGGGCTCGCCCTGCGTCGCGCGGCCATCCTGCGTCGCGCCTGCCGGAGCGGAGGCCCCCCTTGCCCTGCCCGCGCGCAACAGGGCCTCCATTTCCCGCCGCAGGGCAAAAAGCTCGAATTCCGCGGACAGGGCGGCGCAGGCTTCGGCATCCGGCGGCTGGACGGCCATGTCGTCCAGCGTGACGTCCGGGCAGACGTCCCGGCGCAGGGTCGTCAGTTCGCGCCAGGTGAACATGTTTTCCAGGTGATCGCGCAGTTTTTCCTGCAGCTTGGCCGGGACCCGCTCGAAATGGTCGCGGATCTCTTCCAGCGAGGCGCAGGTTTCAAATATCTGTTGCGCCTTCTTGGGGCCAATGCCCGGCACGCCGGGGATGTTGTCGCTGGTATCCCCGATGAGCGCCTGCACGTCGGCCCATTGTGACGGCCGCACGCCGGTCTCCCGCGTGAAATCGTCGGCGGTCACGATTTTTTCCTCGCGGGAGCCGGGATCCCACATGAAGACGTTGGGGCCGAGGCACTGCTTGAGGTCCTTGTCGCCGCTCACGATGACCACGGGGAACCGGGCGGAAAAGCGTTCCGCCAGCGAGGCGATGCAGTCGTCGGCCTCGCAGCCTTCGGAAAGGATGAGCCGCAGGCCCAGTGCGCGCACCATGCGCTGTATGGGCTCCATCTGCCGGACGAGATCCTCCGGCGTGGCTTCCCGGTTGGCCTTGTACAGCGGGAAGATTTCATGCCGGAAGTTCTTGCCCCGGCCGTCCTGCACGAAGACGAAATGTTCCGGCGCTTCCTCCCTGAGGATGCGCAGCAGCACGCGGCTCACCACCACCAGCGCGTTGGTGGGGAAGCCGTCGGATCGCTGCATGTTGCGGTTGGCGAAGAAGCCGCGATAAATGAAGGCGGAACCATCCATGAGGAACAGGGGGGGCGTGGCGAGGCCGAGACGATCTTTCAGAGACATGGCTTCAGACTGGGGTTGAAGTGCGCGGGAAGGGGCGGCGTCTTGGCGCTTGCAGCCGGTGCCGCCAAGGGGTATGATAAAAGGATGGAAACAAGTCCGCAAGTCAGCATTCTCCACAGGGGGGATCTGCTCACCGTCAGTGTCGGCGGCAGCTGGAAAATGGGTACGCCCCTCCCCTCGCAGGCACGGGAGGCTCTTGCCGCCGTGCGTACGGGAAGCGCGCGGGGCATGCTCCTGCGCTGCGAGGCGCTGGCGGCCTGGGATTCCAGCCTGCTGGTCTTCCTCATGCAGCTCGTCCGGGAAGCTCAGGCGCGCGGTCTGGAGATCCGGCGGGAACTGCCGCACGGGCTGGAACGCCTCGTGCAGCTGGCCTTTGCCGTCCCGGCCAAGCAGGGCGCGTCCCGTACGGTACGCCGGCAGGGTTTCGTGGCCGCCGTGGGCGCGAGCGTGCTTGCCCTGCCCGGCAAGCTGGAAGGATTCGCCGCCTTTGTGGGGGACGTCACCCTGGCCGTGCTGCGCTTTCTGACAGGGCGCTCCCAGATGCGGCGTCAGGATCTGCTGTCGGCCATGTACGAGTGCGGCGTGCTTTCCCTGCCCATCATCTCCCTGACCAGCCTGCTGTTCGGGCTCATCCTGGCCTTTGTGGGCGCGGTGCAGCTCACCCAGTTCGGCGCGCAGATCTATGTGGCCGGGCTGGTGGGCATCGGCATGCTGCGGGTGATGGGCGCGGTCATGGTCGGCGTGGTCATGTCCGGCCGCGTGGGAGCCTCCTTTGCGGCGCTCATCGGCACCATGCAGGTCAATGAGGAGGTGGACGCCCTTTCCACTCTCGGCATCTCGCCCGTAGATTTCCTGGTGCTGCCGCGCATGCTGGCCCTGACGCTCATGGTGCCCCTGCTGACCGTGTATGCCGATCTCATGGGCATCCTGGGCGGTTTCCTGGTGGGCGTGACCATGCTGGATCTCAGCGCGCTGGAATACCTCAGCGCCACCGTGCGGATGGTCTCCTTCTCGCACGGCATCATCGGCCTGACGTATGCCGTGGTCTTCGGCGTCATCATCGCGCTCTCCGGCTGCTATCAGGGCATACGCTGCGGCCGCAGCGCGCAGGCCGTGGGCAAGGCCACCACCACCGCCGTGGTGCACGGCATCGTCGGCATCATCGTGGCGACGGCCATCATCACCGTGTTGTGCAACATCTTGAAGGTTTAGGCATGGACGCCCTTTCTTCCGCCACCTCCGCCGCCTCGTCCCCGCGCATCAGCGTGCGCAACCTGACCGTGGGCTACGGCTCCTATGTGCTCATGCGGGACGTCAGTTTCGACGTGGCGCGGGATGACGTCTTCCTCATCATGGGCGGTTCCGGCTGCGGCAAGAGCACCCTGCTGCGCGTGCTCATGGGCCTCAAGGAACCGCAGGCGGGGCAGGTGCTGTACGGCGAGACGGATTTCTGGGCCTGCACGCCTCGCGAACGGCGGCAGCTCATGCAGCGTACCGGCGTGCTCTTTCAGGGCGGGGCGCTCTGGAGTTCCATGACCCTGGCCGAAAATGTGGGACTGCCCCTGCAGCAGTACACCCGGCTGTCCGCCGCGGAGATACGGGAACAGGCCTCGCTCAAGCTGGCGCTGGCCGGACTGGCGGGCTTCGAGGACTACTATCCCTCCGAGATAAGCGGCGGCATGCGCAAGCGGGCCGGCCTTGCCCGGGCCCTGGCCCTTGATCCGGAGATCCTCTTTCTGGATGAACCGTCGGCGGGGCTCGATCCGGTAAGCTCCCGGCTGCTGGACGATCTCATCCTTGAGCTGCGGGACACCCTGGGCACGACCTTCGTCATCGTCTCGCATGAGCTGGCCAGCATCTTCACCGTGGCCAGCAACAGCATTTTTCTGGATGCCCAGACCCGGCGGGTCACCGCCGCGGGCAATCCTTCCCTGCTTGTCAATGATCCGCATACCGAAGAACAGGCCCGGCGCTTCCTCACCCGCGGAGCGTCGGGGACTTCCGCCGGCCCCGGTTCGGGAACGGCAAGGAACGACGCATGAGTCAGACACGCTCTTCTGTGGCCGTCGGCAGTTTCGTCATTGTCGGACTGCTGCTTCTTGTCCTTGGCATCGGTCTGCTGGGCGGCGGCAATCTCTTTGCCGACGATCTGGAGTACACGCTCATTTTTGACGGTTCGGTCAGCGGCCTTACCGTGGGGGCGCCGGTGGTGTTTCGCGGCGTGCCGCTGGGCGCCGTGACCAACATCCAGATGCAGGCCAATCCGCGCGACGGCAGCGTCAGCATCCCCGTGAGCATACGCATCAATGAGGGGGCCATCAACGACGCCCGCTCAGGCGAGAAGCTCTCCGAGGAGGAGCGCATCAAGATGCTGGCCCAGCTCGTCCAGAGCGGCCTGCGGGCCCGCCTGCAGCTGCAGAGCCTCATTACGGGGCAGTACCGCATCGAGCTGGATTTCTACCCCGACTCGCTGGCCCGCTACCGCTCCCCCGATCCGGCGACGGAGATCCCGACCCTGCCGTCGCCCATTGACCAGCTGCAGCGCAATCTGTCCGCCCTGCCCCTCAAGGAGCTGGTCACCTCCTTCCAGGGGACCCTGCAGCGCCTTTCCGACATCCTGGCTTCCCCGGACATCGACAGGGGGATCACCCAGTTCGCCAATACCTTTGAAGAGGCGAACAAGCTCCTTGTGTCCAGCCGGGAGACGCAGCGTCTCGTCAATCAGACCATGAGCAATCTTTCTCAGGCCAGCGCCGTGGCCTCGACGGAGCTCCCCCGGGCCCTGGAGGCCCTGACGCAGGCCATGAACGGCTTTAGCGCCGTGGCCAATTCCACACAGGCCCTCGTGGGGCGCGATTCCCCGGCCGTCAACGAATTGCGCCGCCTGCTGCGCGAAGCCACGGCCACCATGCGCTCGTTGCGGGCGCTGGCCGATACCCTTGAACGCAATCCCGAGTCTCTCCTGCGAGGACGTTCCGGAGGTCAACGATGAAGTCTTTTCCCTGCGGGACGTCCCGTGCCAGACGCTTTTTCCCGGTGGTGGCGCTCTGCCTGCTGGCCTGTCTGCTGACCGCCTGCGGCAAGAGCGCGCCCACCTATTATTATCTGCTGGAAAGCGGCGAAAAGCCCTTTGCCGCTCCCTCACTGCCCGCCACCAGCCTGCGCATCGCCCATGTGGGCATCCCCGGCTATCTGGACCGGCAGGGCGTGGTCAGCCGTCGCGAGGGCGATCCGCTGCTCAACGTCAATAATTTCGACATCTGGGCCGAACCTCTTGATCAGGGCATCCGCCGCGTCCTGCGCGAGGTGCTGAGCCCGTCGCTGCTGGCCGGCGACATCGCGGTACAGACCACGGATGACGCGGGCTGGAAGGCCGCTCTGCTGGTGGATATCCTGCGGCTTGACGGCGCGCCGGGCGAGACGGTGCGTCTGGAGGCCCGCTGGTCCCTTCTGGACAGCGCCGACAAGGTCATGGCCCGCGGCAGCTTTGCCGATAGCGCCACCTGCCCCGCGGCGCAGCCCGGCACGGCGGCCACCTCCAGCCTTGTCAGGACGCAGAGCCTGCTCGTGCAGCGTCTGGGGCAGGCCCTTGCGCCGGAGATCCTCCGTGTGCTGAAGACCCGGCGGCAAAGCGGCGACAACAGCTAGCCCATGCGCAATACCGCCCTTCCCGTCCTGCGCAGCACCGTCCTGCTGGTGGATGACGCGCCGGAGAACCTGCGCATGCTGAGCGAGGCCCTGCGCACGGATCACCGCATCATGTTTGCCAAGAACGGTCAGGATGCCCTGCGCCTTGCCGCCGCCGATCCGCAGCCGGACATCATCCTGCTGGACGTGGTCATGCCCGGCATGAACGGCTATGAGGTCTGCCGCCGGCTCAAGGAAAATCCCCGGACGCGGGACATCCCCGTCATCATCGTCACGGCCGAGAACGACGATTCGGACGAATCCACCGGTTTCTCCCTCGGGGCGCAGGACTTCATCCGCAAGCCCTTTCGGGCCTCGCTGGTCCATCAGCGCGTGGAACTCCATCTGGAGCTCAAGCGCCATCGCGATCATCTCAGCGAACTCGTGGCCCAGCGCACCAGCGAACTGCTGCAGACCCAGAAGGCCACCATCCATGCCATGGCCATGCTGGCCGAATGGCGCGACCCCGAGACCGGGGCGCACATCCAGCGCACCAGCCGCCTGGTGGAGGTTCTGCTGCGGCGTCTCGTGGAGCGGACCGATATCCCGGAGAATCTTACCTCCAGCGACATCGAGTGGATCATCCTTTCCACGCCGCTGCATGACGTGGGCAAGGTGGCCATCCCCGACAACATCCTGCACAAGCCCGGCAGGCTGAGCCCGGAAGAATTCGATATCATGAAGCGGCACACCACGTTGGGCTATGAGATCCTGGAAGAAGCCGGGCAAGAGCTGGACAGGGAGCTGGGGAAGCGCTGCTTCCTGCATTATGCCAGAGAGATCGCCCTCAATCACCATGAGCGATGGGACGGCAAGGGCTATCCCGCCGGGCTCCGGGAAGAGGAGATCCCCCTGTGCGCCCGCGTCGTCAGCGTGGTGGACGTGTATGACGCCCTGCGCAGCCGGCGTGTCTATAAGGATGCCTATCCCCATGACGTTGCGGTGCAGTGCATCTGCGAGGGGCGGGGCAAGGCCTTTGATCCGCGCGTGGTGGATGCCTTTCTGGATGTTCAGGAGACTTTTGCCCGCCTGTTCGAGCAGAGTTCCGGCTACTGACAGGCGCAAGCGCCTTTTGAGCATTTTCTGTTTGAAACGCTGCGCGCTTCAAAACATGCGGCCTGTCGTTGCGCGGAAAAATTCAGCTTTTCCGCCAAGTTGAGGCCTGGTCGACACTGTGCCGCCGCCTCACGTTTTGCCTTTTTCAAAGGCAAACGGCCTTTAGGCTCAGGACTCATTACGTTTTTTTGAGGGGGAAGGAACCCCTTTGCTTTGTGTCGATGCCTGTAAGGCCTTACGGTCTAACAGGCACGGCCCTTCGGGCCGCCTTTCGGTCGCGCTTTGCTGTCGATGCCGTAAGGCTCCAGCGTAGCCTGGGGGCTATTAGCATAAATTTTGTAACTAATTTACATCGATAAGAAAGGCAGCTGTACATACCCCGCGTGCCTTTGGGGGCGGGCTTGTCTCTTGTTCCCGACGCTCGGCAAAAGCGCGCTGGGGAAGGGATGGGGGAAGGGGAACCCCTCCCGCGCCGGCGGCGATTCAACGGGCGGCCCAGAGGCCGTATCCGTTAGGCGACGAAGGAGCCTTACGGACATCGACGGCAGAGCGAGGGATTCCCCTCCCCCCAAACAAGCAACGAATAGCGTCAACAGGTCCTAACCCTGATTGATCATGACCTTGGCCGGGCGCAGCAGGCGGTCGCCCAGCTTGTAGCCGCGCTGCAGCACGCGCGAGACGCAGCCGGGACCGACGGTGGGACAGTCGTCAAAGCCGACGGCCTCATGGCGTTCCGGCGTGAAGTCCTCCCCTTCCTCGCCCACCGGCACAAGGCCGTGCCGGGCCATGGCTTCCAGCATGAGCTTGTGGGTCATGGCCACGCCCGTCAGCATGTCCTGACAGGCGGCATCCCGGCTGCCGTACTGCAGCGCCAGCTCCAGATTATCCAGCCCGGGGAGCATGTCCCGCAGGATCTTTTCCGCCGCGTAGCGCATCTGTTCTTCATGCTCGCGGGAAAGGCGCTTCTTGAAATTCTCCATCTCGGCCGCCATGCGCAGACGCATGTCGTCCGCCACCTTTTTTTCCTCGCACAGCGGACAGACCTGCTCCCGGCAGGCGCGGGCCAGATCTTCCGGCGCGGCCTGAGCGCCGTCTCCCGCGGCCGCGGCCGCGGCGTCGGCTTCGGCGTTGTCGGCCGCGGCCTCAGCCGCTGCGGCCGTTGCGGCGGCCGCGTGCATATCCGCCGCTTCCGCCGCCTTCTTGTAGGTATCGTGAACTTTATTGTGATGGTGCATATATCCTCCCGAAACCAGCCCGTACCACCGTGACGCGCAGGGGCGGCGCAAGCATGGCAAATGGTTCTCTCATCCGTGCCGGAGCCGTTCCCGCCGCCCTGCCGGGCAGTGCCCGCTCCCGCGCGCCAGTCATGCGGTAAAGACGCCACCGGCGAAACGGCGTTCTACGCTTTTTTCCCGCATGTGCGGGAAAAAAGCCGCGTTCCACGGGCAGCATGGCGCGTGGTTCTGACCTTAAGGGGTAAGTTCAGCCCGTGCCGCTGTCAAGGGCGGAAGGCACTTTTCCCGCCTCGACATTCCGGCAAACCTCGGCTATGCTTGGACGCTTTTCAATGGGAGGAAGCCTATGACATGCCGCAGCATTTCCCTCCAGACCGCGCACGACTGGCCCAAGGCCGCAAAATGGCTCGAGGAGCGACGCAATCCCGGCGCCAATGTGGAGAGCGCCGTCCGGGCCATCCTTGATGACGTCCGCGTCCGTGGGGATGAAGCTCTGCTGGAATACACCCGCCGTTTCGACTGTGCCGCCTTTGAGCCGCCCATGCGCCTCTCCGAGATGGAGATAGCGCGCAGCGCGGCCTCCGTCTCGCCCGAACAGCGCGAATACATCGGGGATGCCGCCCGCAACATCCGCCGTTTCCACGAAGCGCAGCGGGAAAAGTCCTGGTTCGAGACCCTGCCGGACGGCAGCATCCTCGGGCAGCGCGTCCTGCCGGTGGACAGTGTGGGTCTCTACGTGCCCGGCGGTCAGGGCGGCAGCACGCCGCTCATCTCCAGTCTGCTCATGAACGCCATCCCCGCGCAGGTGGCCGGCGTGCGGCGCATCGCCGTCTGTACGCCGCCGCGCGCCGACGGCAGCATCGCCCCCGCCATCCTGGCCGCGGCGCATCTTCTGGATATCGAGGAAGTCTACCGGGTGGGCGGCGCGTGGTCCGTCGCCGCTCTGGCCTATGGCACGCCGAGCCTGCCCGCCGTGGATGTCATCGCCGGGCCGGGGAACATCTATGTGGCGACGGCCAAGCGCCTTCTGCAGGGCGTCGTGGGCATCGACATGATCGCCGGACCGAGCGAGGTGCTCATCCTGGCGGACAGCACCGCCCGTCCGGACTGGGTGGCGGCGGACATGCTCTCCCAGGCCGAACACGATCCCCTGGCGGCCGCCCTCTGTCTCACCACGGACGCCCAGCTGGGCGAGCGTATCCGCGAGGAGCTGGACAACCAGTGCGCCTCCCTGCCCAAGGCCCAGACGGCCGCCAAGTCCCTGCTTGACTGGGGCGCCGTCATCACGGTACCGAACATGGACGTGGCCGTGGCCGTGGTCAACATGATCGCCCCGGAACATCTGGAGCTGTGCGTGCGCGATCCCTGGGCGCTGCTGCCGGGCATACGCCATGCCGGCGCCGTCTTCATGGGGCATCACTGCCCGGAACCGGTGGGCGATTATTTTGCCGGGCCCAACCATGTGTTGCCCACGCTGGGCACGGCGCGTTTTTCCTCCGCCCTTTCCGTTCAGACCTTCTGCAAGAAAACCAGTATAGTGGCCACGTCCGCCGCCTTCCTTCAGGACAGCCGGGAGGCTATCGCCGCCCTTGCCCGCATGGAAGGGCTGGAGGCCCACGCCCGTTCCGCCGAAATTCGCGGCCAGAGATCGCCGCGCGCCTAAGGAGCTGTCATGCGCATTGTTACCCAGACCCAGATCACTGCCTGTCCCCTGCGCTCGCGCGGCAAGGTTCGCGATATCTATGAAGTGGATGACGAGACCCTCCTCATCGTGACCACCGACCGCATGTCGGCTTATGACGTCATCATGGGCGAGCCCATCCCCTACAAGGGGGTCATCCTCAATCAGATCACCCTGTTCTGGATGGACAAGTTCCAGGACATCATCCCCAACCATCTGGTGGAGAGCGACGTCAGCCGTTTCCCCGCCAGCCTCGCCCCGTGGGCGGACGAACTGGAAGGCCGCGCCGTGCTCGTGCGCAAGGCCCGTCCCCTGCCGGTGGAGTGCATCGTGCGCGGCTATCTGAGCGGCTCCGGCTGGAAGGACTATCAGGCGACCGGCAAGCTGTGCGGCTATGATCTGCCCGCCGGCCTGCGCGAATCCGACAAGCTGGAACCGGCCATCTTCACCCCCTCCACCAAGGCCGAACTGGGCGAACACGACGAGAACATCAGCGTGGCCCGCGCCGCCGCCCTGCTCGGGGACGAGGTGGCCGAACAGGTGCAGAACGTCTCCCTGCGCATCTATGAAGCCGGGCGCGCCTATGCGGCCGGCAAGGGCATCATCGTGGCCGACACCAAGTTCGAGTTCGGCTTCATCAACGGCAAGCTGCATATCATCGACGAGGTGCTGACCCCGGATTCCTCCCGCTTCTGGCCCGCGGACAAATACGTTCCCGGGCAGGGGCAGCCCAGCTTCGACAAGCAGTACCTGCGCGACTGGCTCAAGCGGCAGCCGTGGAACATGCAGCCGCCCGCGCCTGCCCTGCCGCAGGAGATCATCGACAATACGGCGGCCCGCTACCGGGAAGCCTATGAGATCCTGACCGGAAAACCCTTCAGCATCTAGGGACGGTCAGGACGGCCGGGTCTGCGTCCCGGCGATCCAACGAATGACATGCCGGGATTTCCGGCCGCAAGGAGAATCACCATGCTGTTGCAAGGCAAGAAAGCCCTCATCCTCGGTCTGGCCAACAACAAGAGCATTGCCTACGGTATCGCCTCCTGCTTCAAGGAGCAGGGAGCCCGCCTCGCCTTCAACTATGTGGGGGACGCCATCAAGAAGCGTGTGGAACCCCTCAGCGAAGAGCTGGGCGGCGAGTTCACCTTCCAGTGTGACGTGAGCGACGACGCCCAGATCGCCGCCGCCGCCGATCTGGTCAAGGAAAAGTGGGGCGAGGTCGATGTCCTTGTCCATTCCATCGCCTTTGCCAATCGCGAGGACCTCACGGGGCGCTTCGTGGACACGACCCGCGAGGGCTTCCATCTGGCGCTGGACATTTCCGCTTATTCGCTGACCGGCATCTGCCGCGCCTTTGAGCCGCTCCTGCATGAAGGTTCTTCCGTCCTCACCATGACCTATCACGGCTCCACCAAGGTCATCCCCGGCTACAACGTCATGGGCGTGGCCAAGGCGGCGCTGGAAGCCTCCGTGCGCTACCTTTCCTATGAGCTTGGCGAGAAGGGCGTGCGCGTCAATGCCATCAGCGCGGGCCCCATCAAGACGCTGGCCGCCTCCGCGGTGTCCGGCCTCAAGAACATCTTTACCCGCGTGGAGGAGAGCTCGCCCCTGCGCCGCAACGTCACCACGCACGATGTGGGCGGTCTGGCCACCTTCCTGGCCTCGGATCTGGGGCACGGCGTGACCGGCAGCGTCATCTACGCCGACAGCGGCTTCAGCCAGATGGGCATCTAGAGCGTTTTCCCATACGGCCGCGCATTTCGCCTTTTCAACGGCAAAATGCTCCAAGCCGCCCATCCGTGTTTGCGCCACGTTCGGCGCTGTGTGATGATTTGCGACAGGGCCGCATCTTGCGGCCCTGCCTGCGTATGATGCGCTCTCTTTTTTCCGTCATGGCGAGGACATCCTATGAGTAGCTTTTCCCTGCTCGGCTTGGTCAATCTGGTGGGCATCGTCTGCGCCGCCCTGGCCTTCCTCCTCTATCTGCGGCATGCGGCGCGCCGCCTTGAAGCAAAGGAAGCAAAGACGGAAGAGAGCGGCCAGCCGTCCGTTCCTGCGGAAACGGCAGAGCCGCCCTCCCCTGCGGCCGCCAGTCAGGCACAAGGGGAGCAAACGTCCTGAGTGCCCTGAGCGGTCTTTCCGGCAAGCCGGCGGCAGCGCGCTCCCGCCCTGCCTGTTTTTGCCGGAGCCCGAGCGGATGGACCGCCCTGACGCCGGGCGCAAAAAAAATTTTGTTTTTGTGCATTTTTTGCTTGCCTTCCCCGGAAAGGGGGTATATATAAATCTGGCTTTGAGCGCGGAGAGGTGTCCGAGCTGGTCGAAGGAGCACGATTGGAAATCGTGTGTACGTTAAAAGCGTACCGAGAGTTCGAATCTCTCCCTCTCCGCCAGCAAGAAAGTAAGCCCGTTGAGAAATCAACGGGTTTTTTCTTTTTGGGGCTGCGATTGGCCGTGGGCTTGCTCCGCCGCTGGCCGGGAACGCTTGTCCCGGGGCGGCTGCCTCGGCAGGCCCCCTGCCCTTTCCGTTGAGCGGAGAGGTGAACGTGCAGCCTGGACGTTTCAAACTGAAAAGGCTCTAATAACAGGACACGCCGATCCCGTCGCTATCGGTGCTCCTGCTCAATCAAAGCAAACTGTGATGGAGAGGACGAGCGCAAAGCACTATGATCACGGGTATGGAAACAGATATCCCTTGCATGACGGAGGAAAAACAGGTGAAGCGGAGACCAATGAGCATATTGATAAAAATGCTCTTTTTTTCGGTCAAGCCCCTTCTTTTTTTGCTTGTCGTCATCATTGCATATAATTTCTTTTCCGCATTATTCGAAATATATGCTGCTGAATGGTATTCCCTACATTTTGAAAATGATGCCATTGCATTATTCTTCGGAAGTTGCATGTGGTTTCAGATCATGTTTTTCCTTCGTTTTACAGGGATCCGTTCCACGCTGCTTGTAGTGGGGGGATGTGGTATGGTGGTCATGGCCATAAAGCTGGGCACGCCGCCAGCCGCAGCGCTCGTATCCAAATTTGATTTGCATCACAGTTTCCCGACCGAAAGTGATGTTATAGGTCTTATTTTTTATAGCGCTATACTGTTTGCTGAAGGGCTCTTGTATCCCTGCGTAGTCAGATCCCTCAATTTTATTGTCATAAGCCCCATAAAATGCCTTTTTTCATGGCTACAGCGTTTTGCCTGTGAAAAAGGCAAAATACGGGGCGGCAGCACAGAGCCGCCCGGTTCAAGGTAAGCGGAAAACCGTGTTTTCTCGCCAAAGCGACAGGCTATATGCTGTGAAACGTGAAGCGTTTCATCTGGAAAATGCGTACGAAAAAGCCCGCCCGGACAGTTGCCGGACGGGCTTTTCCGTACGCATGCGCAATGTGCGCCCGACCGCTCTCTACTTCGCGCCGTACTGTTCGAGCAGCTTGACGGCATCCTTATGATTTTGGCTGCGTGCCCACATCAGGGCTGTCCTGCCATCTTTATCCTGCATGTTTATGTCGGCTTTGTTGTCCAGCAGCGTTTGAATGGCCTGACTTTGACCATGGTATGCCGCTCCTATCAGGGCTGTCCTGCCTTCGCTATCCCGCACATTGATGTCGGCCCCGTAGTCCAGCAGCGTTTGAACGGTTTGGCTGTGCCCCATGAATGCCGCCCCCATCAGAGCTGTCATGCCATTGTTACTCCGCGCATGGATGTCAGCCCCATTGTTCAGCAGAGTTTGGACGGCGTGACTGTGACCTTTGAATGCTGCCTCCATCAGGGCTGTTTCGCCATCACTATTCCGCGCATGGATGTCAGCCCCATTGTTCAGCAGGGTTTGAATGGCTTGGTTGTGGCCTTTGAGTGCCGCCCCCATCAGGGCTGTCCCGCCATTGTTGTTCCGCGCATGGATGTCGGCCTTGTTGTCCAGCAGGGTTTGAATGGCTTGGCTGTGGCCACCGAGTGCCGCATACATCAGGACTGTTATACCACCGAGGCCCCGTGCATGAATGTCAGCTCCATTGTTCAGCAGGGTTTGAATGGCTTGGCTGTGGCCACCGTATGCCGCCCCCATCAGGGCTGTCCCGCCAGTGTTGTTCCGCGCATGGATGTCGGCCTTGTTGTCCAGCAGGGTTTGAATGGCTTGGCTGTGGCCACCGAGTGCCGCATACATCAGGGCTGTCATGCCCTTGTTGTCTCGCGCATGGATGTCGGCCCCATTGTTCAGCAGGGTTTGAATGGCTTGGCTGTTATCTTCTATTGCCGCCAGCATCAAAGCTGTCGTGCCTGTTTCTTTATCGTGTGCACCGGCATCCGCGCAAAACCCCTTAAGAGGGATAGCGAGGAAGAAAAGCACAGCGAACAAAAAAACAACGCGGAATACTCTCATGCGACAAACTCCGTTGAAACAAAAGGTGCGCTTCCAGGGTTCATGCCCGTACAGCCAAAGCGTAACGGTAACGACAGGCGGAGGCATTTCCCACGCCCTCCCCTCGCCAGTCCTGCACGGCCTTCCCCTTCCTGCGGGCACGGGCATTTCCACGCCTTATACACGCGCCGCAGAGCGGTGACAAGCGCCCTGCCTTGCAGCCCCTACGCTCACCATGTATTACCCTAAGTATTCGTAAGGGTAATTCGCGCAGCCCCTCCTTCTGCCTGTGGATTGCCATCGGAAATTCCGATGGTAATACGCGCTTGGGGGTGAAACCGATTCACACCCCGGCGGGTAACCCGCGCTTGGGTGACTCTTCCGCTGTTGGCGCTTGCCGTCCCGCCGCCGTCTCCGCCAGACGCCATGTGGCGATTTTTTCGTGTTCATCTGGAGTATACTTCATGCGCATCCCCCGTCCTCTTTTTTTCTATGTCCATCTAGGATTATTTTTGCTATTTCTTGACATGTGTTTTTTAAATCTTTAGCCTTAAATGAACAAATTTGGACAACAAGGAGAGAGCCCCATGCACGGGAAACATATCGGGTACATCCGCGTCAGCAGTATAGACCAGAATACTGCACGGCAGCTCGACGGCATTATGCTGGACAAGATTTTTACAGATACATGCAGCGGGAAAGACACGCACCGTCCCGGCCTCGTCGCCTGCCTTGACTACCTGCGCGAAGGGGATGTGCTGCATATACACAGCATCGACCGGCTGGCACGCAACCTCCAAGACCTGCTCCACCTTATTGAAAGCCTGAACGCCAGCGCCGTAGCTGTTGTCTTTCACAAGGAAGGCTTGACGTTCAGCGGCAAGGAAGACCCCTTCCAGAAGCTCCAGCTCCAAATCATCGGAGCGGTAGCCCAATTTGAACGTGCCCTGCTGCGCGAACGACAGAGGGAAGGCATCGCCATTGCCAAGGCGGAAGGAAAGTACAAGGGCCGCAAGCCTGCGCTTACATCGGAACAGGTGAAAGAGGCCCGGCAAATGGTCGCGGCGGGACAGTGCAAGCAGGATGTGGCACGCTACTTCGGAATCAGTCGGACAACCCTTTATAAGGCCATACAATCACGGCTTGACATAGACGGTCGTTCAAACTAAAAATTGCTACACAAAAGAATGACGGAATGAAAAAGCGCAATATTTTTCACGGATTGCTGAGATGGAATATCCCCTCTCTCCCTCTCCGCCAGCAAGAAAGTAAGCCCGTTGAGAAATCAACGGGTTTTTTCTTTTTGGGGCCGCGATCGGCCGTGGGCTTGCTCCGCCGCTGGCCGGGAACGCTTGCTCCCGGGGCGGCTGCCTCGGCAGCCCCCCTGCCCGGGGGAACGTGCAGCCTGGACGTTTCAAACTGAGAAAGCTCTGGAGCATTTTGCCTGTGAAAAAGGTGAAATGCGAGGCGGCGGCACAGCGCAGACAGGCACAAAGTAAGCGGAAAGACTAAATTTTTTTTGCGAAACAACCGGCCGTATGATGTGAAACGCAAAGCGTTTCACACGGAAAATGCGCACCAAAGAGCCCGCCCGGACAGTTGCCGGACGGGCTTTTCCGTACGCATGCGCGGTGTGCGCCCAACCGCCCTACTTCGCGCCATACTGTTCAAGCAGCTTGACGACATCCGCATGTTTTTGGCTACGCGCAAAATCCAAGGCTGTCCTGCCATCTTTATCCTGTGTACGGATGTTGGCCCCATTGTCCAGTAACGTTCGGATGCTTTGACTATGGCCATGGAATGCCGCAAACATCAATGCTGTTCTGCCATCGTTATTCTGTGCATTAATGTCTGCCTTGCTGTCCAGCAGAGTTTGAATAGCTTGGCTGTGACCACCGACTGCTGCATACATCAGGGCTGTCCAGCCATGTTTATTCTGTGCGTGGATGTCAGCTTTGTTATCCAGTAGGGTTTGAATGGCTTGGCTGTGACCACCGCCTGCTGCATACATCAGGGCTGTCGTACCAAACTTATTCCGTGCATGTATGTCAGCGCCGTTATCCAGCAGTGTTTGGATAGACTGGCTGTGATCGTGGTATGCCGCTAGCATTAGGGCTGTGTTACCATCTTTATCTTGTGCATGTATGTCAGCTCTGTTGTCAAGTAGGGTTTGAATGGCTTTGTTGTGCCCCATCGCTGCCGCTAACATCAGGGCTGTGAAGCCTTCTTTATCTTGTGTGTGGATGTTGGCCCTGTTATCTAGTAGCGTTTGTATGGCTTGACTGTGCCCCCTTGCTGCCGCCACTATCAGGGCTGTCATGCCATATTCATCCCGTGCATGTATGTCGGCCCCTTTGTCCAGCAATGTTTGGATGGTTTGGCTGTCGCCATCTCGTGCCGCCGCCATCAGGGACGTCATGCCCTTTTCCGCATGACGCTCACTGATATTCGCACAATTTCCCTTGAGCGGCATGCAGAGGGCAACAAACAAGGCGAACAAAAAAACAGTACGGGATGCTCTCATAGGATGATCTCCTTTGGAACGAAAGAGTTGTTCATATGACCCTATACACATGGCCGAAGCGTAACGGCATGAGAAAGGCTTTCTCCATGCTGACCGTTCTTCTGTCTGTACGCTGTTCCTGCACTTACCATATGCCGTTTGACAGCGGCAAGAGGGCCATAGAGCGTTTCACCTTTGAAAAAGGTGAAACGCGAGGCGGCGGCACAGCGCCGCCCGGCCAAAAGTGAGCGGAAAAACCGCGTTTTTTCCGCGAAACGCCAGGCCGTATGGTTTGAAACGCAAAGCGTTTCAAACTGGAAATGCTCTAAAACAGGTACGGCCAATGGTCGCGACGAGACGACGCCGGCAGGACGGGCACGCAGCACGGCATCAGCCGCACAATCCTGTCCAAAGGCCGGCGTCTTCTTGACAATATGGCGATTGTGGTACAAAATGGCGAAATGGATGCCATATTCTGCTTGTGTGCAAGCAAGACTGGGCAGCGTTTTCTGTCAGCGGGACGGAAAAAGACGCATTCAGCACTGCATGAGGCACTTTTCCCTTTCTGGAAAAAGTGCCTTTCTATTTGGCGGGGATGCTATGCAACTGACTGAAATCATTGCAACCATAGAAAAAGTTGCCGCGCCGTCCACGCAGGCGGCCTGGGATTGCTCCGGCATGCAGGTGGCCGCCCGCCGTACGGAAGCGACGCAAGTCGCCGTCTGCCTCGACCCCACGCCCGCGTCCGTCGCGACGGCGCTCGACAAGGGGGCGCATGTCCTCCTGAGCCATCATCCGCTGCTGCTCAAGCCGCGCCTGCCGCGCCGTCTTGATGCCTACCATGAGGTATTGCGGCTGCTTTTGGGGGCGGATGTGCCGCTGTACGCCTGCCATACGTCGCTGGACGTCAACAGCGCGGGCCCGGCCGCCTGGGTCGCCGACGAACTGGGGCTGACCGCCCGGGAGGTCATCGAGCCGACCGCTCCGGCCCCTGAGGGGGCCGCTCTGCCCCTGGGGTTCGGTCTGGCCGGCGATCTGCCCGCGCCGCAGTCGCCGTCCGCCATCCTGCAGCGGCTCGGCCGCTGGCTGGATCTTTCCACGACGACGCTGTGCGGGCCTTTGCCGGAACAGGTGCGGCGCATCGGCTACTGTACCGGGTCGGGCTCTTCCCTGCTGGAAGAGGCGGCCCGCTGCGGCGTGGAATTCTTCATCACCGGCGATGTGAAGTACCATACGGCGCTGGAAGCGGAGATCTGCATGGCGGACGTGGGGCATCACAGCCTTGAGGAAGAGATGATGCGCCGCATGTGCGCGCTGCTGCAGCATCTGCTGCCGGGCGTCAATGTCTTTTTTGTGCCCTCGCTTTCGCCGTTGCGCCCCTGGGCGGCCTGAGGCGCGATGCGGGGCACCCTTTCTGGGAGGAAAACAATGAGTACCGCCGTTTATCTTGATCAGATCCGTCAGCTCGTGGAGCTGCAGAAAATAGATGACGCCATTTTTGCCGTCCGGCAGGAGCTGGAGCGCGCGCCGCGCGAACTGGAGGATCTGCAGCAGCGTTTCGACGCCAGCAATGCCCAGCGTGAACGTGTGCTGGAAAAGCTGAACCATCTTCAGGACCAGCAGAAACGCCTTGATTTCGAGATCGAGGACGATTCCGCCCGCATCAAGAAGAGCAAGAACAAGCTCATGCAGGTGGAGAACCAGCGCGAGCACCATGCCATGATGCGCGAGATGGACAGCATCGAGAAGGTCATCCGTTCCCGTGAAGAGGAAAAGATGGCCCTTATGGAAGAGCTCCAGCTCCAGAACGAGAAGCTGGCCCAGATCGACCTGACCCACACGGGCCTGCAGGCCGAGCTGGAAGTGCGCCGCGACAGCCTGGAAGAAAAGCTCACCGCCTGCCGTGCCCGCATGGCCGAACTGGAAAGCAAGCGGGAAGTCGCCAGCAGCGCCATCCCGCATCCGGTGTTCGTGCGCTATGAGTTCATCCGCAAGCGTCTTGAGCATCCTGTCATCGTGGCGGTCAAGGACGGCATCTGCACCGGCTGCCATATCGCCGTGCCGCCGCAGTCCTACATCGAACTGCAGCGCGGGCAGCAGATCCTGAGCTGCCCCAACTGTCAGCGTCTTATCTTCTGGAATGAGCATTTCGATTTCCCGGTGACGCCGGGCATCCCTGAAACGCCCAAGACGCTGGTGGATTAGACCACGAAACGGCATGCCGCTGCCGACGGCAGCCGGCTGCCGGCATATCAACGTATCAGGCAAACGGGAGTCGGACGGGCCACCGCCGCGAAGCGATTCGGGGAGGAAAGTCCGGGCTCCACAGGGCAGGACGCTGGGTAATCCCCAGGAAGGGTGACCTTCGGACAGCGCCACAGAAAGCAAACCGCCCTCCCTTGCGGAGGGTAAGGGTGAAACGGTAGGGTAAGAGCCTACCAGATGCCGCGGTGACGCGGCATGCTCGGCATACCCCGTCTGGAGCAAGACCAAATAGGGAAGGAGGCCGGCCCGGCCAATCCTTCCGGGTAGGTTGCTTGAGGGTGCGGGCAACCGCACTCCTAGAGGAATGGTGGCCTCATGCGACCACGCATGACAGAACCCGGCTTACAGGCCGGCTCCCGTTTGCATGAGCGTTTTGCCTTTGAAAAAGGCGGAACGCGAGGCGGCGGCACAGCGCCGCCCGGCCGAAACCAAGCGGAAAAACCGCGTTTTTTCCGCGAAACGTCAGGCCGCAGGGTGTGAGACGCGAAGCGTTCCAAACTGAAAATGCTCATGAATTCTGCCGGAAAAGCCATGAACGCCGAACACGCTGATCAGGCCCAGGAAGCCCCTGCCGCATCCCTTCTCGCGGAAGCCCCGCGCCCGTGGGCCCTGCTGCTGGCGGCGGGACGCGGTTCGCGCATGGCCGCCGCCACCGGCGGCACGTCCAAGCAGTTCCTGATCTGGAAGGACTCCCCTCTCTACTGGCACAGCGCCCTCACCTTCAGCCGCAGCAGCGCGGTGGCCGGCATCGTCTTCGTTTTTCCGCCCGGCGAGCTCGCCCGCTGCGAGGCCGAAGTCCGCGCGCTGGACGCCCGTCAGCCCCTCGGCCTGCCCTGGGCGGCCGTGGAAGGCGGCGCCGAGCGGGACGACTCCGTACGCAACGGTCTGGCCGCCCTGCCCGGAGCGGCCGTCCATGTCCTGATCCATGACGCGGCACGCCCGTTCATGAGCGCCCGGCTCGTTCGCACCGTGCAGGCCGAGCTTGCCGCCGGGGCCGTGGCGGTCATCCCCGCTCTGCCGGTGACCGATACCATCAAGATGGTGGAAGGCGCGCGGGTGCTCTCCACCCTGCCCCGTCATCGCCTTGTCGCGGTGCAGACGCCGCAGGGCTTTGCGCGGGCGGAACTGGAAGCGGCCCACGCCGCGCGGATGGAGGAAGCCTCCCGCGGACAGGGACAGCCCGTGACGGATGACGCCATGCTCATGGAGGCCGCGGGCCATGCGGTGCGGGTGGTGCCCGGTGAAAAGACCAACGTCAAGATAACCACGGTGGAAGATATGGCCCTTCTCAGCCCGCCGCCTTCGCTCCAGCCCCGTACGGGCATGGGCTACGACGTGCACCGCTACGCGCAGGATGCCGGGGATCCCAAGGCCCGCCCCATGAAGCTGGGCGGCATCGCCATCGACAAGGCCCCGGCCGTGCTGGCCCATTCCGACGGGGACGTGCTGCTGCACGCCCTGTGCGACGCCCTGCTGGGCTGTGCCTGCCTGGGGGACATCGGGGAACATTTTCCCGACGCGGACGCCCGTTTCGACAATATTTCCTCGGCCATACTGCTGGATCAGGTGCTGACCCGGGTCAGACGCGCCGGGCTTCGCCTCTGCCATGCGGATATGACCATCGTGGCGCAGAGGCCCCGTCTGGCCGCCTTCAAGGACGCCATCCGCCGTAACGTGGCGCGGCTTTTGCAACTTCCGCCCGAGGCCGTCAACGTCAAGGCGACCACCGAGGAGCGCCTGGGATTCACCGGACGGGAAGAAGGCATCAAGGCCTATGCCGTCGTCAGTGCCTTGTATGCTCCCTCCGCCGCAGCCGATGCAGGAGAAAGCCATCATGCCAGTTGATCCTTCCCGTCCGTGGCTGGCCCATTACGAGGACGGCGTCAGCGCGGAAGTCCCGGTGTACGGGAAGCCGCTCTTTCATTTTCTGGACGAGGCGGCGCGCCGCTACCCGGACCGGGCGGCTTTGCGCTTTCAGAATACGCTCATGACGTATCGGCAGCTCAAGCGTCAGGCCGAATGTATGGCGGGCAGGCTGCGGGAACTGGGCGTCGGCGACGGCGACCGGGTGGCGGTCATGCTGCCCAACCTGCCGCAGACCATCGTCCTGTTCTGGGCCATCCTCAAGGCCGGGGGCGTGGTGGTCATGCTCAATCCGCTCTATATGGAGTCGGAGCTGCTGACCATCCTCAATGACGCCCGGCCCCGTCACATGATCCTGCTGGATCTGCTCTGGCCCCGCATCGCCTCGCTGCGCGACCGTCTGCCGGTGGAGACCTACGTCATCACCGGCGTGGGCGATGCGCTCTCCTTCCCGCTCAGTCTGCTCTACCGGCTGAAGGAGCTGCGCAACAGGCAGGCTCCCCGCATCCCCTATGGCCCCGATGTGCTCCCCTGGAAGGAGCTGGCGCGCGGCAGCGAGGCTTGCGTGGCCAATATCGCCACCCCGGAAGAGACGCCCGCCCTGCTGCAGTATACCGGCGGCACCACCGGCCTGCCCAAGGGCGTGCCCCTGACGCACGGCAACCTGGGCTCCAACGCCCTGCAGGTGCTGGAGGTCATCCGCGATCTGCGCCATGAGCGCCACAGCATCGTGGGCCTGCTGCCCTTTTTCCATGTCTACGGGCTGTGCCTGGGCATCACCCTGCCCGCCATGCTGGCCGCCACGTCGCTGCCGCTGCCGCGCTATGTGCCGCAGGACGTGCTGCATCTCATCAACCGGCGCCGCCCCACCATCTTTCCCGGCGCGCCCTCGGTCTACGCTTCTCTCCTGCAGCAGAAAAACCTGGCGCAGTTCGACCTCAAGAGCGTCAAGCTCTGCATTTCCGGTTCCGCGCCGCTTTCCCGCGAGCTGCGGCGTCAGTTCCATGAGCTGACCGGGGCCTCCCTGCTGGAAGGATACGGGCTGACCGAGGCTTCGCCCGTGACGCACCTCAACCCGCTGCTTCCCGAACAGCAGAAGGAAGGTTCCATCGGCATGCCCATGCCCGGCACCGACGCCATGATCGTGGAGCCGGGCGGCATGGAGCCCCTGCCCCCGCACACCGTGGGCGAGCTGATCATTCGTGGCCCGCAGGTCATGCACGGCTACTGGGAGCACCCTGAAGAGACGGCCGCTACCCTGCAGGACGGCTGGCTGCGTACGGGCGATCTGGCCTGTATGGACGAGGACGGCTTCTTCTACATCGTGGACCGCAAGAAAGACCTTGTGCTCGTGGGCGGCTTCAACGTCTATCCGCGCGAGGTGGAGGAAGTCATTCTGGAGCATGAGGAAGTGCAGGAAGCCGTCTGCGTGGGCCTGCGGGATCCCTTGCGCGGCGAAGTGCTCAAGTGCTACGTCGTGCCCCGTCCCGAGGCCGCCGGCAAGCTGGACAAGGCGGCCATCATCGCCTGGTGCCGCAGCAAGCTGGCCAACTACAAGGTGCCGCGCCATGTGGAGTTTCGCGCGGAGCTGCCCAAGTCGGCCATCGGCAAGGTGCTGCGGCGCGCATTGCGGGAAGAGGAGGAAGCCCGGGCGGCCAACCGCGCCCGACGCCACGCCGGGTCTGCCGAAAATTCCGAGGGCTGCGACGGAGGCGATGCCTGATGCGTCTGTGCATCCAGCGCGTTCTGGAAGGGTCCGTTGCCGTGGACGGCACGACGCTTGCCAGCATCGGCAAGGGGCTCGTGGTGCTGGTGGGCTTCGGGCAGGAGGATGGGCCGGAGCTTGCCGCAAGCGACGTTTTTTCCGGCATGGTCCGCAAGCTCGTGGAGCTGCGCATCTTTCCCGGCGAGGGCGAGTACGCGCAGAAGATGCACTGCACGGTACGCGAGGCCGGCGGCAGCATCCTGCTGATCCCGCAGTTCACCCTGTACGCCGACTGCCGGCGCGGCCGCCGGCCGGACTTCACCGCCGCCGCCCCGCCCGCAACGGCTCGCCCCCTGTTCGAAGCCTATGTCCGTCGAGTTGACGAAATGATGCAAGGTAACGTATACTCTGGGTTATTTGGGGCTGACATGCGGATATCACTCTGCAACTGGGGGCCGGTGACGCTCTGGCTTGACGCCGCGGAGCTCTTTTCCCCGCCTGCAAAAGGATAGGAGGCGACATGTTCTCGCTGGATATCGAACAGCACAAAAAAACGACGGTGGTGCGCTACCACGGCACGCTGCTCCTCCAGGATGCCATCACCCTGCGAGGCGAGCTGGAAAAACTGCTGCTGGCCCAGGGGATCGCCCAGGTTGCCATCGATCTGAGCAGCGTGGAAGAAGTGGACAGCTCCGGCCTCGGCGCGCTGGTCTGTGCCGATACGCTGGGCCTGAGTCATGGGCGGCGTCTTATCCTGCTCTCTCCTTCGGAGCCGGTGCAAAAGCTGCTCCGGGACGTGGAGATAGAAGGATTTTTCCCCGCATTCACCAGTGAGCACGAACTCGAGGGGCGCATCCCGGACGTGCTCGAATAAGTGGCGCGCAACCTCCCCCGCATGGGCCGTCCTGCCGTGGCCTGCGGGCAGACCGAATCCGGTGACAGGCAGAAAGGAAGGGAGAGAGAGCCGTGTCATTTTATCTGAAGCATTTTTTCAATCCGGATCTGCACCATCTGAATCTCAAGCCGTGCAGTGAGATCGCGGAAGCCAGCGGCAGCAATCTGTACAACCTGGGATATGTGCAAAACGTCATCAAGGGGCAGGTGCTGGCCGAGGTCGTTCCTTTGAGCGAAGCCGGCCCCAATCCCGATCCCCGCTTCATCCTGGAAAGCTCCGAACCGCCGCTGGGCTTCAATACGGTGGTGGACCCCGCCCATCCGCAGTACATCCTTGCCGCCGTCAACGGTTATGTCTTCTACAGCGAAGGCCGCATTACCGTAAAGCATCTGCTCAACGTCCGGCAGGACGTGAGCTTCCAGACGGGCAACATCCATTTTGTGGGGGATATGTGCGTGCACGGTTCCGTCCGGGCCGGCTTCAGCGTGCATGCCAACAACGTCCGCATCATGGGCATGGTGGAGGGCGGCAGCGTGGATGCCCGCCAGGATCTGGTCATTGACGTGGGCGCGCGCGGCGGTACGGGCGAACACTGCGTGCTGGAAGCCCGGGGAAAGATTCTGAGCCCCTTCCTGGAAAAGGTGGAAGTCCGCTCGCGCAGTCATGTGATCACGGAAAAATACTGCCTGTACTGCACCGCCTATGTGGGCGGCAACCTCGTGGTGCGTGAAAGCCTGTACGGCACCACGGCCAATGCCTACGGCAGCGTTTTTGTGGGCAAGCAGCTCGGCAACAAGGCCGGCGTAAGCACGCGCGTCTTTCTGGGCTATGATCCCGAAAACATCCGGGAACTGGAAGAACTGGACACCACCATCTCCAGCCTTTCGCAGACGCTCGTGCATCTCAAGGCCGTTGCCGGTCACCTGCCGCCCGATGCCACCGAAGCCAGCCGCAAGCTGGTGCGCACGGAAAAGCAGCGCGCCCAGCTCATCGAGCAGCGGGAAAGCCTCTGGAAAAAGCTCAGCCGTGACGAAGCCAGCATGTCCACCTGCCGCCTCATCGTGCCGGGCACGGTCTACCCCGGTGTGGAGATATCCATCGGGCGGACCTTCATGCAGGTGGAGCGCATGTACCAGAACGTGACCTTCATGCTGTCGGAAGACGACATCATCGTCGTCCCCAACAACAGGGATGACATCCAGTGAAAACGCGTACGGAGAGGCCCGCAGCCTCCCCTTGTCCCGAAGATCCCGCCCCGGCCGCAGCGGCTGCGCAAATGCCGCTGCGGGTCGAGGCGGTCAGGGATGACGGCCGTCCTGTCGATATCCGCGTGGAGCTTGCCGGGCGCAGCCTGACCATGCTGGGCCCCGGCGGCCCCCGGCGGGAACTGGATATCCTGCGTCCGCTGTTCGCCGAAGCGGGGGCGGCGTCCGACGCCGGGGCGGTATCCCTCGATGGCCTGCCCGTGCTGCTTGGCTGCGGCATGGGCCATGCCCTGCATGCCCTGCTCGAGCGTACCGTCGGGCCGGTGGCCGTGGTGGAGAAGGAAGAGGCCATACAGCAGGCGAGCGGCGTGCTGGCGGCGCTTGCGCCCGCGCAGCGTCAACGGGTCTTCGTGGTGCGCAGCGCCGACCCGGAGCAGGCCCTGCGGGAGCTTTCCCACTGGCAGGCCGGGCAGCGGGGGCTGCGCTTCCTCCCTGTGGCTCTGCCCTTCTATCTGCGGCTGGACCGCGCGTATTACGGCTATCTGCGGGAACAGCTCTCGGCCAGCGAACATTTTGATTTCTGGCGGCGCGCCCGACAGCCCCGTTTTCGCGGCGGCACGCCCCGGGTGCTGCTGCTGGCCAGCAAGTATTTCCTCATCGGCGAGGTCATCGGCGCCTGCAAGACGCTGGGCATCGAGTATGAGCTGCTCCAGATCGAAGACGAGACGCTGGCGAGGTCGGACTTCGTGCAGCAGCTCCTGCACGCCGTGCTGACCTTTCGGCCGGACTGCTGCATCACCCTCAACCACATGGGCGTCGATGTGGAGGGGGTGCTCATGGACTTGCTGGCCCGGCTGGAACTGCCGTTGGCCTCCTGGTTCGTGGACAATCCGCACCTTATCATCCACCTTTACAGCCGCTGCATCAGCCCGTGGACAGCCCTGTTCACCTGGGATGCCGACAATGTGGAGAGTCTGCGGGCCACCGGCTTCCAGCATGTCTCCTATCTGCCGCTGGGGACGGATCCGCAGCGTTTTTGCCCGCAGGCCGCGGCTGGCGCGCCGGCTGCCTGGCGCAGCGACGTCTCCTTCGTGGGCAATTCCATGATCTACAAGGTGGGGATGCGCCTCAAGAAGGGGCATTTTCCGCGTGCCCTGCTGCTGCCCTTCTATCGCTGCGCCGCCGCCTTCATGGCCAGCGACACGCGTTCCGTCGCCGATTTCCTGCGCGAGGACATGCCCGACGTTTACGCCCGGTACATGGCCCTGCCGGACAATGAAGCCCGCCTTGCCTACGAGACCGCGCTGACCTGGCAGGCCACGCGCCTGTACCGTAACGGCTGCGTCCGCGAGCTGCTGTCCTTTTCGCCCCTCATCGTGGGGGATGGCGGCTGGAACATCGAATTCCGGCATGATGCCCGCAAGCCGCGCCTGCTGGATCCCATCACCTATTACACGGATCTGCCGCGCTTCTACCCCTGCTCCGCCATCAATTTCAACTGCACCAGCAAACAGATGAAAGGCGCGGTCAACCAGCGCATATTTGACGCTCCGGCCACAGGGGCCTTTGTGCTGACCGACTGGCGGCCGCAGATGGACGCGCTTTTCGAGCCGCACGAGATCGCCTGTTATCATGACAAGGAAGAGATCCCGGAGCTCGTGCGCTACTATCTTGCCCATCCGCAGGAACGGCAGGCCGTGGCCCGCGCGGGGCGTGACCGCGTGCTGCGCTGTCATACCTGGGCGCATCGTCTCAAGGATATGCTGGACGAGATGCGCCGCATCTACGCCACCCCGACCGCCGGCGCGCCACGCTAGTTCCGCCCATGTCCACCGCGCTCGTCCTGCAGATGCATCGCCTTGGGGATCTGATCCTCAGCTTTCCCCTGCTCCATTATCTGCAGCGGCACACCGCCTGCAGCAAGACGTGGGTCGTGGCCGAGCCCGCCTTTTTTCAGCCGCTTCTGCCGGTGGCGCCGTCCGCCACCTTTTTTCCCGCCGCTCAGGGGGAGGCCCTTGCCGCCTCCCAGTCCTTCGCGCTGGGGATCAACCTCAGCTCCCGGCCGGCCTCGGCCCGCATACTGGGCGGCATGCAGGCCGGGCAACGCCTCGGCCTGTCCGAACAGGACGGCAGCCTGCATGTGTACGGGTTCTGGCAGCTCTACCGGCAGGCCCTCACCCAGAACAACCGGGGCAATCCCTTCCACTGGTCGGATCTCAATGTGCTGGACCTTGCGCCGGATGCCGACATCCATGTCATCGGCCATACCCTGCCCCGCCCGGCGGGGACGGGACGCGTGGGCCTTGTGCTCGGGGCCAGCGAAGCCGCCAAGCATCCCTCGTCGCATTTCTGGGCCCGCCTTGCCCGCCGTCTTGCCGCCAGCGGGCATATGCCGCTCTTTCTGGGCGGTGAGGCGGAAAAGGCGCTCGGCAAGGAGACCGCCCGGCTCAGCGGCCTGCCGCAGGCCGACCTGTGCGGCAAACTGCCGCTGGATGCGCTGGTCGGCGTCATGCGGCGGCTGGACCTGTGCATCACGCCGGATACCGGCCCCATGCATCTGGCCAGCTGGCTGGGCGTGCCGGTGCTCAATCTTTCCCTGGGGCCTGTGCATGCCCGGGAGACCGGTCCCAGCTCGCCGGGCCAGTGGGTGCTGCGGGCGGCCATGAGCTGTACGGGCTGCTGGCAATGCCGCCACGGCAGGCTGGGCTGCCATGCCGCGTTTTCCGCTTCCGCCGTGGCCCGGGTGGCCGAAGCCGTCATGCGGCATGGCGACGGCCTCCTTCACCAGCCGCCTGCCCTGCCCGCCGGGCTGGAGCTCTTTCGTACGGAGCGCAACGATCTCGGCCTGCATCAGCTGCGTCCGGTGGGGGCGCGACGTTCCTGCGTGCGTGGACTGCTGGAAGATTTCTGGCAGGCTTTCTTTCTGGCGCTCTATCAGCCTTCCCGTCTGCCGTTGCTGGAGCCCGCCCTTGCGGCCCTCGCGGCCTCGCCCCTGCCGGTATCCCGACTCATGGAGGGCCTGCACGCCATCTGCGCCGCCTGTGCGCGCCATGTTTCCGGCAAGGCTCCGCTGGCGCAGGATTTCTGGCGCAGCCACCCGCCCATGCTGCGTCTGCTGGCGGGCTTCTGCCAGATGTGGCTGGAAAATGCCCAGGCGGATCCACACCGGCAGGCCAGCCTGCTGCATGATCTGCACACGCTCGTTACCCAGTTGAAACGGCAATAGGCGGCGTGCATATGAGGCGATGCTTTGGGGAGATACTTGCCGCAAGAGGATCGCCGTGCGCACGAATCGCAGCCGCCGCCTCGTCTCTCGTCCTTGCGTCCCTTTCTTGTCCTGCCGTTTTTTGCGGCTGTCTTACGTCCTCTGCCGTCATTTTTTCTTCAAGACTGCCTTCTCCGGCAAATGATCGGACATTATCTTCCAGGATTTTGCCCTGGACTACCTTCCGCCGGAATCGCAGAGCGTTTTGCCCTTTGAAAAGAGCAAAACGCGAGGCGGCGGCACAGCGCCGCCCGGCCCGAACCAGGCGGGAAAACCACATTTTTTCCGTGAAATGACAGCCATATGGTTTGAGCACATAGCGTTGTTAACGGAAAATGCTCTCAAAGGGGTTGCCATGAAGTTTTTATGCCTCCTCCTTGCCGCCGTCCTCCTGCTTGGTCAGACTGGCCATGCCGCCGCCATGAGCTGCATGTCCGGAGATTGGTCAATTTCACTGCCCTTTCTTTCCAGCAGGTTCATGAGCTTTCTTGATACCATCACCTTCTCCCTCTCCTGGGAGTGTGCCCGCATGGCGGATCACGTCCCGCCCCTGCCGCCGGAGGCCGACAAGATCTTCCAGGCCGCCCGCGCCCTGGAAAAACGCGGTGACCTCACCCAGCGGGAAAAGGGCGAGGTCTTCAACGGCTACAAGAAAGCCGCGGCAATGGGCCACTGGAAAGCCATGAACAGCCTTATCGACTGCTATTTGAGCACGACGGCAGGTTCCGAAAAGGCACTGGAAGTCGCGGACAAACTCATCGCCATGAACGTGCCCAGCGGCTGGTATGCCCGCTACCGCATAGAGCGAGACATCGACGCCCTCCGCAAGGCCGCGGAGCTCGGCGAGCCCAATGCCCTGTACAAGCTGGGCATGTCGCAGGGGTGTGATACTCTTGGCATGCGTTACCTGATCTGCGCCGTGCGCCAAGGCCACGGAGAGTCTGCCTACAAGATCGGCACCTATCTGGAGATGTTTGGTAACTATTATATGGCGGTGGAATATTTCTACCGGGCGGTCTCCCTGGGGCATTACATGGCCGCGCTCGAACTGTCCGGCGTCTTCCATCCTGAGTACGCGCCAGATGACTTTGATCATAATCTTGGCTTTCAGGTCTCCTCCTCGCCCGAATTGCACGACGCCTTTGCCAACTACTATCGCCTGTTGAAGAAAGAACCCGGCACGCACCTTCCAGACCTGTTCAAAAAACATCCCTTGCCGCCTAATGCTGCCATGACCCGCGAACAAAGCCGCGCCATGCCCTCCCCGCTCAAGGACGCCTTCGGCGGCAAATGGCCGGACGAGATCTACCCGGACCTTGCGCCGGACTACCTTCCCCCGAAGCTGTAAAATATGAAAGGGAGCCTCCCTGCAACAAGGAGGCTCCCTTTCGTATCAGTCTGCCGTGGATGTACTTCAGTCAGCGCATTTGCCCTTTTCAAAGGCAAAATGCGCTAAAACAGGCCGATGACCTGACCGGTCTCCACATCCACGTCCACCTTGCGGAAGGCCGGACGCGAACCGGTGCCGGGCATGAGGCTGATGTCCCCGGCCACGGGGACGACCAGTCCCGCGCCGCCGTAGAACAGGACGTCACGCACCTTGAGCCGCCAGCCGCGCGGGGCGCCCTTGCGGCTGGGGTCATCCGAAAGGGAATACTGGGTCTTGACCATGCAGACGCCCAGCTCGGCGGCGTCCGGCCGTTCCTGCAATTCCGCCAGCCGGCGGGCCGCGTCCGGGGCGTAATCCACGCCGTCCGCACCGTAGACCTGGGTAGCGATGCGCTCCACCCGCTCGGCAAAGGGCAGGGACCAGTCGTACAGGGGTGTGAATTCGCTTTTTTCATTGCAGGCGTCCAGCACGGCGTCGGCCAGCTCCAGCGCGCCGTCGCCGCCCTTGCCCCAGTGCCGCGAGACGGCCACCCGCGCGCCCGCGGCCTCGCAGGCCCGGCGCACCGCCGCGATCTCGTCCGCCGTATCCGAGGCAAAGGCATTGATGCAGACCACCGGCGATACCCCGGCCCGCCGCACGATGCCGATGTGGTGCAGCAGATTGGCGCAACCGGCCTCCACCAGCCCCACGTCTTCCCGCGTATAGGCGTCGGGCAGGGGGCGGCCCGGCATGGGCTGCGGCGCGCCGCCATGATTCTTGAGGGCGCGGATGGTGGCCACGATGACGGCCGCATCCGGCACGAGACCGCTGATGTGGCACTTGACGTTCCAGAATTTTTCAAAGCCGATCTCCGCGCCGAAGCCGGATTCCGTCACATGGATGTCGCTCAGTTTGAGGGCCACGCGGTCGGCGATGATGGAGCTTTGCCCCAGGGCGATATTGGCAAAGGGCCCCGCGTGCACCAGCACGGGCTGGCCTTCGATGGTCTGGATGAGATTGGGCTTGGCGGCATCCACCAGCCAGGCGGTCATGGCTCCGGCCACTTCCAGATCCGCCGCCGTGACGGGGTTGCCGTCGCGGTCGCGCGCCAGCACCATGCGGGCGAGCCGGGCCCGCAGATCGGCCAGATCCCGCGCCACGGAAAGGATGGACATGACTTCCGAGGCGGCCGTGATGTCGAAGCGGGAGCGCATCATGAAGCCGTCGTTGCGGCGGCCGCTGCCTTCCATGCCGATGATGATGTTGCGCAGGGACTGGGCGCAGAAGTCCATGGCCCAGCCCATGTCCACGCGGGTGGGGTCGATGTTGAGACGCCGCATGCCGGACAGACGGGCCAGCGTGGCGTCGTCATAGTTGCGCTCGTGCTGCATGCGCGCGGTGAGGGCCGTCATGGCCAGATTGTGCGCCGCGGTCACGGCGTGCATGTCCCCCGTGAAGTTGAGCGAATACGGGGTCAGCGGGATGCACTGGGCCAGCCCGCCCCCGGCGGCGGAACCCTTCATGCCCATGGTCGGGCCGCCGGACGGCTGCCGGATGGCGGCCGAGGATCGCTGCCCGCGTTTGGCGAGGCCCTGCACCAGGCCGATGGTCGTGGTGGATTTCCCCTCGCCCAGCGGCGTGGGCGTGATGGCCGTGACGTCCACATATTTGCCGTTGGGCCGGTTCTCCAGCCGCCGGAGTACGGCATGTTGCTCCACTTTTGCCATGTAATGCCCGTAGGCCAGCACCTCTTCCGGCAGGAGGCCGAATTCTTGCGCCACGGTCCCGATGGGCTTCATGCGCTTTTCCGCATCCTGGGCGATTTCCCAGTCAGGATGTTGGGTAGGATCAAGAACCATAGGCAGGGCCCTCCTTTGCTGGAAGTGTTCGTGAAAATCTTTCTTGCCGATGGCGGAGGCTCCGTAGGCGCTGCTCAGGCATCCGCCTGCCGCTGTCCATCCGCGTGGATGCGCCGCCGCATCCATTGCGCGCAGGACGCCGCCGCGACATGCAGACAGAAAAATATCCCAAAAACGACAGGAAACATCAGCGCAAGCGAGGAAAGAAATTCCTGAATGTCCGTCGTATACTCTTCAGACGGCGACAAGACAAAGCGGCAGAACTCCCCCGGCGACATGCTGAAATTTTCCGCAGGCAAAAAAAAGACAGCGGAGAGACGAAAACAAAAAAGGCACTGGTATGCGGCGCATCCAGCCACGTTTTTTTCGGCGGCAAGAAAAAGGGCAAGTGCGGTATAGCCGTACGACACAATGCCTGCATCAACTCCCAATAAGATTTTATCCGTTTCGCCGCCTTGACGGAAGCGGATGAGGAAGTTTATTGCGCGGGTGAATGGCGGACGACATCACGGATATGCCGTCCCTTCCCTTTTGCCTTGCCGACGGATCTTTTACGGGAGCCCTGCCCTATGTCCTCAGACCTCCGGCCTGCCGCCACATCTTCTCTTTTCGCCGACGCCCTGTGCTGTGAACGGCGACAGGGCCGCCTGCATCTGCGGCTCGATCTGCTGCCGCAGGGGCGGGACTGGCTGGCCCTGCTGCATGGCGGCGCGGCGCACATCGGCGCAACGGCGCTGGCTCTGCCGCCGCGGGAACATGCGGCCGGTGAGGAGGCTGCGCTGTCCCTGGGGCGTCCCGGACATCGGGAAGCCGAGCTGGCCCGGCAGGTCGCCGCACGGCTCGCGCAGGCCGCCGGTCGCGCCGTCTGCTGCTGCGCGGGCATCCATTATGCGGCCATCACGCCCGAAGAGATCCGGGACGTCCTGGGCCTTGTGGACGAACTGACCGACGAGGCCGTCCGTCATCTGCGGCAGCGGGAGCAAGGCGGGGCGTGATGCTCGTTGACGCCCGCTCACGCGACCGTGCCCCTGTCGCTGGCGCGTCACGCCGTAACCGCCTTTCGTCATACCTGTTCAGGCGACTGCGTGTCGTGTGGGAAGCAGGAATGCCCGACAGAAACGGCTTGCCCCTGCCGGGGCGTGTTGACCCTATCTCCTGTTTGTTTGGGGAGAAGGGAAGCGACCGAAAGGCAACCACAGCCCCTAGTTCGGCAGATGCACGTCCTGCCGTACGGCATCGACTACCGCGTCGCACAGGCGGGCGAGGTCTTCCGGCGGCGTCACATAGGGCGGCATAAGGTAGATCAGGCGGCCAAAGGGGCGTATCCAGACGCCGCGCTCCACAAAAAAGGCCTGAAGCCGGGCCACGGGGACCGGTTCCGTCGTTTCCACCACGCCGATGCCGCCCAGAACGCGCACGTCCGCCACGCCCGGCAGGCCCGCACAGGGGGCCAGCCCCTGCCGCAGTCCCTTCTCGAGCATCTGAACCTGAGCCTGCCAGTCCCCTTCCCGCAGCAGCCGCAGACTGGCCAGCGCCACGGCGCAGGCCAGCGGATTGCCCATGTAGGTCGGCCCGTGCATGAAGACGTTCCCGTCCCGGCAGATGCCTTCCGCCACCTGTTCGGTGCAGACGGTGGCGGCCAGCGTCAGCACGCCGCCGGTGAGGGCCTTGCCGCAGCAGAGGATGTCCGGCGTGACGCCCGCCCGTTCAGCGGCGAACAGCGTCCCCGTACGCCCGAAGCCCGTGGCGATCTCGTCAAAAATGAGCAGGGCCCCGGCTTCGCGGCAAAGCTGCGCCAGTCCCCGGAGGTAGTCGGGATGGTAGAACCACATGCCCCCCGCCCCCTGCACCACCGGTTCCAGGATGACCGCCGCCACCTCGTGTCCGTGTTCGGTTAGCTGTTGCCGGGCATCGTCCAGACTGGCGGGATCAAAGGGCTGGTCAAAACGGCAGCGGGGCCGTTCCATGAAAAGCTGTTGCGGCAGCATGCGCGCAAAGAGGCTGTGCATGCCGGTGACAGGATCGCAAACGCTCATGGCCCCTGTGGTGTCGCCGTGATAGCCGCCGCGCGGCGTCAGAAAGCGCGTGCGCCGCGGCTGCCCCATGCCCTGCTGGTACTGCAGGGCCATTTTCAGGGCCACCTCCACGGCAACGGAACCGGAATCAGCGGGAAAGACGCGCGCCAGCCCCTGCGGCAGCATGTCGAGGAGGCGCTCGGCCAGCTCCACGGCGGGCGCATGGGTCAGACCGCCGAACATGACGTGCGGCATGCGTCCGGCCTGCGCCCGCAGAGCGGCCAGCAGGCGCGGATGATTGTAGCCGTGCACCGCCGCCCACCAGGAGGACATGCCGTCCACGAGCTCCCGTCCGTCCGCCAGCACCAGCCGGTTATGGTGGCTGCGCTGGGCCACAAAGACCGGCAGCGGCTCGATCGTCGAGGTATAGGGATGCCAGAGGACCTTCCTGTCCCGCCGCACCAGTCCTTCCGCCGTGTTGGGCGGCGTGCGCAGCAGCGCGGCCAGAGCCTGCGCCACGGGGCGGACGGCCTGCGCGAGCCGTTCCCAGCCCGCAGCGTTCAGCCGTACCCACGGCAGCACGGCCACGGGGATGCCTGCGGTTTCCAGCCGGGCACGCAGCCAGCTTTCGTTATCTGCCAGAATGGCTTGCGTCGCCTCGTCCGGCGTGGCGAGCGCATCCGGCGGCGGCGTGAGCACAAGCCCCGCCGTCACAAGCCCCCTGTCCCGCACGGCATCCAGGGTGAGCCGTATCTGATTGAGCGCCCCCAGTTCGTTTCGGGCCACGATGACCACCGGCGCGGCCAGCACGGCCATGAGATCGAGGGTATCTTCCTGCTCATTGAAGGGGACGCGCAGGCCGCCCGCCCCCTCCAGCAGCAAGGCGCACGATCCGTCTCCGTCATGCAGAGCCATGAGCGAACGCCAGTGCGCTTCGATATCCTGCCGCAGCCCGGCGACCGTGAGCCGTGCGTCTTCGCGAGCGGCCGCCAGATGCGGCGAAGCAGGCAGCCGGAAGCTGTGCAGCGTGGCCGCGGGCGGCAGCGGGCCCGGCGGCAGATCCTCCACGGCCTGCGCGTAGCGGGCGGCATCGCCCTCGCGGGCGGCGTCCGCCACCCCTGTTTGTACGGGTTTGACGGCCTGCACCGCCAGACCGGCATGGCGCAGGGCCCGCAACAGCGCGGCCGTGGCCACGCTCTTGCCCACATCCGTCCCTGTCCCGCTGATGAAGACGGCCGCATCGGCCAGCGCACGGTGGGACAAGCCGTGAGCGTTCATGTCAGGAGCGTTCATGGTTGTGTGACCTCCAGACCGGCCGCGGCGATCATGGCGCAATCCCGCTCCACGGCGCAACCGTGCGTGGTCAGATAATCGCCGGTCATGAGGGCATTGGCTCCGGCGCGGAAGATCTCCGCCTGGCGCTCGCCCAGCGTTTCCGGACGGCCGCCGCAGATGCGGAGGGTCGTGTCCGGCAGGATATGCCGGAACAGCGCGATGATGCGCAGGGCTTCGCCGGCCGGGAGCGGCTCCCTGTCGCCAAGGGGCGTTTGCGGATGAGGATGCAGAAAATTGATGGGCACGCTGTCCACGCCCAGCTCACGCAGGCTGAAGGCGAGCTCCACGCGGTCCTCCCAGCTTTCGCCCAGTCCGAAAAGACCGCCCGTGCAGACGGAAAGCCCGGCTGCCCGCACATGCTGCGCGGTGGCGTAGCGCTGCTCCCAGAGCTGGGTGGTGCAGATCCGCGGATAATAGCTGCGGGACGTCTCCAGATTGTGATGGAAGCGCCGCACGCCTTCGTGGGCAAGTTCCCGCAGGGCTTCAGGGGCCAGCCGGCCGAACGAGGTGCAGACCCGGCGGCGCACCGCTTCCGGCAGCTGGCGCAGTACGGCGATCACCTGTTCCAACTCTTCCTGCTGCAGCGCGCCGCCGCTGGTCACGATGCCGATATGCCGCACGGGCCAGCGGGCCAGATCCAGGATACGCCGGCGCAGCACAGCCGGCTCCAGCAGGGGAAAGGTGTCGATGGGCGTCTGATTGTGGCGGCTTTGCGAGCAAAAGCGGCAATCCATGCCGCAATTGCCGCTACGGGCATTGATGATGGCGCACAGGGAGATCCGCTTGCCGAAGGCGGCCTGCCGCAAGCGTTCGGCTCCGGCAAAAAGTTGCGAGTCCGGCAGGCGCAGCAGATCCAGCGCCTGCTTGGGCGTGCTGACGGCGGCGGGCAAGGGGTAAGAGACAGCAGGAGAAAGATGTGGCATACTCGTACCGGCACGGATGAGACAGTGGCAGAATCAACACCCTGTTTCGTACGTCATGCCTTTCCTTTTGGCAAGGACGGATGGCCCCCGCATCCTCTGTGCGGAGCGCATCGCCCGGGAGGCGCACAGGCCGTGTTACCAAAGACGTTTGGAGATCCCATGCCCCAGCCTGTTTCCAGCGGCATGATGCCGCCCTTTGAGACGACGCTTGCCCGAACCGGGCGCATCGAGGGCCTCAATCCCTGCTGGGAAGAGGTGCTGCATCTGGCGACCCGGCGCGAATTTGAAAAGGATGCCGTCATTCCGCATACCCGCTGGCGGGGCATGTACTACCTTTCCCGCGGGGCCGTCGCCCTCTCCTATATTGCGGCCTGTGGCCGCGAACGGCTTACCCTGCGCGTCGTGCCAGGCTGTCTGTTCAATGAGGCCCGCACGGTCTCGAGTTTTGAACCGGGCGTGGTTTTTCAATGTCTTGAACCTACCGAGATCTGGCGCTTTCCGGAGGGCTTGTTGCAGGATGAGGCCTTTCTGTCCGCCCACCCGCGGCAGGTCGCCAGCCTGCTGCACTCCATGGGCATCAAGCTCCTCATCCACTACACCTTTCTGGCGGATATGGGCACAGGCAGCCGGGAATCCCACGTCTGCCGCTTCATCCTCAACCTGTCGCGGCAAAACGGCAATGCCCTGCGCTTTCCCTGTCCCATGCGCCAGCAGGATGTGGCCGCCCTGCTCGGCATCCACCGGGCGACGCTGGCCCGCATCCTGCGGCAACTTCGGGAAAAGGGCATCATCGGCGCGTTTTCCTGCAAGGAGGTCATCATCCACGATGCCCGACGGCTGGAAGAGCTGGCCCTGAACAACTAGGGTATTTTCAGTTTGAAACGCTGTGCGTTTCAAACCATATGGCCTGACGTTTCGCGGAAAAAACGCGGTTTTTCCGTTCACGTTGGGCTGGGCGGCGCTGTGCCGCCGCCTCGCATCTTACCTTTTTCAAAGGCAAAAAGCTCTAACAGGCCCCAAGCCATGCGTTGTTGCCGGTGTGGCGGGCCAGCTGGGCCCGCATGAAAAAAGAGGAAGGAAGCCCAAAGAGCCTCCTTCCTCTTTACGTTCTGTACAGGGAAAACTAGTCGGCCTTGCGACGCTTTTCCCAGAGCTTCATATCCTTCATCTTGCGGCGGCGTTCCCGCTGCAGGGCCTTGCAGATGAGCGGCGCATCCTTCTTGAAGCCCCACTTCTCGCGATAGGCGGCGGCATCCATGCCGTGGGAGGCCAGATGACGGCGGGTCAGGATTTTGAAGGTCTTGCCGCACTCCAGACAAGTCACGGATTTTTCCTTGACCGACTTGCGGGCTTCGATCACCAGATCGCCGCCGTCAAGCTCCGTCGGGGCGTCGCCTTCGGCCACGCAACGAATACCTTGGGCCAGCTTTTGAATGAAGGACGTGATCTCGTCCTCACTCATCACACGCACACTGGCTTGTGCACGCGCAATTTCCAGTGCTTCCTTCAAATAGTCGTCCATGCCTTAACCTCTTCGTAAAATGGGAGTCTTTGCCTGAGGCAAAATGATGTTCAGTCAATGACTTACACGGTCGAGGTGTGGACGTCAACTTGTTTCCCCCGCCAAAAGGCCGCCGTTTTGCAGGCGTCTTTACCGCCTGACGGAGAAGTCATTGAGGAAAACGGTTCCCCAGAAACGTTCATCCAGATACTGCCAGCGGATTGCTCGCAGATATTCCTGATGGATCTCCTTGGGCGTCGCCGGCGAGAGGTTGACTTCAAAGGCCTTGCGGGCCCGATCTTCAAAGGCGGGGATCACGTCGGACATGCCGTAAGGAACGCTGGTGAGGGACACGAAGCCTTCCGGCAGGGGCTCACGATATTCAAAGATGATCTTGCCCTTGTTGAAGTCGGTACGGCAGGCAAAGACGCGAGCGATCCAGCGGCGGGCCGGCTTTTCCTCATCCTTTTTCACGGAATCGCCCTGCGGGTGCATGAACGGCTGGAAGGCGTCACGGGATTCGCTGACCATATAGGTGCAGGTCTCCACGCCGAGGCCGTTGAGCACATCCGCCCCCTCATGGATGGCGAACGGATGGTAGAGAGCGTTGTTCCAGTTCCACGGATCGTCCAGTTCGCCCTGGGCCACGATGGCCAGGGGGCCATTGCCGTCGGCCTTGCCGTAGATGGCGATCCAGGCTTCGACGTTCAGGCCGCCGAGCACGCCCGTCTCGGTCAGGGACGAGCGCCCGAAACCGGCCGCCAGCAGAGGAAGCTGTTTTGCCGTCGCCGAAAAGGCCGGACGGGAGGTGGAGACATAGGTCGTACCGGACATGCCGCGCTGTTGCGCGGCCGTGCAGCCGGCCAGGACAAAAAGCAGCAGCGCCACGCAGGACGTCAGGAATTTCATGAAAGCGTACCTCCTCCTCAGGAACGTTCTTCCTGAGGAAGTTTAAGGATTGGCCGGGGGATTCCCGGCAGGCGCGGCGGCATTGCCGTTGCCCTGCGCCGGGGCCGGCGCTCCGGCCGATCCGCCCGGCATGAAGTCCTTGAGGTCGCGGGAGACCTCGAAAGTCCGCAGTTCGCTGGCGGCCGCCTTGCCGAAGGGCGAGTCGGGGAAGCGCTTGACCACATCTTCCAGCAGGAACTGGGCCCGCGTATTGTCGCCCAGCTTGCGGTAGAGGCGAGCCTCACGATAGCGCAGGCCCGGATATTCCGGAGAGTTGGCATCCGGGACATATTCGCTGTAGCGCTTGACCCACTCCAGCGCCTCGGGGACACGGTTGGCCACTTCGCAAATGTCCATGAGCGCGCCGATGGATTCCTTGATGCGCTCGGGATCCGCCTTGTCGGAGCGCTCATCCGCCAGCTGCTGGAAGAGCTCGATCACCTGCTTGTTGTAGGTGTAGGCATCGCCCACATCCTTGCGGACCTCGGCATCCCGCGCGAGGAAGTAGGTCGCGTAGGCACGCTGGTACAGCGGGATGTCTTTGCGGATGGCGAGCTGCCGCCAGCGGGAAAGGGCCGCGCCGGAAAGTCCCAGATTCTGGGCCGAGAGCGCCGTGGCGTATTCCAGCTGGGAACGCAGCTGCGGCCGCAGGGGCCAGCCGGCGACGATCTTGGACAGGTCCAGGATCTTGTCCCAGGCCCCGGCCTTGAGGTAACGGTTGAAGTATTCGGTCAGGGCCAGCTCGCCGTAGTCAGGATCCATCCTGGTGGTCAGGAAGGCCCCCAGCAGCTCCAGCCCCTTGGCTTCGTCGCCGCGTTCCATATAGCCCTGCGCCAGCGCATAGCGCATCTTGGGATCAAGTTCGCCGTACCGTTCGCGCACCAGCGGGAATCCGTTCCAGAGGAGCAGGATGCGGCGGTAGTTCTGTTCCGCCAGCGCATTGCCCAGCTCGCTCTGGAAAGCCGTCCAGATGATGTCGCGCGCCTGCGGCACGCCGGGATGTTCGGGATAGCGGTCGATGAAGTCCGCCGCGCTGCCCATGGCCTGGGTGAACTGCTTGTCCCAGAGCAGCCACATGGCGTACTTGAGGCGGGACAGGATGCATTCCGGCGAGGTCTCCGAGGCCTCCATGATCTCCCGGTAGACCCGTTCGAGCGGCGTGTCTTCCGCCGGGCGGGCAAACAGGGCGCTCATCTGCTCGTAATTCAGCGGGCCGTCGTAGATCCCCTTTTCCGCCAGACGCAACTGGCTGACCCGGCTGGAACTGACCCCCGGCCAGAGCTTCATGATGCGCTGGTACATCAGGGAGGCGGCGTTCCATTCGTTGCCGCGGGTATAGTTGTCCGCCATCTTGAGCAGCAGGTCGTTGTTGCCGTCGCGCTGCGGCTGCAGGTTGACGAAGAGCCAGTAGACGTCCATGGCGGCGTCGTTGCGGCGAAGGGCCTCCAGGTTCTCCGCCTGCACCAGCAGGAAGTCCGTATCCTTCAGATAGCAGCGCGGCCAGCGCTTGTTGACGAAGTCCATGATGACGCTGGCGTCATTATGCCGGCCCAGGCGCACCAGCGCCTTGCCCAGCCCCATGGAAGCCTCTTCCATGGAGGCGCTTTCGGGATAATTTTCCAGCACCGTCTTGAAGGCTTCGGCCGCATCTTCATACATTTCGCGCTTCAGCTGCTCGCGGCCCAGCTCCGTCATGGAGTCGGCCACCAGCGGGGAAAGCGGATATTGCCGCAGCAGCGCCAGCATGTTGGCCCGCGCTTCATCCATGTTGCCGACGCGCAGATTGATGCTGCCCAGCCGGGCATAGGCATCCGGCGCGCGATCATTGCGCAGATCGGCATTGAGGGCCTCGCTGGTGGCGGCGACGATGGCGTCATAGCCTGCCTGCGGCTTGTCTTTGTACAGTTCCCACAGGCAGTCGCTGATGCCGTACAGCACTTCCAGCCGCCGGTCACGCTTCAGCTGCGGCTGATCATACAAAACACGCAGCTTGGTCAGGGCATCTTCATACTGTTGCGCTTCCATCGCCTTGGTGGCTTCCTGCCACACGGCTTCGGGGTCGATGGGCTTTTCGACGGGATTCCCCTGCTCGTCCACATAGATGACTTCGCGCTTGGATTTGCCGTTCTGACCTGCGCCGGCCGCCGCATCACCGGCGGCAGCCCCCTGCGGAGCGGTCGCGTCCGCGCCTGTAGGCAGGGGCGGCAGTTCAGTAGGCGTCGGGGCGGGCATCATCTGCCCGGCGGGGGCCGTTTGCCCCGGTGCAGGCTGGCCCGGCATGGGGGCCTGCCCACCCATGGGCATGGTTTGCGCGGGCTGAGCGGCCGGTACGGGAGCCGCGCCCTGCGCGGGCGTCATGGGCATACCCGGTGCGACTTGCCCCGGGACGGT
>NZ_CALUWS010000024.1 GCF_944324525.1 uncultured Desulfovibrio sp.
GGCATCTCGGCGACGCTGAAGGCGGCGGGCACGGCCACCAGCGCCACGGTGGGCGCGGTGAGTTCGGCGGCGGGAACGCTGAACCGGCAGACTCGGCATGCCGTAACTTCGCTGGGAAAGGCGGCCCGCAACGTCCTGCCCTGGCGGAGACGTTCCGTTGATTGAAGCCTGACGCATGCCGGGGGCTTTCCCCATGAGAAAGTGATTATTTATTATGCGAGGGGGAGAGGGAAACCGTTTTGAAAAACGGTTCTCCCTCTCCCCCTCGCGCACCCCCTCTCCTTTCCCCAAACTTTTATTCGGTTCATCCGACAGGGACGTGTCCGGCAGGGCGTTCGTCAGCCGCGTTCCTCGACGGCATGAAGACAAACAGCTCGGCCGGCAACAGCTGTCCGCCCTGTCTGTTCGTCCAGAGTCTGGCTGGCCTGGAGCCGGGCGAGGCTTTGCATGCCACGACGGCTTGCGTCTGGACAAGTAAAGTTTTTGGGGGGATGGGGGGTGTGGGGGAAGGGGCCCTTTGTTCACAAAGGCCCCCTTCCCCCACGAGAAAAAATGTTTATCCGGCGTACTCGACAGAGACGTGTCCGGCAGGGCGTTTGCGTCTGCTGCGTTCCCCGGTTGCTGAAGACAAACAGAGTCTGGCTGGCCTGGAGCCGGGCGAGGCCTTGCATGCCACGACGGCTTGCGTCTGGACAAGTAAAGTTTTTGGGGGGATGGGGGGGGTGGGGGGAAGGGCCCCTTTGTTCACAAAGGGCCCCTTCCCCCCACGAGAAAAAACTTTTTGCCCAAAGTTCCTTTCCCTCTCAGGGGCGGATGACCTTGTCAGCCAGGGCAAGACTGCTGACCACATCGAGCATATTGGTCGTCTGACCGACGGCGCGCTTTTCCAGAAGTTGATAAAAGTCGAGGCAGGTGCCGCAGACGAGGATGGACACTCCGGCGGCTTCCAGCGCCTTGAGGCTGTCGAGGGCTTTGCCGGGACGGGCGGCAAGGCGTACGCCGCCGTTGAGCAGGACGATGCGCCAGAGGGCATCTCCCAGTTCCGGCAGGGTGGCGAGAAAGTTGTCCATGAGTCTTGCGCCGAGGGTATCATCACCGCGCCCAAGGGTCTCGGTGGTGATGAGCACGAGGGTCTTTCCACGCGGCGCGGAGGGGGCGGGCTGCGACTGGGGAGCGGCGTCGGAGGCGCTGCCGCCGTCGCGGGAGGCGCGTATCCGCCAGAGGGACTCCTCCCTGCGCTCACTGGCGACAGCGTAGCCGCTGGTGCGCAGGAAGCGGCTGACGTTCTCTACGGCGGCCGCATTGTCCACCAGAACGGCGAGGGCGGAGGGGGCCTCCTCCTTGACCAGGCGGCTGCAGGCGACAACGGGACCGGGACAGGCTAGGCCGCGGCAATCTACTTCCTTCATGGACATTTTCCCCCTTTCAGAGCGTCGAGAAAACGGGTCTATGACGTTTTGGCCTCACTATCCGGCCGGGTGGCGTGGGCATCCACATAGAGGGAGTATTCCTCCAGCGGCATGGGCCGGGCGAAAAGATAGCCCTGCCCGCAATCGCAGCCCACACGGGTGAGGTAATCACGCTGTTCCGGCGTTTCGATGCCTTCGCAGAGCATGAAGAGGTGCAGACGCTTGCCCATGCTGATGACGGAGCCGATGATGACGTCGGCAGCGGCTTCATCGCTGGCGGCATTGTCCAGGAAGGCCTTGTCCAGCTTGATGATGTCCAGCTCAAAGGATTGCAGAGCGGCCAGCGACGCATAGCCCTTGCCGAAGTCGTCCAGCGCCAGCCGTACGCCGCAGGCCTTGAGCTCGGCAAGACTGTTCTTGAACAGCTCCTCGTCCAGCCAGGCCATGCTTTCGGTGATCTCCACCACGATGAGCGATGTCGGCACGTTGAAGGAGGCCAGGATGCTGAGGAAGACCTTGACGTAATCGTTGGAGAAGAAGAGGGCCTTGGACTGATTGATGCTGACGGTGGAGACGGGCAGTCCCGCATCCATGCGCTGCCGCAGCCAGGCGCAGACAGTGCGCAGCACGAAGAGATCCAGCTCGCGGATGAAGCCGTTTCGCTCAAAAAGCGGTATGAATTCATCGGGGTAGATGGGTTTGCCGTCCGGGGGTATCCAGCGGATGAGGGCCTCGGCCCCGTGCAGGCTGTTGTCGGCCAGATTGTGCTGCGGCTGCATGAAGACCTGGAATTCTCCGTTGCGCAGAGCGCCGGTCATGCGGTCTTCCAGCTCGTTTTGCTTGAGGAGGACCGCCTCGAGACGGGCGTCATACAGGGTGTAGCTCGAACGGTAGCTGTCGTCGGCAACGCTGCTTTCCGCGGTCTCGGCCCGCAGCAGGCAGTTGGCCATATTGCCGTCATACGGCATGGTGGAGGTCACCCCGCAGGAAAAGAGCACGGTCGTGCCGAGCTTTTGCCGCAGGGCGGCGGCACTTTCGAAAAAGTCCTCGATGCGCTGCCGCAATTCCGCCACGTCCCGGCATTGCCAGAGCAGCAGGAACTTCCCTGCCGAGGCGTGGGCGATCAGCTCGTTGTTGCGAAGCTGCTTGCGCAGGTCCCGGTAACAGAGCTTGATGAGCATATCGCCGCCCCGGTGTCCGCGCGTGCGGTTGATGAGCTTGAGGCGGCGCACGTTGACCAGCAGCAGATAATGGGGAGCCTGGGTATGGCTCAGGAGCTTGTGGGCGTCGTGGATGAAGCGGGCGCGGTTGTTGCCGCCGGTAAGGGGATCCCGGTAGGCGACTTCTTCCAGCTCGCGCATGTGGCGACGGTTGACGTGCAGGACGCGCAGGATGATGACAGCAAAGAGGATGATGCCGCCAATGCACAGTTCAAGACTGTATTCCCGCAGGATATCCAGCAGGAGTGCGCCGGGCGTGGGGGCGGTGCGCTCCAGCAGCAGAGCGTCGATATCCGCGGTGCTCATGGTCATGATGGAACGGTTGAGCACCGACATGGCATAAGGGGAGATGTCGTAGCGGAAGCCCAGCGACATGGGGTAACGGGCCCGGGTCGTCAGCATGGACGCGTTGGGCGGATTGACCGGCATGACGCCGCTCGCATTGGGATAGCCGGGGATATACGCGTCGATGGCCTGTCGCTTGAAGGCATCCTGGCATTGCTGCATGGAGTCATAAAAGGTGACGGTATCCTCCGGGTAGGCGGCCATATAGGCCTGACCGAAGGAGAGCAGTTCATGCGTGACGCCGACGCGGATCCTCCGGCCCGGTACGGCTTTGGCCTGTCCTACCAGCAGGACCGGCATGTCGAAAAAGGGACGGCTCACCAGAAGCGGCTGTGAGGCGTACATGCCAAGTCCGGCAAAGATGTTGCTGATGATGTCCGCCTTGCCTTCCTTGAGCAGGGCCAGCGCCTCGGGATAGCTCGGCGCGGAAACGTAGTCGAAGGCGATGCCGCTGCGCCGGGAGAGTTCCTCCATGAAGCGAATGAGGAAGTTGGATCCCGGCATGTGGTCGTTCATCATGGCCTGCTGTTCGCTGTAGGCCACACGCAACCGGGGTTTGTCGGCAAGCCACTCCTCTTCGGCGCGCGTCTGGCTGAAGGAGACCTGCTGGATGCCGTGCATGTAGCCGTCAAACAGGCTGGCGAGCAGCCAGGGCGAATAGAGGCTGAGCTGCTTCAGGGCTTCGTTGAGCGGCGGCAGCAGGGGGCTGCCCTTGGCCGTGACGAAGAAAAAGGGCTCCATGGCGATGATGGCCGCGATTTTGGCGTTATCGCCATGCAGGGAACCGTCGATGTAGCCGTCGATCTCGCCGCGCCGCAGGGCCTCCTGCATTTCCTTCTTGGTCGAGAACGTATACGGGCGAAACGTGAACTGGTACTGGCGGGTGAATTCTTCGATGACCTTGCCGCCGTAGGCTCCCCTGACCGTGCCGACGCGCATCTGGTCGAAATCCCGGAAATCCATGAAGCGGATGGGACTGTTTGCCGCGACATGGAGCGTAAGGCATTCATAGCCCACAGGAAGGCTCGTATAGTCGAAAGCGGCTTCCCGCTCCGGGCTGTAGGAGATGCCGCAGACAAGATCTATCTCTCCGGAAGCCAGTTTGGCGGGCAGATCGGCAATGGTGGTGTGTATCCACTCGTACTGCCAGCCGGTATAGGCGGAGACGGCCTGGAGCAGATCGGCGGCATAGCCTGCCATCTTGCCCTGCCGTTTCTGAAAGATGCCGGAAAGGTCGAACCAGCCGACGCGGATGAGCTTTTTTTCCTTCTGGTTCTGGGCGAGGATCTCGGGCGAGAAGTAATAGAATGTCTGCTTGGCGGTCGCCATGTAGGCCTGTGGCGGCAGGTCCGGGGAGGCGGCATGGGCGACAGGGGCAGCAAACAGACACAGGAGCAGGAAAAGGGGAAGGATTTTCCGAAGCATGACCTCATCTTTACCGTCCGCCCGGGACGGCGACTGGTATTGCGGCATCATCGCCAGCAGATGCACGAGGGGAAGGGAAACCTTTCCCGCGGAAAAGCCCCCTTCCCCGGCAATGATCATGTAACTAAAGAATGTCGCAGCTCTTTCGCCGTTGGGGCAGGGCGGAGAAGAGACGGCATGCTCCGCTGCCGTCAGCCCTCCCAGCGAATCAACGAAAAAGCCCTGCAGGCCGTCCGGCGGCTAGAAGGCGCAGATCTCGTCCGGCGGCAGAATGGTGAACTTGTGCTCGCGGAGCAGCTCAATGGCCTGATCAACCTTGTCAAAACGGAAGATGAGGATGGCCCCGCCCTTTTCCCGCTGCAGGAAAGCGTACATGTATTCCACGTTGATGTCGTGCTTGGAGACCAGCTGGAGTACGCTGTCCAGCCCGCCGGGGCGATCCGGCACTTCCACGGCTACCACGGAGGTCCGTCCAAGGGTGAAGCCCTTTTCCTTGAGGGCCTGCTTGGCCAGTTCCGGATCGCAGACGATGAGGCGCAGGATGCCGAAGTCCGAGGTGTCCGCCAGCGAGAGCGCCCGGATGTTGACCCCGGCCTCAGCGAGGGTATGCGTCACCTCGGCCAGGCGGCCAGCACGATTTTCAAGAAAAACAGAGAGTTGTTCAGCTTTCATGAGCGTATCCTTTGGCCCTAGGCCTTGCGGGATTCATCGTCGGAAGAGGAAGCCTGCTGTTTGTCCCTGCCGGGAGTGATGTCGATCTCGTCAGGTTCCGAGGAAGCGCGTTTGAAGTTACGGATGGCGCGGCCCAGTCCGCCGCCGATCTCCGGCAGCTTCTTGGCGCCGAAAAGGAGCAGCACGATGACCAGAATGACGAGGATTTCCTGAGTACCAATACCAAACATGGAAAAAGCCTCCCGTAAAGTGGGGCCTCTAGGCCAAACGTCATCAGCATACGGCCCGGAGGGGTTGAGGTCAAGCGGAGGGAACGATCAGCGCCGCCTCCCGGCCATGAGACGTTTTACCTTGGCGGGGGAGCCGGGAGCGGCGAACCCCGCTTCGACGAGGCGGCGCGCCATGTTGTCGCGCGCGGCACGGCTGCTGCCGCCCATGACGACGGCCATGAGCCGGACGCCGTTCCTTTCCGCCGTGATGATGACGTTATAGCCGCTGGCAGCGGTAAAGCCCGTCTTGAGGCCGTCGACCCCGCGAACCCGGCCGAGCAGCTGATTGGTGTTGTTGATGGCGCGGCCGCGATGCACCAGCCTGCGAGTGGCGTGGAAGGTGCGTACCGAAGGATAGGCCCGCAGATAGGCGCGGGCCAGCTTGGCCATGTCGCGCGCGGTGGTCTTCTGGCCCGGAGCGGGCAGACCGCTGGGATTCTTGAAGACGGTATGCCGCAAACCGAGATTGCGGGCCTTGCGGTTCATGAGGCGCACAAAGTTGCGGGTGCTGCCGGAGATGGCGTGAGCGACGGTCATGGCGGCATCGTTCCCCGAGGCGACGGCCATACCGAGCATGAGCCGGGAGAGGGGGAGGCGTTCCCCCGTGCGCAGGTGCATGGATGAGCCGCCCGTGCGCGCCGCCTCCCGCGTGACGCGCACCTTGCCCATGAGCGAGAGCTTGCGCGAAGAGACGGCGTCCATGGCCAGATACATGGTCATGAGCTTGGTCAGCGAGGCGGGAGGGATGCTCAGGTTGGCGTTGCGCTCATAGAGCGTCTTGCCGCTATTGAGATTGATGAGCAGCATGGCCTTGACGCCGGCATGCGCGGTCTGCGCGCTCAGACAGAGCAGGCAGAGCAGCGCCAGCAGAGGGAGGATCCGCCGAAAGCATGCGGCGGGGGTGAGCTCAGGCATGCTTTTCATACAGGACGCGCGCTTCTTCCAGCGACTGCAGGGCAAAGGCCAGCAGCACCGGGCCGACGATGAGTCCCACGGCGCCGAAGCTGGCCAGTCCGCAGATGATGGCGATGATGAGGACAAAGAAGGGCGCCTTGATGCCCTGCTGCAGGAAGAGCGGCCGCAGGACGTTGTCCACGCCGGCGACGGCGATGACCCCCCAGAGGGCCAGGCCCACGGCCGCCATGGTGTTGCCCGTGAACCAGAGCGAAAGACAGAGGGGGAGCCAGACCAGCGCCGTGCCCACGAAGGGGATGGGCGCCACCACGGTGGCCAGCAGGCCCCAGAAGGCGGGCTGATTGATGCCGGCCACGGAAAAGCCGATGCCGCAGAGGAAGCCCTGTGCGGCCGCCACCAGCAGGATGCCGAGCATGATCCCGCGCAGGGCCCGCCGGATGGCGCTGACGAAGCGGCGCAGCATGGCGGGCGGGACCAGGGTCAGCCGGGAAGCCACCTGGGCGATGCGTCGCGCATAGACCGCAAAGACCACCGTCAGGATGACGAAGAGCACAAGGCTCCAGAGGACGTTCATGGTGCCGCCCAGCACGTCGAAGCTCCGGTTGATGAGGATGCCCATAGCGTCGCTGAGCGTGCTGTCGATATTGTGGATCAGCTCGTTATAGGCGGATTCGAGGCCGGGGTAGTCGGCAAGCTTTTTCTCGAACGTCTGGAAGTATTGCACCCATTCCGGCGGAAGCTGGAAATTGTTGTCCTGCAGTTCGCGCAGGCGGGCCAGGCCGCCGGCGACCTGCGGGGAGACCAGCAGGATGAGGGTGGCGACCGGGATGATGATGACGGAAATGGTGAGCAAGGTATAGCCGAACAGCGGGATCTGGCGCACCAGCTTCAGCAGGATGCGCCGCGGCACTCCTGCCGGACGCCGCAAAACGCGCCGCCGCAGACGGCAGGCCCGGCGGGTCAGGCGGCGATAGAGCGGCAGGCTCAGGCAGGCGAAGCAGGCAGCCATGAAGATCGTTATGGGGTTGGGGCGCAGCAGCAGATAGCAGGCCAGTACGGCCAGCAGATAGAGGATGCGGGGAAAATGGGCGCTTGTTGTCATGGCGAGATTTGAAAATGCGACAAGTGCGGCAAAGTTTGAGTGTAGCAAAGGCCCCGCCTGCTGCCAAGCGGTAAAATGGTGACGGATTGTGAGCGTCCTTTCGGGGGAAGCGCCGCCGTCAGGCAAGAGCCTGCAGGATGGTCCGCAGCCGGTGGCCGTAGGTATGGCGGGCCAGCAGTTCTTTGCGCCAGGCGGCGGAAAGAGCGGCCCGCTCGTCCGGGCTGCGCCGCAGGGCGACCAGACGCCCGGGAAGCTCGTCGGGAGCGGCCAGCCGCATGGGGCGGATCAGCTCCGCGGGAAAGAGTTCGAGCCCCGGCGTGGGATCGCTGAAGAGCACGCCGCCCGAGGCCCAGACGTCGAAATGCCGCTGGCTCAGGCTGTGCGGCAGCAGCAGGCTGGTCACGTTGAGCACGGCCTCGGAGCGGGCATAGAGCGCAGGGAGGCGGCCGTAGTAATCCACAGGCGGCAGCACCGTCACGCCGGGCAGCAGCGTGCCCCAGGCCGCATCGCCGCAAAGGACGAAGCCCGCCCGTACGGCGGTCGCCAGCCAGTCCGCACGGCGGCGGCGCGAGCAGGCATCGGCCCCCGCTCCCGCCTCACGGATGGCCATGCCCGGCCAGCCTTGGGCATGCAGCCTGCGCTGCCACCAGTGGATATGGGGTAGCGGCGCCTGCGCATCGTGCGCCTGCGCCAGCAGGCCTTCCGCCAGAGCGAGAGCCTCCCGGTCGGGATGTACGGCGGCGAAAAAGCGTGCATGGTCGGGAAAGGAGGCCCGTCCCACGAAGAGCGGCGGCAGGGAGGGCGGCGTATCGGACGGCGGCAGCCACATGTGCCGTGCCGTGGCCAGGGGCAGCGGTTCCGCCCGGCTCGCGCCGGCCTCCCGCAGCGGAGCCAGGAAGCTCGCGTCCGTCACGAAAAGGGGGACGTTCCGCCACCAGGGAAGGCGCAGGCTGGAGAGTACATGCCAGGGCATGTCCACGAACCAGATGGCCAGACGGATGCCCAGCGCCCGGCAGGCATGGGCGATGCGGCCCTGCGGGTCCAGACCGCGCAGATTGACGGAGAGGAAGAGCGGCGGCACGCTGCCGGGCAGGTCGGCCAGCCGCCGCAAGAGAGCGGCGACCTGCTGCGGCTGCTCGACGCGGGCGGGCCAGGGCATGACGGGCAGGCGAAGGGCCGCCGCCGCGGCGCAAAGCTCCTGATGCAGCAGGGTATGCGCATCGCCGGGCAGGACGAGCGCCGGAAGGGCGGACGGCGCGGGAGCGCGGCGGTTCGCGTCATGCAGACGCGCGGCGTCCAGATGGCCCAGCAGGGGGCCCCAGAAGCGGGGGAAGAGCCGCATGCCCGGCTGATAGAACAGGATGCGGCACTGCCGGGCCAGCGTCCGTGCCTCCGCTTCCGAAACGGGACGGGCGCGGGCGGCATCCGGCGGGGCAAGGCGGCGGGCCTGCCGCCAGGCCAGCATGGGCGGGGCCTCCAGCCAGAAGACGGGGCCGGCGTCCGGCCCATTGGACGCAAGGGGGGCCGCTTCGGCGTCCGGTCCCAGGCCGAGCAGCAGGGTCGGCGCACCGGCTGCCGGCGCGGGCGCTACCTCCTGCCATGCGCCGGCATCGGACGGCAGACTGACGAGGCAGCCGTTCCAGTCCGGCAGGCGGGGCCGCCGCGGCCGCTCCGGGCTGGACGTGGCGGTGTCGGAGAGTGAAGGGGAGTCATGCGGCATGGCGGTATGCTTCCGATGCGGCGGATGCGCGGAGGGGAAAATCAGGACTTGGCGGCGGAGAAAAAAAAGAGTAAACTGCCTGCCGACAAATCCTATGAAAGAATATCGCGATCACTATTTCCTCAAGGCCAAGCGAGAGAACTATCCCGCCCGTTCCGTCTACAAGTTGAAGGAATTGGACGGCAAATTCAAGCTCTTTCGTCAGGGCATGCGTGTACTCGATCTGGGCGCCGCTCCCGGTTCCTGGTCGCTGGGCGCGGCCGAGCGCATCGGGCCGCGCGGTCTCGTGCTGGGCTGCGACATCCAGACGACGGAGACGGCTTTCCCGCCGCAAGTGACCTTCCTGCAGGAGGACGTGTTCCAGCGTTCTCCCGAGTTCGAGGCGCTGCTGACGGAAAAGGGGCCGTTCGACGTGGTCATGAGCGATATGGCCCCGCGCACCACGGGGACGAAGTTCACGGATCAGGCCCGTTCGCTGGAACTGGCCTGCGAGGCCCTGAACGTGGCCTGTCTGCACCTCAAGGCGGGGGGCAGCTTCGTCGTCAAGATCTTCATGGGGCCGGACGTGCAGGAATTGCTGCAGCCCATGCGCAAAGCCTTTCGTTCGGTCAAGTCCTTCAAGCCCAAGAGCTCCCGTGCCGAGAGCAAGGAGACCTTCTTTGTCGGCATGGGCTTCAGGGCTGTCCCGCCGGCGGCCGGCATGGCCGCTGACGCCGCGGCGAGCGCCGGTCCGGCGGCTCCCGATCCCGGAGAAGCATAGGGCCTGCTCCCCCCCCTGCGGGGAGGGCCCCGGCATTTGGGCACACCGCCTCGGTGTGCCGCTTTTTTCGTCCATTTCACCTGACCGCACGGGCGGTCGCAAGTCACACAGTTTCGGAGGTTGTATGTCTGGGCATAGCAAATGGGCCAATATCCAGCACCGCAAGGGCCGTCAGGACGCCAAGCGCGGCAAGGTCTTCACCAAGGCCGCCAAGGAAATCATCATCGCCGCCAAGAATGGGGGAGATCCGGCGGGCAATCCTCGTTTGCGTGCGGCCATTGCCGCGGCCAAGGCCGTGAACCTGCCCAAGGACAAGATCGAGGCCGCCATCCGCAAGGGCACGGGCGAAGATGCGGGCGGCGACCTGACCGAAGCCTTTTATGAAGGCTACGGCCCCGGCGGCATCGCCATCATGGTGGAAGTGGCCACCGACAACAAGAACCGCACCGTAGCCGAAGTGCGCCACCTCTTCACCAAGCACGGCGGCAACATGGGGGAAAACGGCAGCGTGAGCTGGATGTTCGACCGCAAGGGCGTCATCACCGTGGACAAGAACGCCTACGCCGAGGACAAGATCATGGAAGCCGCCGTGGAAGCCGGCGCCGACGACGTGGTGGATGATGACGACGTCTGGACCATCCAGACCGCCATGGCCGATTTTGCCGCCGTGCGCGACGCTCTGGAAGCCGCCGGCATCGCCATGCAGAGCGCCGAGCTGGCCATGGTGCCGCAGAACCTCGTGGCCGTGGACGCCGATATGGGACAGAAGGTGCTGCGGCTCATGGACGCGCTGGACGATAACGACGACGTGCAGAACGTCTTCGCCAACGTGGACTTCCCTGACGACATGGCTACGGACTAGAGCGTTTTCTTTTTGAGAAAGATAAAACGCGAGGCGGCGGCACAGCGCCGCCCGGCCCAAAATGAGCGGAAAAACCGCGTTTTTTCCGCGAAAGGCCAGGCCGTTTGGTTTGAAACGCGCAGCGTTTCAAACGGAAAATGCTCTAGGGCGGGCCATCCTCCTGCCCGCGGCAATGCCGCCGCTTTCCGTAACGATGCCGCGTTGCGCGGGCTGCCTGTGCGGTCCGCTCCTGACGGAACCATCCTTTTGTGACGAACCTTCCGGGAGGAGGCCCCGCCTTCTCCCGGTCTTTTTCCTCCCGCACGGGGCGTTTGTCCTGTGCGGCTGGAAGGGCCCCGTTTCCCGCATGCAGCAGCTCAGCCATCCCCTGACCATCATCGGCATCGACCCCGGATCGCAGCGTACCGGCTGGGGCGTCATCCGGGAAGCGTCGGGCGTCCTGACGCTGGTGGACTGCGGCATCATCCGTACGACCTCGGCGGGCGGCGATGCCGCCTTTTCCGTACGGCTTGCCCGTATCTTTACGGAGCTTGCCGCGGTCGTCCGCCGCCATTCCCCCGTCGAGGCCGCCATCGAGCAGGTCTTTACCGCCAAGAACTCCGCCAGCGCCCTCAAGCTGGGGCAGGCCCGGGGCGTGGCCGTGGCGGCCTGCGCCGCCTGCGGCGTGCCGGTCAGCGACTACGCGCCGACCCTCGTCAAAAAGGCGCTGGTGGGGACAGGACGGGCCGAAAAGGAACAGGTGGCCTTCATGGTGCGCCGTCTGCTCAATGTGCGCGGCGAAGGCTGGGCGCTGGATACCTCCGACGCGCTGGCCGTGGGCATCTGTCATCTGACCATGCGGCGTTTCGCGGCGCTGGCGAAGCGCTGAGATTCGGCAAGCGCCGGGGAGAAAAGAGCCAATGGCGGACCGGGAAAGCCTGCTGGCCTATGTAAAGGAAAAATACGCCACGTCGCCGGAATTCCTCTGGCCGCGTCAGCCCCGCTATGCCGTCCTGCGCCATGCGGAGAACGGCAAATGGTATGGCGTGCTCATGAACGTGCGGGCGTGCCGTCTGGGCCTGCCCGGGACGGGGGAAGTGGATGTGATCAACGTGAAGAGCCCGTGTGCGCCGGATATGTTGCTCAGCGGCGTTGCCGGGGCCTTTCCGGCCTATCACATGAACAAGCGCCACTGGATCTCCCTTGCCCTTGACGGCTCCTTCCCGGATGCGGAGCTCTACAGGCTTGTGGAGGAAAGTTTCCTGCTGACCCGTTGAAGCCCGCGCCGGCCGTATCCGGCATCGGGGGCCTCGTGTCCGGACAGCCAGCCTCACTCGTTACGGAGATTTTATGTCGCTCCTTGCCGTTTTTCTTCTTGCCGTGGCCCTTTCGCTGGATGCCTTTGCCGTGGCGGTGGCCTCCGGCTGCGCGTTGCGTCCCATACGCTGGGAGCATTATTGCCGCATCGGCGGCGCCTTCGGTTTTTTCCAGTTCTTCATGCCGGTGCTGGGCTGGCTGCTGGGGCAGTCCGTCCACAGCTATATCGAGGCCTGGGATCACTGGATTGCCTTTGTCCTGCTGGCCTGGGTGGGCGGCAACATGCTGCGCGGGGCGTGGAAGGACTTCCATCAGCAGGGCGGGGAGGCCCCCGAAGCGGCGGCGGAATGCTCCGGCTCGCCCCTGCGCTGGCGGACGCTCCTCGTGCTGGCCGTGGCCACCAGCATCGATGCGCTGGCCGTGGGGCTGACCTTCGCCATGACCGGGACGCCCGTCTGGCGGCCCGCCGTCATCATCGGCCTGACCTGTGCGCTCATCTCCGCCGCCGGGTTGCACCTTGGCCGGGTGCTGGCCGGCATGTCCGCCCTGCAGCGCTGGGCCGGACTCATCGGCGGGCTGGTGCTGCTGGCCATCGGTCTGCGCGTGCTCTGGCAGGACGGCGTGTTTGGTTAGGATCGGTTAGGCGTTTTGCCTGTAAAAAAGGCGAAACGCTTTATGTGAGTACGCCCAGGACGAACCGCATTCCGCGGACGGCGGGTCGGCCGTCGTGTCCTCTTTCCCCGTCGGGGATTTTTTCGTAAAAGGGTGGAGAGGGGCCGTTCTCATGGGCGGTACCGTCTGACATTTTTTCCAGGAGGACAGCATGGCAACGGCAACGGGAACGTATCTTGGGGATCTGCGGGTGGAACTGCGGCACGAGCAGAGCGGGGCCACCATCATGACCGACGCTCCGGTGGACAATCACGGCAAGGGCGAGGCCTTCTCCCCCACGGACATGGTGGGGGCGGCGCTGGGCGCGTGCGCCATGACCATCATCGGCATTTACGCTCAGGCGCATAACGTGGACGTGAGCGGCATGAAAATGGAAATGACCAAGACCATGAATGCCGACCCGCGCCGCATCGGCAAGCTGGAAGTGACCTTCATCATGCCGAAGCGCGCCTATTCGGACAAGGAGAAAGCCTCCATCGAACGGGCGGCCCGCACCTGCCCCGTGCACCTGAGCCTGCACCCGGATACGGAGCAGGTCTTTACCTTCCTCTGGCAGGAATAAGCGCCGGCATGCCCCGCAGGGCCGTTCACGGAAAGGTTGGGCGACCACGGGCGTGGCCATGACGCACAACAGCCCGAACGTTTGGATCGTTCGGGCTGTTTTCGTCTGCGAGTCCGCCGTGCTTTCGTCCAGGGCCTGTTAACACTAATTTTGCAACTAATTTAAATAGATAAGATATATCTCCCGTACGCACTCAGCTGGCCTCCGGGGCGGGGTTGCCTCATGTCCCGACTCTTCCCCCGGTAAAAGCGCGCTGGGGAAGGGATGGGGGGTGGGGGGAAGGGGAACCCCTCCCGCGCCGGCGGAGGGGGTCCCCTTCCCCCCAAACAAGTAGCGATGGCGTTGGAGCATTTTCCGTTTGAAACGCAACGTGTTTCAAACGGAAAATGCTCCAGGATGCGGCCACGGGCGTGGCCATGACGAGCAACAGCCCGAACGTTTGGAACGTTCGGGCTGTTTGCGTCTGCGAGTCCGCCGTGCTTTCGTCTACTGGCGGGCGATGCTGCCGTTTTCCACGCGGAAGACGGCGCAATGCGGCTGCGCTTCCCGCAACATGTCGGCCATGTGCGGATGGCAGGTGAAGTAGAGGAGCTGATGCGGGCGGCCGTGGCGGCCTTCGGAGAGCTCGACGAAGGTGCGGGCGGCCCGGGCGGCCCGCTGCGGATCGAAGTTGACCAGCACGTCGTCCATGATGACCGGCAGGGGCGTGGCCCGCTCCGCGTGGTTCTGGATATAGGCCAGCCGCAGGGCCAGATAGGCCTGTTCCTGCGTGCCGCGGCTGAGCGCCTCGGGGCTGATGGCCTCACCGTAATGGGGCAGGATGTGCAGGCTGGTGTCGTCCAGGGAGGCATTGATGCCGCGCCAGTTGCCGCCGGTGATGGAGGCGAAGATGGTGGACGCCAGCCGGATGACCTGCGGCTGCCGTTCGCGTTCGAAGGTGTTCTTGGCGCGCAGGAGGAGCTCGCGGGCCATCGCCAGGGCGCTCCACTGCAGGGCCAGACGGCGCATGCTTTCCAGGGAAAGAGCTTCCTGCTGCCGCAGGCGGGCCAGCGTATCCGTGCCGGTAAGGCCGTTGACCCGGGCCGTGAGGCTGCCCACCTCGTCGGAAAGGCGTTCTTCCTGTTCGCGGATGTCCCGCAGCTCGGCATTGAGGGCGGCGCAGCGGCTTTCTTGAGCGTCGTGATCCTCCGCCTCGAAGGAGGCGAGGAAGTCTTCAAACGGCTGGTTGCCGGCGGCGATACGCAGATTTTCCTGCAGACTGTCGCGCAGGCGCTGCGTCTCCCGGCTCTGGGCCAGCACGGCGGCCAGCCTCAGGAACTCGTCGGCATCGGCCGCTTCGGCCATATGCAGCAGGGTGGCCTCGCCGTGCCGCGCTTCTTCCAGCGCGGCGGAGGCGGCGCGCAGCTCGGCGTCCTGCTCGGCCAGCAGGCTGTCAAGGCGGCGGGCTTCAGCATCCACTTCCGCTGCCCGTTCGGCAGCCTCCAGCGCGCTGTCCAGCGCGCCCAGCCAGTCGGTTTCCCCCTCCTCATTGCAGGGCAGGGGACGGGAAAGGGCTGTCAGCAGCTGTTCCAGCGGCTGGTGCAGGGCGGCCATCTCCTGCTCGTTCTGGGCCAGCTCCGCCGCAAGCCGCTGACAGGCGGCATCGAGCGCAAGGCAGGTATCCATGCACTGCAGGGCCTTGCGGACGGTCTCGGGATCAAGATCCTCGCCCAGCCCCAGGCCGTTGAGGCATTCGCCCCAGTCGCGGCGGGCCGCTTCAAGGCGGGTCTGCGCCTGCGCCAGAGCCTGGGAAGCCTCGGCCTGCCGGCCCTGTATGCGTTCCAGTTCGTCTTTGTGATGCTGCAGGGTGGCGGTCGCCTTGATGCGCTGTTCACGGGCGGCGTCAGCCTCCCGGCAGGACTCCAGCACCTGACGGACGGCATCCAGCAGCGCGGGCAGGTCGCCCGGCTCGTGTAGGCAGTCCTGCACGGGCGCAAAGCCCCGCAGGGTGTTTTCGTACTGGGCGAGGTCGGCGCGCTGGCCTTCCAGCTCGGCCTGCGCGTTCTCCACGGCATCCCAGGCGGCACGGGCCGACTCGGCGCGGGCAAAGAAGCTTTCGGCGCTTTCCGGCGCGGGCACGTTGACCACCCGCAGCATGCTCATGAAGTCCTGCCAGCGGCGGCGGATACGCTGCACCGCGGCCTGCATCTCATGGGCCCGGGACTGGAGCTCGGCGATGCGCGCACGGGCAAGGCCGATCTCACGCTGCAGCTCTTCGGCTTCCTTGTGGCTGCGTTCCTGATTGAAGCACTGCTCCCGCTTGCGCTCCAGCATGACTTCCACGGCTTCCAGCGTTTCGGGATCCATGCTGTCCACGCCCGCTTCCTGACAAAGCTTGCGGGCCTTGTCGCCCAGCTCGGCGACATGCAGGGCGCAGGTCTCGCGGCGGCTCTCCAGCTGCAGGCGTTCCTGCCGGAGACGCTTGGCCTCGGGGCCGTTGCGGCGCGGCAGGCCGCCGCCCACAGCCATAGCGCCGCAGACCAGCACGAGGTAGCCGGACCAGAGGGTCGTGGGCAGGTGCAGGTTCTCGGTGATGGCAAGACTTTCCATGCCGAACTGCCAGTGCCCCACGAGGATGGCCAGCCCCAGCAGCATGATGATGCCCCCCAGCACGAGCAGGGCCATGTTCTTGACGGCGGCGGGCTCCTTCTCGGCATTGAGGCGGTCGCTCAGCTCCTTGAGGCGCTCCTGCTCCGTTTCCAGCGAAGCGGAAAGGGCGCGCAGCGAGCGCAGGGCGCTGCTGCGGTTATCGAGCGCCTCGCGGCTGGGGCCGTTGCTGCTGCGCTGTTCCTCGCGCAGCTGCTCCAGCCGGGCGCGCAGCATGTCGGCCTGCTCCTCGGCCTGCTGCACGGCGCGGGCCGCTTCCCCGGCGCTGTCGATGCTGGCCTGCACCTCGCGGGCCAGCCCCAGCGCCTCTTCCCGTTTGGCCAGCAGGGTGTCCAGAGCGGCGCGGGGGTCGTCGGCCTCCAGTTTGAGGCGTTCCTGAGCGCGTTCAAAGGCATGTCGTGCCTGTTGCACCGCCCGTTCCCGCGCGGGCAGGCGCTGGCGGCCTTCCTCCAGCAGGACGAGCGTCTGCCGCAGGCGGTCGCGCTCGGACTCGCCCAGGGCGGCCGCCGGGTCGGGCAGCAGGTCCAGCGCCGCGGTGGCGGAAGCGATGTCCCGCCGGCAGAGCTCCACATCCCGGTTGAGGCGGTCGAGCGTATCCACCGCGGCCTGATGGGAGGAATCCGCGGCATTCAGCTCGCGGGCCTGCCGTTCCAGATCCTTGTCGGCAAAGATGCCGCGGTCCGTCTGCCGGATGCGGTCACAGTCCCAGCCGGGGCCGAGGCGCTCCAGCTCGCGGGCAAGATCGGCATCGGCGCGTTCCTGCTCGCCCCGCAGGCGGGGCTGGGCCAGCTGGGCCTGCCGGTAGCCGCTCTTGCGCTCCGCCAGCGCCCGCAGCCGGGGCAGGGCCTCGAGCAGGGGACCGTCTTCCTGCAGGGCCTCACGCCGCTCCCGCAGGCGGGAAAACTTCTCCTGCTGGGCGGCCATGTGGCGCTCACAGGTCTCGCGGGCTTCCTGCGCGCGGGCCAGGCGGGCCGGGCCGTCTTCGGGGAAACCGGCGCTGACGGCGGGATAGGCCTCCAGCCGCAGGCCGCACTTGCGCCATTCGTCCCACTGCTGCCAGACGTTGAGCCGGCGCTCCACGCGGCGGCGCTCGTCGTCCACCACTTCGCGGCGTTCCCGCAGGGTGGCAAGCGTCTGTTTCTTCTCGTTGAGGGTTGTAGCCAGCTGATCGTAACCGGCCGATTCCTCGCTGACGGCCTGGATCTCGCCGCGCAGCTTCTCCAGGGACGTCAGTTCCTCATTGAGGCGCGGCTTGCTGGCGCTGGCCCGGAAGAGGGCGTCCTTGCGGCCGTCCAGATCGCGCAGGGCCTCCACGGGCGAGCGCAGGCCCGCGCCGAAGCTGGCCCCGTAGAGAGCATTGCGCACGCCGTCGCCGGAGAGGCTCTCAAAGGTCTGCAGTTCATTGAGGCTGAAGCCGAAGACGTTGCGGTAGACGTCCCGGTTGATGCCGAAAAGCAGCTGCTGGAGCAGCGTGCTCTCCAGCGGATCGCCGCCGGCATTGCTGAGGGTCAGCACGCCGCCGTCCTGCCCGGGCCGCCGGGTCAGGCGGATCTCGCCCTGTTCCTCACTGATGAGGTTCAGGCTCCCGCCGGGCTGACCGCCGCGCAGGGGCGGCGGGATGCGGCGGGCATCGCGGCTGCGGGCATTGGGATAGCCCACGAGCATGGTGCGCAGAAATTCCAGACAGGTGGACTTGCCGGCTTCGTTCTCGCCGAGAAAGACCGTCAGGCCCGGCGGCAGATTATCCACCTGCACGTCCGCAAAGATGCCGAACCCGTCGATATGGAAGGATTGGATATACATCAGCGGACCTCCAGCATGTCGATGCACAGGCGCTGGGCTTCATCCAGCAGGCGGCGGCTTTCCTCCGGGTCCGGCGGGGCCAGGGCCTTGCGCATGCGGGCATGGCCGAAAAGGGGCGCAAGGGCCGTCGCGCCGAGTTCGGCGAATTGTTCGGGATCGCGGCGCATCTCCTCGATGAGGCGCATGGTCTCGCCAAGCAGATCCTCACGGCGGCGGTATTCGGCCTCGTCCAGCAGGGGGCGGGTCTCCACCAGCAGATCCTTGAGCCAGATGCGCGGCGAATTGGCGGCCAGATGCAGCAGGCGCTCCTGAAGGTCGGCGCGAACCTCGGCCTTGCGCAGCTGTTCGTCCAGCGGCGTGCGGCCGGTGAGGGTCACGCGGGCGATGAGGGCTTCACAGCCGCTTTCCAGAGTGCGGGCCTTTTCTTCCAGCAGGCGGGTAAGCGCGTCCTCCAGCCCGTCCAGACTGTCCACCGCATCGAGGGAGAGGGAAAGTTTTTGCCACTCCACCGGGCCGAGGCGCAGGAATTCGCTCTCGCAGCGCCAGCCGCCTTCGCGGGGACAGGCCGTGACCAGCAGGCAGCCGCGGGGGCCCGTTTCGTTGATGTGCAGGCCCTGCGCGTTGCCGCTGTAGGCGATGAAGCTTTCTTCCTCCCACTGGCGGTGCTGATGGATATGCCCCAGCGCCCAGGCATCCAGACGGCTGCGGCGCAGGTCGTCCAGCGAGCAGGGGGCGTAGCGGTCGGCTTTGGCTTCGCCTTCCACGGTGCAGTGGAGGACGCCGAGCTGGAAGACGTCCCGCGTGTCGTCCCGGCGGAAGAGCTGGGCAAGGTTGCGGCTTTCGCGGGAACCGGCATGGCTTATGCCGTGGACGAGCGCCAGGGGGTGGCCGTCCTTTTCCACAAGGCGGCTTTCCACATCCGGGCCGAAGACGGTGACGTTCTCCGGCCAGTGGATGGCCGTGAGCCGCGAGGAGAGCGGGTCATGGTTGCCGTGGGCCATGAAGACCCGGATACCGAGCGCGTCGAGCCGGCGGCAGCCGTCGCGCAGGGCAAGCTGCGCCTTGGCGCTGTAGTTTTCCTGATTGTAGATGTCGCCGGCCAGCACGAGGAAGTCCGGGCGTTTTTCTTCACAGAAACGGAAAAGACGCTCCAACGCGGTGAAGGTGGCGTCCTGCATGATCCGCGAGAGGTGGCCGCTCTGGGCGGCCTCCCGGGCGAGCCCCAGGAAAGGCGTATCCAGATGCAGATCGGCCGCATGTATGTACCGCACGATGTCCATGCTTTGCCTCGTTGAAAGTGAAGGGAAGAAAGAGGCAAAACTTTAGACTTTTTCTAAACGGCTGACAAGCGGCCTGCCGCATGCGGGCGGAACGGGCTCAGCGTTTCATCTCTTCGCGCTTGCGCAGGCAGATCTGGCCGAGCTCCAGCAGGGCGGGATCGTCCTTCACATAGCTCAGGCCCTTCTTGATGTAGCCGAGGGCCCGCACATATTCGCCGGCGTCCATGTGCGCCTTGGCCATGAGGCCGAACACGGCCTGTTCGTTGCGGAAGTTCTTGAGACCGTCCATGAACACGGCGTCGGCTTCCGATGCCTTGCCCTGGGCAAGCAGGGCGCGGCCTTCCTTGAGGCAGTGGTCCAGCCCAAGCTTGCGTTGCAGGGTGGTCTCGTAGTCTTCCTGCTTTTCCTGCCCCTGCACGGACTTGTAGATCTTGATGAGCAGGTTGCAGAGCTCGCGCTCGCTGCCGGGCTGATAGGCCAGCGGACCGGGGTATTCCCGCCGGAAATCCTCATCCTTGGCCAGGGCCGTGATGGTCTCCCGGAAGTCGCCGCGCAGATCCATAGGCGGATTGGTGCCGGTCTCCTTGAAGGCGGTGACGATGAGATAAAGGGCGCGCGGCGTCTCGTTGCGTTTGAGACAGGCGCGGGCCCGGCCGAGGTCTTCACGAATCTTACGGACGTTCATAGAGGGCTCCTGCGGGGGAGTATGCCCAATTCACGCGCCAAGAGCAAGGGCGTGTTGACGGACGCCGCGCCCCGCTGCTAGGGTCGGCAGGCATCACCCCGCCTGCGGGCAGTCTGTCTGACGCCTGACCGCCGGCTCTGTTTGCTGCAAAAGGAGGCGGCATGGCGCGCATTGTATATGGCATCCACGGCACGGGACACGGACACGCCATGCGGGGACTGACCATCGCACGGCGGCTTGGCGGACATGAGTTCCTCTTCATCGCCAACGACGACGCCCCGCGCGTCCTGGAACCGGAGTTCCCCGTCCGCCGCATCCCCAATCTCGGCACGGTCTTCCGCAACTATCAGGTGGATCTGGCGGCCACCGTCCGCCGGGCCGTCCCCCTGCTGCTGCACCGGCAACGGCATGTGGAGGATGTGCTGCGCATCATGGACGAATTCCAGCCCGATGTCTGCATGACCGATCTGGAGTATTTCGTGCCGCGGGCGGCGGAGCGGGCCGGGCTGCCCTGTCTGACCCTGGATCATCAGCATGTCATCACCTGCTGCCGGCATGATCTGCCCCCGAACATGTGGTGGGACACCTTCCTGCAGGGGCTGACGCCGCGTTACCTCTTCCGTCCCACGGCGGACAATCTCATCGTTTCCTTTTATCAGCCGCCGGTGCTGCCGCGCTACCGGGCGCGGGTGGTGCCTCCCATCCTGCGCGACCGGGTGCTGCAACTTGCGCCGCGCGATGACGGGCATGTGCTGGTGTACCAAAGCAATTCCACCCACCGGGCGCTCATCGACTTTTTGCGGCAGTCCACCACGCGCACCTGTTACGTCTACGGCTACGACCGCACCGAAGGGCGGGAGGGCAACGTCATCTTCATGCAGAAAAGCGAAGAGGGCTTCTTGCGCCTGCTGGAAGGCTGTTCCTACGTCATCCAGGGAGGCGGACACACGCTCATGACCGAGGCGCTGCATCTGGGCAAGCCCATTTTGACCCTGCCGCTCAAGGCTATGGTGGAGCAGCGTTTCAATGCGCTCTATATCGAACGGCTGGGCTACGGCATGCAGGCCGACATGCTGCACCTCTCGCCGGAGCTGCTGCGGACTTTCGAGGACAACCTGCCCCGCTTCAGGGAGAACATCGCGCGCGGGCGCTTCTGCGGCAATGAGCTGGTGTTCGGCCTGGTGGACGCCTTCATCCGCACGGGGCGTCTGCCCCTGAGCGGCGAACCCGCCGTCAGCGAGGAAGGCGGCGTACGGAGGAAGGAAAATGCCTGAAGCAGGCGGATACCGCATCTTCACTTCCCGGATCGAGGTCGCGGAGCGGGATATGGACATGCAGCGCCGGGTGAGCAACGTGCGCTATGTGGAATGGATGCAGGACATCGCCGTGGCCCATTCCGCGGCGCAGGGCTGGAGCATGGAACGCTATGCCGCCGCCGGGCAGGGCTGGGTGGTACATCGTCACGCCATCACCTACAAGCGGCCGGCCGTGGCCGGGGATGTGCTGCTGGCCGCGACCTGGGTGGCCGAATACGCCTCCCGGCAGTGCCTGCGGCGCTACCGCTTCCTGCGGCAGGCGGACGGGGCCGTGCTGGCCGAGGCGGAAACGGCCTGGATGTATGTCGATATGAACACGGGCCGGGCCATCCGCGTTCCCGACGATCTGCGGCATGATTTTGCCGTGGTGACGGATGAGGAAGAGGTCAGGGCCTTCCTGCGGGCGGCTGTGGCCGCCTGCTGAACGCGGCGCAGGCAGGGCGTGCAGACGCAAATTTTGCAAATCATTTCGGCAGATACAACTGAAGATATGCTGTACATGCCCCGCCTGCGCTGAGGGCGGTGCGCTCTGCGTTCCTGCTTTTTCCCTGATGAAAGCGCGCTGGGGAAGGGATGGGGGGCTTGGGGGGAAGGGAAACCCGCTCCCGCGCTGGCGGAGGGGTTTCCCTTCCCCCCAAACAAGCAGCGAATAGCGTTAACAGGCCCTGGTGTTGACAGGCCCAGCCTTGCGTCAGCATGCCGCAACAGGCAGGGCGTAGAGGACGGTCTCCCAGCCGTTCATGAAGTGGTGTTCCAGATAGAAGCGGTAGCCGAGATCGCACTCTACCAGAAAGCGCGGGATGCGGAAGAAATCCTCCGGGCTGTGGTAGAGGCAGACGGCGAGCCGGGGGCGGAAACGGCGCAGGGTGCGCTCCGCTCCCTTGAGGGTGGCCAGCTCCGCGCCTTCCACGTCCATCTTGATGAAATCCACACGCGGCCAGCCCAGCCGCTCCGTTTCGGCGTCGATGCTCGTCAGCGGGATATCGGCCCGCCGCAGACGGGGATTGTTGTGCTCGAGGTGGCTGCCCGGCCCGCACAGGGAAAAGGCGACCGTCCCTCCCGCCGTTTCGCCGGTGGCCGCCGGTACCAGCGTCATGCGCCGGGCAAGGCGGGGATTCAGTTCCCTGTTGCGCAGGAAGAGCTGCCCGATGTCCGGATGCGGTTCAAAGGAGAGCACCTTGCCGTCCTCGCCCGCGCCGGCGGCGAAGAACAGGGCCGTATCGCCGTAGCAGGCGCCGCAGTCGATGACATGATCCCCCGGCCGCACGGCCACGCGAACCGGGCCGGCGGCATAGCAATAGGGCGGAAAGGCGGCGAGCTGATACAGGAATTCGCTGCTGCCGTAAAAATCGACTTCCTCTCCGGCCATGCGTGTACGGTAGCGCTCCAGGCGACAGCCCACGCCGAAGGCGTCGCGGGCAAGGGCCTCGCGCATGGCGGGATCCTCCTCGGCCACGAGGCAGCGGTCATGCAGGGCCTGCCGGCGTGCCGGCGCGCCGGGCGCATGGTAGGGGAAGCGGACGAAACGGTGTCCCAGCAGGGCATAAAGGGCGACCAGCAACAGCGTTTCCCGCGAGTGCCGGTCGGCAAGCAGGCCATACAGGGTGCTCTTGGTCAGCACCTGCCGGGCGATCTCCTGCGCATGGGCCGCCATGAAGGCCGCGGGCTCGATGTGGGGATAGCGCGCGAACCATTCCTTGTCTTCGCGCGTGTTTTCCTCGCAGGGGTGGGCATAGTAGGCATAACTGTTGTCCACGTAGCGGCACTGCCGGGAGGACAGATGCCGCTCGATGCCTTCCTCAAGGCGTTTTTGAAAGGCGTTCGTCATGGGAACCTCGCAATCGGACGGCGCTGTGTCGCCGCCTCGCATCCTGCCTTTTCCAAAGGCAACATGCTCTGGTAAAAGCGCGCTGGGGAAGGGATGGGGGGCTTGGGGGGAAGGGGAACCCCTCCCGCGCCGGCAGCGACCCGACGGGCGGCCCTTGGGCCGTGCCCGTTAGGCGACGCAGGAGCCTTACGGGCATCGACAGCAGAGCGAGGGGTTCCCCTTCCCCCATCAAGAAGCAAATAGCGTGAGCAGTCCTCAGCTCAGATCCACGTCGTGCGTGCCTATATCTTCGTCAATGCCGTAGTGGGCGCGGAACTTGTCCTCCGCTTCCGAGTCGCCGATGAGGTAGAGGGCGTCCCGAAGCGCAAAGATGTGTGTCGGCGGCGGGTTGACGTGCATGGAGCCGTCCGCGCCGCGGATGGCCAGCACGCTGCACTGCGTCTTGTTGCGTATGCCGCAGTCCTTCAGGCTTTTCCCGGCCAGCGCGCCGCGGATGGTGTAGCGGAAGATGGACAGGCGCTCGTTGATCATGAGCAGCTTGTCCGGCGAAAGCATGTTGAAGATGCTGCTGCTGACCAGCGAGGCCAGCGAGAGCACCTGATCCGCACCCGCGCTGTGCAGGCCGGAGACGTTGCGGTCCAGCGAGGCCCGGCAGAGGATCTGGGCGTCGGGACGCAGGCGGCGGCAGTAGATGCTCAGATAAATGTTGGCGTCATCGTCATGGGTGGTGACGATGATGGAGGGCGTCGTGCGGATGCCCGCCTTTTCCAGCACGGCCAGATCCGAGGCGTCCCCGCGGATGTGCGGCGTTTCGCCGGAGTTGATGTGGGCCTGCCGGTCCACGATGACCGCCGGGATGCGCCGCCGCGCCAGATGCGCCGCCACGGAGAGCCCCACGCGGCCGCCGCCGAGGATGACCGCCGGCGTCTGTTCGGCATCCTGCCGCGGGACGCTGATGAGCTTGTCCAGCGCGCGTATCTGCGCTTCCGTGCCGGCCACCACGAGCACGCAGCTCTCGGTGAAGACCGTGGACAGCTGCGGCAGCTGGAACACGCCGCGATCCCAGACACCCACCACGTTGACGCCCGTGCTCTCGCGCAGGCCGCACTCCAGCAGGGTCTTGCCGGAAAGATGGCTGCGCATGACCGGCGCCTCGGCCACCACCAGATTGCCGAAACGGCCCATGATGCTGACCCGTTGGGCCGTGTTGAGCACCCGCCGGGCCAGCGCCTTGCCGAGCACGCTGTGGAACTGGAAGACCCGCGTGCATCCGGCCAGCCGCAGGATGTCGCTGGCGTCGGGATTTTCCACCCCGGCGGCGATGGACACGCGCGGCGCGGCCTCTCGCGCGGAAAAGACGATGTTGGTGCAGCGGATGTCCGTATCCAGCACCACCAGCATGGCCGCGGCATCCGCGCGCAGTTTGGCGTAGGTCTTGACGTCGTCGTGGTCGCCGGCAACCACTTCATAGCCCTGCTCCAGCAGTTCGAGGCCGCTTTGCGGATCGTGGCACAGCAGGATGTTGCGCACGCCGTAGCGGGTGAGGTCATCGGCCAGGTTGAGCGTGATGGGGCCGCTGCCGGCTATGATGACGTGGCCGTGCGTGGCGGGGGGCAGCTGCCGGGGGACCATGTCCTTCTTCTGGCTTTCCAGCCAGGGCATGTAGAAATGCTGGATGAAGGTGAACGGCAGCATGATGAGGAAGAAGATGACCCCGGACATGAGCACGACGATGGAAAACACGCGGCCGAGGTCCGAGGTGAAGGTGATGTCCCCGAAGCCCAGCGTGGACATGACGGTAAGCGTCCAGTAGACGCCGGTGATCCAGGAATGGTGCTGCCCCTCGTATTCCATGATCACATGAAAGAGCACGCTGTAAGCGGCGATCATGAGAAAGAGCGTCAGGCTGAAGCGCCGCAATATGGCGATATTGTGGCGCGCCCCGCGTTCGTGCAGGAAGGACATGAGCTGTGAGGGGAGGTATTTCATGATGGCTACGCGGTTCAGGCTGGGGCGTGTTCACGCTCCGCACTGCTCATCTGGGGGAAGGGAATCTTTTCGCCTTGCTGTCGATGCCCGTACCTTCCTTCCTCGTGACGGGCACGGGGCCTCGGGCCGCCCCGGGAAAACGCTTGAGGCGTGCAGCGTACGCGCAACGGCTGCACGGGCAGGGAAAATCTGGGCAGAACGACCACGCGTGGGAGACGGGGCGTATCCTCCCGTGCCGGCCGGACGTGCCGTACGGACGGGGTACGCGGCCGTGTCGCCCCGACGCGCCCGGCTGACATAAGACATTCCGTGATTCGGGCCAGTCGGCTGCCCGGAGGCAGGCATGCGGCGTTCAACAGTTTTCCGGTTCCGCGGCGTCAAGCCTGCCGTCCTGGAGACGGTAGCGTTTGCCGCAGGCGGGACAGCGCAGATCCTTCGGCAGCTTTTCCCCGCAGGCGCAGACCCAGCCATGTTGCCGGGCCGGATTGCCGTAGATGAGGGCAAAATCCGGCACGTCCCGGGTGACGACCGCGCCTGCCCCGATCAGGGCATAGCGCCCCACCGTGATGCCGCAGACGATGGTGGCGTTGGCGCCGATGCTGGCTCCCTGCCGGACAAGCGTCGGACGGGCTTCATCCATGCGGCGGATATGGGCGCGGGGATTGAACACATTGGTGAAGACCATGCTCGGCCCGCAAAAGACGTCGTCTTCCAGCGTCACGCCCTTGTAGACGCTGACGTTGTTCTGGATCTTGCAGCCCCTGCCGATGCGGACGTCCGGCCCGATGACCACGTTCTGGCCGATGTTGCAGTTTTCTCCCACCACGGAGCCGGACAGCACATGGGTGAAATGCCAGATCTTCGTCCCGGCCCCGAGGCTGACCGCATCGTCGATGCAGGCCGTTTCGTGCACGAAGGCGGAGGGGGCGCTCATGCCAGGGCCTCGCCGAGCGCCGTGGCGACCCTGGTCACGTCCTCTTCCGTCATGTAGGGGTGGAAGGGCAGGGCGAGGATGTTGCGCGAAGCCTGGAGCGCCGCCGGCATGTCGTCCGCCGCGTAGCCCAGCCCGGCAAAGACGCCAAGGCAGTGCTGCGGCTTGGGATAGTAGATGTTGGTGGGGATGCCTTGCGCCTTGAGGTGTTCCATGACGGCGGGGCGGCTGCCTTCGGGCAGCAGCACGCAGAACTGCGCCCAGGCGCTGCGGTTGCCCTCCGCCACATGGGGAGGCGTCAGCCCCTTGATGCCGGAAAGATGCCGGGCATAGCACTGGGCCACCTGCTGCCGCGCCGTCAGCTCGTCGGGGAAGATCTCCAGCTTGGCCAGCAGGATGGCGGCCTGCAGGGTGTCCAGCCGTCCGTTCAGGCCAAGACGCACGTTGTCGTATTTGTCGCTGCCCTTGCCGTGCACGCGGATGGAGCGCAGCAGGGCCGCCAGATCGTCGTCATCGGTGAAGACGGCGCCGCCGTCGCCGTAGCAGCCCAGCGGCTTGGCCGGGAAAAAGCTCGTGGCGGCCGCGTGGCAGCCCAGGGCGCAGTGGCGTTGCCCGTGATGCGTGCCGCCGAAACTCTGGGCCGCATCTTCCAGCACGAGCAGGTCATGCTCGCGGGCGACGTGCAGCAGTTCCGCGTAGGGCGGGGCCTGGCCGAACAGATCCACGGGGATGACCGCCCGCGGCGTCAGCTTGCGGGTGCGCGCCGCCTCAGGAAGGGGATAGATGCCGGCATCCTGCCGGAGCACGGCCTCCACCGCGCGGGCCAGCAGGTCGGGCCGCATGTTGAAGGTCTGGGGATCGATGTCCACGAAGATGGGCGTGGCTCCCAGCAGCGCGGGCTCCTCGGCCGTGGCGAAGAAAGTGAAGGGCGGCACGAAAACGGCGTCGCCCGGGCCGATGCCCCAGGCCATGAGCGGCATGAGCAGCGCATCCGTGCCGGAGGCGCAGGTGATGCAGTGCCGCGCGCCGGTAAAGGCGCACAGGGCGGCCTCCAGCTCGGCCACTTCCGGGCCCATGATGTATTTTCCGTGATCCAGGACGGCCGTGATGCGGGCCTCGATACGGGAGCGGATGCGCGCCTGCTGCGCGGCGAGATCGATGAACTGCATGGATGCCTCCCCGTAGATGCTTACAGCCGCCAGAGGTCAAAACCGGCTTCGCGCAAGGCGTGTTTGTCCCAGAATCCCTTGATGTCCATGAGGCTGACGGGCTGCGTCTCGAACATGGCCGCGATGGCGTCGGGCGTCAGGCTGCGAAAGCTGTCGTGCGCCACGGCCAGGATGAGGGCATCCAGCCGGCTCAGGGCCGACAGGGGCAGCAGCTCCTGCCCGTATTCGTGCAGGGCCTCGGCGGGGGCGGCCTCCGGGTCGTGCACAAGCGGCGTGACGCCGTATTCCTTCAGTTCCGCCACGATGTCCACCACGCGCGTATTGCGGATATCCGGCACATTCTCCTTGAAGGTGAAGCCCAGGATGCCCACGCGCGCGCCCTTGACGCGCCTGTCGGATTCGATGAGGCGCTTGACGCAGATCTCGGCCACGAATTTTCCCATGCCGTCATTGATGCGCCGGCCGGAAAGGATGACTTCGGGGTGGCAGCCGATCTCCTCGGCCTTGTAGGTGAGGTAGTAGGGATCGACGCCGATGCAGTGCCCGCCCACGAGGCCGGGCCGGAAGGGCAGGAAGTTCCATTTGCTGCCCGCGGCTTCCAGCACCTCCAGCGTGTCGATGCCGAGCTTGTTGAAGATGATGGCCAGCTCGTTCATGAGGGCTATGTTGATGTCGCGCTGGGTATTCTCGATGACTTTGGCGGCTTCGGCCACCTTGATGGACGAGGCCCGGTGGATGCCCGCGGCCACCACGCTGCCGTAGACCTGCGCCAGCAGGTCGGCCGTGGGCTCGTCCGAGCCGGAAACGATCTTGCGGATGGTCTCCAGCCGGTGCACCTTGTCGCCGGGGTTGATGCGTTCGGGCGAATAGCCGAGCGTAAAATCCTGCGGGAAGCGCAGACCGGACTCCGCCTCGAGGATGGGGCGGCATTCCTCTTCCGTCACGCCGGGATAGACCGTGGACTCGTAGCAGACCACGCAGCCGCGCGACATGTGGCGGCCCACCGTGCGGCTGGCCGCGCGTACCGGCGACAGGTCTGGACGGCGATGATCGTCCACCGGCGTGGGAACGGCCACGATGATGACAGCGGCCCGCCGCAATTGTTCGGGATCGTCGGTGAAGAGCGCCTTGCAGGCGGCCAGTTCGGCGCCGTCCACCTCCCGGGTGGCGTCGTGTCCCTGCCGCAGGGCCTCCACCCGGGCGCTGTTGACGTCAAAACCGATAACATCGAAGTGCCGGGCCAGCGCCACGGCCAGAGGCAGGCCAACGTAGCCCAGCCCCACAACGGCGACAGCGGATGTCCCCTGCCGCAGTGCATCGAGAGAAACCATGCCCTCTCCTCTTTCACAACGTTTGAATCTTCTTGCAGCCGGCGCGACGCCTGCTTTTTGCCGGGCATAGCGGCACGCTCGCGGCAAAGAGCGTCCGGCACGGCGAAGCGGCGTCAGGCCGGCAGGGTGTGCCTTTTCCGGTCGGGCGCAGCTCCTCCAGGCAGGCTCTAATACTCCAGCGGGAGCGAAACGGTCTTGTTGTCGCGGGCGCTGCAGTAGGCGGCTATGAGGATCTCAAGGGACTTGAGTCCTTCACGGCCGTCCGTTTCCGGTTCCGCTTCACCGCGGAGCACGTCGATGACGTTCTTGTAATACAGGGGATGCCCGAAGCCGTAGACGGATGTCGTGGCATAGCTCGATTCCGCCACGGTGGCGTCATAATCGCGGGGCTCGTCAAACTTCCAGATCTGGATCTCGTTGACCGCCACGCCGCCGACGCGGGCCGTGCCCTTTTCCCCGATGATGGTGATGGAGCCTTCCAGATTCTTGTCGTAGGTGAGCATGGTGACGGCCATGGAGCCCAGCGCGCCGTTGCGCCAGCGCACGTTGAGCACGCCGGAATCCTCCACCTCGATATGGCGGGCCAGGGTGCCGGTCATGGCCTGCACGTCGGCTATGGGGCCGATGAGCCATTCCAGCAGATCCACATAATGGCTGGCCTGGTTCATGAAGGCGCCGCCGTCCATTTCCCATGTGCCGCGCCACTTGGCGGAATCATAGTAGGATTGCGGGCGGGTCCAGAAAACGTTCAGATGCACCATGTAGATGCGGCCGAAGCGCTGTTCGTCGATGGCGCGCTTGAGCAGCTGGAGCGTGGCGTTGCGCCGGTTCTGCTTGACCACGAAAAGGCGGCGTCGGGCCTCGTCGCAGGCGTGGATCATGGCCAGACCATCCTTCCAGCGGGTGGCCATGGGCTTTTCCGTCATGACGTGCCGCCCGGCGCGGGCGGCCTCGATGACCATCTGCGGATGCAGGCCGCTCGGCGTGCAAATGGTGACAAGATCGCAGTCGCTCTTGTCCAGCAGTTCGGTGAGCGAGGAAAAACCGGGAACGCCGTACCGCTCCACATGGTCGCGCAGCACGGCGGGGTCGCTGTCGCAGACGGCGACCAGTTCCATGTTATCCTGATGCTTTTCTATGGAAGCGAAGTGATTTTTGGAGATGCGGCCGCAGCCGATGATGGCGTTTCGGATCTTTCTGCCGGTAATGGTAGGAAACATGTCGGACTCCCCGGATAAGCTGGCAAAAAGATAGCCTGTTCTCCCCAACCGGTCAAGGAGCGCTCCCGCTACGCGGACGCGGCACGTGTGGCGTTTTTTCCTTGTGATTCATGTCCTGCGGGGATAGACTGCAATATATGGCCCTTCACAAACTCGTGGAGCTTACGGGGAACTTTACAGGCCTAGGAGGTCACATGTTCGAATCCGCCGCGCTTGGGCGAAAATGCGCCGACAAGGAATATGAAGCCGCCATGCAACAGTTGCGACTGCGCCTTTTTGAGGCACAGCGTCAGTGTCTGACCCGCAAGATACCTGTACTCATCACCATAGCGGGACTCAACGGGGCAGGCCGGGGGGCCGTGGCCAATCTGCTTTCCGAGTGGATGGACGGCAAGCATCTGCATCACCATGCCTTCTGGTTTGAAACGGATGAGGAACGGGAGCGCCCCCCCTTCTGGCGCTACTGGCGGCAACTGCCCGCGGCCGGCGAAGTGGGGGTCTTCCTGGGGGGCTGGTACGGGCCTGCCGTGCGCCTGCGGGCCTGCCGGGACATTTCGGAAGATGCCTTCAGCAGCCGTCTGCACCGTCTGCGCGGGCTGGAGAACAGTCTTGCCGCATCGGGCATGGCCATCATCAAGCTCTGGCTGCATCTGGACAAGAAGACCTTTACCCACCGTCTCAAGCACCGTCTCGCGCATCAGGAGGTCTTTCACTTCACGCCGTACGACAAAAAGAGCGCCGACAACTATGACGGGCTGGTGGACGGGATCTCCACGGCCATCCGTCTGACGGACCGTCCGGAAGCGCCCTGGACCATCGTGGACGCCGCCGACGCCAATTACCGTAATCTTTCCGTGGCGCAGGCCATCATCGCCGGCATGGAGCGCGCCATGCGTGCGCAGGATGCCAAAGCCGGGCGCGTGGCTCTGGAAAAGGAACAGGATCAGAACGGGGCCGGCCTCGTGCAGGAAGGTCTTGTCTCCAGCCTGGAGGCCATCGACCTCACGCAGTCGAAGGAGCCGGACCATTACCGCAAGGAATTGAAGAAACTGCAGGACGAAGTTTTTGCCCTGACCTACCATGCCTACCGGCGCGGCATCTCCAGCACGCTCATTTTCGAGGGCTGGGACGCATCCGGCAAGGGCGGAGCCATACGGCGCGTCATCGGCGGCGCGGACGTGCGCATCACCCAGGTCATCCCCATCAGCGCACCCTCGGACGAAGAGCTGGCGCACCATTATCTGTGGCGGTTCTGGCGGCATATTCCGCGTGCGGGCTTCATCACCATATATGACCGCTCATGGTACGGGCGCGTCCTCGTGGAACGGGTGGAAAAGCTTACGCCACGGGAAGACTGGAGCCGCGCCTATGCCGAGATCAACCATTTTGAGGAGCAGCTCACCGAGGATGGCAACATCCTGCTGAAGTTCTGGCTGCATATTTCGCCGGAAGAGCAGTTGCGACGTTTTGAGGAACGGCAGCAGACGCCGTGGAAGCAGTACAAGATCACGGATGAGGACTGGCGCAACAGGGAAAAGCGCGATGCCTACAGCGTGGCGGCGGACGAGATGTTCCTGCGCACGAGCACGGCCTATGCGCCGTGGCACATCATCCCGGCGGAGAACAAGAAATATGCCCGGCTGGCCGTACTGCGCTGCTATCGGGACGCCCTGCGCGCCGCGTTGGAGAAGAAGCCGGAGCGCCGCAAGGATGAACGGGCCCATAATGCCGTCCGTCCCGATGACGGCCGTCCGAAGCACAAGAAAAAGTAGCGTCGTCTTGTGACATGCCGTGCGGGGCGGGGAAGCGAAAGCTTCTCCGCCCCGTCGCTTTTAGAGCGTGCAGTCTTTGTTGCGGAACACGAGGCGGCGGACAGTGCCGCCCGGCCCAAAGTGAGCGGAAAAACGCGCTTTTTATACGAAGCGCCAGACCGTATGGTTTGAACCGGAACGCGTTTCAAGCTGAAAATGCGCTAAAGCGTGAAACGACTCCTCTCGCTATGCGGGGCTGTTTGGGTGTACTTGCGCAGGCGAACAAAAAAGCCGCCTTGCGGCGGCTTTGCTTATGGTGGGAGTCAGGCTCAGGCCTTGGTGGTGGACACCGCGGCCGCCTTGGCACGGTTGGTTTCGCGGATATCCCGGATGCGGGCGCGGGTCGCCCTGGTGACGGAGATCTGCCACCAGGTATGGAAGCCGAAGCCGAGCATGACGATCTCGGTGAAGAAGAAGAACAGCCACTGCAGATGGCGGTCGGCCGGTTCGGGGGCGCTTTCCTGCACCAGCCAGTATTCGGCCAGCGCAGTCTTTTCTTCAGGGGTGATGCTGTCCATCCCCTTCTTGAGGATGCTGAACAGGATGGGCCAGTCCTTGCGCACGGCAATGGCGTGGCCGTAGCTGGACTCCACGCTGCCAACCTTCTCCATCTGCATGATGCCGGCCGTGTGGATCTTTTCCTTCAGGTTGAATTCGTAGTCGATGATGGCATCGGCATCGCCGTCGACCACGGCCTTGAGCGCGTCCACAGTGGTGGCGCAGGGCACCACTTCCACTTCGGGATGGTGTTCCAGGAGGAAGTCATGCCAGGAGTAGGCGGCCACCACAGCCACCTTTTTGCCGTGCAGATCGGCCACGGTGATGTCGTGCAGGCCGGAGGTACGGGGCGCCCTGATGACGCCGGGTTCGTTGATGTAGGGCTCGGTAAAGAGCATATACTCGCTGCGGCGCGCCGTCTGGGCGGCGGCCATGTACATGTCCACTTCGCGGGCCTGCGCGCTGTGCTCGGTGGCGGCCCAGTCATTGAGGCGCAGCGGCAGGAACTGGATGCCGGTCAGGTGGCTCAGAAGCTTCATGTAGTCGCCGCCAAGGCCGGAATACTGACCGCGGCCGTCAAAGGTTTCAATGGGGTAGAAGTAGGGGTCCACACCTACGGTGACCTTGCCGTGGTTGGTGATCCAGGCCTGTTCTTCGGGGGTGAGCTTGCTGATGATGGGTTTCTTGTCCTGGATCAGCTCGTCCACGATGTGCGTCTTCTGCTGGAACACGCTGGGGAAGAAGGTTTCCAGGCCGATGTACACCTGAACGACGGTCAGGAGCAGGGCAAGGAGAATGGAAAGCAATAAACGCATGGTGATACTCCGCTATGGCTTCGACACCTTCGGGGTCGAAGATGACTGGCTTGCTCGGGACGTCCGCGGCCCGACAGGGGGCGGCGCATGACGTGATGAACGGTCGTACACTGCCGGCGGGAGGGGCGGCGCCGGCGTGCGTGTCGCTCCGGCAGCCGCCACCCCGGCGCCAAAACCGCTAAACGATGTCCTCGTCGTCTTCCATGGTGTCGAACAGCACTTCCTGATCGGCTTTGCCGAACAGCAGGTAGCGCATGGTCGAGTGCGGAATGGAAAGCAGTTCCTGCTGCTTGCCCAGGAAGAAAATGGCCCCGAGGGCGACCCAGGCAAAGAGCATGGCCCAGTTGGGCACGTTGATGGCTACGGGAGAGCTGGGGATCATGAGCAGGCCGATGCAGATAAGCGATGTAATGGCGCCCAGAGTGCAGACGGGCTTACCCCAGGAGGATTCGCGCAGCTCAGGGTGCGCAAGCAGATACTTGCGTGCCGTCAGGCAGGCGAAAAGGTAGGCAAGCGCCGTGCCGATGGACGATGTGGCCACGATCCAGTCAAGAGCCGGTCTCCCGAACCACGGCACAATCAAGGTCAGCGCCGTGATGAAGACGACGCTCTTCCAGGCGGTATTGTATTTGGGATGCACTTCGGAGAAGAAGCCGGGCAGGAATTTGCTGCGGCCCATGCTGAACAGCAGGCGCGTGGTGGCCATGAAGAAGCCGTTCATGCCTGTCAGAATGGCCGCCAACACGGGAACGGCAAGGGCTACCCCGCCCCAGCGGCCGAAGATTTGATTGGCGACCCAGCCCGTGGCCCAGTCATGGTTGGCGGCCAGCAGTTCCTTGTAGGGGATGAGGCCGGCGACGCACAGCGTGACGAGGGCGTAGATGACGGCGCCGCAGATGATGGAAAGCAGCATGAGATCACGGGCTTTGCCGGGAGAGAAGGAGAACTCCTCCGCCATCTGCGGGATGGTGTCAAAGCCCACATATAGCCATGGTGTCAAAGCCAGCACCATCATGATGCAGGCAATGGCCGAGCGGTTTTCCGCAAAGAGGGGCTGAAGGTTGTCGAGGCTCGCGGTCTCGGCGGTGGCCGTGCCGATGGTGAGTACCAGCACGCCGATGGTCAGGGCAAAGGCCAGGAAGACCTGAACGGCACTGGCCGCATCAACTCCACGGAAGTTCATATATCCGAAAACGAGCAGGATGACCGTAATGTAGCCCACTTCGCTGAGGTAGATATCCCAGTCCAGAACGGTATAGAGATAGCCGAACTGGATGCTTTTCCCTAGCAGGAAGCGTACCAGCAGAATGATGGCCGTGGCGTTGGCGGCAATGACACAGACATAGCTGAGCACCAGCGCCCAGCCGCAGATGAAGGCTCCCTTGGAGCCGAATCCCGCGTAGGCGTACACAAAAGCCCCGCCCGCCACCGGATAGGGCTTGATGAGAAAACTGTAGCCCAGCGCCACGATGCACTGAAAGAATGCGCCGATAAAAAAAGCGATGATGGTACCCAGCGGGCCGGCATTGGGCAGAAAGGTGATGCCGGGCAGCATGAAACACCCCCAGCCCACGATGGCGCCCAGGGCGAGCGCCAGCACTTCGGTGGGGCCGAGAGTTTTGGCAAGAGCCTCGCGTGCTTCCTCCATCAGCTCATGCTTTTTTGGTAAATCCCCCATGTGATCCTCCAAAATATGATTTGTCCAAAAAAGAACATTGGACACATTAAAGGCAGAAGCCTCGCCCGTCAAGGGCAGGCAACCGACTATATGCAGCGGCCGGCCTTTTGGCTAACCGTACTTGAGTACCATTGTGCCGCAACACACGAGCAGGACGGCCAGGATGCGGCTGGGCGTAAGCTTTTCGCCCAAAAAGATGACGGCCATGAGCATGCCGAAAATGACGGATGTCTCGCGCAGGGCCGCCACCATGGCGATGGGCGCCTTGGTCATGGCCCAGATGGCTATGCCGTAGGAACCCAGGCCGCACAGCCCGCCGAAGATGCCTATCCCCCCGCGCTGCCGGAGATAGGGCAAATATTCACGACCATGCCGCAGGAAGACGTAGATATGCAGCGGGAAGATGTTGAGGAAGAAGATCCAGCAGGCGTAGGCCACGCCGTAGCCGTCGCCGCCGGCCGACGCGCCGAAACCGTCCGCCAGCGTATAGCCGGCGATGACGAAGGAGGTGCGCAGGGAGATGAGGATGCCCCGCAGGTTGGCGTGCCGTTTCAGATTGTCCAGGGAAAGCGCCAAGATGCCGAGGCAGAGAATGGCGACCCCGCTCCAGCTCGTCAGGCTGAGTCCCTGACCGAGGCAGAGCATGACGATGGAAGTGATGAGGGGGGCGCAGCCGCGCATGATGGTGTAGCCGATCGAAAGATCGACTTCCTTGTAGGCGGCGGAGATGCAGATGTAATAGGTGAGGTGACAACAGCAGGAAAGGGCCAGAAACGGCCAGCAGGCGGCAGGAAGCGGTGGGAGGAACGGCAGGATGAAGAGCGTGCCGAGACCTCCTCCCAGAGCGTTGAGGGCTGACTCGAAGAGCTTGTTGTCCCCTCCTTTGACGATGATGTTCCACGTCGCGTGCAGAAGGGCGGCTCCAAGAACCAGCAGCAAGATATGGCTTGGCAAAACGAACCTCCCCCATTTGCCGACAGTATGCAGAGTCGATGGCGCATCCTGCCATGAGGGAGGAAAAAAGGCAACAACCTGGCGGGTTTTTGAGCGGGATTCCAGCGGTCGCGGCGTTTGCCTTGCTGGAGCTTGTGTGGAAAAAATATTTTTTTCAGATGGTTACTTTTTGTCATAAAAATAAAAGAAAACCTCTTGTTTTCTTTTTCACAAATAGGCCGGGAGCAGAAAAAGCCTCCGGTGGCAGGCTGCCGCCGGAGGCTCGTATCATGCGAGTGATGAGCCGTCAGGCCCGGTTCGTCAGCAGGTTGGAGCTTTTCCCGTTTGAAACGTTTTGCGTTTCAAACCCTACGGCCTGGCGTTACGCGGAAAAACGCGGTTTTTCCGCTCACGTTCAGCCGGGCGGCGCTGTGCCGCCGCCTCGCGTTTCACCTTTTTCCAAAGTGAAACGCTCTAGATCTTTTCCAGCACATACTGGCGGCTGCCGAGGCCGATCTCCTCGCCATAGCTGAGCTGCAGGGGACCGCGGGTATTGGGCCAGCGTGCCGTGAACTTGTCGTCGCCGGGCGCGACCTTGAGGGAGGGATCGAGGCACGGGGCCTTATTGACCAGGTCAAAGCAGGCCTGATCCAGGGCCACGGGGTCGGTGGAGGCCAGCAGGCCGATGTCCGGCACCAGCGGCATGTCGCTCCAGGCCACGCAGTCGCAGTCCGGGGTGACGTTCATGACGAAGTTGATGTAGCAGACGTTCTTCTTGCCCTTGACGGCCCCGAGGGCGTATTCGGTCATGCGCTCCACGAAGGGAGCCATTTCCGTGGCCCAGTCGATGCTGATGGCCTTGGTCGGGCAGACGGTGATGCACTCAAAGCAGCCGATGCAGAGGGACGTGTCCACACAGCTTTTCTTGTCTTTCAGGCTCAGGGCCTTTTGCGGGCAGTTCTTCACGCACTTCCCGCAGCCGACACAGGTGGCGGCATCCACGGACACATGGGTGCCGTGCTGGTCGCGCTTGCCGCGCACCGAGGCCCCGCCCATGGCCAGGTTCTTGATGGCTCCGCCAAAGCCCGCCATCTCATGCCCCTTGAAGTGCGAGAGCACCACCATGCTCGGGGCGCGGCGGATCTCCGTGGCGATGTGCACTTCCTTGAAGTGCTTGCAGTTGATGCGCACGGGCACGTCGTTCTCGCCGTAAAGGCCGTCGGCGATGACCACGGGGGCCTGCACGACCGACGGCGCGAAACCGTGGCTGTAGGCGGTCTGCAGATGGTCCACGGCATTGTGGCGGGTGCCGGAGTAGAGCGTGGTGGTATCCGTCAGGAAGGGCTTGCCGCCCGCGCTGTGCACCTTGTCCACCACCTGGCGCACGAGGGCCGGATTCAGGTGTGTGTCGTTGCCGTATTCGCCGAAGTGCAGCTTGATGGCGGTGAGGTCATTCTTGCGGACGACCCGCTTGAGGCCCACCGCGTCGCACAGCCGCGCCAGCTTGGCGATCTTGCTGTCTTCGTGCGAGCGGGTGTGCATGTCCGTGTAATAGACAGTTGCAGCCATGATATCCTCCTTGGTTAGGCAGGCCGGCGGTGCTGCTCCCGGGGCGGGACATGCCCTGCCGGCAAGGTGCGTGTATCGTGTCGTCGCGTCGGCGGCAAGACCTGCCGGCGGACATTCCCGCGCCGGCGGGACGGCGACCGTCCCTACCAGCCGCGGATGCGTTCCCAGCAGGCCGTGATCTGCCCCTGCCGCAGCACATGGTAAGTGTCGTACTGTGCGGCGGTGGCGCAGGCATGATTGGGCAGGATGCGCAGGCGGCTTCCCGGGGGGAAACGCTCATGCAGGGCCGGAACGGGGACGGCCTCCCCGGGACGGAAACTGATGATGCCGTGCTCCTGATTGCACTCGCTGACCCGCAGGCCCGGCAAGGGCGTGCCGTCCAGAGTGCAGGGCAGGCCAAACCCCCAACGGGCGAAGCATTCGTCCAGACCGCGGTCCTGGGCAAGGGCCATCCAGCCGGCGTCCGTCACCAGCGCCCCGTCCTGACGGCGGTGGCCGATGACCGTGGCAAGGACGCTGAGCGCCACATCGTCCGTCGTGCAGACGCCAAGGCCGCACATGGTCAGATCCATAAAGGGATAGACGCCGGCCCGGACTTCGGTGACGCCCTGCGGATATTCGCCCAGCAAGGCGGTGGGCGTGGAGCCGACGCTGCGTACCGCACAGGCGTATCCTGCGGCCTGCAGGCGTTCGGCGGCGGCGACGACCGCGTCGCCTTCCTGGCGGGCCAGGGCGGCGATCTGGGCCGTATCCGTGCAGGCATAGGCGGCGCCGGCATGCGTCAGGACGCCGCGCAGCTCCAGAAAGGGCGATGCCTGTACCGCCGCGGCCACGGCAAGGAGCTCGTCGCCCGCCGGATCAAGGCCGCTGCGGTGGCCGTCGCAATCCAGTTCCAGCAGGACGGGGAGGGGCGTGTCCTCGGCGGTGCACAGGCGCTTTGCCGCCGCATCCAGCAGCGCGACCGTCACGGGGTCGTCCAGCACGACGGAAAGATCCGTCCCTTCGCGGCGCAGGGCAAGCACCCGCTCCAGCTTGTCGGGCGTCATGCCCACGGCATAACAAATGTCCGTCACGCCCCGGGCCGCGAAATATTCCGCCTCGGCGAGGGTGGAGACCGTGGCCGGCCCGGCGGGCGTCCGCAGGATGCGCTGCGCCGCGGCCATGCTTTTGCACGTCTTGAGGTGCGGCCGCGCGGCCAGGCCCTGGCGGGCCAGATGGCGATTGAAACGGGCGATATTGCCCGCCATACGCGCCTCGTCAAGCAGCAGGCAGGGCGTGGTCAGGGCCGGATCGTCCGGCGCACAGGGAAGGTTCAGGCGGGATGGTGGCGTCATGGGCGACTCCTTACCGGGGGTTGGGAAAGACGGGAGGGCACGGGCTGCCGGAGGCGGCCTCCGCAACCAGCGCCGTCAGCCGCCGGGCGGTCTCCTGCGGCGCATCCGCTTCGCAGGTCAGGCGGCCCAGCAGACGGCCGCTGCGCTGCGCCTGCTGATGACCGTAACATTTGTCGTAATAGTGGAGCACGCGTCCGACGGCTTCGTCAAGTCGTCCCTCGCGCACCAGTTCGCAGCAGCGCGCGCAGGCTTCGCTGCCCAGACGGCGGTGCAGTTTTTGTAAGGCCGCGCATAGGGCCTCCACGATGTCCGGGGCCGGGGGAGAACCCGGGGCGGCGCTGCCGTAGATGGCGACAAGGCGGCGGATGCGCAGGGGCAGCGGCAAGTCCACCACCAGCAGCGGCGAGGTGTCTATATGGCGGAAGAATTCTTCGCAGAGCGTGACATGGCCGATGCGCCGGCTCTCATCCTCCAGCCAGACCGGACGCCGGGGATCCAGCGTACGCCATTGCTCGAAGAGGCTGTTCTCAAAAGCTTCGTTGCCGGGCTGGCCGCCGTTCAGGGCCACGGCGCCGAAGGCGGAGCCCCGATGATGGGCAAGGCCTTCCAGATCGATGATCTGTTCTCCCCGGGCGGCCAGCGCATGGAGGATGTCCGTCTTGCCGCAGCCGGTCATGCCGCCCAGGACCAGCACAGGTCGCGGCCGGGCCAGCTCCTTGCGGACATGGGTACGGAAGGCGCGATAGCCGCCGCGCAAGAGGTGCACGGTAAAGCCGCAGCTCTCCAGCAACCAGCCCACGCTGCGGCTGCGCAGGCCGCCCCGCCAGCAGTGGAGCAGCACATGGCGGCAGGGCGTGGACGGCGTTTTCGACAGGGCCGGGAGCGTGCCGGCCGACGTTGCGGAACAGGCGGACAGCGCGGCGGCGGCATCCGGCGTCAGCGGCCGCGGCGGACAGATCCGCCGGGCGGATTCCACCATATCGGCCAGGCGGCCGCCCACCAGCCGCAGGGCGAGAAGGGAGGCGACCTCCTGCCCCTGCCGGGCGTAAGCGGTGCCCACCTGGGCGCGCTCCGCATCGGAAAAGAGGGGGAGGTTGTGGGCCCCCGCCATATGCGCCGTCTGGTATTCGGCAGGGGAGCGGACGTCCAGCAGCGGCAGGCCGGCGTCACGCAGGCGGAGGAAATCTTCGATGGAGTGCAGCACAGGCATGGCAACTATCCCCGCAGGGCGCGCGAAAGCGGATTCGTTTCAGAAAATGCCGCCACGGGGACAGCATCATACATTCTTGGGAGCAAAGAGCGACTTTTTCCGCAGGATGGCCCTGTCCGGCATCCTGACGCTGGGCTCGTGCTACGCCAAAACGGACGGCCTGTAAATACGCGAAGAAACTGCCGCTTGACAGGCAAAAGGGGAGAAAGCTAGGATAAAAAAGTTTATTTATAACTATTTTACAGTGTTGAGGAGGCCGTTATGGCTGTGCATGTGGTCGATCATCCGCTGGTGCGGCACAAGCTCGGGCTGCTGCGCCGGGAGTCCACGGGAACAGGCGAATTTCGCAGTATCGCCAATGAGCTGGCCCGCCTTTTGAGTTATGAGGCCACCAAATCCTTCAGTACCGAAAAGATCACGGTGCAGGGATGGGCCGGGCCGGTGGAAGTGGAGGCCATTTCCGGCAAGAAAGTAACGGTCGTGCCCATCCTGCGGGCGGGGCTGGGGCTCATGGACGGCGTGCTGGACATGGTGCCGGGGGCAAAGATCAGCGTGGTGGGCCTGTACCGCAACGAGGAGACCCTTGAGCCCGTGGAGTATTACGTCAAGCTGGCGGGCAATCTGGAACACCGTTTTGCCATCATCCTCGATCCCATGCTGGCGACGGGCGGTTCGCTCATCGCCACCATCGATCTGCTGAAAAAGCGGGGCTGCCGCCAGATGTGCAGCATCAATCTCGTCTGCGCTCCGGAAGGCATCGCCCGCCTGCAGCAGGCCCATCCCGACGTGGACATCTACACCGCCGCCATCGACAGTCATCTGAACGAGCATGGATACATCATCCCCGGTCTGGGCGATGCGGGCGACCGCATTTTCGGCACGAAATGATGACGGGAAGCGACATGAATTCCGTGACCGCCCATGACGATCCCTGCCGCTACGTCTTTCGCCTGCGGGAGGCGCTGCTCGGCGCGCAGATGCTCTTTGTGGCCTTCGGCGCGCTGGTGCTGGTGCCGCTTTTGACCGGGCTGGACAGCAATGTGGCCTTCTTCACCGCGGGCGTCGGCACGCTGATCTTTCAGATCGTGACGCGCGGCAAGGTGCCTATCTTCCTGGCGTCGTCCTTCGCCTTCATCGCGCCCATCATGTACGGCGTGAAGACCTGGGGCGTGCCCCTGACCATGGGGGCGCTCATCTTTTCCGGCCTGCTCTATGTGGCGCTGAGCACGCTCATCCGCTTTCGGGGGACCGCGGTCATCCTGCGCATCCTGCCGCCCATCGTCACCGGCCCGGTCATCATGGTCATCGGTCTCGTGCTGGCGCCGGTGGCCGTCAAGATGGCGCTGGGCCTCTCCGGCGACGGGACGCAGCAGCTTATCCCCCGCGGCACGGCCCTGGCGCTCTCCATGTCGGCCCTGCTGACGACCGTTGCGGTCTCCCTGCTGGGACGCGGTCTGCTGCGGCTGATGCCCATCCTTTGCGGCATCGCCGTGGGCCTGCTGGTGGCCCTCGGCCTTGGCGTGGGCAACTGGGACGCCGTGCACGCCACGCCGTGGTTTGCCCTGCCCGACTTCGTGCTGCCGCAATTCTCCTGGGAGCCCATGCTCTTCATCATCCCCATCACCGTGGCCCCGGCCATCGAGCACTTTGGCGACATCATCGCCATAAGCTCGGTGACGGGCAAGGACTTCCTGCGGGATCCGGGCATCAAGAACACCATGCTGGGCGACGGTCTGGCCACTATGGCGGCCTGCGCGCTGGGCGGCCCGCCCAATACCACTTATTCCGAAGTGACGGGCGCGGTGACGCTGACGCGAGCCTTCAACCCCGCCGTCATGACGTGGGCGGCCATCTGTTCCATCCTGCTCTCCTTTGTGGCCAAGGTGGGGGCCTTTTTGAGCTGCATCCCCACGCCGGTCATGGGAGGGATCATGATCCTGCTGTTCGGGGCCATCATGGTGGTGGGACTGAACACGCTGGTGCGGGCGGGGCATGACCTGCTCCAGCCGCGCAACATGGTCATCGTGGCGCTGATCATCATTTTCGGCGTGGGCGGCATGCAGTTCGACTTCGGTTCTTTCACGCTGGCGGGCATCGGCCTGGCGGCGGTCACCGGCGTCCTGCTCAATCTGCTGCTGCCGCGCGATAATCCGCGTGACTAGGGGCAATTTCTGTTTGAAACGCTCTGCGTTACGGCCTGTCGTTTTGCGGAAGAAAAAAACGCAGCTCGCACACGGCGGCAAGACGACAAAAACGGCGGCATCCCTGCGGAGGCCGCCGTTTTTGTATCCTGTCTCCAAGAGCGGATTCGCAGGGAAGTTGTGTCCAATTTCCCTGCTGACGCTGCCCTCACACCACGGAAAAGGCGTGGTTTTCCGTGTGTTCGGTTGCGGGTAGTCGCTCTCGCGACTACTGGAGCAGTTGCCGTTTGGAACGCTTCGCCTCGCAGAACCATACGGTCTGTCGCTTCGCGGAAAAAACGCGGTTTTCTCGCCCTCTCTGGGCCGGCGGCGCGGTGTTGCCGCTTCACGCCGTGCCTTTTTCAACGGCAAAGCGCGCTATTGCCGTGGAGCCTGCCCCTGCGGATCGTCTCCTTCTTCCGTCTCGCCGGCATCCGCCGGGGTGGGCGTTTCCAGCGCTCCTTCGGAAGCGGCGGGCACGAGCTGCGGCAGCGCCAGTCCCGTAAAGATGCAGTCCTCGCGAGTGGCGGCACGCGCACGCGCATAGAAGGCGTCGACCGGCAGGTTGGGCTCGCCGTTCTTGCCCACACGCACGGTGAAGGCCGCCAGGCTTTCTTCGTCCTCAAAGGGCGTGCTGCTGTGCAGGGTCTCCAGTGCATGCGCAAAAAACTTGATGCGTACGACCTGGCCGCCGTCCTGCTGCCAGAGCTCAAAGGTCAGCGCGGCCGCGGGAGGGATAAGATCCACGGGATAGCCGGAAGCCTGCCAGTGGATGTCCAGCAGGGCGGCCACATTGGCTATGTTCACATCCGATCCCACAAAGACCACGATGGGCGACCGGTTGGCCCGGCTGTCCGTCAGCTTTCCCCGAAGGGCGGCGACAAGCTCATTGAGCAGCGTGCTGCCCTGCGCGCCCGCCACGGAGGGCGTCCGCTGCACGGCATTGAAAACGGCGCTGTGCAGGCTCAGGATCTGCCGCATGGTGGCGGTATCGGCCTGCCCCCAGGCGGCGGGCTCGCTGGGCCACTGACTGAACTCCCGCAAAAAGACGTCCGTCAGGCTGGAGGCGATGCCGAGCCCGCCCAGGATGAAGGCGCTGGTCCCCTGCCGGGCAATGGCGACGGAAGAGGGGATGGCGGACAGACGGCAGCCGGGCGGCAGGGCATAGCGCAGGCAGAGCTCCGCATCCGCCGGACCGATGATGCTGTCCAGCAGGGAGAGCTGCTGCGCGTATGCGGCATTGAGGCCGGGCAGACCGTCCTGCATATTGTTCAGCACGTCCTTGGCCGTGGCGGCAAAGTGGAAGGTGCACATGCCGTTCTGGACGGGGTGGAAAAGCGGGTCGGGCGACAGACTGCCGACGGCGTAGCCGTTATTGCCCTGGGGCAGGATGCCTTCCAGCAGGGCCGAGGCGGTGGCGCGCGCTGGCTGACGGTTGTCGGCACGCACATAGACGGCGGCCGGCGAGGCATTGGCGGGCAGCACGCCCAGCGCCAGATAGCGGTTGCGCAGCTCGCTCCAAAGCTCGCTCACCAGAGCCGCCCCACGACGGGTCAGCTCACCCCGGCTCGCGGGCCATTGGGGCCAGGTGCGTTCCGTCCAGGAGTCCAGCATCGCTTCACTTTGCAAAGGGGCGCTCACCCCGGCTCGCGTTAGAGCCACCACCTTGAGCAGGCGGGGCGTGGATGGCGAATCGGCGGCCGCTGCCGCTGACGTCAGGCAGAGCAGGCAGCAGATGACAGGCAACAGGATGCAGACAGGGCAACGTTTGCGCATGGGGCTCTCCTTGCCGGAAAGTATAGCGGCAAAGGGAATGGTGGGCAATGGGAAGCAGGGCCGGATACCCTTCGGGAGCCCTCGGTACGGCGCAGCGCCTCCGCATGGACAAGGGGGGCTTCCCGTGCTAGGTTCGTCGCTCACTGATCGCATTTGCGGCAAAACGGCCTCTCGCGCTGGCTTTGGCGGCAAAACGTCTGCGTGGCTCCTGCCCAGTCCCCGGTCTTGGTTTTCGCGCATGCCGTGCCGTACGGGAGCTCTCCCTTGTCGGAAAGCCGCTGCCGCAAGTGCCGCCCGGGCGCATGCCGCGTCACGGGTTTCGGTCATGCACAGGAAGAATATGGACTAGAGCGGCCCCGCAGGGGGTGGAGATCGCATGAGCAGACTGACCAATCGTCATTTTTTGAAGGAAACGGACTTTACTCCCGAGGATTTCCTCTACCTGCTGGATCTGGCGGCGGCCCTGAAGAAGGCCAAGAAGGAACGCCGCGAACCGCGTTTCCTGGAAGGGAAGAACATCGTCCTTCTGTTTGAAAAGGATTCCACCCGCACCCGCTGCTCCTTTGAGGTGGGCGCGCACGATCAGGGCGCTTGCACCACCTACCTCGGGCCCTCCGGTTCCCAGATGGGCAAGAAGGAATCCATGGCCGACACCGCCCGCGTGCTCTCCGGCTTTTATGACGGCATAGAGTACCGCGGCTTCGGGCAGGATATCGTGGAACGGCTGGCCTCCTATGCCTCCGTCCCGGTCTGGAACGGCCTGACCAACGAATGGCACCCCACCCAGATGCTTGCCGACATGCTGACCATGCGCGAATGCTGCACCAAGCCCCTGCGTGAGCAGACGCTGGCCTATCTGGGGGATGCCCGCTACAATATGGGCAATTCGCTCATGGTCTGCTGCGCCATGCTGGGGCTGGATTTTCGTTCCGTGGCCCCGCGCCCCCTCTGGACGTCGGATGAGGTCTACCAGACGGCCTGCGCCATCGCCGAAAAGACCGGCGCGCGCATCACCCGTACCGAAAGCGTGGAAGAGGGCGTGCACGGCTGCGACTTCCTCTATTCCGACGTCTGGGTGTCCATGGGCGAGCCCGATGAAGTCTGGCAGGAGCGCATCAACCTGCTGACGCCTTACAGCATCGATGCCGAGGTCATGCGCAAGACCGGCAACCCGCAGTGCGGTTTCCTGCACTGCCTGCCCAGCTTCCATAACCGGGAAACCACCATCGGCGAAAAGATCTACCAGCGTTTCGGCCTCGAGTACATGGAAGTCAGCGACGAAGTGTTCGAAGGGCCCAACAGCTACGTCTTTCAGGAAGCGGAAAACCGCATGCACACCATCAAGGCCGTCATGGTCGCCACGCTGGCCGACGTGCCGGACGCCTTCATTTACGGCTGATCCGGCGGTCTGTTGCCATGTTCTTGCAGGGGAGTTGCCGCCGGACAGGCGGCGGCTCCCCATTTTTCTTCAAATCTCTCTCTGCATAAGGAAAGGAGTTCGCCATGCTGTTGCCGGTATCCCGCCTGCCGCTTTGCCTCTGCTGCTGTCTGCTGCTTCTTTGCGTCGCCCTGCCGGTCAGGGCATACGCTCAGGACGACGCCGCGGCGACCGCGGAACTGCGCGCGCTGGAACAAGAGCATCAGGCCCGCATCGGTCTTGTGGCCGTGGATGTGGACAGCGGGCGGAGGCTGGCATGGCGCGGTGATGAGCGCTTCACTTTCTGCAGCACCTTCAAGGTGCTGCTGGCCGCCTGCATACTGGACCGCTCCGTCAGCGAGCCGAACCTGCTGACGGAGCGCCTGCACTGGTCCCCCCAGAAAGAAGTGGACTGGTCGCCCATCACCGGCGGGCACGGCAGCGACGGCATGACCATCGCCGAGCTCTGTGCCGCCTCCCTCGGCTTCAGCGACAATACCGCCACCAATCTTCTGCTGGATCGCCTCGGCGGGCCGCGCAGCGTGACGGATTACGTCAGAAAGTTGGGCGACGTCACCTTTCGTCTGGACAGGATGGAGCCGGAGCTCAACCTGTCGGCTCCCGGCGATGAACGGGATACGACCACGGCGCTTGCCTATGCCCGGACGCTCCAGTCTCTGCTGACGGGGCAGGCCCTGCCCCCCGCACAACGCCGGCAGCTGCTGGCCTGGATGGCCGCCTGCACGACCGGCACGGGGCGCATACGCGCCGGTCTCCCGGCAGACTGGCGGCTGGCCCACAAGACCGGCTCCAGCGGCGGCCTCGCCCATGACGTGGGCCTCGCGGAATCCCCCGACGGCCGGCGGATTCTCCTGGTCATCCTTACCCGTTCGCCGGATAACGCGGACATGGCCCGCAAGGAAGCCCTCATCGCCTCTGCCGCCCGCTGCGCCCTGCGTGCGCTGGGAGTGCTATAGGGCAAGGGAGGATTTTTGCGAGGGGGAGAAGGGGACCTTTTTGCGAAAAAAGGTCCCCTTCTCCCCCTCGCGCTCCCCCTCATCCCTCCAAAAACGTTTTTTCTGATCTCTGTATGGCGTCGTGATGCGGCAAGGCGTCCCTGTCCTCTCACGTCCCCCGGCAGCATGTCAGGCGGGACCATCCGGCAGGTCGTATCCGGATCCCGCCTCGTATCATTTTTCGTGTGCCTCGGCTGGCGTGCGTTCGGGAAGCTGACCTTGAGGCCAGACTGTCCGACAGCAACAGCGGCAAAAGTTTTGGAGGGGAGAAGGGGGTACGGGGGAAGAGGGGAGACTTTTTCAAAAGTCGCCCCTCTTCCCCCGTCTCAACCGTTTTGAGCGGCATACGGAAGGGAGAGCTGTTCAGGCTCCTGCAGGAGTGGGGGAAAGAAAAAAGTCGTCGAGGATGCGCGAGGCGGCGGCGTCACAGTGGGGGAGGCTGTGACGGATGCTGTCGGCGTCCGGGGCAAGCTCGAAGTCGGCGAAGTCGAAACCTGGCGCAACGGTACAGCCCACGAGGGCATAGGGGCTTCCCGGACAGGGCATGGCGCCGAACCAGCAGCCGCCGGGCACGACATGCACAAGCGCTTCTCCGGCGGTGATGTTCTGCCCCAGCAGACAGTCCTCTCCGCTGCCGTCAGGATGGATGATTGCCAAACGCAAGGGGCCGCCCAGCAGGAAGTGCCAGATCTCATCAGAATGCAGGCGATGCAGCCGTGAGTGCTGGCCGGCGCGCAGCAAAAAGAGGATGGATGTGCTCCACGGCCTTTCTCCGGCATAGCAGGCGGGCAGGGCTTGTGCGGCGATGCGGCCGCCGCTGCACCAGATGCGCCGGTAGAAGCCGCCTTCGGGATGCGGCTGCAGGCCATAACGGGTCACGAGCTGATCGCTGGAGATGTCCGGCAGTTGGCGCATGTATGCCTCCTCTGGCACTATCCGTTAGAGTTTTTTCCGTTTGAAACGCTCCAAGCTATCTGACATGCGCCCGGGCGTCCAGCGCGGAGGTGAGACAGTCCGTCGTCTACATCGGCAAGAGCCGTGACAGAGCAATTCCACATGGAAAATGTGGATTGCTCTGGTAGCCGCGAGAGCGGCTACTCGCAACCGAACACACGGAAAAACCACGCTTTTTCCGTAGTGTGAGGGCAGCGTCAGCAGGGAAATTGGACACAATTTCCATGCGAATCCGCCCTGGAACAATTCCACATGGAAAATGTGGATTGCTCTGGTAGTCGCGCGAGCGGCTACCCGCAACCGAACACACGGAAAAACCACGCTTTTTCCGTAGTGTGAGGGCAGCGTCAGCAGGGAAATTGGACACAATTT